>NZ_CP025066.1:2400000-3000000 GCF_002952775.1 Halalkaliarchaeum desulfuricum
CGAAGTCGCTTTCGTCGTCGTTTGCAGTCCGTGTGAGCGCCTCCCGGGCCCGGTCGTCGTCGATTCCGCCGAGCAGTTCAGCCGCCCACTCGCGGACGCGTTCGTCCGGATCGGACAGCCCTTCGACGAGCGTCACCAGTGCATCCTCGCCGCGTGCTTTGAACAGCGATATCATCGCGTTCCTGCGCACCGCCGGGTGATCGTCCTCGAGCATCCTCTCGAGCACTGGGAGGCTCTCATCGCAATCGAGCGAATCGAGCGTCACCACCGCTTCAGCACGAACCCACGGGTTGCTGTCGGACGCGACCGCCTCGACGGTCTCGCGGACCGACTCGTCGCCGTGGGTCGCGAGCGCTTCGACGGCAAACTGACGCACATCCGGGTCCGGATCCTGCAGTACGGCAGTCCGGAGCGGCTCCACAGCTGCCTCTGTTTTCGAGCGCTGTGCGAGCGCGACGGCTGCACGGCGGCGTTCGACGCGGTCGCCGTCCTGCAACGCCGAACAGAGTTCCTCGACAGTCGCGTCCGCCACTGGGGCTGTGTCGGTCGCGGTGAACTCTTCGGGATCGGCGGTGCCGAGCGTCACGTCGCGGCTCACCTCGATCTCCGAGAGGTCTTTCGGACCGTCACCGGCCCCTGGACTCCGGGCCGGATTCAGCCGCTCGTCCGGGGCCTTCCCGTTTCTGTCGTCGCTATCCTTGTCGTGTCGGTCGTCTTTCACCGGTTCCTCTGTCATCGTTCTCCCTCCCGTACCGCCATCGTTGCCGCGCCGACTGCGACCGCAGTCACGGCGGGAAGTGATACCGGAACGCCGGCGGCGAGGACGAGACCGCCCCCGAGCGCAGTCACCTGTCGTCCCTGCCGTAGCGCTCCCGAGATCGCCGCCACGGCACCGCCGACGCCGGCGGCCACGAGCAAAAGCGGGACGCCGACGACGCCGAGGCCGCCGAGCAGCACCGCGCCCATCACTGTCGGGGCCCCGGTGCCGATCCCGACAACGAAGGCTCCGACGAAGATTCCGAGCGCTGCGTCGAGACCACCGACGCCGATCCACAGCGGAAGCGTCGCCAGGCCGACGAACAGGAGGACGCCACCCAGGGTTCGCAACGTCGCCGGTTCGACGCCGAGCGCCCCGACGATCGAGGCCCCAGTTCCGATCAGTAGCGCTCCCGTGACGCCCCATGCGGCAATCGATCGGGCCGACGTGGCGGTCGGAAGCTGGCTGGCGGCAGCAACGCCGCTCCCGGCCAGCGTCGCGCCGACGGCGGGCAGGAACGCGCCGTCCGCGAGTGCCCCCAGAACCGCGAACGCGCCGACGGTCACGAACCCGACCCTCCCGAGGTCGCTGTCGACCGTCGCGGCGATCACGAACCCGAGTGCTCCAAGCGCCAATAGCGCCAAAAGCCCCCAGTCGATCGCGGTTGCGAATGGAGGGAGCACCTCCGCGAACCTGCTCTGTCCGACTGCGCCGACAGTTGTCCCGATAGCCACAGTCGCGACTGCGACGCCGAGCACGATCGTCCGGAAGAGCCGCGGGCGCCGCTGTGGACTGACGGCCGCCGATCCCCGAGACGACAGCGACGTGGTTTCGGTCATTGGTCTGTCGAGGCGAGTGCCCGGTGTTCGGCCGCTACGAACGCCTCGAGGAAGTCCACGAGATCCCCGTACACACCGGTGTTCGGCTCCGATTCTATTGCGTCGCTCAGCTGCCGGGCGAAGACTGTGAGGTGGCGATCGAGGAAGTCGCGTCTGGCTGCACCCGCGTCCGGATCGCCGACCGCCTCCCGGCGGGCGAGGTAGCTCGCAAACTCCAACTGGAGGCGGAGGTTGTCGTGATCCTCCCGGTTCGAGTCGTCGACATCCAGCCCGTAGTAGTCGTACGCCCGGGCGAGGTCGAGGTTGAGGTCGTGCCAGGACACGTCGTCGCGGTGAGACGACTCGTACAGCGGGACCGAGGGCTTCGGGACACCGACCTCGAAGATGTCGTTGAATCGCGCCTTCAGCGTGCGCAGGTCGTCGTCAGTCTCCAACTGGGGCGCGTCGATCTCGAGGCCGGCACGCTCGACTAGCGTGGTAAGCTCTTCCGACAGGCTCCCGTCGTCGATCGCTTCGTGCAGCCGTTCGTCCGGTTCGTCGAACAGGCGCACGAGGAGACCGTACACGGTCGCCCGACTGGCGAGTGTCGTATCGACCTCGCCGTCCTCGAGTTCCACTGTACGCGATTCGTCAGCGGAGTCGACGCTCGTACCGTGTCCGGTCATTGTTCCACGTTCCTGATCCCGTAGACGGTCATCACGAGCACCGCGACGATCGCGAGTCCGCCGACGGTCCACAACACCAGTTCGAGCACCGACGGGCCGGGCTCGGGGTCCATCGGGTAGTGGTACCACTCGCTTGCGGCCTTGATTCCGCCCCGCTCTGCGTTGTCGCCATCGAACACGGCGAACGCGACGTTCAGGCGCTGGTCGGTGGCGATCTCGGTCCGCTCCCGGTCGTCAGTAGTTAGATCTCGGGTGAAGACGACACTCCATTCACCGTCCTGGTAGCTGGACTCGGTGGAGACGATCGGCTCGTCCATCTCCGTCGTCGATCCCATGCCGCCGGCGTACAGCTCCTCGACCTCGCCGTCTGCGGTCCAGTACCAGACGTTCACCGGCTCCCCGTCGCTACCCATCTCGATGGGCGGTTCCTTGTCCTGTTCGAACGGTAACTGCACTGCTACAGCGTCGGCGAACGCCCGGGGATCGTCGACGTGTTCGTCCGCGGTGGGGTCGTCCCACGTGAGCCTGATGTATATCCGTTCGTCGGTGTGAGCAGTCTCGACGTCAGTCAGCCCGACCGACGTGTCTTCGTATCCGGGTACGCCGCTTTCGGCGCTCGAGAGGACGACAGTCTGCGAATCGACCTCCGCCCACGCCTCCGCACCGGGATCCTCGAGCCCGTCCTCTTCAGTCATCTCGGTTATGGGTAGCTGGTTTACTCCGGTTGTATATCCCAGTGCCGGGCCAGAAATCGCCAGTACCACGACCGCGACGACGACCAGCCCCGCCAAAAGGGCGAGGGAACCGACGCGACGGTCAGTCATCGGCGAACACCTCCATTTGGTACTGGTTTTCCCGATCGTTCGTCGTGAGTATCTCCATCAGTTCACTGTCTTCCCCGACACGGACACGTTCCCGCTCGCGTTCGAGTGTGTCCAGCGCGTCGTGGACGTCCGGGCCGAACAGTTCCTCGAGGTACGTCGGTGGAATCCTGTCGGCGTCGACAGTCTCGCCTTCTTCCGTGTGCTGTCCCGGCGACATCGGCGGCACGTAGAACACGTTGGGGTCAGTATGGTACTCCGCGTGCAGGGGGAGCGCAACCTCCCACTCCTCGACGAGCTTGTGGATTGGACCGGTCGGGTCGTCGAGTCGACCGACGTACCGGAGCATCGTCACGCACGAATCTGCACACGCGGGAGCGTGTTGTTCGCCGTCGGGCCCGTTACCCTCGATCCGAGGGTAACAGAAGATGCACTTTTCGGCCGTCTTCTCCTCCATGTTGAAGTAGATCTTGTGGTAGGGGCATCCCTCGACACAGTGCCGGTAGCCGCGACACCGCTCCTGATCGACGAGCACGATCCCGTCCTCGCTGCGCTTGTAGACGGCCTGTCGGGGGCACGCCTCGACGCAGGAGGGATGTGTACAGTGATTGCACAGCCTGGGGAGATAGAAGTAATACGAGTTGGGGTACTGGCCGGCCCCCTCGTCTTCCTCCCAGTTGACTCCCCACTCGGGGTCTTCCGCCGGCGCGATGTGCTCGTCGCTCCCCTCGAGAAGCACCTCCTCGTGGTTGAACTCCCAGTGGCGACCGTACCCCTCAATGCTGGGTATCTCGCCGGGAGACCGTTCGGTACGGTCCTCGGACGCCCAGCCGTCGCCGACGTCCTCCCAGCCACGGGGATACCCCTGTCCGGGCTTCGTCTCGACGTTGTTCCAGTACATGTACTCCCGCCCGGGTTCGTCGGTCCAGTTGGTCTTGCAGGCGATCGTACACGTCTGACAGCCGATACACTTGTTCAGGTCGAGCACCATCGCGATCTGGTTGTCGACCCCGTCTGCGGTCTCCGTGTAGCTCACTGTGAGTCACCTCCTTTCGGCCGCACCTCGACGTGGGTGTCGTTGTTCACGCCGGTCGGACCCCAGAAGTTCGGGAAGAAGTGGAGATGTTCGCCGTTTTCCTCCGGGTACTGGATCAACTGTGTCGGCTTCATCCGCATGGGGAGCAACGTGTTGAAGTTCTGCCGATTGGGGTACTGGTACCGCTCCCACGCGAAATACTGCATCGTCGTCCCTCTGGGCATACTCGGGTAGTACTTCGCGGTGCCCTCGATCTCGCCGAGTTCGTTGTGCATCACGACGGTGTCGCCGTCCTCGATCCCGCGCTCTTTGGCGTCTTCTGGATGGAGCCACACCATCGGTCCGCCACGCTGGAGCCGGAGTGCCTTCGGATCGTCTCGCCACGTCGAGTGAACGCCGAGCCGGTTGTGTGGCTGAATGTACTCGAGGGGATACTCGTCGGTGTCCTGTGTCTCGAGTGGCTCCTTGAAGGTGGGAAGCTCCTCACCGAAATCCAGGAACCAGTCGTGGTCGATGTAGTACTGCTGGCGGCCGGTGTACGTCCGCCAGGGAACCTTATCCTCGATGTGGTCCTGCCACGGAACGTACGGGTTGTCCTGATCGAGTTCCCCGGAAGATGTCCAGTGAGGGTCGACCCCGAGGAACCGTTGGGGGTGCTCGACCGTGTCCTCGAACGTGATCTGCTCGTCGAGATAGTCCGGGTTCGTCTCGTCGGAGTTTTCGAGAATAAACTCCGCCGCCGCCAGCCCGTCGTCGAGGGCACCCTCCTCGCCGGTAAGCCAGTCGCGGACGTAGTCGTCGTGGATCGACTGGAGGTCGATCTCCCGGTCGAACGACCGGTCCGGTATCGGATCGATACCGCGCTCCTGGGCGATCTCCTGGACTTTCTCGGCCAGCAGCCGGAAGATCTCCCAGTCGGGCTTGGACTCGCCCATCGGCTCGATCGCGGGCGTACACGGATGGACGTACGTGTGCATGTCCGTTACGTTCAGGTCGTACTTCTCGTACCAGGTCGCCGCCGGGAGCACGATGTCGCTGTACAGGGCCGTTGTGTCCATCCGGAAGTTGATGTCGACCACGAGGTCCAGCTTCGGCCAGAGGTTCTCCTCGACGAACCGACCGCCTTTCGCCTGCCCGAAGTAGTTGGCCCGCCAGATGAACATCGTGTTCGGATCCGGGCGGGTTCCGTCCTCGCGCTCTTCGGGGTGCATCGGCATCCATCCCTCGTCGATGGATTCCCTGATTCGCTCTGCGGTGTCGTACTCGTCGGGTACCCACTCCTGGTCGTCGTCCTCGAGTACGTCCAGAATATCCGCGTGATAATAGGTCCACAGCGTCGTCGGCATCCCGCGGACGTCGCCGGTCGGGAACGAGAGGTTCTGCCAGCCTCTGAACAGCCAGATCTTCTCCTGACCGACGTAGTGGTCGAAGCCGGTCCCGTTCTCCCCGAGGTTCCCGGTCAACGTGAGCAACAACTGTAGCGCGCGGTTTCCGAGGTCGTTGTGGTACCAGGCGTTTACGCCCTTCCCGTGAACGATCTTCCCCCTGTCGACGTCGGCAAACTCCCGTGCGATGCGCTGGTGCGTTTCGCGGCCGACGCCGGTTTCCTCGTGGACGCGTTCGGGGGTATACTCCGCGAGCCGGTCGCGGAGATTGTTCCACACAGACCGCACGTGCACGTCGCCGTCCGCGGTCGCGACGGTCGTCTCGACGTCGAGTTGCGGATCGAAGTCGATCTCGATCGAGGACTCGAAGTCGAGTTTACCCTCACGGGTGCCGAGCGATCCGGGAGCGACCCGGAGGTTGTCGTCGGCATCGACCATCACCATCGCGTGTTCCGGGTCGTCGGCGTCTATTCCGACGTCGTCCGCACGAAGGAACTTCCCGGTGTCCTCCCGGACCAGAATCGGCATGTCGGTTTGCTCTTTGAGGTGAGCCTCGTCGTACAGTTCCTCCTCGACGATGACTCTCGCCATGCCGAGCGCGAGTGCTGCGTCGGTGCCGTAGTCCGGACTGAGCCACTCGTCGGTGTGAATTGCCGTTGCGGAGTAGTCGCTGAAGACGCCGACGGTCTTTGCGCCCCCGTAGCGGGACTCGGTGAAGTATTTGGCGTCGGGGATGCGTGTCATGTTGATGTTCGATCCCCACGCGATGAGGTAGTCGGCGTTGTACCAGTCCGAGCTCTCTGCGTTGTCAGTCTGGTGACCCCACGTCAGCGGTTGGCCCGGTGGCAGGTCACAGTACCAGTCGTAAAACGAGTGGCTGACGCCGCCCAGCAGGTTGACAAAGCGCGTACCGGAGGCAAAGGAGACGGGGCTCATCGCGGGGATCGGGGTGTAGCTGTCGATCCCGTCGTACTCGCCCTCCTGGACCTTCTCGATTACGTGTTCTGCGATCTCCTCGAGCGCTTCATCCCAGGAGATGCGCTCCCACTTGCCCTCGCCGCGTTCCCCGGTCCGGCGGAGCGGATATTTCACGCGGTGATCCGCGTTGACGTAGTCGCTGAAGCAGGCTCCGTTCTGACAGCCCCGTGGGTTGTTCGTGGGCAAGTCGGGGTTGATGTCCGGATAGTCGCTGGCCTGCTCTTCGCGCCACACCTGGCCGTTTTTGACGTAGACGTTCCACGAGCAGCTACCGGTACAGTTGATCCCGTGGGTAGAGCGGGCGACGCTGTCCCAGTCCCACTCCTCGCGGTAGAGGTCCTCCCACTCGCGGTACGGGTAGTTGCCGATCGGATCGTCGACGGTCTCGAGCCCGCCGAAATTCAAAAGCTCGGATGCGGCACCGAGCCCGCTGGCGCCCGCCAGGGCGGCGAGACCGGTTCCCTGCAGGAAGCGACGGCGGTCGAGGCCGCCCTCGCTTCCGGAACTGTTCGCGTCGTCGGTTCGGTCTGTCGTGTCGTGTGGATCCGTCTTGCTCATGTGGGTTCACCGTCGTAGGCGTCTGTCGGACCGGCGTCGGCTGCCGGCCTCGTCTCGATCGGGACAGTGCTCAACGCGAGAACTCCGCCCGCAAGCGCGAGCGCGATCCCCCCGCCGGAAACGATACCGATCTCGAGGGCGACAGCGACGGCCAGAACGCCCCCGAGCTTCGTGACCCGGTCGGTCCACCGGTACGTCCGGCGGTCCAGGACCGGCAGTCGCTCACGCATCCTCGTCACCTCCTGACGGTTCCGGGCCGTCCCCGGAGTCGTCGGCGAAGCCACCCAGCGACGCGTAAACGATAAGCCACGCCACGATCGGCAGGACGATCGCAAGCGAAAGCAGGATGGGGTTGAGGCTGCTCGTCGCGATGCCGGTGAGATCCGAGACCACCGTGTTCATCCCGCCGAGCGACAACACCGACAGGAAGGCGATGCCCGCCACGCCGGTGGCGGTCTGCCAGTCCCGCTCGAGGGGATCGACAACGAAGTGACCCGGCTCCTCGTACCGGTCGATGAACGGCCACGCGATGACCACGAGGATAACGAGTCCCGTGACCAACACGCCGCCAACGAACTCGACAGAAAGCGGCCCGACGCCGGCCCAGTCGGGGAGCAGCTTCAGGATGCCGAACATCCACATCAGATACCAGTCCGGCAAGACCAGCTCGGGCGTGGTCGCCGGATCGTACGGTCCGTACTCCGCGATGTTGTGGACCGAGAAGAATCCGGACAGCAGTGACAGCGTCCCCAGCGTGAGGAAGAACACGATCGCACTGAGAGCCGCCTGTTGGGGGAACAACGGCAGCCCGACGACAACGCCGTCGTCGTCCCGATCGACGGTTCTGTCGCCGTCGGCCGACGCCGCGGCTTCGGGCTGTCCGCCGTCGGTGGTTGTGGGTTCGTTCGGGAGACCGAGTTCGGCTCCCCCATCCTCAGCCGACGCCGTCGCCGGGGCATCTGCGGGCGTCACCGGTTCCCCGGTGAACGCTTCGTCGCGCGGCCCCTCGGTGTGTTTCTGTCTATAAAGGATCACCATGTGCGCTGCGAGCAGGATCCCGATGAGAAGCGGGATCACGAGCACGTGCAGGAAGTACATTCTGGGGATCGAGAGGGCAGTCGGGTAGTCGCCTCCAAAGAGAACCCAGGCGATTTCGCCGCCCACGATCGGAATCGAACTCGCGACGACGTATCCGATGCTCGCTGCCTCCGCGGCGAAGTTGTCGTACGGGAGCACGTACCCCGTGAACCCGGCGGCCATTCCAAGAACCACGAGCAAAACACCGATCACCCAGTTGGGCTCTCGCGGGTTCCGGTAGGCGCCCTGGAAGAACACCCGCATCATGTGCAGCGCGGCACTGGCGATGAACAGGTGTGCTGCCCAGTGGTGGAGCCGCCGAATGAACATCCCGTAAGAGATGTCGTGGGTGATCGCGAGCACGCTCGCGTACGCATGGGGTACTTCTTCTCCGTGGTACTGGGCGACGCTTCCCTGGTACTCCACCATCGCAGTGATCGGCTGGTAGAAGAACCCGAGGAAGATTCCGGTCAACACCAGCACCACGAAGCTGAACAGCGCGATCTCCCCGAGGAGGAACGAGTCCTCCGCCGGGAACGCTTTGCCGAGGGTACTTCGCTCGGAATCGAGATCCAGCCGCTCGTCGAACCACGCGTAGCCGCGCCGGTAATAGCGGTCGAGTCGGCTCATCTCACAACACCCCCACCGGGGCCAGGAAGTCCCCGGTCGCGATGAGGTAGCCCTCGGCGCTCAACGTGATCGGCAGCTGCGGGAGGGGACGGGGGGGAGGCCCACCGACGACTGCCGCCCCCTCTAGCGGATCGAACTCCCCGATGTGGCACGGACACACCAGGATATTCCCGTCGACCTGACTCACCATACACGCCATGTGGGGACAGATCTTCGAGAACGCCGCGTACCCGCTCACCGTGTGTTCGAGTGCGGTTTCGTCGGCATACTCCGCTTCGGGATGACGAACGAGTAACGTCGGTGCGTCCCTGATGTCCGGTCGCGGTTCCGGAAAGACGGTGATGACATCCCCGTACTCGAGGTCCTCCTCGTGGATCCGCTCGCCGTCAGCGTCCACGAGGTGAATGTTCTCCTCGTATACGGGTCCGGTGTAGGCAGGATCCAACACGTCGACGTCCCGGAGCGCGGAAAGCGGCGCCGCGAGACTCAACGCGGAGGCGATGCCGCCGACCGTGACGACCCCCTTCGCGAGAGTTCGGCGCTGTACCTGTGCCCGATCATCGCGGAAGATACTCGGATACCCCTCGCCATCACAAGGCCCCTCACATGGCTCGCTGGAGTTTCCAGAGCGCTCGTTGTTTGAATCGGCTGTCACGGTGTCTCACCCCCGAGATCGTGACCTCGGTACTCTGCGACCTCGACGTGGGGCATGAACCACGCGTAAAACGCAGCAGTCATCGCGGCCAGCGAGACGAACATTCCCGTCGCGTACAGGCCGATGTACTGGGTGCGCACGAGGGTCGCGAACTCGGCGGCGAAAAGCATCGCACAGGCGATCGCGAGCACCGACAGCGCACCGACCACCAACAGCCCCTCCGAGGACTCGACCCCGGGGTGGTACTCGACGACCCACCGCTTATCAGTGACAAACCAGTCCGGAACAACGAACTGTCCACCGTCGGCCTCGGGGGAAGTGGGCCGGACGGTTGACTCCATGAACCGATGGAGTCCGGCGAGCACGCCCATCAGACCCAGCAGCGCGATCCAGGTGATGACGCCCACCTGGCTCGGCGTGAGCTTTCCGGGAACCGCAACGAACCCGTCGAGCGGTCTTATGTCCGTGAGAGCGTAATTGATCTCCAGAACCCCCGTAGGGAGCCCGCCGTAGAGGGCGGTGATCCACATCGGGACGATCGCCGCCGCGACGACGAGCCAGACGACAGCCGCTCGTCGCCTCACGGCGGTACACCCCTGCGGTGTCTCGGGCGGGACCTGTTCCCGCCACTATACGGTCCGCTATCTGTACAGACAGTCGTGGCAATCATCGTCGACAAGTGTATCGAAGCGAGACGGGGCGGTGTATCTCACTCCGGACCGGTCCGGGACTTTAAGTCCCCTTGCATTTCCCGACCGGAAACGGACACCGAACGGAAGATCGCGGAGTTATAATAATAACCAACAGTAACACAACTGGCTAATTATAATTGAATCTTCGTCGGTGACGTCATCAGATTAGCTCATCTGCTTATGCAACAGTCTCTCGTTATTCGAACCAAGAATGAGTATTCAAGAGTACGGGGGAAACACAGGAGAATCAATCGACCGCACGACCGGTAACTGTGTCCGCCTGGAACTGCGTCTTCGGCCGGGAGACGCCTACTCGTGTCCGTTGACCCGCCCGTTCGACTCGTCCGGCGGCGATCCCGTCTCCTCGCGGCGGTTCGGGGAAACGGACGTGTCCGATATCCAGTTCGCCAGGAGCGAGACGGGATGCCTCATCGATTTCGTGTTGGAAAGCGGTGAGGTCGTTTCGACCAGTGGCCGGGGCGGGAACGCGTCATGTCTTTGTGACACGTTTCAGCGGTTCGACTGCGTACCAAAGTATACCGACGTCTCCGACGGTTGGTTGCACGTGACCACCCATATCAGAGAGCGGAACCGAATCAGACCGCTCGTGAGCGAACTGAAATCGGTGGTCGAAGCGGTCGTCGTCGATCGCCTCGTCGTGACCGAACCCGGAAACTGCAATAATCTGGTGCTTTTCGATCGGTCGACGTTAACCGAAAAACAGCGCGAGGCTGTCGAAGCGGCTATCGAACGCGGCTACTTTTCCAGCGGCACGGACGTTTGCCTCGAGGAGATCGCCCGCGATCTCGACATCGGCAAATCTGCACTCTCCGAGCGCCTCCGTACTGCCCAGTCGAAGCTCGTGACGAACCTCTTCTAGCGGTCGACATCCCCCGTCTTCACGCACGATCTGTGGTCTCACAACCGTACACCGATTCGACGATTTTGCGCTGGATTGCACGAAGCTGTGTCGAGAACGCCGGCTGGGAGATGTCCAGCGATTCGGCGATTTCCTTGCCCGTGCTCTTTCGGGGCTGGTCGAAGAACCCGGCGTGGTACGCCGTCTCGAGGATCTCTCGCTGTCTGTCGGTCAGCAGTTCCTCGAACGCTGGCGTGGATGCCGATCCCGGCTGAGGGTCAGTCACGTACGCCTTCAGCTCGGCCCCGGGGTACACATCTTTCAGGCGCGAGATGAACTCGCGGTTGTCCCGCTGGCGCGGGGTCGAAAGGTCGATCCGTGTTCCCCGGCGTGACACAGTGATCGAGCGAACCTCCGCACCGAGGCCCGCCATCTCCGTGGCGATACAGTCCCCGGCGATGACCGCCTCGAAACCCGGCGACTGTTCCCCGGAGAGTGTGCGGTAGTTCTGGACGACCGATGCTTGTTCCAGGTACGTCGCAACCGCGTCGGCGTCGGCATCCTCGGCGACGAAATGTACGAGCGAGCTACCGTCGGAGCGTCGGGCCATATTTCGAATGTGCAGCGTCGTTCCACAGTTTGCGACGAGCCGGTCGAACACGTCCCGGGAGCCGGACAGTTCGACTGTCACCCCGGCCGGGTTTTCAGCCATCAAGGCGTCGCGTCGGTCGAGCGCCCTGAATCCGTGCCCGACGAGCCGCCCCAGCTGGACGAGAACCGATCGCAGCCGATCGTCAAACGCCTCCGGATCAGTACTGACGACGGTGAGGACGCCGTGGAGGAACTCGTCGTGCTGTACCGGGACGCTGACGACCGACCGGAGATCGTACAGGAGCGCGTAGCGTCGCCATCCATCTTCCTGCGGGAATTCCGCCACGTGCCGTTCGACGACTGGTTCACCCAGTGTCGCCGCTCGAACAGCCGGCCGCGTGGCGTCGTCTTCCAGCGCGAGCGGAACGGCGTCTACGTATGCGTCCGGAATCCCGACGCGAGCCGCTACTTCCAGTTCACGACGGTCGGGATTGGGGACGCCGATCCAGGCGCCGTCAACTCGTGGAAGTCCGGCGAGTGCCGTACAGATCCGCCGGGAAACCGCCGTTCTGGAGTCCGCATTGACCACTGCGGCGACGGCGTCTTCGACCGTCTCGAAGATTCGATCCCCACGGTCGGCCCTGGCCCGTAGCGCCTCGAACTCTTGGTTGCGCTCGGCGAGCTCTTCTTCCCTGCGTTGCCGTGCGAGTACCTCGCCTGCCAGCCGACACACCGCTTGCAGGATGTCGAGCCGAGACGAGCCGGGTGCACCCCCGGATTCACCGACGATCAGCACACCCTCTTCGCCGATCGGGACCACCAGCTGACGACGGGGGTCGGTGCCGGCGGGGAAAAACTCGTCGACGAGTTGTCCCTCGTCCAGTCGTTTTATCACGCCCTCCGAGAACGCCTGCCAGACGACGCTTTCGCCGGGTAATGCATCAGGAATTCCCTCGAGGGGGACGGCTCCGCCGGCCGCGGCCGGAACGAGTCGCGCGTCGCGGTTGTCGTACAGGTACGCCACGGGGAGCGACACGCCGGGAAGCTCCGCGATGCCCTCGATGAGAGTTCGGGCGATCTCTTCTTCCGTGTTAGCTTCGCGTAGTTCCGCCGTGACGGCTTTCAGCGTCTCCAGCCGAGACTCGTACCGGTCATCGACCGGCCTGTCCCCAACCCGTACGTCTGCGCGTTTGGTCGCGATCAGGTTTCCGAAACTCGCTGCGAGAGTTTCGACGACGGCCGCGCGTTCACAGTCGAACGTGCGTGGCTCCGTCAGGTAGTACGCCAGTACCGCCTCCAGCCGACCGTCAACGAGTACCGGAATCCCGAACGCTGTGCTGATGTCCGACTCGTCTGCGATCCCAGTCCGGATGTATTTGTCCGGCGAGAGATCAGAGACGTCCCGGATCCACTCGGTATCCCCCGTTGCCCACACTCGTCCGGGCAGCCCTTCGCCTTTCTGAAACCTCGTCGTCCGCGTTACCTCGATAAACTCCTGGAATGTATCGTCGAGGAGGTAGGACTTGGCGTGGACGAGTTCCGATCGGTCGCGGTCGGGAACCCACAGTTCGGCGTACTCCCATTCGGTCATCTCGCAGACGTCAGTGAGCACGACGTGCAGTCCGTCCTCGATCGAATCGCTGCGACCCAGGCGTCCATTCAAATCCGCGACGGTTTCGAGCTCGCGTTTCGTTCCTCCGTTTCTGTCGGTAACGCGTTCGACGGTTCTGCGGATCCGGCGTGCGGCCGCCTCGAAAGCAACGTCTTCGGTCGACTCCCGCGGGATGTAATCCGAAAGACCGGCCGCGATTCCCTCGCTTGCGACGGACTCGTTCCCCTCGGCTGTCCACAACACGAACGGAACCGAGGCCTTCCGTTCCCGCACCCGGTTCAAGAGCGTGCGCCAGTCGCCGTCGTCGAGTCGGAGTTCGCTGACCACACAGTCGACTGTAGATCCTTCGAGCAACACGAGCGCGCTCTCGACGGAAGTGGTGGAGACGACGCGGTCAATCTCCGGCCGGATACCGCCCTCGAGTTCGGGGAGAAGCGTCGACGGCGCAACGAGGAGAACTGTCAATTCCTCTTTCCGCCGGTGCGTTTCGGTGCGTTGCTCAAGGAGTTGTTCCGACATGTGACTCTCTTTCGAGGTACATCGGCCACTCGTTTAACTTTCACAACAGTTTTAACTGAGTGAGAACAGCCTCTCTCCGGATTTCAAAACCTAGAAACCGAGGCACAGAGTGGCCACAGTATGGACGAACCTTCTGTCGGCGGGACTCCTCGGCGCGGGCTGGCCGGCGCGACGTTCGGGTTCTTCCTCGGCCTCGGGGTGGTGGTGGTGTACGGCCCGGCTGCCGAAGAGTTCACTCGGGCGATGGAGCTTTCCGGCGTGCTTTTGGGCCTGCTCGTGGCGGCACCGAACCTGATCGGCTCGGTGCTTCGGATCCCTGTCGGCGCATGGGCCGACGAGATCGGTCCGAAACGACCGTTCGTCGTCCTTCTGGCGCTTTCCACTCTCGGGATGGCCGGCCTCGCCGGGCTTCTCGTCGGATTCCATCCGGACGGTCTCGGTCGACGGTCGTACCCGCTCGTATTCCTGTTCGGTGCCCTGGCCGGTTGCGGAGTCGGCGTGTTCCCGATCGGCAGCGCCCAGGCATCGTACTGGTATCCGATAGAGAAGCAGGGGACCGCCCTCGCCGTCTACGGCGGCCTCGGCAACAGCGCACCCGGCGTGTTCACCGTTCTCGTTCCGATTTCGCTGGCCGCAGTTGGCCTCACGACTACGTATCTCCTCTGGCTCGGTGTACTGACCGCGGGAACGTTCCTGTACGCTCTCCTCGCGGTCGATCCGTACTACTACCAGCTCCTGAAGCGAGGTGTCGCCCCCGAGCACGCGAGAGTTCGTGCCGAGGAACTCGGACAGGACCTGTTCCCCGGCGGCGACACTTTCGACTCGATCAGGGAGGCGGCGCGGCTTCCCCGCTCGTGGGCGCTTGTGGCGCTGTATTTCATCTCCTTCGGCGGGTTCCTCGCGCTTACTGTCTGGTTGCCGACCTACTGGACGGGGCTTCACGGGGTTGAGCCCCGGACGGCCGGGATCGTGACGGCTGTCGGCTTCGTCTTTCTCGCGACCGGTGTCAGGATCCTCGGCGGCGTGCTCAGCGACCGACTCGGCGGCGAGCGGACCTCGGTACTGGGGTTCGGAACCGTGGCTCTGGGCGCGCTCGTAATGACGGGGACACAGGAACTCGCTGTCGCTGCCGTCGGTATGGTCGTTCTGGCGGCCGGGATCGGGCTCGGAAACGCTGCCGTCTTCCAGTTGGTTCCCCATTATGTCCCCGAGGCCGTCGGCGGCGCCGCCGGCCTCGTCGGCGGGGTCGGTGCCTTCGGGGGGTTCGTTGTCCCCCCCGTGCTGGGGCTCTTCGTCGACGTACAGGGGCTCGCCGGCTACGCGAACGGCTTTGTCGTCTACGTCGTACTGGGCCTCACCGGTGTGGCTATCGCGCTGTCGCTCAAATCACTCGTCGACCGTGGGTGACCGCGACACGTCGAAACAGTCGCCACGACGGAACCCCCCAGAACGGCCGATCACTCCGAGCTGTCCCGGAACTCGACATCCGACGGTTCGGCGTACTCGAACACCTCATCGGAGTCGGGCGCGTCCGATTCATCTCCCCTGTCGTCGGCCGTCCGTTCTTCGAGACGTTCCCGGACGGCGTCCCGATCGACAGTCCCAGAGACGGTTCGCGGAAGCGACTCGGCGAACGCGATTACTCGCGGACGTTTGAAATCGGCGAGCCGTTCCTCGCAGAACTCGGTCACGTCTTCCCGCGTCGGTCGTCCCTCGTGATCGGAAGAAGGCGACTCCGTGCTGTCCTCACCATTGGTGGACGACTCCGCACCATCCTCATCGGTCGGCTCGGAGTCGGGGGCGTCCGTTTCGTCGTCTTCCGGTGGCTCGGTGGCTTCGACGGCCGGCTCCGGACGCTCCGTGGGGACCAGCAGCGCGCCCACGAGTTCTCCCCAGGTGTCGTCGGGAACACCGACCACCGCTGCGTCGGCGATATCCGGATGCTGTCGCAGGACCTCGACTACCTCGCCCGGGTCGACATTCTCGCCGCCGGTGACGATCCTGTCGTCCAGCCGATTCGTCACGTACAACAGTCCGTCTTCGTCAACGTAGCCGACGTCACCGGTGTGGAAGCCGCGGTCGCCGAACGTCGCGTCGGTCTCTTCGGCCATCCCGTAGTAGCCGGGAACGACGGTCGGCCCCGAAACGACGAACTCGCCTTGTTTGCCCTGTTCGACCGGCGTGCCCTCGTCGTCGACGACCTCCACGTCGGTCCACAGCAATGGCCGGCCGACGGTGCCACGGTTGTCGAACGTCTCGTCGGGGTAGGCAGTGGCGACTTGCGAGGCGGTTTCGGTCATGCCATAGGTCGGATATATCGGGATCGAAAAGCCCTGGCACCGGTCGATGAGTTCCGCCGTGGCCGGCGCGCCACCCAGAAGTACCACCCGAAGCGAGTCAGAAAGCGTCCCTCTGACGTCCAACATCTGCTCGAGCATCGTGGGAACCAGCGAGACGCCGGTGACGTCGTACCGATCGATGTCGTCGGCGGCCGGACCGGGGTCGAACCCCTCACGGAGAACTATCGTCGTACCGTACAGCGTCGCCCGGTACAGCGGCGCGATCCCGCCGGTGTGATGCAGTGAAAGCGTGACGAGCCACCGATCGTCCGGGTGGGTACCCAGCCTGAACGCCGAGGCGACAGCACTCGAGAGCACGTTCCCCATCCGGACGTCGACCGGTTTCGGCGTCCCGGTCGTTCCCGACGTGAAAAGCAACAGGAGCGGATCCACGCGCTCCCAGGATGCGGCGACTACTTCGCCGGGGTCGACGTTCGGAAGCACCGTGACCGTCTCTGATGTTCCCTCGCCGGAGGGGCGCTCGTCGGAATCATCACCGTCCTGTGTGTTCTCGTCCGAGGTATCCCCGAGGAGGGGATCGACGCTGACGACGGGAATCTCCGTCCCGTCGACGGCGGCGACCGCCCGCTCCAGCGTCTCCTCCCCACAGACGAGCGCGGTCAGGTCCGCGCGTCCCGCTCGATCGGCGAGTTCGGGTTCCGTCAGATCGTGTCCGAGCGGAACCAAAACGAGTCCCATTCGCATGGCTGCGTGGACGAGTTGCACGTACCTCACGCGGGGCGGCAAAACGACGCCGAGGTGATCTCCAGGTTTGAGCCCGAGCGTGGCGAGACGACCGGCGTGGTTGTCGACCTCGCGGTCGAGTTGGGCGTACGTCCACGTCTCCCCGTCGCGTGCGCGGACGAGCGCCCGGCGATCCGGCGTCGCCGCCACCCTATGTGACAGCCAATCGCGCATAGTAGGCGATCCAATCCCTCCCACTACTGTGTTGCGGTCGATTGCGATCGGTTGCGATCGGTTGTGATCGGTTGCGATCGGTTGCGATCGGTTGAAATCCACCGCCTCAACTCCCGATCGGCGCGCTCACTCGGCCGGCTTCCGGACGGTCAAGACGGGCACGTCGGATGTCCGAACGACCCGTTCGGTGACCGAACCGAGCAGATACCGATCGATTCCTTGGCGGCCGTGTGTCCCCATTACCACGAGATCCATGTCGTGATCCTCGATGTACTCCCGGATGCTCCGATAGGCTGTCCCCGACACGACACTTTTCTCGCAGTCGATTCCGGCGTCGGCTGCGATCTCGCCGATACGTTCGACTGCTCGTTCCCCCTCCGTCTCCAGTGCCTCCATCACGATCTCTGCGCCCGCCTCGAGTGTCGAGTAGGCGGCGCCGTCCACGACGAACAGCGCGTGAACCGTCGCGTCGTACTTGGTCGCGATGTCGATCGCGTGTTCGATTGCTGCCTCGGCCGCCGGGCTCCCGTCCGTCGGGATTAGGATTCGGTCGTACATCGATCGAAGCTACGACCCCTGTCGTTAAAAACCATGATAAAGACGGGGGGACAGAAACGTCGGCGGAAACCCGAAAACCTTCTTGGGACGGGATGAAACGGAGGGGTATGCGCCGGTTCGACCGCGTCGCCGCTGCCGTCGTCGTCGTGGCAGTTTTCGGGGTCCTCGCCCGGTTCGTCCGGTTGGGCGCCAGGCCGTTCCACTGGGAGGAGGCCCGCGTCGGCTACTGGACGCTCCGGTACGCGGAAACGGGGAGTTACGCCTACCGCCCGGTCGGCGGCGGTCCCCTCCTGTATCACCTCAACGAGGCGCTGTTTGCGGTGGCTCCGGCGACGGACGCGAGCGCTCGTGCCGTTGTCGCCCTCCTTGGAGGGGTGCTCGTGCTTTCCGCGTTGCTGTTCCGGAGTCGCCTCCGGGACGACGAGACCGTCGCGCTCGCGGTGGTTTTCGCGTTCGCGCCCCTTCTGCTCTACTACGGCCGCTTTCTCCGCGGCGATCTCCCGGTCGCCGCGTTCGCCCTGATCGCGGTCGGGTTGACAGTTCGCTCGGTCGACGCGGACGACGCCCGCTTCATGTACGCGGCCGGCGTCGCCGCCGGCCTCGCCGTCGCCGCCTCGATGCAGGCACTCGGGTATTTCGTCACGTTCGCGGTCGCGTTCCTCGTTGCGATCGATCACCGTCGCGTGCGCGACGCTGAACCGATCTCGGGGGCTCGGACTGCGGAGCTCCGGCGGTTCGCGGACCGCTGGCTCGGTCCCGCCGCAGGGGCCGTTCTGGCGTTCGCGGCGACGCTTTTCGTCGCGTACGTCCCGCGCGGCAGCGACATGGGTCTGTTCGCGCTGTTCGAGGCCGCGCTCGTGGAACCGTTCGACGCCGCAACCGGCGTGTACGTCGCCGGCCGGGAGGGAACGCAGTTCCTCGACGCGGTGACGTTCGCCGCCGAATCCCTGGCGGTCCTGAGTTTCCCCGTCCTCGTTGCCGCCGCGATCGGCTTTTTCGCCGAACGATACGGGATCCGGACGGTCGAAGACGACGGCAGGGCAGGGCTGTTGGTCCGATGGGCCGGGCTTGCTGCAGGGTTCGGATTTCTGGTCTTCCCGCTCGGAAACGAGGTGCTCGCCTCCTGGGTACTCGTCCACGTCACGGTCCTGCTTTCGATTCCGGCGGCGGTCGGGATCGCCCTCCTGTTCCGGTCGGCGAGAAACGCCCTCGCGGCGGACGACGCCGCCCGTCTGACCGCGGTTGTTCTCGTGTTGCTCGCACTCGGCGTTCCGACGGTCGCACTGGCGGCGGACGTGTACGCGTCGCCGGCGGATCCGACGGTCGACGGCGAAGACGAGTATCACGACCGGTTCGCTCACTTCGCCCAGCCCGTCGACGACCTCGAACCGCTCGTCGGGGAGATCAGCGCCGACGCCGTCTACGTCGGCGACCGGTTCGTCGTGGCCGACGAGCGGGCCTTCGACGCGCCGCCGCTGTCACAGGGAGAGGCAGCCGCCTTTGGTGAACGTCTGCCGCTGCCGTGGTATCTCGAACGCGCCGGAGCGCAGACGAGTAGCGTCGCTTCACCGGACGGGCTCGTTCAGTTCCTCGAGGGAGATGCCGCCGAGGAACCGCCCGCGGTCGTGTTGACGACGCCGGAGCACCGGGACGGCGTGGCCGAGCGCCTCGACGGCTACGAGGAGCGCAGCTATCGGACGGCACTTGAAGACAGGGAAGTCGTCGTCTTCCTCCGCGAGTGAGGAGGAACGCTCCGAGGACTATCGAAAGCCCATCGCTTCGATCTGTTCCTGGTAGCGGTTGCGGATGGTGACTTCGGTGACCTGGGCGACGTCGGCGACTTCGCGCTGAGTTTTCTTCTCGTTGCACAGAAGCGAGGCGGCGTAAATCGCGGCCGCGGCGAACCCGGTTGGGGATTTCCCGGAGAGAAGGCCCTGTTCGGCCGAGACGTCGATGATCTCGGTCGCCTTTGCTTGCACCTCCTCGGAGAGTTCCAGTGCCGACGCAAACCGGGGGACGAACTGCTTGGGATCGACCGGCTTCAACTCGAGGCCGAGTTCCTGGGAAATGTATCGATACGTCCGACCGATCTCTTTTTGAGGCACCCGCGAGACCTCTGCGACCTCGTCGAGCGACCGGGGAATCCCCTCCTGCCGGCAGGCGGCGTACAGTGCGGCGGTGGCGACGCCCTCGATCGAACGGCCGCGGATGAGGTCTTCATCGAGCGCGCGCCGGTAGATGACCGAGGCGACCTCCCGGACGGAGCGGGGGACGCCCAGCGCGGAGGCCATGCGGTCGATCTCCGAGAGGGCGAACTGGAGGTTGCGCTCGCCGGCGTCTTTGGTGCGGATGCGTTCCTGCCATTTTCGCAACCGGTGCATCTGTGAGCGCTTCTTCGAGGAAATGGACCGCCCGTACGCGTCCTTGTCCTTCCAGTCGATCGTGGTTGTCAGCCCCTTGTCATGCATCGTCTCCGTGATCGGGGCGCCGACGCGCGACTTGGACTGTCGCTCGGAGTGGTTGAACGCCCGCCATTCCGGTCCGCGGTCGATCTGGCGCTCGTCGATGACGAGTCCACAGTCGTCACAAACGAGTTCCCCCTGGTCTGCGTCGGCGACGACCTCCTCGGATCCACACTCCGGGCAGTTGACAGATTCGTCCGATTCCTGTTCGGCTTCTCGCTGCTGTTGGCGCTGCCTGTTCGGACGTTCCATTATAAGATTTGTGGTGGGGTTCATATATAAAGATTCTTGCTGAGGAATGAACGCCACGGTCTCGCTGCCCGGGTCACTGGGTTATCTGACCGAGCAGACAGGTCAATTTTGCCATGTTATGGGGGAGGGGTAGGTATGAAGAGTCGGTTTGGCGATCGAAAAGAGAGCAAGAACTACTCCCCGAGGGTGACACTGTCGGTCGCGGCGTTCCTGAGCGCGTCAGATCGACCGTGCGTGCCGGGCGCGATCGCGAACGTCCGACGGCCGTGGCGGTTGGCCGCCTCGAGGACCGGTTTGAAGTCGGTGTCCCTGGAGGCGATGGCGATGGTTTCCGCGCGCCCCTCGATGGCGAAAGCGGTCGCATCGACGGCGAGTTTCACGTCGACGTCGCCGCTCGTGACAATCACCTCGAACCCCCGAGTCTCCGCCGCCTGGATCAGTCCCGGCGTGGCGTGTTCGTCCAGGTACAACCGCGTGGTGACCAGTGGTCCCCGTCGTTCCGCTGCCTCCCGAACGTCGTCGAGGTCGACGTCGAACTCCTCCCGGAGGACGTTCGGACCGTCGACGAACAGCGCGACGCCCTCGGGTTGCGTCGACGAACGGAGCCTGTCCACGATGTCCATATCTTCCGTACCGGGGCGGCGGGGAAATACTCCGCGTTCGCGGTGTGGTGCTCCCGTAAGAAGCTCAGAGATTGACAATTGTGTCCAAAAATCGGCCGACAAACTGCATTCATCGTGATTGACTCATAGCGAAACTGTGAAACCGTTTGTTTGACACCGTCATGTCTTAAAAATCTATCAGTGAGATCAAGCATACGCCGAGCGAAGCGAGGCGTTTCACCGCTGGCGAGGACCGAAGGGACGAGCCAGCGGTTTTTTTGGTCCAGATTTTTTGGCGGGGGTCGAGCGAAGCGAGGCCCCCGTGAAAAAAGGTGGATGACAAGAACAATTACCGGTGACAGTCGTACATCCAGTATGGCATCACGCGAAACGCCGCTGCACGGAACACACGACGACCTGGGCGCGAAGTTCACCGACTTCGGCGGGTGGCAGATGCCCGTCGAGTTCGAATCGATCCGGGTCGAACACGAGGCCGTCCGGGAGGAGGCCGGCATCTTCGATGTCTCCCACATGGGACAGATCGAGGTGTCGGGCCCGGACGCGACGACGTTGATGCAGCGACTGACGACAAACGACGTGACCGCCCTCGATCCCGGCGAGTCGCAGTACTCCGCGATCACCCGGGAGGACGGCGTCATCATCGACGACACGATCGTCTATCGATATCCCGACGGGGAGGCCGCCGGCGCCACGGGTGAGGAGACGTCGTTCCTGTTCATCCCGAACGCAGGACACGACGAACAGATGTACGACCGGTGGGTCGACTATCGCGATGAGGCGGGACTGGAGGCGACGGTCGAAAACACCACCGAGACGTGGGGGATGATCGCAGTGCAGGGCCCCGACGCTCCCGGACTCGTCACGGATGCCGTCACGGAACTTGAGGGTTCAGCGCCCGCCGACACCGTGTCGGCGTTCTCCCGGAACGAGGCCGGATTCGGGACCATTGCGGGCGCGCGATGTTTCATCGCCAAGACCGGCTACACCGGCGAGCCCGGGTTCGAGGTGATGTGTCCGACCGACGACGCAGTCGACGTGTGGGAGGCGTTCGACTGTGAGCCCTGTGGGCTCGGGGCCCGCGACACTCTCCGGATCGAGAAGGGGTTCCTCCTGTCGGGCGAAGATTTCCATCCCGAAGAGGAGCCGCGCACGCCGTTCGAAGCCGGCATCGGCTTTGCGGTCAAACTCGACACCGAGTTCGTCGGGCGCGACGCCCTCGAGGCACAGAACGAGGAGGGAATCGACGAGCGATTTACGGGCGTCAAGTTGCTGGACCGCGGCGTCCCGCGTGGCGGCTACGAACTCCGCGCCGACGGTGAACCGGTCGGTCATCTCACGTCCGGGACGATGAGCCCGACGCTTTCCGAACCGATCGCACTGGGCTATCTTTCGACTGACTGCGAAGAGGGCGACCGGATCTCGGTCGTCGTCCGCGGCGACGAAAAGCGCGCGAAGGTCGTCACACCGCCGTTCGTCTGATCTCTGTTCGCCTCGATAACTGCAGCCCATACTGTTCGTAGTTCGGGGATTTGGGCCTGTCGATCCGGAACGGTCGGACGAAGTCCACGTCGTATAAATACCTGATTCCCCAAGTTCAAACAGGATGAGCTTCGAAATACCCGACGACCTGCGGTACAGGGAGACACACGAGTGGACGACGACCGGCGATACGGTTCGGTTCGGAATCAGCGACTTCGCCCAGGACGAACTGGGCGACATCGTCTTCGTGGAACTGCCGGACGTCGGCGACACCGTCGAGCAGACCGGGGAGTTCGGCGTGGTCGAATCGATCAAGGCAGTCTCGGACATCTATGCGCCCGTCTCGGGTGAGGTGACGGCCGTAAACGACGCCGTCTTCGATAAGCCCGAACTGGTCAACGAGGATCCGTACGGCGACGGCTGGCTCATCGAGATCGAAGTCAGCGACGAGGGAGAGTTCGACGATCTTCTCGACGCCGACGAGTACGAAGCACAGATAGAGTGATCGAGCCATGATTCAACCAGCATTCGGACGGAGAGGTGGACGATGACGACGGGTGGAACGCCGTTCGCTCCACACACGGACGCCGACGTGGAGGCGATGCTCGAGGAGATCGGTGCCGGCGACGAGTCGGAGCTGTTCGACATTCCCGAGGAGGTCGCATTCGAGGGGAAACTCGACATCGAGGCCCGCGATGAGCCCGCGGTCAAGTCGGATGTCAGTCGAATGTTCGCCCGGAACGACGACCTGACGGAGTTCCTGGGTCGGGGACACTACTCGCATTACGTCCCCTCGCTCGTGGACCACCTCTCGATGCGGGCGGAGTTTTTGACGAGCTACACCCAGTACCAGCCGGAGATCACGCAGGGGTTCCTGCAGGTGCTGTTCGAGTACCAGTCGATGATCGTCGAGTTGACCGGGCTCGAGGTCGCCAACTGCTCGATGTACGACGGGGCGAGTGCGCTGGGCGAGGCGGCGACGCTCGCCAGTCGGCTGCGGCGCGTCTCCGGGGACACGATGCTTGTACCGACACACCTCCGGGACGGAAAGCAGTCGGTGCTCGAAAACTACTGTGACGGGGCGGGTCTCGTCGTCGAAACGTACTCGATGGACGACGGCGCGGTGGACGTCGGTGCGCTCGAAGACCGGATGGACGACGACGTCGTCGCCGTGTACGTCGAAAACCCGACCGTCCGCGGCGTCATTCAGGAGGAACTCGGCGCAGTCGGCAATCTCGCGGACGAACACGACGCGCTGTTCGTCTACGGAACCGATCCGGTCGCGCTAGCGCTGCTCGAACAGCCGGCCGAACTCGGAGTCGACGTCGTCGTCGGCGAGGCGGACACCCTGGGGCTCCCGACGAGTTTCGGCATGGGTCTCGGCCTGTTTGCGACCAAAGAGGAGTACCTCCGGCAGGTTCCCGGCCGACTCGTCGGCGCGAGCGACGACGATGCCGGAAACCGGGCGTACACCCTGACACTCCAGACTCGCGAGCAGCACATCCGCAAGGAGCGGGCGACCTCGAACATCTGTACCAACCAGGCGTGGGTCGCGCTCCGGACTGCGATGCACGCCGCGCTGCTCGGACCGACCGGGCTGGTCGATCTCGCGACCGACGCCGTCGAGAACGCGAGTGAACTGTCCGGGCGAATCGACGAACTCTCCGGATTCCGGGCACCGGTCCACGACCGGCACCACTTCCGTGAGTTCCTCGTCCGATCCGATCAGCCGGCGGCTGCCATCGCAGGCGACCTCGAAACCGAGGGGTACGCCGTCCACGTCGTCGACGATCACCTGTTGCAGGTGTGCGTCACGGACACGAACGAAGCCGCCATGGACGACCTCGTGGCGGCGTTCGAGGAGGTGGCACGATGAGACACGATCAGGCCCGCTACTCGCGAGAAGACAAACACGAACCGCTGCTGTCCGAGAAGAACGAAACCACTCTCGAGATCGGAGACGACTCGCCGCTTCCCGACGAGTTGACCCGCGATTCGCTGACGCTCCCGGAGGTGTCCGAGCCGGAAGTGGCCCGCCACTACACCCGGCTTTCGCAGATGAACTGGAGCATCGACTCCGGGCCGTATCCCCTCGGGTCGTGTACGATGAAGTACAACCCACGGTTCACCGAGGACCTCGCGGCCGATCCGAACGCGGCGGTTCATCCGGACCGATCGTCCGAGTCCGTCCAGGGGACCCTGGAGCTGTATCACGACCTCCAGGAGTATCTGGCCGAGATCGGCGGGATGGACGCCGTCACGCTCCAGCCGCCCGCCGGTGCGGCCGGCGAGTTCACGGGGATCCTCATCGCGAAGGCGTACCACGAACACCACGGCAACGACAAAAGCGAGGTCATCATCCCCGCATCGGCACACGGGACGAACTTCGCGACCGCGGCGCTTGCGGGCTACGACGTGGTCGAGCTCCCCTCCAACGAGGAGGGTCGCGTCGACGTCGAGGCGCTCGAGGCCGCGGTGTCCGACGACACCGCCGCGCTGATGCTCACCAACCCGAACACGGTCGGACTGTTCGAGCGCGACATCGTCGAGATCGCCGAGATCGTCCACGACTCCGGCGGCGTGCTGTACTACGACGGCGCGAACCTGAATGCGCTGCTGGGTCGGGCCCGGCCGGGAGACATGGGCTTTGACATCATGCACTACAACGTGCACAAGACGTTCGCGACTCCCCACGGCGGCGGCGGTCCGGGCGCGGGCCCTGTCGGCGTCGTCGAGGAACTCGAGCAGTACCTCCCGAAACCCCAGGTCCGCGAGCGCGACGGCCAGTATGTACTCGAGGATCCGGAAGAGAGCATCGGTAAGGTCCACGGGTTCCTGGGCAACTGGCTGGTGTTGATCAAAGCCCACGCCTACATCAGCCGCCTCGGCCACGAGGGGCTCGTCGACACCAGCGCGAAGGCCGTGCTCAACGCGAATTACCTCGCGTCCCAGATCGACCTGGAGGTGCCGTACGGACCGTTCCACCACGAGTTCGCGGCCACCTCGGGCGACCGCGACGCCGCCGACGTCGCAAAGCGGATGCTGGATTACGGCGTCCACCCGCCGACGACGAAGTGGCCGGAGATGGTTCCGGAAGCAATGCTCACCGAGCCGACCGAAATCGAGAGCAAAGAGTCCGTCGAGGACCTCGCGGAGGCGTTCAACCGAGCGTACGCCGACTCCGACGAGACGCTGGAGTCCGCGCCGAACCGCACGACCGCCGCCAGGATCGATCAGGCGACGGCCGCCAGGAACCCGGTCCTCTCCTGGCACACGCTGGACGACGAAGCGTAACGCTCACCCGTCCAGTCGATCGCGCAACAGCTGATTGACGTCTCCTGGATCGGCGCTGCCGCCCGTTTTCTGCATCACCTGTCCGACGAGGAAATTGATCGCCCCGCCCTCGCCGGCGTGGTAATCCTCGACAGCCTCGGGGTGCTCTTCGATCGCCTCGGTCACGGCGGCGGCGACTGCCTCGCCCTCCGTTTTTCCGAGTTCCTCGCGATCGACGATTTCGTCGGGCGCGAGTCCCTCGTCGAGCATCGTCCGGAGGAGAACCTCCTCGGCGTTCTTGACTGTCACCTCCTCGGCGTCGACGAGTTCGATCAGGCGAGTGAACTCCTCGAGCCGATCGGTCACGTCCGTGATCTCCATATCGCGGTAGTGGAGTTCCCCCAGCAGGTTGTCGGCCACCCAGGTGGCCGCGAGGTCGGGGTCGAACTCCGCTGCGACGTCCTCGAAGAAGTCGGCGACCTCCTTGGTGGATGTGAGCTTCGAGGCGGATTCGGCGTCGAGACCGTACTCCTCGCGGAACCGTTCGCGGCGGGCGTCCGGCAGCTCCGGGATCGGGATCCGGTCGCGCCATCCGGAGACTGCAAGCGGCGGCAGGTCGGCCTCCCTGAAGTACCGGTAGTCCTTCTCTGCCTCCTTGGTCCGCATCGAGACGGTGATCCCCCGCGCCTCGTCCCAGTGGCGGGTCTCCTGTTCGATCTCCCGTCCGCGACGGATGGCGTTTCGCTGACGGGTCACCTCGTAGGCGAGCGCCTTCTCGGCACCCTTGTGACTGGAGATGTTCTTCACTTCGGTGCGGTTGGCAGCCGAGAGAGCGCGCTCGTCGATCCGGCCGTCCTCGGCGACTGCGTCGCCGGACACCATCGAGATGTTGGCGTCGACCCGGAGGCTCCCGTCCCGTTCGGGATCGAACACGCCGAGATATTCCAGCACCTCCTCGAGCTTCGCGAGGAACGCCCGGGTTTCGGCGGGCGACCGGAAGTCCGGCTCCGTGACGATCTCGACGAGGGGGGTTCCCGCGCGGTTGTAGTCGACGAGCGTGTAGTCGGCGGTGTCGATCCCGCCGCCCACGTGTTCGAGGCTGCCGGGGTCTTCCTCGAGGTGTGCCCGCGTGATCCCGATCGTCCGACGCATTCCCTCGACACTGATCTCCAGCTCCCCGTCGGCACAGATCGGCGCGTCGTACTGGGTGAGCTGGAAGTTCTTCGGCAGGTCGGGGTAGTAGTAGTTCTTGCGGTGGAACGTGGTCCGTTCGGGGATCTCGGCGTCGAGTGCTTTCGCGATCTTGACGGCGGCTTCGACTGCGGCCTCGTTGAGAACCGGCAGCGATCCCGGGAGCCCGAGACAGGTCGGGCACGTTCGACTGTTCGGTTCCTCGCCGTCGGCGGCGTCCGTAGAACAGCCACAGAAGATCTTCGTAGCCGTCTCCAACTGGACGTGGACCTCGAGACCGATGACGACCGCGAGGTCTTTCTCGGCGGCCTGCGCGCTCATTGGGCGGGGTTCGTGGCCGGGCGAGTAAAACGTGACGGGACGCGTTCGAACGTGACGGGACGCGTTCGAACGTGACGGGACGGCTCCGAGTTTGTCCCGGACAACGCCTCCGGCCACACCGCTTCACTAATCGCTATAGGGGTCCGCACGAAACAGCCGAGCATGACGTTTTCCATCGTCGCAGGCGATCAGGACGCCGACGCCGTCGGCGTCGCAGTCCAGTCGAAGTTCATAAGCGTCGGCTCGGTCGTCCCGTTCGCGAGCGTCGACGCCGGCGCGATAGCGACACAGAGCTTCGCGAACGTCGCCTACGGCCCCGACGGACTGTCGATGCTTCGGGACGGGGCCACCGCCGAGGAGTGTCTCGACGTCGCGGGCGATCGCCAGGGAGAGACGTACACCGTCCAGGGAAACATCCTCGAAAACGGGACGACGCTCGAAGCGATGGCGGACGCCTACGAAACCACCGACGGCGGGCTTCCCGAGCGTCTCATCGCCGCATTGCACGCAGGCGAGGCTGCCGGCGGCGACTCCCGTGGAAAGCAGTCGGCGGCGCTGTACGTCGTCAAGCCCGAGGGAGGATACGACGGCGGCAACGACCGCTGGATCGACGTGCGCGTCGACGATCACGAGACCCCGATCTCCGAACTGGAACGGGTGTTCAAACTGTACGACGTCACCCTGTTACCGCGGGAGGAGCCCGACGAGTTTCGGGAACTCGAGGGCGAGAGCGCAGCAGCGGTGACGGAAACGCTCGCGGAACTCGGCTTCTACGACGGCACACCGACGGAAACGTTCGGGGAGGACGAACGCGACGCGCTGGAGGCGTTTCGCGGCGTCAACAACTTCGAGAATCACTCGGTTGCCGCCCTGGAGGACGCACTCGTCCGGGGCTGGGGAGACGCCACCGATCAGGCCGGTAACGAAGCGAAACTGGTGGACGCAATCTGGCACGGACTCGACAGGCTCGACCGACAGTAAGTTGTCGCATTCGCAACCTCAAAGGCCGCGCAGACCCTGGGTAGACCATGGAACTCGATGACACGGACCGTGCCATACTGCGGCTTCTCCAGGAGGACGCACGGACGCCATTCAGCGAAATCGCTCGCCGGATCGACATGTCCAGCGCGACAGTCCACGACCGCGTCGGACGACTGGAGGAGGCCGGCGTCATCGAAGGCTACCACGCCCGGGTCGATCCCAAAGCGCTGGGATACGACGTGTCGGCGTTCGTCGGCCTCAGGGTCGAACAGGGGAGAGAAGAGGACGCTCTCGAGCGCCTGCGGGAGATCGACGGCATCACCGAAGTTCACCTCACAACCGGCGAGTACGACGTGGTGATGCGAGTACACGCCCCCGACATCGACGACCTCCGCGAGATCATGTTCGACAACGTCGCCCAGATGGGCGGGTTCGCACGCTCCCAGACGATGATCATTCTCGGCACGGATTACGACGCAGTCGGCGTTCCGATTCCCGAAGGAGATGATTCCATGAAGGAGTCCCCCGGTGAGTTCGGGGAAGGAACGCGTTCCGATAGCGGATCGGAACGCTGAAACGGGTTCTCGCCCGTGTGAATGGTGTGATGGATACGAGTACGCTTGGCGACCGCCTCTACCGAGATCCCGAACGGATCTGGGCAGCCACAGTCGCCGGAATCGTGGCGGTGCTCGGCGTCGGGTATCTGCTGTTTCCACGACTCGTGTACGACCGGTTCATCTGGCAGTACTTCTGGGGACCGGTCGCCGCCGACGGCCAGGGAGCCGCCTGTGCGGCACGATCGGACGGGACCATCGAGTACCTCCAGGGAACCCAGGCCTGCGCCGAGGCCGACGCGGCGAGTCAGATCGTCGCCTACCCCGGATACACGCCGGTGTCGTCGATCGGATACATCAGTATACTCCTGATAGCGCTCGCAGGCGTCTACTTGCTTCTCAAGCGGCTCGACATCGGGACCGACCGGCGGTTCTTTTACGCGCTGTTCCCGTTCGTGCTGTTCGGGGGGGCGCTTCGCACCGTCGAGGACGCTGGCGTCTCCGCCGTCCGGGCTGGCGCCGAACCGCTCGTGGCGTTTCCGTACAGCGCACTGATCATCAGCCCGTTCATCTACGTCCTGGTGTTCCTTCTCACGCTCGCGTGCGTGCTCGCCGCGTACGCTGCGGCGGAACGCGGCCTGGTCGAGCGGTACGACTACGCGCTGTTCGGACTCGGAAGTGTCATCGTGGTCCTCACGGTCGGGTATCTCGGGTTCCTCGCAGTGACGACGGAATTCACCGAGTTCCACGTCCAGGTGCTCGTCGTAACGCTGGGTATCGCAACGGCCGCAGCGGGGGGGACGTGGTGGCTGATCGAACGGTACGCGCCCGGAATCAACGCCGGTACTGGATGGATGGGGTTCGTGATCATCTGGGGGCACGCGGTCGACGGCGTCGCGAACGTGATCGGCCTCAACTGGATGCCGGCACTCGGCGCGGGCGCCAACCTCGTCCCGAAACACCCCATAAACGCCGCGATCGTCGAGTACACGGGGCGATACCTCCCGGAGGCGATCGTCGCGGTAACCGGCGACGCGTGGCCGTTCCTCTTCGTCAAGCTGGCGGCGGCGACGTTCGTCGTCTGGATCTTCGAGCCCGAGGTCATGGAGGAGTCACCGCGGTTCTCGATCCTGCTGCTCGTGACGGTGCTGGCGGTCGGGCTCGGGCCCGGTACGCGAGACATGCTGCGGGCGACGTTCGGGGTGTAACGCGTGGCTGATTTCGATCCGGACTCCCGGGACCGCCTGCTCGACCTCCACGAGCGGCTCCGGAGCGTTCTGGAGTTGCCAATCGAACGGGACGCGAGCAACTGGGTCGCCGAGGCGGACGCGCTCGTCGGTGATCTGGTCGACCGGGAGGCGTCGCCAACGGTTCGACGAAAGCGGCTGACACAGGTTCGGGAGTTACTCGAGGAAGTCGAAGGGACCGGCCACGAGCGTGCCGACGAGCACGTCGACGCCGCGAAGCGATTGACTGTGGAACTGCTCGGCGAACTCGAGGAGTCCGACCAGTAACGTTCTCGCACGGAGAGAACCGCGGGAACGGTTATCGGTTGTTGGTCCCTATACGGATCATGAACACTGCCTCCGCCCGGCTTCGGCACCTGAAACCGGGATCGTTTCGAGCGGCACTACAGCTGACCATCGCCGGGCTCGGTGGGTTGTCGATAGTGGGGAGTATCCTCTGGTTCGTCGTCGTGTTCGTGACGATGACTCCCGGCGAGAGCGGATTCGCGGAAGGACTGGCCATACTGGTGTTCGGTCTGTACGCGCTCGCAGGATTCGTCGTTCTCGCCGCCGGGCTGTGGATCCCCCAGCGCGAGGGGGAGGGGATACAGTTCTCGACGCGTCAGCGAAAACTCCTGGCAGTTGGAGTCGTGGCACCAATTGTGGGCGTTCTCGCCATCCCGATCGGGGCGACGATCGCACCACCGCTGTCCCAACCCGTGATTTCGGTGCTGGTGGCTGCACTCGCGGTGCTGATTTCGAGTGGACCGATCGCCACCCTCCTGGCCGTCGGATCGAAGCTCCGATCGTCACGAAATGGAAACAAACCCGGTGACGACGGCGCTAGAAGTCCACCGTGACCACGGTCGCATCGAGCTGTTCGCGGAGGTACTCGTCGATGTCGGGATCCGACAGAAGCGAGCGGAACATCCGTCGCCAGCGGCCCGCCTGTTTCGCGCCGATCACAACGATGTCGGCACCCTCGGCGGCGACCTCCTCGAGGATCGTCTCCTCGAGGAGGAACCCACCGCGGACGACGTATCTCGCGTTCGGCAGCCATCCGAACTCCCGTTCGACGGCGCGTTTGAGGTCGGTTCGGGTCACTTTGCGCGATTCCTGAAACAGGTTGACATGGAGGACGGTCAGCGTGGCGTCGTGCTCGTCTGCGACGTCGATCGCGTGTTCCAGCGTGACCCTCGAGTGTTCAGAAAGCGGATATCTGACAGGGACCACGACCAGCGTCATTGCACGAGATAGGTTCGCCTCAGGGCAAGAGAGTGTCGTTTTCGCTCGAAATCGATCCGGAAAAACGGCTATCGCTGTCGGATTCGGCCGTCGAGACCGACGTCGATGCCGCGATCCCGTGCGTACGCCGCCAGAACCTCGTGTTGGATGCCGTGTTCTCCCGCGCGGTGCCGCTGCCCGATCGCCGGAAACTCCTGGTCGGAGTGAAGCACGTACTCGGTCGTCGCGAGAGTGTAGGTCGCAGACTCCTCGAGCGGTTCCCCACCGACGCGCGCCTCGAGCAGCCGCTTTCGGCCGGCGTCGAAGACGACTGACGCCCCCGAGAGGTGGCCGTGCCACCAGTGGTCCTCGCCGAAGTTCACCTCCGTGGCGCTCAACTGCCGGAACGTCTCGCGCAGTTCCGCCCCGGTGAGCCGAACCGTGACGACCGGCTCCTCGAACGGAACGAGGCTTATCAGGTCCGCGATGGTGACAGCTCCCTCGATCGGCTCTCCCGGACGGATCCCGCCGCTGTTCTGGAGACCGACGTCGGCGCCGCTTGCCGCCCGGTAGGCGTCCGCGATGAAATTCCCGATCGCACACTCGCCGCCGTGAACCGTCTCGGCGTCGCGGGGGAGCTGTTCGTCGACACGCGTCACCACCTCGCCGAGGTCGGCGACGCTTCGGCGGCGTTCCAGCGCGTCCACGAGTCCCTCGTCCAGCGGCGCCGGGACCGGATTCCCGTTCTCGACGGCGTGTCGAGTCACCGCCGGGTCGGTGCCATCGCGGGAGAGTTCGACTTCCAGAACGACGTGACCGTTGACGCCGGGACGCGTCAGTACGGCCCCGTTCAGTCGGTCGATCCGTTCCGAGTGGACGTGCCCCCCGAGCACTGCGTCGACCTCGAGTTCGGCGAGCGCTCTGTCCCCCGAACCGAGATGTGACACCGCGAGGACGTGATCGACCCCTCGATCCCGGAGCGCGTCGATCGCCTGCCGCGCTTCGGGGATCGGATCCGTGAAATCCAGCGACGACGCCTCCGGGTTCAAGGACGCCGTCGCCGGATCGGTCACGCCGAAGACGCCGACCCGTCGGCCGTCGACCTCGAAGACGGCGTGGGGAACTGCCCCCTCCTCGCGGGCGAACCGTTCGCCATCGCCGTCATACACGTTGGCACCCACCCACGTCACCGACGAGTCGGCGACGATCTGTCGCGTCGCGTCCGGTCCGTAATCGAAATCGTGATTGCCAAACGTTTCCACGTCGACGCCGGCAGCGCGGAAGAAGTCCAACGCCTGGCGCCCCCGGGAAACCAGCGGCAACACTCCCGGGGAGGTGTTGTCGCCGGAGCCGACGACCAGCGCGTCCGGGCCGTCGAGTTCCGACAGAAGCCCCGCGAGCCTCCCGGCCCGTTCGGGCGTGTCGTAGACGTTTTCGATGTCCGAATAGTGAATCAGCCGCACCATTCCCGTCGGATGCGTCGGGACGTGTTCGCTTCAACGTATCGGCTCCGTTCGGAACCCCACGTGTACTGTCGATGTCTGTCGACGGGTGGCTACGGATCCCTCGTGGAGTTCGATTCGACTCCCTCGAGATCGACATCGTACAGTTCGCGTGCTCGCTTCGGGGAGAGCTTCCCCGATTTGACGTCCCGGCGAATTGCCTCGGGATCCCGTTCTGCTGGATCACCGTACCCGCCGGCCCCGGGTGTCCGGAGGCTCACGACGTCGCCCGGCTCGAGGTCTCGCGTACACTTCGCCGGGAGCGCTTCCGTCTCACCGTCCCGGATGAGTTTGTCGTCCCCGACGCCACCCGCCTTGCCGCCGTTGATTCCGTACGGCGGGTGGATTCGCCGCTCCGCGAGGAGGCTGAACGCCGCATCGTGGTCGCACACCCGGTAGTCGCGGCGCAGGCCCAGTCCGCCACGGAACTTCCCGGCCCCACCAGTGTCGGGACGATACTCGTACCGTTCGACTGCGAGCGGATAGGCTGTCTGGAGCACCTCCGCTGGCGTGTTCATCGTGTTCGACATGTGGACGTGAACGCCGTCCATCCCGTCGCCGCTGGCGCGACCGCCGAAGCCGCCGCCACCGGTTTCGTAGAAGGCGTACGGTTCCCCGGTCCGGGGATCGACCCCACCGAAGGTGACGTTGTTCATCGTCCCCTGACAGGCTCCGATCGCACGCTCCGGTGCCGCCTCGGCCAGCGTCCCGAGCACGACGTCGGTTATCCGCTGTGAGGTCTCCAGGTTTCCCCCGACCACTGCAGCCGGAGGGTCGGCGTTCACAACCGTCCCCGATGGGGCGTCGATATCGATTGGCCGATAACAGCCCTCGTTGGGTGGAATGTCCGGGTCGGTCACGCACCGCACAGCGTAGTACGTTGCCGAGGCGGTCACCGCGAACACCGCGTTGATCGGGCCTTCCGTTTGTGGATCCGTTCCGGTAAAGTCGACGGTGATCGAATCGCCGTCGATCGTCGTGGCGGCTTCGATTCGGATGTCTTCGGTTCCACGACCGTCGTCGTCGAGCACGTCCGCGAACTCGTAGGTTCCGTCGGGAAGTTCCGCGAGCGCAGCCTGCATCCGGCGTTCGGAGTAATCCTGAATCTCTGCGATCGCGTTCCGGAGCGTGTCGACCCCGTATTTTTTCGCAAGGTCCTGTAACCGTTCGCGAGCGGTTTCGTTTGCCGCTTGCTGGGCCCGGAGGTCCCCGCGTCGCTCGTCGGGCGTGCGGACGTTTGCGAGAATCAGCTCCATTGCGTCCACCACGAGGTCACCGCCATCATATAGCTTCACAGGCGGGATGCGGATTCCCTCCTGGTAGATCTCGGTCGCATCGGCGGAAACGCTTCCGGCCCGGGATCCACCGACGTCGGCATGATGGGCTCGGTTGGCCGCGAACGCGATCAGTTCGCCGTCGGCGTAGACGGGGCTTACGAGCGTGAGGTCCGGGAGGTGGGCGCCGCCGCGGAACGGGTCGTTCAAAAGCACTGCGTCGCCGGGCGAGAGCGACTCCGGCGGATACCGCTCGAGCGCGGCGGCAACCGAGAACGGCATCGCACCGAGGTGGACCGGCATGTTCTCCGCCTGACTGATCATCCCACCGTCCGCGTCGAAGACCGCACACGAGCAGTCGCGGCGCTCCTTGATGTTCGGCGAGTAGCCCGTCCGGATCAGGTTGGCGTTCATCTCCTCGCTTATTGCCGTCGCCGCGTTCCGGATCACCTCCAGTGTCACGGGATCGACGGCCATGTCGTCGGTGGTCATGACTCCACCTCCAGGATGATGGTTCCGTACTCATCGACTGTTGCTGTCTGCTCGGGCCGGACGACGACTGTGCTCTCTGACCCCTCAACGATCGCAGGTCCCTTGAACTCCGCTTCTGGGGGGAACCGCGAGCGGTCGTAAATCCGCGTCTCGTGGGGGTCACTGTCGAACGTGACCGACCGCTCCTCGCGAATCGCGTCGTCCACGCGACCGCCGGCCGTCGAGGGAGCGATCTCCGGGGGTTCGATCAGTCCTCGCGCGCGTGACCGAACAGTGACGAGTTCGACTGGTTCCTCCGGGGACGCGTGACCGTATCGGCGGCCGTGCGTCTCGTGGAACTGTTCTTCGACTGTCGCCAGCGTGTCCGCTGTGAGGTCGCCGTCGGGGAGTGGGACAGTTAGTTCGAAGGACTGGCCGACGTACCGGAGATCCAGCGACCGCTCGATGGCGATTTTATCGTCGGGGACTGCCCCGGAGAGCCGCTCGCGTCCCTCGCGTTCGAACTCCTGCAGCACGGCCTCAATGGCTGACGGGTCGGCTTCGGGGAGCCGCCGGACCATCGAGGTGCTGAAGTCCTGCAGCAGATCCGTCACCAGCAGCCCCAGCGCCGAGAGGACGCCCGCAGTACGTGGAACGATCACCCGGGGAACGTCCAGTTCCGCGGCAAGCGACGCCGCGTGCAGGGGGCCGGCGCCGCCGAACGCGACGAGTCCGAAGTCCCGCGGATCGTGGCCCCGCTCGACAGAGACCACCCTGAGCGCCCGCTCCATGTTCGCGTTCGCGACGTCGAGGATCCCCTGTGCGGCCTCCCGCGTCGAGAGCCCGAGCGGCTCCGCGACGTGCTCGTCGACTGCCCCCCGAACCCGATCGACGTCCGCCTCGAGTTCATCCGAGAGAAACCGGTCGGGGTCCAACCGCCCGAGCAGGAGGTGAGCGTCCGTCACCGTCGGCTCCTCGCCACCGCGACCGTAACAGATCGGTCCGGGATCGGCACCCGCGGACCGGGGACCCACGCGCAACGCGTCGCCGGCGTCGATCCAGGCGATCGAACCGCCGCCGGCGCCGATGGTGTGAATCTCGATCATGGGGACTCGGAGGGGGTAGTCGCCCACCTCGAGTTCAGTCGAAACCACCGGATCGCCACCACGGACCAGCGAAACGTCACAGGATGTGCCGCCCATGTCCATCGTGATGACGTCCTCCAGATTTCGGAGGCCAGCGACGTGGGCAGCGCCCTGGACGCCCGCCGCCGGCCCCGACAGCAGCGTGTCCACCGGCCGTGTGCGGGCGCGGTCGGCGTCGATCGTCCCGCCGTTCGACTGCATGATCCGCAGCGTCGACGGAATCTTTCGTTCGCGGATCGATTCCTCCAGGCGTCCGACGTACGCGTCCATCACCGGTTTGAGCGCGGCGTTGAGCGCCGTCGCGAGCGTCCGCTCGTACTCGCGGATTTCCGGCAACACGTCACTCGAACACGAGATGGTTGCTGCAGCCTCTTCCTCTCGGAGAATGTCGGCAACTCGACGCTCGTGTGTATCGTTCTCGAACGCGAACAGCAGCGAAACGGCGACACTTTCGACGTCTGACTCGTGGATCTCCGCGGCAACCTTTCGGACCTCCGCCTCTGTTAGTTCACGTTCGACCCGGCCGCGCTCATCCAATCGCTCGGGAACTTCGTACCGGCGATCCCGTTCGACAATGGGTTCCGGTTTCGTTACGTCGAAGTCGTAGATGTCCGGGCGGGCCTGTCGCCCGATTTCGATAGCGTCGCGGAATCCCTCGGTGGTCAAAAGCGCCGTCTCCGCCCAGTCGCGCTCGAGCACTGCGTTCGTCGTTACCGTCGTCCCGTGCGCGAAAAACCCGACTTCGCCATACGCGTAGCCGACATCCTCGCGGCTGCTGTCCAACCCATCGAGAACCCCTCGATCCGGAGCCGCCGGCGTCGATGGTGTCTTCGCGACATGGAGAGAACCGTCTCGAACTGTCACCACGTCCGTGAACGTCCCCCCGACATCGACACCAATACGGACATCCGTCGCTGTCTGCTCCATGGTAACACTTCCTTGGAATATGCCTTTAATCGAACGCACCAGGAGCGAGAGTTCGCCAGGACAAACCGTACAAGCGCATCGGCAACTGGCTCAATCCGTCGAACTGTCGTACATCTCTTCGAACGCCCGTTCGCCACGGATCAATTCGTCGACGCCGTCGGTGAGCGTCACCTCGCCGAAGACGGTCGCCCGATAATACGTGTACAGTCCGTCCTGTCCCCGCTCCGTGCGCTGGCGCTTCTCGACGAGGCCGACGTCGACGAGTTTATTGAGGTGGTAGTGGAGCGTGCTGTCGTCGATGTCGAGTGGCTCCTCGAGTTCTTTCGGACTCATCTCGCCGCTGTGGACGAGTCGATAGAGGATTTCATAGCGGGTGCGGTGGCCGACAGCCGCGTGCATATCGAGATACTCCTCGAGACTGAGGACACTCTCCTCGGGCAGCAGATCTGCCGGATCGTCCGGGGCGTCGCCGCTGACCGTCCGCGTTTGATCCGTGGCCATCGTACGTCGCGATACGAGCCGGAGACGCTTAGTCGTTGTCAAGCCAGGGTTTCTCAAAAAAACCTTTATTTAAATATCCTCGCCGAAAAGGAGCGGTAATGACTGTCGAGATTACGCGTGAGTTGATCGCCGAACGGCTCGGGAGTGTGACATACGACCGGTTTCTGTTCTACCTGATGGGGCCGTACAAGTCGTTCAACCTCAACTACGTCCTCAGCGAGGAGGAACGTCGTGAGATCGACATCGAGGATCTTCCCGGACCGTTACGCCGACTCTTTCGGAACAAAGACGACATCAACGAGGCACAGGCACTCTTGCGACGCGTCCAGGGGAAACTTCGAACCGATCCGGGAGTGAATGCGTTTCTCGCGCTCGACCTCGACATCGATACTGATTCGGTGGATGCGGTTACGCAGAGCATCGAATACGCCCGATGTAGCAACGCAACCGCGTTCGTGGTGCCGTTCCTCGGTCACAATTTTGGCGTCGGGGAAGAGGCGGGCAGTATCCTGGAAAACCTCGCGGACACTCGCGGTGAACGATTGATTTTCGTCCACGAGGATGACGTGACGAGTGCGATGATTCGGTCGGCGTCCGTCCGGTGGGATTTGGGCGTCGAAACCTACGAGACTGAGGACGAACTCGTGGCCAAACTACGTCGGTTCGCCGGCGGAATCATGCATCGCGAACGACGGGGAGAATTCGGTCGGTTGGACTGAAAACTAATGGATCCCATCTCGACTATCGTGGCACCGTCGGGTTATGATATCGGTCCGTACGATGCCGTGAGGTCGCAGACTAGATCCGCTGGATCGACCCCCCGGGACTGGTCTGGGAAAGGACGGAAGGTATGGCTTCCGTCCTGTTGACGTCCGCTTCTCGATTCAACGGATTCGAATACGCACGCCGTTGTGGGTTATCTTACCAAATAGTATGTCCAATTGAACAGTATTGGGTCCTAAGAATACGCCTCGACGGGAGGATGCGCTGCCAGTCATCATTGACGTTTCGACCACCGAACTGTGGAACGGCAACATGTATATGATCTCGTACCAGAAATCGATGGTGTGATTATCAATGAGTTCTCTCCCTATAACCGTCTCGTCGATCGATGGCGACCCAATTGAGGATCGTCAGGCGGAATTCGTCGAGCGAAAGGGCTTCGGCCATCCCGATACCATCTGTGACGGGATCGCCGAAGCTGTATCGCGGGCACTCTGTCGAGAATACCAGGCAGAATTTGGTCGCGTCCTTCACCACAACACGGATAGCGTCCTGTTGATTGCGGGTGACTCGACGCCTGAGTTCGGCGGCGGATCACTCAATTCGCCCATCAGGATCGTTCTCGGCGGGCAGGCGACGGCGGAGGTCGAAGACACGACAATTCCGATCAACGAGATCGCCGAACAGGCGGCCCATGGGTATCTGGAGACGCATTTCGAGCACTTACCAAGCGGCTACGTCGATATCTGGCCGCATCTGGGCCCAACCTCCGTGGATCTCCAGGATCTGTTCGATCGAGGTGACGTGCTGGCGAACGACACGAGTATCGCTATCGGATATGCGCCGCTCTCGGGGACCGAAGAAATTGTCAAAACGCTGGAGCCGAGAATCTGGCAGGAGGTCGACGCTGCAGGCAAAGATGTCAAAGTAATGGCAGCTCGGTCGAATGGCCATCTCCACCTCGTCATTGCGACCGCGATTATTTCCTCACAGGTTTCTTCGGTAGAGGAGTACTTGGACGTGAAAGGGAAGGTCCGGGACCTTGCACTTGCGCATGCGCGAGCCCGAACGGACCGAGAGGTCCGTGTCGACGTGAATACTGCCGATAATCCGGACAACGAAATCGTGTACATCACCGAAACGGGACTGTCCGCCGAAGACGGTGACGACGGTGGAGTCGGACGTGGAAATCGGGTTACTGGATTGATCACGCCCCATCGCCACATGAGTATGGAGGCGACAGCCGGAAAGAATCCGATTTCACACGTCGGGAAACTCTACAACGTCCTCGCAAAACGGACGGCAGAGCGAATCGCCACCGAAACTGATGCGACCTTCGCAAACGTGCACATGGTCTCCGAGATTGGGATGCCGATCGCAGAACCTGACGCTGTCGATGTCGAAGCGGCAACGACGAATCACAGCGAGATAGCGGACATCGTCCGGAGCGAAGCAAGGAAGTTAGACGAGATCACGACGGATATCATCGCGGGCGACGTTGAACTGTTTTGACGCGTCTTCGACGGTCTACTTCGCTCTTGGCATCACTCCGCCAGTCGGTTGTAGAGTCGCCCGAACAGGTATCCAAGGATGTATGCATCGGTAAATCCTAGAACCGTTCCCCAGACGAGATCCCCTGGCTTGGGACTGTACCCCGGATAAAGGTCTGCCAGCAAGCGTCGCCACCGCTCTCCATACTCCGTGCCAGCCATGAGTTCCAAGAAGGCGACCGCTGTACCCCATATGATACCGGCTGTGAGGCCGAGTGCACGTGCATCGACTTTCGCTGCCATAGCTGGGATTTCGCTCGGATCACGTAAAAATCAGTTCATGATTCCGGTAGTCTGAGATGTTTCCACAGGTTTAGTATAATTCCAAAAGATCAGCCAGTGTACTAAGGCTAACCAGAACACGTGAGAGTAAATTGTGGCCTGTGTTAACGGACCTGTATATTAATTTCTCATCAGTTGAGAAAATTACACTGGTTTTACGCAGGAGTACGTCTCTTGTCCAAATGGGATGAGTATAGTTATAAACACAGCAGTGAAGTGTAAGGAATGCTTTAGATATGAAAATTATAGACAAACCTGAGTTTACCACATTAATCGATGAGAAGATCTCGTCTGAGCCACGAGATGTGGTTGGTGTACAGGACGATGGTGAAAAGTACGTTTTCGATGAACTCGAGACAGCAGATGATCTCGCGCTGGATTACGACGTGACGATGCTCTCCCCGAAGAAATATATTATGCCCCAACGCGAGACATATCTGGAGTATCAAAAAAGTAATGGTGACTACGAGTGGCGGGCCAAGACAAATCCAGAGGGAAAGGTCATTGTCGGGATCCATCCCTACGACCTAGTTGCAATCGAACAACTCGATAAAATATTTATTGACACGTTTAAGGACGAACCTTACCGAGCAAAGCGCGAGAATTCGCTTCTCATCGGCGTGAACATGCAGAAGGCCAGTGAGACGGCATTCGCCGGCAGCATGGGCACGGCGACAACCGATTCGGGATACGATCTCTTATTGACCGAACTCGGGGATCGATATGCCATCGAAATCGGCACCCTCGAGGGAAAAGAGTTCCTCGCACCCGCCGAGACCAGAACGGCAAGATCCGAAGAGATTGAGGAAGTCAACCGGATCGAAGAAGAAGATATCCCAGATCTGTTTGAAAACGAACTTGAATTTTCACCCGATGAGTTACCAACAGTGCTTGAAGAAAACTACGACAATATGGAATTTTGGGAAGATTACTCCGAGAATTGTGTCTCCTGTGGGACGTGCAACCTGGTCTGTCCAACGTGTTGTTGTTTCAGCGTTGAGATGACCCGAGACCTCGATGGAAAGGGCGGCAAACAGACCCGCCGTTGGGACGGCTGTTTGCTCGAAGACTTTGCCGCAGTCGCGGGAGACGAGAACTTCCGTGAAGAAAAAGCCGAACGACATAGGCATCGGTTAATGCGGAAAGGAAGGTACATCTACGAACGATATGGCGATATCGCATGCATCGGGTGTGGCCGATGTACGTCAGAATGTGTTCCCAACGTTGCAGATCCCTGCGATATATACAACAAACTCAAAAAGGAGATGACTGCCAATGCGCAGTAGTACATCCGAAAAATTCGACATCAAAGAAAACGAGTACCAACCAGTTAACGGAACCATCACTCGAACTCATAATTTCACTGAGGACGATAAACTATTCGAGATTCAACTGCTAGAAGGTAAAGACCTCGGCCATCAGCCCGGGCAGTTCGTCATGTTGCTCGTTCCCAATGTGGGCGAGGTACCAATTTCGGTCACGTCCTCGCCGACAAAACCAGGCCCATTTGAGTTGACGATCCGCGCGGTCGGTAACGTCACAAACGCGATTCACAAAATGGGGCCGGGCGACTCCGTCGGGATTCGGGGACCATATGGCACTGGATTCAAACCAGAAATTTTCGAAGGCGAGGACATGCTCTATATCGCCGGGGGGATCGGTCTCGCCCCACTGCGGTCGATGATAAACTATTCGCTGGACAATCGAGAGAAATTCGGAGATTTGACGACAGTATATGGAGCTAAAGAGCCGGCAGAGCAACTGTATACTGATGAACTCCAGGATTGGAAGGAACGCGACGACATGGAATATCTGGAAACGGTTGATCAGTGTCCTACAGATCAGGAATGGGAAGGGCGGATAGGAGTTATCACGACATGTATTCCTGATGTCAATATCGACCCTGACACGACGAAGGTGCTTGTTTGTGGACCGCCAGTAATGTACCAATTTGTCCTCGAAGAATTGGACGATTTGGCTGTTCCTGATGAGAATATCTACCTCTCACTGGAACGGAACATGCACTGTGGTCGCGGACTCTGCGGCCACTGTCAAATGAATGAATTATACGTCTGTACGGACGGCCCGGTATTCAATTATCCTGAGGTGCGAGATAAAGAGGAGGCTGAAGTATGAGCGCGAAACCAAAAGTTGCATTTTTTGACTTTGCTGGATGTGAAGGCGATCAGCTCGAAATCATCAATCTCGAAGACCGCCTGCTTGACCTTGTGGAAGTCGTCGATATCGTCAGTTTTCGGGAAGCTATGTCCGAACATAGCGACGATTATGAGATTGCATTTGTTGAGGGGTCGATAACGACACAGCACGATCTCGAACGACTTGAAAAAGTACGGTCGAATGCTGACATCCTCATCGCGATTGGCGCTTGTGCGACTATCGCCGGTGTCAATGCCATCCGGAATGACCAAGATTTCGAGAAGGTCAAAGAAAGAGTCTACGGTGAAGATGCAGAACTTTTCGACGATCCTGATGCCGAATTATTTGAGGCGTTTGAAAAGGCATATCCGGCACAGGCATTTGTTGATGTCGAATACCAAGTTCCAGGATGTCCAATTGATGGAGACGAATTCATCCAAATGATCACTCTGCTTTTGGAGGGTGGTGACCCTTCCTTGCCAAATCATGCAGTCTGTGTGGACTGCAAAATCGAAGAAAACACATGCACATTTGAGCGAGGCGAAACGTGTCTCGGGCCAATAACACGCGGTGGTGGATGCGATGCGACCTGCGTCACTCAAGGAGCTCGATGCTGGGGATGTCGCGGTATGGTCGATAATCCAGATGACGACGTATATGAAGAAGTGCTCCAGGAATACGACGTGACGACCGAACAATTGGTAAATGAATTTACGCTATACTGGAGCTGGGAGCGTAATCCAGAATATCCAGCCGAACCCCCGGAGGTGCAACAATGAGCCAGGATATTAGTATCGAGGGTGACCTTGTCACTCGCGTCGAAGGACACGGAGAAGTTCTTGTCAACGCTACGAATGGTGAGCTCGAAGAATGCGAGTGGCAAGTTGTCGAATCTCCAAGGTTTTTCGAGTCGATGGTCGTCGGTCGAAGCTGGGATGAAACTCATCATATAGTCTCGAGAATTTGTGCCATCTGTTCAGCCACCCATACAATGACCGCATTAAAAGCCATCGAGGATGGCTTAAATATCGACGTCTCTCGGCAAGATCGGAAACTCCGGAAACTTGTTCTCGCCGGCGAAACGATCCAAAGTCACGTCCTGCACTTGGGCTATCTCGCACTGCCGGATCTCGCTGGAAAGAAATCTGTCATCCCGATGGCCGATACTCATGAGGAAGAGGTAAAAACGGTCATCCGACTCCACGAGTTGGGTAATGACATGCTCAGAACCTTCGAGGGTCGAGCCTCACATGGACAGCGAACAATTCCGGGAGGATTCACACAAATTCCTGACGAGTCCGAGCTCAAAGAGATTGAAACGGCTCTCGAAAACTCTTGGGACGATGTCGAAGCCGTTGTGGATCTGATCCTCTCACTCGCCGAGCAACTCCCTGATTTCACCAGAGAGACAGAGTTTATCTCGCTAACCCATCCCGACGAATACGCCCTCTATGATGGGGTACCATATTCGTCTGACACAGGGGAACTCGATCTCGATAACTACGAGGATATCGTCAATGAGCATGTGGTCGAGCAATCGACGGCGAAGTTCACCAAACACAACCGCAAATCCTACATGGTAGGTGCACTGGCTCGGGTCAATAACAACTACGACCAACTCTCGCCAAAAGCCAAAGAGGTTGCCGAGTCGTTTGGACTCGAGCCAGTCTGTCACCAACCGTTCATGAACAACGTCGCGCAACTCGTGGAAACCGCCCATCTTATCGAGAACTCGCTCGATTTGATCGATGAACTGCTCGAGGCTGGCCTAGAAGAACAATCGGACTACCACAAACCTGATGTGGACGTCACGGCCGGCCGAGGAATCGGTGCAACTGAAGCTCCTCGGGGCATTCTTTTCCACGATTACACCTTCGACGAGGATGGTATTGCCGAGCGTGGCAATTGCGTGATCCCCACTAACCAGAATCACGCGAATATCCAACATGACATGGAGAAAATGGTGCCGACGATGATCGATCAACCCCAAGATCAGATCCAACACACACTCGAGATGTTAGTCAGGGCGTACGATCCCTGTATTTCTTGCTCGACACACTACCTTGACATCGAATTCGTCGAGAACGAAAACGAGGGTGAATAATGATCGGGTTTGACGCCGTTATCGGCCTTGGTAACCCCTTCCGTAGGGACGACGGCGTTGGACCAGAACTTATCGAGCGGCTACAGAACCGAAACCTCCCAAATACTGATGTGATCGATATCGGTGACCACCCATTTCAACTGATACACGTGGTAAAAGACTATGAAGCAGTCCTCATCGTTGATGCCGTCGATTTTGGTGGAAAACCAGGTTCATTCAAAGTGTTCGATCCTGCAAAAACCGACACGAATCAGCAACTACGAAGTTCGCACAAAACCGATGTATTCGAATTGCTCGAGGTGTCGGACACTATTGGCGAACCGACCAAAGTCAGGATCTTCGGAATCCAACCTAAATCATTTGAACTGAGTGAAGAATTCAGTCCAGAAATCCAAGAGACAATCCCTGAATTAACGGAGGAACTTCTCGACACAGTTCGCTCGAGGGGTTGCGTGACGACGTAACTAGTCAACGAGGTGGTTGCACTCCGCTGGAGAGGGGGATAGTCGCTCCTAACGGTGGGAACATCCGAGGCTGTGTAGTTTGTCAACCATGAACTTGTACGTCCCAATTTTCAACTAAACTGTCTGATATTGAATTATTTCCTTTGTGGGTGCAAGATGGACGGCGCGTCTGTAGCACACTTTCTTGCAAATTATTTTCGGTTATGAGTCGGCAATCATCTTCTCCCAGCGTTTTGGCGATATCGTACCAAAGCCCGGGTATTCGTTTGTGTGAAAACGCACATAAAGGTGATTACACGTCACCCGCCACGAATACGTGAACGTCTCGCCATTGTAGTCGATTACCGCGGTCAACGAACGCAGGTTGGGAAGGATATCCTTTCGATAAACGACTTCCGGATGATACCTCGATCCGGGAGCATCCTCAGCTGCCGTAACGTGAAGCTCACTCGAGAACACATCTTGTTCAAACATCCGCGTCTTGATGGATATCTTCAGGGATTGTGGAGTGGTGAGGTGGTTCTCGATGAGCACCCCGAATCGAGAAGAGGGCGAATACTCTACCGCTTCGCTTGCTCGGGAGAGACAACCGCTACTCAGGGCGATCCCGCCCACAGAGAGTGTCCCAAGTAACTCCCGGCGTTTCATGCTCTATCGAATACGACGGTCTAATATATAGGTTCGTCATGAACAAACTGTTCCTTGAGCTTACGCCGGTGGCTCCCTCATTATCCTGGGGACTATATGTGATTCATTCCGGTTATATGCTCTCTGTCTTGCATGCCTTACTGTCAATTCACTTTTAAAACCGCTGGCGCAGGATGGACACCGTGGGATTCGCGAATAGGTTGGAAATATCGTGTCACACGAGGACTGTCCTTGCTATCGGTTGGAAGGCTTCCCACTAGAGACCGAATAGACCGATTACGTACGACCATTTGAAAACAGCTCTTTCGCCGGGGCGAATGGTTTTCGTACTGGCGCTTGAGTTGTAACCCATGCGCATTGCAGTTTACGGAGCGGGAGGCGTGGGTGGTTATTACGGAGGCCGTCTCGCCCAGCAAGGGCACGAAGTTTCACTCATCGCCCGGGGAGAACATCTCCAGGCTCTCACAGAGGATGGCCTCACTGTCGAATCCGTGCACGGGGATTTTTACGTCCATCCGTTTGCTACCGACGATCCCTCCGAGATCGATCCCGTCGACGTCGTCCTCTTTTGTGTGAAGTCGTTCGACACCGAGTCAGCCGCCGTGGGACTCGATGAACTCCTCGACGATGGAGGTGCTGTGTTGAGCCTCCAGAACGGGGTGGACAACGAGGAGATGCTCGCTGATATCGTCGGAACGGATCGGGTCTGGGGTGGCGTCACCTACATCTTTTCGACGATCAAGGAATCCGGGGTTATCGAACACACCGGTGGACCGGCGAAAATTCTCTTTGGCCACTATCACGATCTCGGGGATGAACCCCCCGAGCGGTCGACATTGGCTGAGACGTTCCTCGAAGCGTGTGAGGCTGCCGATGGAATGACCGCCGACTATACACCCGCCGTTCACGCGACCCTGTGGGACAAATTCGCCCTCATCTGTGCTCAAGCCGGGCTGACAGCGAGCACGCGTCAACCGCTCGGCCGTGTGCGGGAAACCGACGAGTCGTGGGGGTTGTACCGACAGGTGATGGAAGAGGTCGTCGCTGTCGCCCACGCCGAGGGTGTTCGCTTCGACTGGGATCCAGTCGGGAAGTGGATGGACGCAATGGGTGAGGGAAGTGGTGGTCAGTACTCCAGTCTCCACTACGATCTCACGCACGGCAAGCGTATGGAACTCGAGGCGCTACACGGCAGCGTGGTTCGACGGGCTCGGGAAGTGAACGTCCCCGTGCCGGCGAATCGGGCGATCTACGCGATGTTATTGCCACAGCAGGCAGATTCCTCTTTTTAGGGAGCGTTGCTTCGTCGATTCAGCAACTCGAAAATTTGTCGACAGCGATCCGATTCGCGTTCTGTGCGTTGCCATGGGTTACCCTGGGAGCCAATAGACACTCCTCTGATCAGGAAGTCACAGCTGCGTCAACGCCTCGTTTGTAGGCCGCGATGTTGATATCGAGGAGTCGGTCGACGTTACGTCGAATGGCGTTTTCGAGATAGTCGTGGGAGACGATCTCGTGTCGCTCGTTGAGATATCCGAGGAGAGCCATGTTCGTTGCCTGCTCGTTGCCTGCCTCTCGAGCAAATTCGCTAAAGGGGACGGGAGTCACGTCGTCGGGAATATCCGAGACGGCACTATCGACATACAGCGTGCCATCGGCGGAGAGGACGTTCCGGTGGCCAGCAACGGCATCCTCAGAGAGGGCGACGAGAATGTCCCCGGCACCATCCGGAATTTTCGCTTCGGAGATACCGTCGTCCTGAATAATCAGGTCTGCACTCGCCGGCCCGCCGCGGGCCCGGGAGGAGTACTCGTCCGTTTTGAATACGTTTCGGCCGGCCCACGCCGTCGCCTCCCCGAGAATCGTCCCGGCAACGACGACCCCCTGTCCACCCACGCCGGCAATGCGGAGCCGGAGTGACTGGGACTGTCCCTTTGACTTTCCCTCCGTGATTTCTGATGCGCCCTCGGGAACGTTCCGCGATCGGTGGCTTTGGACTGCAGTCTCGGAGATGTCGTCGAACGAGGCGACGAACTCGGACCGCTCCCCACGTCGATCCACGACCGTTCCGACCTCGAGTTCGCCGTTTTCGATCTGTTCGTCCATCCACTCGAGCATCTCGGGGGCGCTGGCCATCTCGTTTCGACGTCCGTAGACGGTCGGACACTGGGAGATCACCTCGACGAGTGAGAACCCGTCAGTTTCGATCGCTGTCTGTAGTTCCGAGACGAGTTGGTGCGGTCTCGAAGTCGGCTGACGGCCGACGTAGACTGCGCCAGCCTCGGCAGCGATCGCAGAGATGTCGATCGCATCTTCAGGATTGCCGTAGGGTGATGTCGTCGTTTTCGCACCGCGTTGTGTCGTCGGCGCAACTTGACCGCCGGTCATCCCGTACGTGAAGTTGTTGACGAGCACGACCGTAATGTCGACATTTCGGCGTGCAGCGTGCAATAGGTGGTTCCCGCCGATCCCTGCGAGGTCGCCGTCTCCAGATATCACGACCGTCTCCTGATCTGGGTTCGTTGCTTTGGCCCCCGTCGCGAAGGCGATGGCCCGGCCGTGAGTGGTATGGAGCGTGTCAGCGTCGAAATTGGGACTGGGAATCCACGCCGAACAACCGATACCCGAAACTAGGAGGAGATCTTCGCGGTTCAACGGCAGGTTATCGACTGCTGCGGCGAAGGTGTTGAGTACTGTCCCACCCCCACAACCGGGACACATCGTGTGAGGGAGTTGCTCCTCTCGGAGATACGACCGGAGCTCGTAAGTCGAGTTCACGTCGCAACACCTCCGATCTCCTGGACGAGGGCATCCACGCTGTAGGGCTCCCCGCCGATCCGGTCGAGCGTTTCGACGGGAGCGTTTGAGACCCATTCGACCTCTCTGGCAAGTTGACCGAGGCTCAACTCCGGCACAAACACACGGTCGACATCGCTGGTCAGGTCACCAATCGTCTCTTCGGGGAACGGCCACACGGTCTTGAGTCTGAGCGACCCCACCCGGTGTCCTTCCTCACGCATCCGGTCGACGGCGCCCTCCGCGGTCCGGCCGGTGATTCCGTAGGAGACGACCAAAGCGTCCATCTCGTCTGTATGAGCCGTTTCGTATTCGATAATCCGATCCCGATTCGACTCGATCTTTCGGTGGATACCGCGCACGAGCGAGTCGTGGACGGACTGGGTCTTCACGTCCCGCATCCCGTCGGGCTCGTGGGTCGATCCAGTCACGTGTGCGGAGAGGTCGTTTCCAAACAGTGGCATCGGTGCGACATCCGGGTCGCCAAAGTAGGTGTCATCTCCTTCCGTCGCCACCGTTCGGTCGACTGTCTCGACCTGTTGGGGGACCTGCAGTCGTTCGCTCGCGTGACCGATGATCCCGTCCGCGAGCACGAGTACGGGGGTTCGATATCGATCGGCCAGGTTGAACGCACGGACGGTCAACTCGAAGGCTTCCTGCACTGATGCAGGCGTCAGTGCGATTATCGGGTGATCGCCATGGGTTCCCCACCGGGCCTGCTGGAGGTCACCCTGTGCTGGCAACGTGGCCTGTCCGGTCGAGGGGCCGCTGCGCTGGATGTCGACGACGACGAGTGGTGTCTCGGTCATCACTGCGTATCCGAGGTTCTCCTGCATGAGCGAGAACCCGGGCCCGGACGTCGACGTCATCGCCTTCGATCCCTGCCAGGACGAACCGATCGCTGCGGCGATCGAGCCGAGTTCGTCCTCCATCTGGACGTACCGTCCGCCGAGTTTGGGGAGTTCCTCGGAAAGCGTCTCGGCGATTTCACTCGCTGGTGTGATCGGATACCCCGCGAAGAACCGACAGCCGGCATACAGCGCACCGTAGGCAATAGCTTCATCGCCCGTCACGAAGTGGTTCCCCGGTTCTACTACCTGCTGTGGGGTAAGTGTCTCAGGCGGCATTGGCCGACACCTCCAGTGCGAAATCCGGGCAGAGTAGCTCACAGATCTCGCAGTGAACACAGTCCTCGACGTTGGCCAGTGTCGGAACGTCCTCGAGAGACGCCGCCTCGAAGACGTCAGTCGGACACCGGGCGACACAGATGCCGCAGGCTTTACACTGGCGTGTATCGAGGGAGATGGAAACGGACTCTCCTGTCGCTGTAATCGTCTCTCCCATACGAAACGCAGAGCGGTAAAAGCAGAATAGTAGTGTCACTAATTCTCACGCTATGGGAATAGCCTCGAGAAACACACCGGTTGCAGAGCGTTCGAAACAGCCTTTGGTCGAGATTTCCGACTATCTGTGACCGCAGCTCCCAGACAGTCGGCGGCCCAGCACAAATCGATAATACCAGCAGGTGCCTTCGGGATTCAAAGGCCAAGAACCACTGAGGAAAGGGTTCGACCGCGGTAGCTCGCTGGAGAACGGATGCACACGCTGGACTGGACATGAGGGAAACGAACCGACGCTCGTCGAGGCGTGCCGCGACATGTTCGTGTAGTGTCAACACGGGGTGGAAGCGATTACAGCTTGTGGTCTGACTTTGGGGCTGTAGACGCACAACCCGCACCGGATTGCAGTCTTCGATGCCTCTTTTGTCTCGCCCCCTGTACCGGGGAAGCAGTGACCGGAATCGGAATCGAGCGCCTGTTCGGCCGGAACGCGGGGATGATCCGCGAAACTGACTTCCGGTTGCTCCTTGCGGCCAACGCCATCGGCGCGCTCGGAACTGCACTCGTCTCCCCCCTGCTCGACACGCTGACCGGTCCCTTCGGTGTCTCGGCGGCCCGGATCGGGCTCATAGTGACGGCGTTCGCGGCCCCGGCGGTCGTGATGGTTCCGCTTGGCGGCGTCCTCGTCGATCGCGTTGGCCGGAAGCCGATACTCGTCACCGGGCTTCTCTGTTTCGCCGTTGGTGGGACCGCAATCGCCTTCACCACGGACTTCCGGATCGTCTTGACGCTGCGCGTTCTGCAGGGGATCGGGTTTGCAGGTGTTATCCCGGTCATCATCACTTGCCTCGGTGACCTCTACGAGGATGACGCCGAGGCGACCGCCCAGGGACTCCGATTCGGTGTGTCCGGGCTCTCGCAGGCGGTCTTTCCCGCAACCGCCGGTGTACTCGTCGTCCTCGCCTGGCAATACCCGTTCTTCATCTACGGGCTCGGGATTCCCGTCGCGGCCGCAATCTGGCTTAGATTCGAGGAGCCGACGGACGTGGTTCGTGAGTCGGGGACCAGAGCCAAGAACAGCGGAGAGAAACGGGATGTCACTCCAGATTCGCCGCCGGATCGTCCGACCGGGTACGTCCGTCGGCTTCTCCACCTCGCATCCCGAAGGCGGGTCTACTCGTACCTGCTCGCTAGGGCGATCATCATGGTCCCGTTCATAGGCTTTCTCACCTACAACTCCCTGGTCGTGGTCCAACTTCTCGACGGTTCGCCTCGGGAGGCCGGGATCATCGTGGCGCTCTTCAGCCTCGTGTACGCCGCGACTGCGACGCAGGCGGGACGGATCACAGCGTTATTCGAGCGTCGGACCATACCTCTACTCGCGGCGAACGTCCTGCTCGGCGGTGGACTCGTCGGATTCGGGATCGCGCCGTCGATGTCGGTCGCGATCCTGGCCGCCTGTGTCCTTGGCGTGGGCGTCGGGATCACCTTCTCACTGTACAGAAGCATCATCACGGGGCTCGCCCCGGACGCGTTTCGCGGCGGGTTGGTAAGCCTCGGCGAGTCCGGCGGGCGTCTCGTTTCTACGCTCACACCAATCGGGATGGGGGGTGCGATCGCGCTCGGCGACCCCATGCTCGGCGCGGCAGCAGCGCTCCAGTGGACGGTCGTCGGGGCTGGCGTTCTGGCGGGCGCGATCGGCGTCGCGAGCGTCGTGTCCGCCCGAACCGCCCCGCCCGTCTCCGATGCGATCGAATGACCGCCGTTGGCAGCACGGCATTCTCCGCCGGCGGTCTCTGTCGGCGGCGGTGTTTAAATAGAAGTGGTAAAGTTCGAGCCGTCAGATACCCGTACTTGGACTCGAATTCAGCTCGTAGTTCGTAGATATCGAGATTGAACATTTTCAGAACGGAACGGAATCGGCGTTCGAGATCCGGCTCAATTGCCAGTTCCCGAGCGAGAAACCCACGACAGAGAACCCAGTAAGCAAGTTGTTGAAGAAGCGGACTCACGAGCAAAACGTGCCCAGGAGAAAGCCGAGAAGACCGGGTTAGCGGGTGGGACAGAAGAGGTATTGACGAAAGAAGCGATAATCGAGAGTGCCGGATTTGATGGGTGGGAACCCTTATACTGCGACGCCCTCCCGGTCGATTGTGCCATCGGCCCGAATTATGACTTCCAAACTCAAGTAGTCGTAGACGTCTATCTCGTGTGTCCGTCCGTCGGGAAAGACAAATCGGAGGTGGCATTTCTCACCATCAGTCTCTCGTTCGATGATGCGCGTTTCTCCCGGTTCGAGGCTGGTATCGATGTCACGGCAATCCGCAGTGAATCCGACCTCCCCGTCGAATCTGGAACTCAAATACACTTCGACGAGCAGCGATCCCTCCGGCATCACACTGCTGGGCGTTTCTTCAGGGGGCGTTCCAGTCGGCGTCTCCGTCCCTTCGTCGTAGGTTTCGAGCGCTTCGACGAGTTCGGTTGTTCGGAGCGTATCGAGTTCGGTCCAGTACAACTCGCTTTCGTACTCGACGAGCCATTCGCCAACTCGATCGGAAACGTATATCGGCTCGTGTTCGAGCAACCGCTCTCCGACGGCGATAAACGCATCGTCGCCAGTTCCGACGACTGTGCGACCGTCCGAAATCGCTTCCTCGACGAGGTCGCGTTCCCCATCGCTCAGCGACTCCAGGACGATCCGGTGCTGTACCCGCAGTTCAGCTCCGTACGCCGCTGGCGTCGGAGCGCGCTCAAAAAGGTCGTACTGAAAAGTGTAGACGGTTGTTTCGGATTTGTCACTCTCGATTGCGAGTACGTGATCGTCGATACTCACGAACTCGTACTCCGTGTCTGGGACCAGAACGGATGCCTCGATTTCGCTGTCGTCCGTGTACTCGAGCCGGGTTCCGATACGCTGCTCGTCATCATTCTGCGCGAGATTCTTCCGGACATCGGTGAGTTGCGCTCGATCGACATCGGGGAGGTCGTCATAGTCGATCTGTGATCCAGTTGGGTCTTCGTCGGTCTGTTCTGCCGTGACAATGTAGTCGGTCCGCGTTCGCTCGTCCCTCTTCTCCCAGTCCACCTCGTAGACGGTATTCCGCAAGCGAATTGGCCGATCCGGGTCAAATGGAGGGCGTTCCCTTTCGACCTCGACCTGACCGTCTTCCAGCGTCTCATCGAGCAGTGCAGCGGTCTCCGGATCACAGTCGGGATCGACCGATTCCGTGGCCAGTTTGCCGATTTCGGCGTCTGATTCGACCGCCGTCATTTGGAGTGCGCCACCGGGCGAGACACACCCGGCAAGCGCTCCGAGGGATCCCGTCGCTACGAGACCGAGCACCTGTCGCCTGGAGGGCATGTACGCAGTTTTGGGAGAGCCAGATAATGAGTTTTCGGTGCTGCCGATTCATTATCCGGCGGCTATTCAGCGGTGTTGTTCGGTGAAGTGGATGACGAAGACGTCGCTTGCTCACAACAGTTTATTTGCGGCCCTTCGAGGGAGATTTGCATCCCAGTTGTAATCCCGGATCCCGGCAGACGATCGGACCGAAAAGACCCACCAAAAAAAGAGCGCGAGGTAATCGTCGATCCGGACGGAGACGAAGTTGGCCGATTCGAGATAGCTGTCGAGTGGGCGCGTTCGTATGTGACCGGCGAAATCTCCAGAGGAGAGTATTTCGAGCGTGTGCTCGAAACGGTCGAATGACTATCCCCTCCCCTCACGCCATACACTTCGACTCACCCGAACGGCGTCACGGGCAACCAGAGATACGAGAGGAACGCGACCAGGGGAATACAGATCAGGTTGATCACGATCCCGACGCGCACCATCTGTCGCATGTCGAGTTGACCGCTTCCGTAGGCGATCGCGTTCGGGGGCGTCCCGACGGGCAACACGAACACGAACGACGCCGCCAGGGCTGCGGGCGCCATCAGGTACAGCGGCGGCGAGGACGCCAGCGGCGCGAACGCGACGAGGATCGGCAGAAACACCGTCGCAGTCGCGGTGTTCGACATGAGATTCGAGAGGGCCATGACGGCAGTCACGACCACTGCGATCAAAAGCAGAATTGACATCCACTCCAGACCGGAAAGCGACTGGGCAACCACCTCGTCCAGTCCGCCGGCCTGGAACGCGTGGGCGACTGCAAAACTCCCGCCGATCAAAAGGAGCACGTCCCAGGGAAGCTCTGCGGCGTCCTCCCACGACAGGAGGCGATCGTCACCGTCCGGACCGCCCGGGACGAGGAACAGCCCGATCCCGCCGATCACCGCGATAACGGGGTCGGTGAGCGCGGGAAGGATCGGTTCGATCACCGCAGGACGGAGGAGCCAGGCGAGGATAACGAGCCCGAAGACGAGGGTTACTCTCCGTTCGTCGCTCTCCATGGCGGACATCCCCGCGTAGTACTTTCTGGCGAACTCCTCGTCGATAGCCGACGACGGGTCGGTCAACCAGATGATACACCCCCAGGCGACCAGCAGCGTCACGACCACCAGCGGGACGGCGTAGATCATCCAGTCGACGAATCCGACGTCCACCCCGAGCTGTGATCCGGCAATCCCGGCGAAGATCGCACTCGGCGGGCTGCCGATGAGTGTGGCGGCCCCGCCGATGTTGGCGCCGAATGCGACTCCCAGAAGGAGTGCGAGACCGAACCCCTTCGACAATGTCTCGTCGGGGGCGTCGATGTCTTCGGCCGATTCCCCGGGGGAAATCGACGGCGCGTCGTCGATGTCGTCGGCCCCCGCTAGCGCGATTGCGACTGCGATCGGGAGCATCAACATCGCCGTGGCGGTGTTGGAGATCCACATCGACAGGAACGCCGTGACCGCCATTATCCCGAGGAGAAGACGCGCCGGCGCGCCACCGATGTTGGCCATGAAGACGATGGCCAGCCGTCGGTGGAGGTGAGACCGCTCGACAGCGAGGGCAAGCATGAACCCGCCGAGAAGGAGAAACACGATCGGATGGGCGTACTGGGCCGTGACCGCGTCGACCTCGACGACGCCAGTCTGTGAGAACACCGGGATCGGAACGAGACTCGTCACCGCGAGATGTACCGGTTCGGTGACCCACCAGATCACGACCCAGAGTGTGCCGGCAAGAACCGCGTTGGCAGCCGGCGGAATTCCGAACGGGTTCCCCAGGTAGACGAGTATGAACAAAAGCGGACCGAGAACTGCGCCGACCACTTCGACGCACAATACCCCCCGACAACGCTGAACGAGTGGATCTATCATCTGGCGTGTTTCAGGTCCGGGGCCGATCCGAATTCGTCGATGGTCGACTGGGGTTGCCCATATTCACCCCGCTTTTCGCCACGGAGGGTTCCCCCACGTGTTGCTGCGCTGCAACCGAACTTCGGTATGTCGCTATATTTTGTATCTATTTATGAATGACTGCATGCAGCGTTATGAAGGACTGCATGCAGCGGTATCGCGGATTCCCTGGAACTCCCGAGCATCTTTGGGGAGCGTTGCTTGCAGCAAGGGACGAACGGAACTCGTGTACTGAAGTGGAACGATTGCGAACGGGAGACTCATGAGGATCGAAAGGTGAGCAGCTACTAATGGGGAATCTCTTCGGCGTGAACCCACAGGTGCTGGCGCTCGCGCTCGCCCGGATGTCCGAATCCGTCGGCAACTCGTTTCTGATCGTCGTATTGCCGCTTTTCATCGCGAGCGATTTCGTCACTGGGGGCACGTTCGGGCTGACCGAAGTGGCGATCACGGGGATCGTCCTCTCGCTTTTCGGCTTCGTCAACAGCCCGTTGCAGCCGTTCACCGGCAGACTCTCCGACCGCACCGGCCGACGGAAAATCTACGTGCTGTTCGGTCTGGCCGTCCTCGCCGCCGCGAGCTTCTCGTACTCGTTCGTATCCGAGTACTGGCACCTGCTCGGCCTTCGGGTTCTCCAGGGTGTCGCCGGCGCGTTCATCATTCCGACGACGGTCGCACTCGTCAACGACCTCGCAGCCGAGACGAACCGCGGCGGGAACATGGGTACGTACAACACGTTCCGGCTGGTGGGGTTCGGAGTCGGGCCGGTAGCGGCCGGAGCTGTCGTCGCCGCCGGACCGTACACCCTCCAGTTCGGTTCGGTGAACGCACAGATCTCCGGGTTCGACGCCACGTTCTACTTCGCCGCCTTCACCGCGATCCTGGCGCTGTTTCTCGTGCTCGTTCTCATCGACGACCCCGACATCGAACCGGCCGATCCGGACGACGACGACGCGAGTCTGGCGATATTCGATCCAGCGGGGAAACACACGCTCGATCCGGTGTTCACGCTGAGCGTGATCTCCTTTTTCATGGCCATCGGCATCGCCGTCTTCGCGACTCTGGGGGACCTCATCAACACCAGGCTCGACCAGGGGCCGACGATGTTCGGGCTCCAGTTCGCGGCGTTCGTGCTGGCCCAGATCTTCCTGCAGATGCCCATCGGTCGCGCCACGGACTTCTACGGCCGCAAGCGGTTCATCGTCCTCGGGATGGCACTTTTGGTCCCGACGACGGCCGCCCAGGGGTTCGTCCTCGACTCATGGATCATGTTCGGGGCGCGGTTCGCCCAGGGGGTCGCCGGGGCGATGGTGTTCGCGCCTGCGCTGGCGCTGGCCGGCGATCTGGCGAGCGAGACCACATCGGGAACCACGCTGTCGGCGCTGACGATGGCGTTCGGGTTCGGCGTCGCCGCGGGACCGCTCCTTTCCGGGTTCCTCGTGGAATTCGGGTTCCACGTTCCGTTTACGCTGGCGGCGCTTCTGGCCGGAATCGGGATGGTGCTCGTCTACTCCCAGGTCGAGGAGGTTCGAACGCCAAACCGCCGTGCTGCCCCGGCTGACGCGTAGCTGCCGACATTCTGGAGAAATCGAGCGGGATGAGAATCTTAACTGACGTCGACGACTTCGAACTCGAACTCGATAGTCTCGCCCGCAAGCTCGTGGTTGAAGTCGATTTCGACGCGTTCCTCGTCGACGCTTGTTATCTCGCCGACTCCGCCGTTTTTACTCCGGATGTAGGCACCCTCTTCCGGCTCCTGCCCGATAGTCTGGACGAACTGCGCCCTCGGGAACCTTCGGATGTTGTCCTCGCTCCACTGGTAGGCCTTCTCCGGTGGGAGCTCGACGGTTGCTGTCTCGCCTTCGTCCATGCCGATGAGCGCTTCCTCGAGGCCTTCGATGATCTCCCCAGCGCCGATTTCGACGGTGAGTGGGCTGTACTCCCGGTCGGATCCGTCCTCGTCGAGTCCGGCGTCGACGGCGACGGATTCGTGGGTCGTGTCGAACACGGAGCCGTCGTCCATACGGCCGGTGTACTCGATGGTAACCGAGTCGCCAGTTTCGATAGTCACACGCGAAAGTGTCGCCACCGCAGTATAAGCCTTGAGATCCGTTCGGCCGGCCCGGAAACGACGACCCGCACGACCCGACATAGTTAGGAGTAGCTAGTTTTCCGGGATCCCTCGTAGATCGTTCCGGAACGGATGACTGTCTGCGAGAACACTCGATTCGGCCTCGGCTGCATACACGACGCGTTTCGAACGCGGCGAACTGGACCATCGAACAGAGCCACGCGAGCGGAGGACCTGCGGTGCCGACTGGACTGAAACGGGATCTCGGACTGGGAGAAACGTTTGCGATCGCGGTGGGTGCGATGATCGGTTCCGGGATCTTCATCCTTCCCGGGATCGCGTGGGTGTTCGCGGACGCAGCGGCGGTGCTCGCGTTCGTCCTCGCCGCGGTGCTCGTGATGCCTGCGGCGCTGGCTGTCGCGGAGATGTCGACGGCGATCCCCGAAGACGGGGGGCCGTATCTCTACGTGGAGCGCAGCATGGGGCCGCTCCTGGGAACGATCGCGGGCGCCGGAACCTGGCTCATGCTCTCGTTGAAGAGTGCGCTCGCGCTCGTCGGTGGCGTCCCGTATCTCGTCTACGCCTCCCCGACTCTCGGGGAGTTCGTGATCCATCTCGCGGTCGGTCTCGCGATCGTCTTCACCGTCGTCAACCTGGTGAGCGCAGAAGGATCCGGAAAATTGCAGTTCGTAATCGTCGTGGTATTGCTTGCGATCCTCGGCTGGCTGATCTTCGGAAGCCTCCCGGAGATAGATCCCGGCCGAACCGTCGGGGCGTTCGATCCGACGACCGCCGGAATCCTCCCGGCGACCGCGATCGTATTTATTTCGTATGCCGGACTGACGAAGATCGGAGCGGTCGCCGAGGAGGTCAAGGAGCCGGGACGGAACTTGCCGCTCGCGATCGTCGGTGCGCTCGTGTTCGTCACGATCGCCTACGCGACTATTGTGTACGTGACGATCGGGGTGCTCGACGTGTCGGCTGCGATCGCCGCGGAGGGGCCGGCGTCGCTGTCGGCCGACGGAGAAGGACCCATCATCGCGCTGGCCGCCGAGGCGGCGATCGGCGACGTCGCTGCACTCGCGATCGTCGTCGCCGCGATCATGGCCCTCGCGTCGACGGCAAACGCCGGCCTGCTCGCCGCCTCGCGGTTCCCCCTGGCGATGGCTCGGGACGGGATCGCGCCGCCGTCGCTCGAGACTGTGAGCGAACAGTTCGCCACCCCGATCAACGCTGTGGCGCTCACTGGGGGAGTGCTCCTCGTGATGGTGACGGTGTTCCCGATCCAGCGGGTCGCCGAGTTCGGGAGCGCCTTCCAGATCCTCGTGTTCGTGCTGTTGAACGTCGCGCTGGTCGGATTCAGGGAGGGCGCAGCCGGTCCCGGGTACGATCCGGCGTTCGAGACGCCGATGTATCCGTGGATGCCGATCTTCGGAATACTCGGCGGGGTACTGGTGCTTTCGTATATGTCTCCCGTGGCCATCCTCGGTGCAGTAGGGATCGCGGCACTCTCCGGTCTCTGGTACGTGGGCTACGTGCGGTATTATCGTGGGGGGCTCGACCGGGAAAGCGCCGCTCGGGCCGGCGTGCGCGAAGGTGTAAGCGAGCGAGCCGTCGCCCGGACCCGGGAGCTTTTCGAGGCGACCGAGCAGTACGACGTGCTCGTTGGAATCACCGAACAGACCTCGAACCGAGCCAAGCGTGACATGGTCGGGATCGCGTCGGATCTCGGCCGGATACGGTCGACGACAGTTTCAGTCGTGGAGTTCGTCGACGTACCACACCACGTTTTTCCGACCCACCACTCCGACGTGGTGAGCGGAGAGCGGCCTGACTGGCTCGACGACGTGGGAGGAACGGATCGAAAGTGGGCCCTGAACGGTTCCACGAACACCGGACTCGAATACCGGAAAGTCGACACCGAAGACCACAAAGAAGCAATCGTCGATTACGTCAAATTCACTGGAACTGATCTTCTGTTCATCGAACGGCGGGCCGAAGAGGGGTTCCGGTGGCTGTTCGGCGATCGCGAGACGGAGTGGATTCTCAAGAACACACCGTCCGCCGTGGCTGTCGTCGAGGACAGGGGATTCGACAGTATCGAGGAGATCTCGGTCGTTACGACACGGGGGACGTATGACCCGTTCAAGCTGTTGATTGCCGACGCGATCGCCGAGGAAACCGGCGCCGAAATAGATCTCCTTCGGGCGTTGCCAGCGGACGTGGCCGAATCGAGACGAGAGCGCGTCGAGCAGTATCACAGTGAACTGCTTCGGATCTGTACCGTTCCGGGCCGCTCGACAGTTCTCGAGACAGACGACACGATCGGAGATCTCGCACGGTTCATCGGGGACGCGGATCTGCTCGTCACCACTGCCGGCCGGACGGGGAGCGCTGCCCGACTGTTCGGACAGCCCGAGAGTCAACTGATCGAAGCCGTCGACTGCTCCGCGATCGGTGTCCAGGCCGACGAGGCGCGCCACAGGGGACTCGTCGAACGGATCGTCATGGAGCATCTTTTTTAGCTAAACCTTTTAAGTAAACGCCGGTTCCGATCTCGCATATGCCGACAGCGTACGTCACAGCCCCGCCGGAGTCTGCCGAGGAACTGGCTTCGTTTCTGGTGGAGGAACGCCTGGCCGCCTGCGTCAATGTGGTCGACTGTCGATCGACCTACAGGTGGGAGGGCGATCTGTACGATGGTGACGAAGAGGTGATCCTGTTTGTAAAAACCACTGCCGAACGGTACCCGGAACTGAAAGAGCGCCTCGTGGAGCGACACCCGAACGAGGTACCGTGCATCGAGCGATTCGACGAGACGGACGTGTTCGAGCCGTTCGCCGAGTGGATCGAAACCGAGGTAAAGTAGCTCGAAACCGATGTGGAGGAGGCCAGAGAACCGAGCCGGAGTAGCTCAGATCCTCTCCGGCGGCGTCAGGCTCCAGCAGTGAGCCCGCCGTCGACGACGAGGTTGTGTCCCGTGACGTAGGCGGCCTCGTCGCTCGCCAGGAACAGCGCGACGTCGGCGACGTCCTCCGGCGTTCCGTCCCGTTGGAGCGGGATCGTCTCCGTCATCGTTCCGGCGACCTCCTCGTCTTCGGTGGTCATCGCAGTCTCGATAATGCCGGGGTTGATCGCGTTGACTCTGATCCCGTCGGGGCCCAGTTCCATCGCGAGCTCCCGTGTCACGTTGGCGACGCCCCCCTTCGAGGCGCAGTACAGCGACGAATCGTCGAACCCGTTGAGTCCGGCGATCGACGACAGGTTGACGATCGCTCCGCCGTCGTCCTGTTCGCGCATCACTTCGGCGGCGAGTTTGCTCCCGAAGATGACGCCTTTGAGGTTGATATCCATCAACCAGTCGTAATCCTCCTCGTCGACCTCCGAGATCGACTGCATTCCCGGGAACACACCCGCGTTGTTCACCATCACGTCGAGCGATCCGAACGCCTCGACGGTCTCGTCGACCGCCCGTTGCAGGTCGTCGACGCTGCTCACGTCCGTCTCGACGAACTGTGCCTCACCGCCGCGTTCTTCGATGAGTTCGTGTGTGGGCGTTCCACCCTCCCGCGGTTCTTCGCGGATGTCTGCAACCGTGACGCTTGCACCCTCGTTTGCGAACGTGAGTGCGATCTCGCGGCCGTTCCCGGACGATGCTCCAGTTATCAATGTGGCTTGTCCTGAAAGTCGTTCTGTCATGGCACACCTCACTGAATAATGGTACCGTAACACAATCAGCAGTTTCCCTTCCTATTCGGGATATTGACTAGTCGAGAACTGAATCCCGGTTTCCGTTGAACTAGCTCCTCCGGGTCGGGATGTTGTCTGTGAACGCCTCACACACGCATTCCGATCGGGAACACGTACAGGGGACGTTCGTCCTCGGATGCACCGATCACCTCCCGGACGGCGCCGTCGCTGAAGGCGCCGATCGCGACGGTCGCCAGATCGAGCGTCTCGGTCTGGAGGTAGAGGTTCTGACCGACGTGACCGGCCTCCATTGGTACGTACCGTTGCTTTCCTCGTTGGCCGTACCGGTCGGTGGTTCGCTCGTCGACCGCACAGATGACGACGTCGATCGCTGCCGTTTCGACGGGCCGTTGATCTGCGGCAGCAGACCGAAGCTCCGCCTGGACACTGCCAGGTTTATGGAACTCCAGCCGATGCTCATCCGGGAGATATCGGTACACTCCTGGATCGAGTCCCTCGACGCCGGGCTGTCCGATGACCACGTACAGTTCCAGCGGGTACTGTGCACCTGCGCTGGGAGCTGTTCGGTACCCTCTAGCGTCGGTGATCCCCTGTGCCGCCCAGAGCAACTGGGACAGTTGTTCGGTCTCGAGCGGTTCGTCGCCGAACTCCCGACGGGATCTTCGGTTCTCCAGGGCCCGCTCGACGGAGACGTCACCGTCGGTCACGGTTCCGGGCAACGAAACCGTCTCCCCGGGAGCGAGTTCGGCAACGCCGACGGGATCGTCGGATCGGTCGTCGTCCGTATCGGTCGGAGCAGTCTGGTCCCTGTGGAGCACACCGAACCCACTGTGTGCCAGATCGGCGACCACCACCGCGCCGACGAGTCCGATCACACCGACGACTGCTCGACGCGGAAGGGATTTCGGCTCCATGGCTGACCCATGGGATGGGTTCGCAAAAAATCGTGACACGGATTTTCGCTGCGCTGGAAGCCCAACCGGATTCGTCGGCGCTGCGACGCTCTCTCCCAGAAACGATGCCGATGGGAGATTGTCGACAGGTACGGAGCCTTATCCCTTTAAAAACTGTCGCGTTCGACCGAGCAGGGCATACTCCGCTTCCTGGAGATCCGCAACCGACGACGATCCGGTGGCAAACATCGCCGTCTGCAGTTCCGCCTCGAGATCCTCGATCAGTTCGACGACCGCGTCGGTCCCGTCCCGGGCCGGTCCCAGGAACGGCTTCGCCAGCCCGCCGGCACGGGCACCCAGCGCGATCGCCTTGGCGATGTCGAGTCCCGACCTGACTCCGCCGCTGGCGACGACACACGAATGTTCGCGAGCCACCTCCAACGTGGATACCGCGGTCGGGATGCCCCACTCCCGAAATCGGGTACCCACGCGAGCCCGCCGGCGATCGCCGACGGCTGCCGCACGATAGGCCTCGACGCCGGACCACGTTGTTCCGCCCTTCCCGGCCACGTCAATCGCGTCGACCCCCGCGTCGGAGAGTTTCCGGGCCGTCCCGCGAGAAATCCCGCTTCCCGTCTCCTTGACGATCACGGGGACGCTCAATCCGTCCGCTACCGCCTCGATCGCCGACAGACAGCCCCGAGCGTCGACGTCTCCCTCCGGCTGGGCGGCCTCCTGCAGGAAGTTGAGATGGATCGCCATCGCGTCGGCGTCGATCATCTCGACGGCGCGTTCGACCCCCTCGACGCCGTATTCGGACAGCTGCGCCGCGCCGATGTTTCCATAGATAAACGCGTCCGGGGCGGCTTCCCTGACGACGGTAAACGACTCCAGGAGTTCCTCGTCGTCGGATTCGAGACCGGCGCGTTGGCTGCCGACACCCATCGCGATCCCCGTCCGTTCGGCCGCCGCCGATAGCGACCGGTTGATCTCGGTGGTGTTCGGGTGGCCGCCGGTCATGCTCTCGATCACGATCGGACTCGAGAGCTCCCTGCCGCAGAGCTCGACGCAGGTGTCGATCCCCTCCCGGTGTAGTTCCGGCAGCGCCTCGTGAATCAGCTGTACGTCATCGAAACCGCTACGGGCCGTCTCGACGTCCTCTTCGAGAATGATCTCGATGTGGTCGTCCTTGCGATCGGAAGTTTCGGGGGACATTCTCTACAGTGGTGATCAGGAGTCTCCGGCTTCAACTGATCGGTTCGCGCCGGCATCCGACCGTCCGGAGAGTCACGAGTGGAGGTGAGTGGGCGGATCCCGGACCCGACCCGGAGTGGCCCGACGCTCGGACCGGCCGTCGAGCGTCTCGAAGTCGAAGTCGGCGAACTGCTCGGGGACCCGCTCTTCGGCCGCGTAGACGTACAGTGCGGTTTTCGTGATCGCCCAGATCGTCTGGCCGAGCAGATACGTTCCGACGAGCACGCCCCCGACCAGGAAGATCCCGAGCAGTATCCCGGCGGCGGGGAACAGCACGCCGAGACCGATCGCGAGCAGGATCGCGACGACGAGACCGACGATCCCGATCACGACCTGGATGAGTGTCACACCCAGTCCGATGCCGATGCTTTCACCCCACGTGTCCCTGAACGTCTCCGCGCTCCGGGTGAACATTGACTTCACGGTGACTTCCTCGAACACGATCACCGGGACGATGAAGAATGTCGTGATCGTCCATCCGAACGCGAAGATCGACGAGAGAAGGCGGGCGAGTGCACTGTCCGACTCCTCGAGCTTTTTGAGGATGACGCTGACTATCGCGGCGATCGCCGACCACACCAGGATCGGCCCTTTCCGGCGCCAGGCTGCACGCATGCTCTCGCCCAGCTGCGGCTCCTCCCCGTGGAACGTCTGATTGACGGCAAACACCAGCGACGCCGTAAAAAACGTCGCGAAGAACGTCGTCAGGAAGTACAGAAGAAACAGCACCACGATCTCCGCGCCGGACCCGAACAGGTTTGCGATCCACAGCGGAAGGAGAAACGCGATCCAGAACGCGAGCGTAGACAGCGCCCCCAACAGCGGAAAAACCAGCAGTTTCGGGTGATCCCTGACGACGCCGAGGCTGTCGCGCGACAGCTTGAGCCCCGTTTTGAACTTGCCGACGATTCCGGCGTTCCCACCGCCTCCCTTGCCCCCCGGTACGATCGACTGGTTGCGTGCCATGTGCGGTGACTCTCCGGTAAAGAGTATAAGCCTTAAGTGTATTCGCGGATACTGCTCTGGCGATGACGCCCCCGACCTTCGCCGACCCCGAGAGCCTCCGACGGGAGTTCCTGGCGCTTCTGGAGGCCAGGTATCCGGACTGTCTCGCCGACCGCGGATTCGTCACGGGGTTCGATCCCGAAACCGGCGAGGTGACCGACCGGGACTCCCGTCACCTCGTGGCGACCTGTCGGTACGTCTCGAACTTCTCGCTGGCGGTGACACACGACGCTCGGGATCCGTGGCTCGAGACCGCGGTCCACGGACTCGAATTCCTGGAACGGGCCCACCGCGATTCGGACGTGGACGGGAATCCGACATATCGATGGCTGTTTTCGGCAGCCGGCATCGACGACCCCGATGGATCCGTTCAGGTCGTGGACGACCGCCTCTCTACGTACGGTCACGCGTTCGTCGTGCTGGCGCACGCTCGGGCGGCTGACGCGGGACTAAGTCCGGACGCAACCGCCCCGTCCGACGCAGTCGCCGATCTGGAGGTGGTCGCCGACCCGGCCGCAATCGCCGACGCGTTCCTCGATCGGTTTTACGAGCCCGAACACGGCCTCTGTCGGAGCGACCTCGACGCCGACGGGGAGCCGATCGAACCGTACCGCGGGCAGAACGCCAACATGCACGCCTGCGAGGCGCTGCTGGCTGCAGCCCGATTCACCGGCGATGCTGCGCTTCTCGAACGGGCCGAAACGATCGCGCGTCGGATAACCGTCGACCTGACTGCCGAAACCGACGGCCTGGTGTGGGAACACTACACGCCGGACTGGAACCACGACTTCGAGTACAACGAGGACACCCCCCGAGACCAGTTTCGACCGTGGGGCTACCAGCCGGGACATCACGCCGAGTGGGCGAAACTGCTCGGGGAGCTCGATCGCGAGGGGATCACCTGGGCCCTCGATCGGGGGATCGAACTGTTCGACGCTGCCGTCGACCTCGGCTGGGACGACGATCGTGGCGGCTTCTACTACGCGGTGGAGGCAGACGGCACGCCAGTCGCCGCAGAGAAGTACGGCTGGGCGGTTGCGGAGGCGATCGGCGCGGCGGCCGTGCTGTTCGAGCGCACCGGCGACGAGCGGTTCCGCCGGTGGCACGACCGTCTGTGGAACTACGCCGCAGGAACGCTTCGCGCGCCGACCGGGATGTGGCGGGAACGCGTCTCTGCAGACAACGAGCCGATCCCGCCGACCGACGCTCCGCCCGTCGAGCCCGATTATCATCCGATCGGGGCGTGTCACACCGGACTCGAAAGCTCGATGGCGATCCGGGAAAATCGCGACGGGAGCAACAAATAGCCGCGTCGGGATCCCAAAAAATTGTGAACGGCCGACGGTTTTATCAGTCGTCTTCGCCTATCTCGTTCGACTTCGATGAATGGAAACAACCCCTATGCAGGGGCTCCGGGCGTCGTCGAGGCGGGACAGCCGTCCGCGGACGTCAGCCTCTCGGACGAACAGGAACGCGCTCTCAGGCGGGCGGTCGCCGGGATCGTAACACGGACCGAGTCGTATCTCCCGGAAGGGTACGTCGTCGGCTCGGAACTCAACCGCGGACAGAACGGCGTCGAGGCGACTGTCGCCGTCAATCCGCCGGCGGGACACCCCGTCAGCGCGGGGTTCGCGCCGGATCCCGACGAGCTCGAGACCGGCCTCGACGACACCGAACGCGACGAGGTCGCCCGCGGACTCGCCGCCAGCGCGGCGGTACAGGTGATGAACGCCGTCGGCGACGACCTCACTCCGACCGGTCGCTAGATCGGCTTCTTCACGACCGTCGATCAGTCGACTGCTCGTTCGATCAGGGACCGTCCGTCCTCGTCTCGGTCGACTCCTCGTCTTCGACTGTCCACTCCACGATGCGTGCCTCGACAAGATCCCGAGGCTCGACCATGTCGTCGCCGGCCTCGTAGCGGGCCACCGTCTCGCGAGCCTCCTCGAGCATCCGTCTCTCGAGAGGTGCGTGATCGGGCTGGTCCCGGGTCGCGTTCAGGTACGCCTCGTAGTCCTCCCTGAGGGAAAACGACGCCCTGGCGGCGTTACACCGCGAGAGCGGATTCAGTCCCGTTTCCAACACGAGATCCCGGACCAGCCCCCAGTCGTTTTCACAGAAGAACAGCGACACCTCGCCTTCGACGTCCTGCCAGGCAATCGGGCCGGCGTTTTTCATCGACGTCAGCGCGCGCGGCGGGACGTCGATTCGGTGGGGGGTGTCGCTGCGATCGCACAGACAGCACGGCTTTTCGGGCCGCCCGGTGTACATGGGTGGAGATTGGCCGACGTCGGCCTTGTGTGTGTCGTCCGCGATTCACTCACCCCGTCGCCCGTCGATGTCGGTGAAAGACCGGCGACGTCGGTGAACATCGTCAGCGCCTGAAGTCGAACCGCGGACGGTCGTACTCGGGCTGGCGGTGTGAAACCTCCCTCCCGTTCTCGTATTTCACGTAGTTCAGGTAAAACGTCCGTCCGCAGCCGTCGCGGTCGACTGCGGGACCGTCGATGTCGCGGTCGGCTGTAGGGTCGTCGACGGCCGAGTGATCAACAGCGGACCGATCGGCTGCGGACCGATCGACGGCGGACCGATCGGCTGCAGGCCCCTCCTCGTCATGGTGGCCATCGTCACCTTCGGTACTGCCGGTTCCCAGACAGACGAACTCGATGCCGTCGGCGTCCTCGACGTTGCCGGTCGTGTCGGCGTACTCCCACCCTTCCAGGGGTTCCCGAGTCACACACTTGTCCTGCAGGTAGCCGTCGCGCTCGATACCGGTGACGGCCCCGCAGTACGGACAGTGGTACGTGACCTCGACCATGCGATGGATAGGGGTTCGAGGAACAAATCTTTCTCGCCCCCGTACTCTTCCGTTCAGGTTGCACTCCGGCGCGTTCAGTAGTGGCCGGGAGAAAACACTTACCGGACGACGAATACGTCCGTGTGTGCGTCGCCGGACGGTCCTCGCTGGGGCGTTCAGCATCGTTGCCGGTCTTACTCCCACCGGCTGTCTCGGGTCTCGACCCCTGGAGGAGTCCCTCTCCGCGCCGACGGAGCCGTTCGAGTTCTCGTATTATCCGTGTATCGACGGTGAGCCCCTCGAATATGCGGATCACGCTCCCGAATGGGACGGTCCGCCGCTGGACAGCAGCGACGAGCCGTCGCGTCCGCCCGCACGTGGCCCCGACGTCGGGCAAGGGGTGCCAGTTGCGATTCCGGTTCCGATCGGCGAGCACGACGACGTCGGCGTGGTCGTCGCCGACGCGGAGGATCCAGACGACAGCGCGTACTAGGAACTCCCCGACGTCACCGACGACATCGCCCTCGAACCGGACTATCGCGTCCACGAGGAAGACCTTCCCGAGGTGAAGTACCTCGGGGACAAACTCCGAGGCTTCACCGTCTTGGCCGCACGTCCCAACCGGGGCGTGCCGCCGCAGGTGAATTTACTTCCCCTCGGCCTCCCCGAGCTGGGTCGGCTGGAAGTCACACCCGAACACACTGCATGTCCGTGAGGGTCGGGGCCTCCACCAGCCCCCGATAACTCCCGTCTCACGCCCAATGGACGGTTATTCTCGGCGTTCGAACCGGTGACGGACGATTTCGGAGTCGTCGTCCCACTCGAACCCCTCGTGGGCGCGTTCGAGCGTCTGCCGGTAGTGCTCCAGATCGCGGTGCCCCTCGGCGCGGGCGTCCTCGTCGGTGAGGTCACCGAGCGTGCGCTCCTCGACGTCGACCACCTCGAATGTGACGTCCTCGATGCTGAAGGTGTCGCCCTCCTCGGCGTACTGCTGGCCGCGGTGGATCTGGGTGATCTCGCCGTCGAGAGTCTGCTGGACCATTCGATCGCTCGGCAACAGCGTGTCGGGCGCTATCTGGGCCATACCCTACAGTAGGGAGCGATGGTCAAAACAGTTGGCCGGATGTCTGGTAGCTTCCCCTCGGGTGGGAGACACCTCAGGTCGAGACGGGTCGTCGAAGCCGGCGTGACAGCGATTGACGCGACAGGGGCGGAGTCGAAGCCCTTATTATTCGAAGCCGGGAATTGGGTACTGCGTTGCGGGCTCGTAGATCAGTGGTAGATCACTCCCTTGGCATGGGAGAGGCCCCGGGTTCAAATCCCGGCGAGTCCATGACGGGAGCGCCTGAGGCACATTCCCCAGACGGCGCAGGTTCTTTATACCGTATCACCCACTCTGGAGAGGCGAGTTGGTGCGTTTTACCGGCAACCGCTTCCGGCCAGAGTTGGAGTGTTTTCATGGTACCGTCCGCTCCTGCTTGCGGTTACAACATGGGAGTCGAAGCCCCGAATCATAGTATTACCGGAACAGAGCACTGACGAGCCGCTTTTCCCATGTTCAGTACCCCCTCAGCATGAGCCCGACGGCGACCTAAAACAGCCGGCCGAGGGGCCATCTATTCGTGGACTTCAGCCCCCGTTCGGAAGCTGGTGAGTTCGTCGATACGGCCCTCCAGGTCCTCGATCTCCTGGCGTAGCTCCTCAGCTTCTTCACCTTCTGTCGCCGCGAGTTGCTCCTTGAGGCCTTGGAGACGCGTTTCCTTGACCTCCTCGTCGACGTCGGCCTTGCGGACGTACTCACTCTCCTCGATGTCGTAGACGTCGCTCTCGGCCAGCTCAGTGACCTCCAAGGCGTCGTCGACCTTGCTCCGGTCGATACCCGTCACTCGGTCTCGGTCGATTCCTTCGGCCTCCAACTTCGCCAGTACCTCATCCTCGTCTTTCAGCGAGCGATTCCGACGCGTCGTACGCTGGACAGACCCGAAGGGGCCGCTCACGGGCCGGTCGTGGTGAAGGCGGTTCAGTAGCACGTCAGCTACGTCCTGACGGAGGTCGTTGGCGTTGCGCTGGACATCCGAGAGCAGGGTGTAGAGGTTCACGAGCGCGTCCGTCTCCATCTCCGACAGTGTGGCCACGTCGTGGCGCTCAAGAGCGTCTACGAGCAACAGCGCGTCCGCATACACGTCCAAGTCCGGCTCTGACCGCTCGTCGGTTTCACTGGCGGGTTCGGCATTGAGAAGCTGGCTGGTGGTCGGCCCATCCTTCTCGATGATCACTCCCTCATCCTCGTCGATCTCGAACCGTGGGTGAAGGCTCAGAACCGCCGGGTACGGATCCGCGTCAGGTGGGAGTCGATCAAGCTCGAAGCCGCCAGGCTCGTCACTGATACGCCGGTACAACGTCTCGAACTGGTCGCGCTGAAGCGGTCGTTTCTCGTCCCTATCCTCGAAGTCGATGATGACACGTTGCTCCTGCACGTCGGTGACCCGAAATCGCTTGTGCGAGAGTGGGGTGATCAGCGTCGCTCCCTCGGGGAGATCGTCGAGTTCGTCGAGGAGCGTGTGCCACGAGACGCTGAACGTCATATCCGCGAAGAGGTGGCCGGAGGCTAAAACCGTGAGGGACGCTTCTCCGGCCGATCGGAGCCGTGGCCCTGGTGGCTGTTGGCACGATCTCATCAGAATTCTGTCATAGGTTTGCTATCGGGATCTCTCGGATACTGAGCCCTGTAACGGATTTCGGGGTGTGCGAACGTATATGTAGCAAGGTTGGAAAATAAACTGTAAAATGGCGATCTTCGACAAACCAGTCGATGAGATCGAACTTGATGATGTGGAACAACTGGTTTCCGAGGGTATTCAGGAGGGTAAGCAAATCGAGTACAAAGAGTACCTCAACCTTGATGACGACTCAGCAGACCACAAAACCACCTTGCTGGCGGAGGCAACATCTTTCGCTAACAGTAATGGTGGCCATCTAATCGTTGGTATCCCAGACGAAGAGGGTCGACCTGAACATGCTGCAGGTTTTCCCGTCGACGACGTTGATCATACTATCGAACAATGGGCTAATGTGCTCCGCCGGAGTACTGATCCACCTCTCCCGACCAGCAGTTTTGACATTAGTGCCATCCCAACGGAGCATGACCGCTCTCTCGTAATAGTTGGTGTTAACCGGAGTTGGCGCTCACCACACCGAGTCTCGACGAATGATCGATTTTACGCACGGAGTCCAAGTGGTCGGTTCCCCTTAGATGTCGATGAAATCAGACGGCGTATCCTACAAACGGAACAACAAGGCGCAGAGATTAACGAGTTCAGAAACGACCGTATTGCTACTATAACCGGAGATGCAGAACGGTTTGAAATCACGTCCACCCCGAAGTTTGTGCTCCACCTATTTTCTGGGGACTCATTCGCACCGGGGAAGCAAGTCGATCTTTCCACCGCTGAACTTCGAACTGATTCGCGACTTCCATTCCTTGAGTCGAGAGCTGGTGCAGGAGGGCTCGACGAACTCTACTCGGTTGATAGCGTTACTGTTCTCCGAGGTTCAACTGACCAAGAAGTGAGTAAGTACGTTCGTACGTTTCGTGGGGGTGTGATCGAAGCGTTGACCAAGTATGTATTCGCTACAAATCCGAAGCACAGCTCACCCTATCTGATGAGCGACAATCTAAGACAAGCATTAGAAAACTCCCTACCCGACTATATCCAGTACCTGCAAGAACAAGACCTCCGCCCTCCAATATATCTTCTCGCAAGCATTATCGATGCATCAGAGTTCCTGATCAAACGAAACTCACGCGGGGACGAGTTTGACCGCGTTCCATTCGGCAACCCCGTTGTCACTTTGCCGGAGGTTGTGATCGAATCATACTCTACTAACCCAGATTCTGCTATTGATGAACTCATGGATTTAGTTTGGAACGCTGGCGGAAAATCGGGAGAACCACGTTAGCTGACTTCCACCGACCTTTGACCAGAGACTTCATTCCGTCACCACGAGAAATCTCGTTATGGAGATCGGATTGGTAAGCTGTACGAAGAGCAAGCGCAAACAGGCGGCAAACCCCGCCGACCTCTACATGCCGTCGGCGTTCTTCAGCAAGGCGCGTGAGTACGTCGAAGCCAATCACGACCGCTGGTACATCCTTTCGGCGAAACTCCACCTGCTCGATCCCTCCGGCCCGCCTATCGAGCCCTATGACGACACCCTGTCCGGTGCGCCGATCGCGCGGAAGCGTGAGTGGGCTAAAACCGTGTACGGTCAGCTCGAAGACGAGGGTCTACTCGACGATGGCAATCGACTCGTGTTTCACGCAGGACGCGACTACTACTCCGAACTAATCCCGCTACTGGACGATACGCCGGTTGACGTCGAAACCCCGACTGATGGTCTCCAGTTCGGTGAGACCCTTGCGTGGTACAACGAACGGGTCTGAGAATCCCAGGCGATTTTGTGCCCCAGCTTCGAACCGGGTAGTATGTCGCGTCGTTCGGATCTCGACAGACTATACAATCTTCTCGACCGGCTCGAAGCGAACGTCGGTAGCAAGCAACGGTTCAAGGACTGTACGGGCTACATGGACTGGCCGGAGCGGGGCGTGTATTTCTTCTTTGCCGAGGATGAGACGCGGAACTCGACCGACCAGCTCCGGCTCACTCGGATCGGTCCACACGCTGTGTCGTCGGGCTCAGGTACATCGTTGTAGAACCGACTGCGGACACACCGTGGAGCATATAGCGGGACGTATGAAGGCGGCGGAAACCACCGTGGCTCGGTGTTCCGCAAGCGTGTCGGGGAGGCGATGATCGAACGAGACGGTCTTCACGACGAGTACCCGCACTGGGGCGATGGCTCCAGCGCGGGCCGAGAACGCCGACTCGCGGAGTTGGAACACGAACGTCGCGTAAGCGAGTACATCCGAGATCTTCCCTTCCTGTGGGTCGACGTCGACGACGAGCCAAGCCCGGAGAGTGACCGAGCCTACATCGAGCGGAACGCAATCGCTCTTGTCAGCAACTACCGGAAGGATTCACTCGATCCACGGGATGATGGTTGGCTGGGACGTGACAGTCCCCGTAACGAGATTAGCGGCTCAGGCCTGTGGAACATCAACCACGTCGGTGAGCAGTACGACACGGCGTTTCTGAACCGGTTGGCCGACGGTGTAGAGGAGACATCGGAGCTCTGATCCAACGGCACTCTGGCCGCCGTGGCGTTCTCCCAGGAGGCTGTTGGCAGGGTCTCTGCGGTGTTGGAATCATCACTCTCTCATCGAAGCTCGACGCAAGAAGTGTGTTCTATCCGACAGCTAAGCCGCGAGCTGCTCGGTAATGAACCCCGGCGGCCCCGACTACCGGTTCATTATCTCTCTCGACAGTTACAAACCCCGAAATAAGATAACTCAAGATAATGACTGAGATATGTCTCTCAGCTATACCGGACTATTAAATCCCCTCACAAGTTCAGCTATATATGGCCATATTACGCGAGTACGTGTCTGAATCAACAAAGTCTGGATATTATATTCGTGGGTTCGATTCTGGTACAAATACAACACTGCAAGTTGGCCGCTTAGCGAGGCAAATTATGGACTGGATCGGCGTCTCTCCTGGTGACAGAGTGCCAGATGATCTCCTCTGGAGATTTTATGATTTGGAGCTTGTATACACAAAAACTAAAAAAAGAGACATCTCGGAGCCGGAGTTTGGGTCGACATTCGTCAGTTCTGAAGGATCTGGTGGTTTAACAGAGACTCAAAGGGTTCGACTGCGTCAATTCATAGATGATTACGATAGCTCAAGGGCACGGACCGTGCAACAGTTAGAAAATCTCGTTGAAGGGGTTGACTACGAGGAACATGATAGTGGCTCTGTTCATTTTGGAGATCAAAATCCTTTATCAGAAATTGCTAAAAGAACCCATGCTCGTGAACTGCAAATGGAGGAAGCAAAAGAAGTCTTGGAAGAGTATAACGACAATAATATAGACCGAGAAGAACTCAAAGATCTACCTGATGTTGTCTTGTCGTCTATACCAAAATTCACTGATGGTTATTTTCAGCTAACTCAACTGAGCCTCTCTGATTCGATTCCTGTATATACGTTTGAAGATGATGAGATGTGGACAGGTGGGGAGATGGTCTCTACTTTATGGACACTAACTGATGAGCGTAGAACACCAACCTCTCCGGACTTTGAGGCGGAGTTTAATGTAGATGGAAATGCATCAGAAGCGAGTGGAATAGCTAAAGTTACTATTGAAAATGAAACCATGGTCCCGTTCGAAATAGATACCAATTGGGAAGATGAAACCGACGATTATCAGAATAACCCATGGGTGGATTCACGTCGTGAAGGATTTTATAAACATATCTGTGATTGTCTAATTCGTCAATTTCGGGTACTTCCAGAGTATGATTATACTGGGCCTGGGCTGTTCTTCGAACCGTAGTTCGATTAGTAGTTAGGATTTCGAAAATAACCTCCGATAAAACCCCTGTAATTAAAATCTAATGCAGCTGTTATCATGGATCCGCGCAGTGTCGGAATCATCGCTCTTTCGTCGGAATTTGCGTCTGACAAGTACTCAGATGGTCAGAGAGTTCCCGTTCACCCGGAGCCATTCGCGGCGATCCTCGTAGTCCGGGATGAGAGCACCAACCGTGTTCCAGAACGCTCCAGAGTGCTCATTATGTACTGTATGGGCCAATTCATGAGCGATGACGTAATCTTGGATTCGAACTGGTGCCCGGATCAACCGCCAATTGAGACGAACGGTTCCGTCGTCGTACTCACCCCACCGACCGTCGATTTCTCCGACCCATACCGGCACGTCGTCAAGTCCCAACCGCGAGTCAAAACGCGACACCCGAGCCGGGAGCTCTTCCTCTGCACGCTGAATAAACCAGTCGACGACTGCTTGGTGCTTTCGACGAACGCTCACGTCGTCCACGTCTCCGTCGAACCGGTGAACCTGGAGGGTGAACGTCTGCTCGTCAAACGATAATTTCGGTTCGGGGACGTCCGCCTCAACCACCTCCAGCGGATACTGTCGGCCCCGGTACTGAAGCTTCTCCCCGCTCATGTACTCCTTCGGGTACGGTGGTCCTTCTTGCTCTTTGAGCCCGTAGAGCTTCTCAAGGAGCCACTCCTGGCGAGACTCAAGTACCTCCTCCACCTCGGCCACCGTCGCAGTCATCGGGGCCTTGACAGTCAGCTCCAACGACGCATCGATCGACAGCCCCATAGTCTCCCGATCTTCGGACCAATCGATGGAGTATGGGACGACCGTCTGGCCGATATGATGTCGGCGCTGTAGGCGTTCACTCATTGGTAGTGATTCCGGGCAAGTTCGATAACGCGGTTGGTTAGCTCTTTGCGCTCATCAGCCGAGATGTCGATCTCGGACCGATACAAGTCACCCGTCACTTCTTTCCGCATCCGGTTCTGCAGCTGCGTCTTCTCCTTCCATTCCACCTTCGTCACGAACCCCTCAACGGTTCCAACCAAATCAGCGGTGAGCTCAATGAGCTCTTCCTCGCCAGCATCGTGCTCACTCAGTACATCTTCAACGGCGTGGTAGAACGAGAGATCGGTCTCGTCACGGAGCCCTTTGTTCCGTGCCTGCTTGTCGCGGGAGCGAATCTCGTCCATTAGTTCTCGAAGCTCCTCGATAGTCTCGCGCTCGTCGTATCGCCCTTCCCGGTACTTTTCGATGAGTTCTTCGAGCCGGTCTCTGAGAGAGCCGTACTGTACCGGGTCCTCGTCGAACCGAACGTTGATCTCGTGCTTGATGGCATTTTGCATCTCACTCGCCCGAGCTTCGTCGCTTTCTAAGCCTTCAAGTTTCGCGTCGTACTCGACCTCATCCATGATCGAGACTGGCTCGTCATTCAGGACCTCGATGCCCCGCGACGTGATGTGATCCTGGATCAACTTGCGGACCTTTGCCCCAGCCCCTTCGAGGTTCATCGTCTCATCGCGGTACCGTTCCTTCGACTTCCCGTAGATCGTGCTGAGTCGCTCAAGATCCTCCAGATAGGGGTTCGCCATCGGATCCGGAAGGACGACGTCCATTAGCTTCGAGAAACGTTTGAACGCGTTCTTGAACTCGATCCGACGGTCGTCCGGTTCGAGCGACTGGACACACTGCTCGACCTCGTCGAGATCATCGAAGAACGAGATCGCCTTGCTGTGAGCCGCCTCAAGATCGGGCTGTTTGTCCTCGACCGGCACCATCGCCCGATCGACATCCTTTGAGCTGAACATCGCGAGCGCCTCCTTCAGCTCGTCGGAGACGCCGTAGTAGTCGATAATGAGCCCGTGGGTTTTCTCCTCGAAAGGCCGGTTTACGCGAGCGATCGCCTGCAACAGGCTGTGCTCTCGGAGTGGCTTGTCGAGATACATCACTTGGGCCACAGGTGCGTCGAAGCCCGTCAGAAGCATATCGCAGACGATGAGCAGATCAACCTCGCCGTTCGGGTCGACGAACGACTCCTTGTATTGGCTCTTTTCGGAATCGCTCGGCGTCCACTTCTTGATGTGCTCTGGATCGTTGTGGCCCTCGGAGACGATGACACGCGACTCAGGGCCGTTCAGGTTGTCGAGAGTCTCCTTATACCGGATCGCCGCCTCCTTGCTGGTGGTAACGACCATCCCCTTGAACGGCTCAGGCACGTCGTTCTCGAAGTGCTCGATGATGTCCAGTGCGACCCGATCGATTCTGGGCTGGGCCTCGGCGAGGTCCTGCGTGCGAGCATACCGCTTCTGGATCTCCGCCTTCTCCTCGTCCGTCTTGTCCGAGAAGATCCGGTCGAACAGGCGGTCGAGCGTCTCACCTTCGAGGTGGATGTCCGCAAGACGGCCCTGATACAGAATCTCGACCGTCGTCCCGTCTGCGAGCGACTGGTCGATAGTGTACGTGTCGATGTAGTTCCCGAACGTCCGGCGGGTGTTCCGCTCGTCCTTCTCGATGGGAGTGCCGGTAAACCCGACGTAGAAGGCGTTCGGAATCGCCGTCCGCATGTTGTTCGCAAGTTCCTTATCCTGCGTCCGATGGGCTTCGTCAGCCATCACGTAGATGTTCTCGTTGCGAGAGAGCACCGGGAAGTCTTCCTCGTCGTCTGTCGTCTGGAACTTGTGGATTAACGTCGTAATCGTCTCACCCGCATCGTACGAGAGTCGGTCGCGGAGGTCATCGATGCTCTCGGCCTTCTTTGGGTTCGGGAAGCCACAGCGTTCGAACGTCGCGTGTATCTGGTCGTTCAGCGCCCGGCGGTCCGTGACCAACAGGAGCGTGGGATCATCTTGGAGTCGGCGTAGCTTCAGCGCGAGGAACAGCATCGTGAGCGACTTTCCCGACCCCTGAGTGTGCCAGACGACGCCCCCGTTGGCCTCGCGCTGTCCACGCTTGTCGATCCGTTCAAGCGCCTTCCGGACCGCACGATACTGCTGGTAGCGGGCGACCATCTTGGTCGCGCCACTCTGCTTGTTCTCGAACACCGTGAAGTGCCGCAACTGGTCGAGCATGCGCTCGGGCTCGAAGAGCGCGTACAGCATCCGGTACTGATCCGGGAGGTAGCCGTCGAGATCGAACAGGTCAATCAGCTCGTCGTCCTCAAGCGGGTAGGCCTCCCGCCAGGGCTTATACTGGTCCTTCGGCGTTCCATAGGTGCCCATGACCGCGCCCTCCATCCACGCTGCGACCGAGAACTGGTTGTACCGGAACAGTTCCTCGGCTCCCTCTGAGTCACCGTCACGTTCGTTCTGGTAGCGAGTGAGTTGGTCGAGCGCCTCCGAGCGCGGTTCCGGGATCTGCGGACTTTTACACTCGACGACGGCGAGCGGGACGCCGTTGACGAACAGCACGATGTCGGGCTTAATGACCTCAACTGGCCCCGCAACGCGGAACTGATTGAGTGCGAAGAAGTCGTTATTCTCGGGGTTCTCGAAGTCGATATACTGGACTGTCTGGTGTTGCTTCCCGTGACCGCAATCCTGCTCAACAGAGGTATGTTGGACGAGTTTCTCGTGGATCTGTTCGTTCTCGTCCATCGTGCTCGTCCCTGCTACCTGCTGGATTTCGTTGACAACCTTGTTCAGGTTGTTCTCGTTGAGCCAGGGGTTCAGGCGCTTGACAGCGTTGCGTAGTCGCGGTTCGAGCACGGCCGAGGACTCGCTTTCCCGTGGATCATTCCAAGTGGTCTGTTCCTGATCAACAATCTTCCATCCGAGTTCTTCCAGTGCTGTTAGCGCGGGAAGCTCTGATTCCAGATACTCATTACTCATAATCTGTGCTTACGCGCTCTTCACCAGTGAGATAGCGCTGTATAAGCGTTTGGCGGACATCCTTGCGGATGCGAATTGTGTCTTCTCCAACTTCCGAAAGTTGTTTACAAATATTCAACACGCTTGTTATTTGTTCTTGCTCTTCAATAGGCGGAACAGGAACGACTATCGATTCGATGATTCCATTATTTAAATTGGCTCTTGTACCCCCATGAGTCATCGACACAATTTGAAACTGAGCTATACCTGAATTTGATATAAATGCTGACAGATATTCGGGGAGACAAGAGCTACTATCAACACGGACGCGAATGAGATTAGAGTCAAGTATCCCCTTCTTAGCATGCTGCGGGAAGATGTCAGCCTCGCCGACTGTTCCGGCTCTGGTGATTAGTATATCTCCCGGCTTGATTTCGGCCGTCTTCAATTCCTCAAATTTCTCTTCAGTTATCTGTTCTGATCCAAATGAATAATCCCTTTTTATCACATTCTCTTGTGTGTAAATTCGGGGGCCGGTATTACTCCTGTCCTCTTTCTTTACTCTACTCCCTGGGGGCCCTCCCCGGATTGGTCGATTCACTGATGAGTCAAGTACTTCCTGAACCTCTTTTAATTCCCAATGTTTTGGGATATGTATTTCCCGTGGCCCGACTTGGACCTCGATTAGCTCATTATTCCCCACTCCGGTCGTGAACACTGTTTGAGCTAAGCCATCCTTAGCCCGAGATAATTCCTCGATTATCTCTTCTTCAACGTGTATTAAATCCGATACTGAATTCAGTGTTGAAACAATGGCCTCTTGTTCTTCTTTCGTCGGTAGAGGGACTGACAAATCAGCGATATCTTTCCATCGAGTTCTGGGTAAGTTTGTCCCTTCCATGGTCGATATAGCTCGCTTCAGGAAGAATTCCGTATGTAGTAGGTACGAAAGGTACTCTTCGGATGACGCATCGGAAGCGTACATAGGGATTATATCTGAAGAGCAAATCCCATCGAATTTGACAATAGCTGCTTTTTCTAAGTCTGGAGCTAATTTTCCGAAGAGAACGTCGCCTGAGCGGAAGACGCGATTGCTACTACGTTCATCGGCTTTATTTATAAACGAGACACTCTTCGGCTCCCTTTTTTCAATATTTTCCAATCCAACGTACCGATTATTTTCTACATCTACGCTGTTGGTAGTCTCACTACGACGATGGAAGATATCGCCGAACCGCTTTACCGTCCATGAGGACGGGATCTGATACTCTTTTCCTTCGATTTTAACGGCTTTCGTTTCACTCATGGTGATTAGTATTCATGCTTGAGACAGCGTCCTGAAAGCTGGTCAGTAGCTCCTGACGCTTTTTTTCCAACTGGGAGAGATTGTTCATAGACTCCTCAATGTCAACCGGCTCAATGGGGTCTACCGTATCAACATAACGGGGAACGCTAAGATTCCAGTCGTTCTGCTGAATTTCCTCAAGAGAAACAATTCGGGAGTGGTGCGGCTCTTCTCTGGCCGACAGATATGTTTCAGCGATATGACTGACTCCCTCGTCGGTCAGAGTGTTTTGTTTTGAACCCTCTGTGTAGATCTGTACACCAGATTCCCGAAGGTATTCGTCTTCAGCATAAATAAATTGGATTGAGTCCTTGAGTTTCTCAGGCTTGTCTTTATTTATTATCAGGATGCAGCCCGGTGAGTTCGTATTATAAAATAACTTTTCAGGTAAAGCGATCACAGCCTCAACCAAATCGTCCTTGATCATCGATTCTCGGAGATTCCCCTCAGATCGAGACCTAAACAAGACACCGTTATCCATCACAACCCCCATCTTTCCGGTCTCATTAAGCGACGCAAGCATAAGCTGAATCCACGCCCAGTCGCCACGGTTTGACGGTGGGAGCCCGTACGGGAAGCGGTTGTACGGCTCGTTGTCCTCTACCCAATCCTTGTTCCACTCCTTCTGGTTCCACATCGGGTTCGCGATGACCCGATCGAATACCTCCAGTTCGTCGTGCTTGGTGACGCGCTTGGGGTCGGTGATGGTATCGCCCTTTTCGATCTTGGCGTCGTAGAGCTCGTGGAGCAGGACGTTCATCTGGCCGATAGCCCACGTGTTCAGGTTCTTCTCCTGACCGTACAGCGAGATGTCCGTCATGTCGCCGCCTTGCTCACGGATGTGCTCGGCGGAGTAGATGAGCATCCCACCGGAGCCACAGCAGGGGTCATAGACGCGGTGGCCCGGCTGCGGATTCACGCACTTGACGATGAGGCGGACGACCTCCCGCGGTGTGTAGAACTCGCCGCCTTTCTTCCCGGCGTCGTCGGCAAATTCGCGGATGAGATACTCGTATGCCCGTCCGAAGATGTCGGGGTCTTCGAGGTCCTCGTTCCGGTACCGGTGCTTCGAGAAGTGTGAGACAAGATCGGAGAGTAATGAGTCGGGTAACCGCTCCTTGTCGTTGAAGTCGACCGTGGTAAGCACGCGGTCGGCGATGGGGTCGTTCTCGTCTTCGATCGCTGCAAGCGCCTTGTTCAGCGCCGCGCCGACGTCTGTCTCCTGGGCCTTGATGTGATCCCACCGAGCCCGCTCGGGTATCCAGAACTCCTCGTGGAGGTCACGGTCGTCTCTTGCGGTCTCGATCGGGATGCCGAGTTCTTCGGCGACCTCCTCTGTCTCCTCCTCGAAGCGATCGTTGGCCCGCTTGAGGAACAGCAACCCGAAGATGTAGTTCTTGTAGTCTGCTGAATCGATGCTTCCACGGAGTTTGTCCGCGGCCGCCCACAGATGTTTTTCGAGGGTAGGAAGTGTAAGTAAATCTGGTTCGGTACCAGGTAGCGTTGCCTGGTCGTTTTCAGCCATAACTCAAGGATTACATCCGCACCTAATAATAGCAGCGTCACAAGAGTTGAGCACGCGCAGCAGTCGGAGACTTTTCCCGAGGTCAATCTGTAATCACAAGACAGCCCGGATCCGGGAAGCCATGGTTTCGATCGCCTCTGAGACAGCCTGACGGTCTGTAAGCCCGGTGCACAGGAGCTTGCCGCTGGAAAAGACGAGCATGACGTACTCGGAATCGCGATACATCAGAGCGGGGAACTGTTCTGGTTCGTACTCTGTCCGTTCCATGCCGAGTTCAATCGTCAGCGCCTCCAGCGAGATGTTAGAGCCAAGATCGGCTGTCGCTACGATGTTGCTTACTTCGACCGCAGGCTCATATTCGAACCCCAGCAAGTCACGCATCACTCCGTTTACTTGTTCGACAACCGTCTCGAAGTGCTCAACGGACTCACAGCCAGCAATCGAACATCGTCCACTTCGGTAGAACGCCACGTAGGTATCGTCTGGTGCGAATCGAGTCTGGAGCCAGTGGTTCTCCGCCGGTTCGTACGTGACGCTCGTGGTCTCCTCGCGGTCTTCGAACGTCTCCGCCAGTGCCGCCATATCCAGCTCTTGTTGGTAGGTAATCATCCCGACGACGTTGGCGACCTCAAGCTCCGTCACTGCTCACAACCAGATGAGGACAGGTGATAAATCCGTTCTATTGATCGGCACCTATCAGACGTTTTGTCGAATCGTTGCCCGACAGGTTCGCTACCGAGGCCGACGGATCTGTTGGCATGGTGTCGACAGAATCAAAATCCGGTTCCGGGCCTCGTGGGTGTAGGAGCATGCACATACATATGGGGGCACACATACATACACATCCGATATTGGAAAGGCGGTTACGGCCAACCGCTGGCCGGCACACGGCCTCTGATCCGACTGACGCGGTTGCCCTAACGCCGAACAGCCCGACCGTGCGCGAACCCACCTGGAGCGCACCGTGGCGACGTAACGCCGCTCGATGCCTTTCTACGCCGTCCATACGCCCAACCAACCACCCCGACCGTTGGAACAGGCCGTCGTCGCCTACCCGAACAGCTCGTGGTCTGCGTACTCCTCGATGGCTCTCGGGTGGAGGTACTCAATCAGATCAACCAACTCCTGGGCCATCTCACTCACCTCGATCTCGTCACCGTCGACTTCGACATCCTTGGTCAGAATGCCCATCGACTGTGTGTCGTCTTCAGCTAAGGTGTACCCATCGAGTGACTCGGCGTGCGAGGCAAGGAATTGTCGAAGCTCTTCATGCTGCGCTGGCTCTGCGTTCCAGAGGTTCACACGAAATCGAACCAAACCCTCTTCCTCAATGCGCGGTTGCATCCCGTATTTCAGCGGTCCAGGATGCTCCGGATGGTCGGATCCAAATCCGATAGAACGCTTATGCGTCGGCGGTGCGATCCGTTCAGCGTCCTCGAAGTGTAGTTCGTCTTTAATCTGGGGGAAAACATGATCTCTAACGGCGATAATGAGCTCCGAATAGTCCTCGGAATCTGACGTGCTCGTGACGGTCCCGGTCGGTTCCTCACTCAACGGACGGCGGACACCATCGGTCGTGAGCAGTTCGATACCTTTGTTCTCATCCCGATAGGTCGAGTACTCGACGGCCACGACATCGACGCCGTGTTCCCGCAGAAAGTCGGCCATATTGAGTGATACGTCCTGAAAGTCAGTTCCGACGACTACGAGCCGCTGTTCGTTGTTGAACTCCCGTTTGGAGAGCACATCATCGAGGTCGAAATACTCGCAGTGCGCCTCGCGAAGGCTCAGGATGTCGTTCGGCTCGGTGTGGCCCTGCTCCTCGCGGAGAAATTGGCGGTACTGATCGTCGAGATACTCGTAGTCGACGTTCCTAATTTCAGAGGCGTATTCGAGCGCCTGTGCAACGATGTCCCGCGGGGCGCGATCACGCTTGAGTTCCACGATTACGGTATCTCCCCGCTCGTCAACGCCGAGGATGTCGAAGATGCCGCCTTCCCCGGGACTCCCCTGACGGCCAACGTAGAGAACTTCGACTTCGCCGATTTTGGCTCCATCCGTCCGTACCAGTCGTTGTTCGAGGTTCGCTTCCGTGTCAAGTTCGGATTCAGGTACTCGTTTCATGTCATCTTGCTCCACGAGATACACTTCCATGCACCGCCCATCCAACGCGACCAATATCAAACTACTGAACAAGTCTAACTTTTAGACCGGTCTATCAATATGCTTACATCGGCTTTCCAGACCCCTCTGTAATCGTGAAGTGATGGCACTCGTCGACGAGCGGAAGGTCCAAGTTCTTGACTACATCCACGATAACGAACCAATCACGGGTTACGACATTGCGAGCGACAAAGACAACGACATCGACTACACCCAGAGCTACATCTACGACGTACTCGGCAAGTTAGAAGACGAGGGGATGATCGAGCCACGACGGACTGCGTGCGGGCTCACCGAGCTTGGACACTGACTTGCGCCGTTGTGACTGTTCGCCTCGCACTCGTTGGGATCTCGGTCGTGCGGACACTCATTCGCATAGTGACAGGGACGGGGGAGGGTGTAGATCTTGTACTGGATAGTCGTCTTGTGGGGTCGGCCGTGAGTCGTTCCCAACAATGGCATACGGTCGTATTCATCCTCTTCCATCGGATGGTGCATATCGAGGTAGTCATCGAGCACCTCACAGAGTCCGCTTTTCAGGGTGATCTGGCGCTCACCACGTTCTTTGTTCTTGAGCGGAGTGCCCTGTTCCGGTTGGTACGAGACGTCAAGGTACTGTTCGGCCGAGTTGTAGTCTCTGACGTCAAGAGCCCTGGCGGTCCCTGATTGAATCCCTGTATGCCACAGGAGATAGAACGTGACGTGCCTGGGGGTTGCGTACTCGTACTTCTCGCAGTATTCAAGGATCCGTTCCGCCTCCTTGGAAGTGACAAGGTCGTCCCGCGTGTCTTCACCGACGTCTATGTCTGGCATCCTCACCCTCTCGTTGACACGCTTCGGGGCGGCTTCGATGCTTTCGCAGAACTGGAGGGAGACGCGCAGTGTCCAGAGCTGGTTCTTGAGGGTCACGTTGGCCAGCCCGTCGTCCTTGCGCCACTGTTTGTACTCCATCAGCTTCTTGCCGGAGATATCGTTCATGTTCTCGAATCCGGTCTCGTCACACCATTCAAGGAATCGCTTGAGCCGCTCGCGATGGCGGTTGTGGGTCGAGTGGGCGACATCGTCTTTCCGGTCTTTCAGGTACAGTTCAACTGCTTCTTCTGGGGTTGTTGGTTCCAGCATGCGTTGTCTCCTTGTAACCGGAACCAGGAAACGGAGGTACGAGCAACGGTGGCTGAGCTGCGCGGTCTGCGAGCGCCGAAGGCGCGAGCGAATGGACGAGCCGCGGTACGTTTGAGCCACGGCGGCCTGACCACGCCGAGGTCTTGTGAGGCCGAAGGCCGAACGACCGAGGCTGGGAGATGGGCCCATGGTGAAAATCCCGGCGAGTCCATCCCACCGTTTTCTGCGTCGGATGACCTCGCTCCGCTCGGTCACCACTCCTCGAAAAAGCTGGACCAAAAAGCCGGACCCTCGACCTCCGGTCTCGCGTCCGGTGAACCCCGCTCGCTTCGCTCGCGCGGATAGTACATGTCACTGCGAACATACAGTCATCATTCGATCAGAAGTTGGAGGATACGGATTGTCGAGATGAGCGTAATCCGTTATGACTACTTGAACTTGAAAATCAGTCAATGGACTCCGATCGGAATAGAGTTTAACCACGTCCGGCGACTAGTGTAAGGAGACTCCAATGGAAGAACTCGACCGGGTTTTGAACAAGTACGCGACCAGCCAGAATCTCATGGATCGGATCAGATATGTTGCCGAGACATTGAGTCTGGAATTCGACAAGTGGGACGAACAGTACGTGAGTGGCCCCAGCCTCTACTTTCTCGTCGTAGCCGAAACCGATTTCGAGGCCTATACCGACCCACTGGGAGAGAATACGTGGCCGACTGATCGATGTAATGTCGTTTTCGACTCCTCGGAGACGTTCACACGAGTCGCTCGGGATGTCGCATTCAGCCGGGATGGCGCTGTCATCGTGACCGGGGACGGAACGATTCAAAAGCAAATGGTCCGGGTTCGGAGCCCCAGCCGGGAAGAGATCCCAGCTGTTGCGGAGATCGAATACCCAGACTGGATGGGGACCAAACACATGAGCGCACTGGAGACGTCGCTTCGCAAGAACGTCCTGTGGGCAATCACACTCAGCGAAGAAGATGGCCGTGTCACGACGTTCGTCAATGGCACATATCAGGACTATCCGCGTGACGATATCGGTGGCCGGTGGCGGCCCGATCGTGAGCCCTCCTCGCCGTGAACGGGGAGGTGACAACCGTCTCGCTGCTATCGTCGAACTGAAAGTCGAAACGTATCGGGAGTAGTTCGTTCCCTGGCGAAGACTGTGGTGGCCATTCCATCGGAACCAGACAGGAGAGTTCGATACTCCAGCTACTACTGGGAGAACAGTTCCTGAATCGTCCAGTATGATTCTTTTCGTCGTTCCTCGTAAGTCGGTTGGGTCCAGGGCTCCCACGTGTATGCTTCCGTTATGAGCTCGCCATCCGTTACGGCCGGGACCGCGTGGGAAAGATTCGTTTGGCCCGGGATCGATCGAGCCTGCCTGTCAGTATTCGGGGCATACGTTCCTGCGGCGACCGAAATCGATTCGAACGGCTCGTACTGGTCTACCGACCCATCCCAGAGGTTTGCCAACGCAAGGCGGCTCGACGGATCGGCAATGTTCAACAGCAGCCACGGCAACCGGATCTCGATTGCATCAGCCTCGGTCGCCACGTACACGTCAGCAAGCGAATCGTATGTGGCTGCATCCGGGTTTCCATTCCCGAAGCGTAATTGACCCGTTTCGACCGCTTCGAAGGGAACTTCCTCCCCAGTGGGCGGGACAGTGTAGCCTCGGTTAATGGTCATTCTACATGGTGTAAATCGTCCTGAATCAGGTTCGCGATACTCTGAAAGGTCGAGTCCTGCTTGCTCACCGTACTCTCTGGCGAACTTGTCGTAATACGCGTCCACACGGACACGGGAACCCTCCGGACCGTTGAGACGGACGAGAAAGTCCGTCGGTGAGACCGTGGTACTCGTGGCAAACGGCAGTCGAGTACTCCCACGTCCAGTATGTCCGAGCGCAATAATCGCATTCATTCGAGACCAATCGACCGGTTCCGGGAGCGACTCGAATTCGAGCCGGAGCGACAGGTACGCCGCATCGTGAGTGATTGCCAACCCAGTCAGTGTTCGCTGGGCATCTGCGCCGTCTTCGAGTCTGGTCGGTTGTGACCTCGGCTCGATTCGATCTGCATCGGTCCAATCTCCCTGTGATCCGTCGAGACGGATCCGATCGGCGGAATCGAACGACAACAGTCCGAATCGCTGTTCGGGGGTCTGTGCGTTCGACCAGTAGGGTCGTCGTGAGGGGTTAGAAAACGGAGCCAGATTCCAGGTACGCTTGAACCACTCGTCTTGCCACGCGAACACGAGGCCGCCTGCCGTATCGGCCGCGATGATGTCTTCGTACATCTCGGCGACGATTTGCCCCTGTTCACGCTCAGTATGACGACCCTGGTCGCGTCCGTGTACGTGTTTGTGCGCGATCCCTCGCGATGCGGGGACGCCGAACTCTGCGACGAGTAGCGGATGGTCGGTAGCCTCACTCAGATCATTGAGGTATCCGGCATAGCTGTTGGGCTCGCCACGATGATCGATGTAGTTGACGTACTCCGGCGTATGATTCAGGAAATCCGGATAGTACGGATACACGTGATAGGCGGCGAATACCCCGGCGTCGAAAGCGTCCGTCGAAACGACGACATCCGGGTCGAGCGAGACTGCATCCTCGTACCTGAACGGCTCGTACGGATGGTCGAGCGGATCCGTCGTGACCCAATTCGTGAACGCGACTGGCCGCTGTGTACCGTATTCAGTCTGGCTGTGCTCGACGACGCTATCGAGACTTTCAGCGAGCCACCGTTCGAACGGTGACCCGCCCTCCGAGCTGACGTATTGGCCGCTGTATTCGCCGGCAGGGGCACGCTCGTTTGTTTCGATCACGACTCTCGGTGGCCACTCGATCCCGATGATGTATCCGAGGAGATAGTCGCTGACGTCGGACGTGAACTCGCCACTCGCATGGCCGGGGCGTTCCGGAAGCGTCGTCTGGCCGTGTATCACATCGACGGTTCGTTCGAGTTCCCGATGGAACGGCCCCGTAAGCTTCGTAACATCGCCGGCCTCGATGAGCTGTTCTTCACCGATCCATGTCCCTTGAAAGAGGTATATCGGCGTATCTGCAGTGCGATTGTAGGCGGCAAGTGCGTCGTAGAAAGCAGGTGGGTGGATGGTGTAGATTCTGATGGCGTTTGCATTCATCTCGCCGATTGCGGCGATCCAGCGGTCGTACTCTTCGCGTGATATCGCAGCATGACCGGGGAACGAACCGGGTTTCGCCATCCCCATGTTGACACCTCGAATACGGAACTCCTCGAACTGGTTGCTGACCTGTCGTTCGAAGGTGTTCTCTCCGAGCCGAAATGGGAGACGCTGTCTGTCGTCAGTACGTTCGAGGCAGCCAGTGGCCCCTGTAATGCCTACGAGACTAGTCGTTCTCAGAAATTTCCGACGGTGCATTGGTCAATTTTGCGGGTGAGCGTAATGGAATCGTTGTAGTCGAAAAACGGTTGCGGTAAATCCAGTGTCATCGATGACATCGACCAGTTCCGAGACGATCTGCTCAGTCGTCGATGAACTCCGGTTCGATGCCCCGTTCGTTCGCGCGTTCGCGTGCGGCCTCGATGAACTCCTCGGGAAGCGACTCGATTTCGCCGGCCTGGACGCCCCACAGCTTCGCGTACAGTCCATCGCGGGCGAGCAACTCCCCGTGAGTGCCCCGCTCGACGACCGCGCCGCCCTCCAGCACCAGGATCCGGTCGGCGTCTTTGATCGTCGAGAGCCGGTGGGCGATGGCGAACGTCGTCCGATCCGCCGCGAGACGGTTCAGCGACCGTTGGATCAGCATCTCCGTCTCCGTGTCGACGGCGGACGTTGCCTCGTCGAGGATCAGGATCTCGGGATCCTGGAGCACTGTCCGGGCGATGGCGATGCGCTGTCGCTGGCCACCCGAGAGCTTCACGCCCCGCTCGCCAACGCGGGTATCGTACCCCTCCGGCAGCGAGGCGATGAACTCGTGGGCCTCGGCGGCCTTCGCGGCCTCGGTCACCTGATCGCGAACCGCCTCCGGGTCCGGAACCACCCGATCTCGATCGATCCGGCGCTTCACGCCGCCGGCGTCCACGTCGCCCCCACTGTCGCCGCCGGCGTCGACGAGCCGACGGCGGAGTCCGCCTTCGGTTTCCTCGGGATCGGCGCCGACCTCGATCGATCCCTCGTAGCGACCGTAGCGGATGTTCTCGGCGATCGTCCCGTCGAAGAGGGTCGTGTCCTGTGAGACGTACCCGATCGCGTTTCGGAGGCTCTCGACTTCCACGTCGCGGATGTCGTGGCCGTCGACGCGGATCGATCCTTCGGTGGGTTCGTACAGCCGGAGGAGGAGTTTCAGGAGCGTGGACTTGCCGGCGCCGGTCGGACCGACGAACGCCACCGTCTCGCCGGGTTCTGCCTCGAAGGAAACGTCCGAAAGCACGTACTCGCCGGCGTCGGCTGGGTCTTGAAGCGCGTTTTCGACGTAGGCGAAGGAGACGCCCTCGTATGCGACCCGGCCCTGCACGTCGAGGGTGATTGCGTTCGGGGCGTCGGTGATCCGAATCGGGACGTCCTGGAGGCCGAACACGCGCTCTGCGGACGCCTTCGCGTTCTCGTACTGGTCGACGATGTTCGAGACCTCCGCGAGCGGGGCGACGAACTGCTGGGTGAGAAAGACGAACGTGACGAACGCCCCGACCGAAAGCGGAAGCGTGAACGGTCCGGGCGGACCGGCGAACAGCCAGATACCGCCGACGAGGAACGTCGCCGCGAACGCCACCCCCGCGAGCAGTTCCATTCCGGGGCGGTAGAGGTAGTTGAGCTTGAGAATCGAGATCGTTCGCCGGAAGTACTCGAAAGAGGCCCGACGCACGCGCTCCGTCTCGTACGCCTCCGTGTTGCTCGTTTTGACGAGTTCGACGCCCGACAGGGCGTTTTCGAGCACAGTGTTCAGATCGCCCACCGCGGCGCGTTGTTTCACATACCGCGGCTCGATCGCGCGGATGAACCAAACGGTGAACAGAACCATGAGCGGGATCGCGATCAGCGTGACGATCGCGAGCTGCCAGTTCAAATAAAAGAGCACGGCGGCGATCCCGAGCACCATCACGCCGAGGCGGGCGGAGTTTTGTAGCGCGTTGTCGAGGAACCGCTCGAGGTTGGTGGCGTCGTTGTTGAGGACGCTCATTACCTCACCCGTCTGCTTGTCGTCGAAGAACGTCATATCGAGTTGCTGCATCTTCGCGAACGAGTCCGTCCGGACGGCGTGCATCACCCGGTGGGCGAAGTAGTTTGCTGCGACCCCGTAGATCCAGGTGAACACCGCCGTGACGAGGAAGCCGCCGACGATGAGCCCGACCGAGAGCCAGAACTGGCCGGCCTGATCCGCCGGAAGCCACGCGTCCGGGACGATCGGGAGCGAGAACTCGCCCTCGCCGGTGAAGACCGCGTCGATCGCCACGCCCAGCACCAGCGGCGGCACCAGGCTCGCCAGTCGGGCGATCACGTTTGCGGTCATCCCGACCGCGAGGTACGGCCACTCGGCGGTACCGTACTCGCGGAACAGCCGGGTAATCGGACGGTCGACCCGATCCCGGTACACCTCGAAGACGTTCCGGTCGTCCGCGTCCGCGTTCGTCGACACATCCGTCGCTGGCTCTCGGGAGCCAAGTATCCGACGACTCCGGACAACGCGGCCCCATGTCCCCTGTTCCGTCTGGTCTGGCGGGGAGGGTGCGACAGTGGACCGGTTTTTGAGCGGTCCCGATCGGTTCGTATCGAAGTGACGAACTCTTAAAAACACGCGATTGTAGGTGTCAACTTGATCAGAACACGAACGTAAAGTCACCTGTATGTCGGAACTCACGTTTCGGGGGCTCGATATCGGGAGGATCGAACCGGGTGAAGACCTCGTGGAAGCGATCCTCGAGACGACCGGCGATGAGTACCCCTTGCAGGACGGGGACGTGGTCGCGATCACGTCGAAGGTCGTCTCGACCGCCGAAAACCGGCTGGTGGACGCCGACGAGGTGGCGGTGACCGACCGCGACGAGCGGGTCGGCGACGTCACCGGTCTCGATCCCAGGGAGGTCGCCGTCATCTACGAGGAAAGCGAGGTTCTCGGGGCTATTCCGGTGGCGGACATCGGCGAGGAGCTGATCCTCGAACGTGCCGTCGATCGGGAGGCGGCCGAGGAGGCAATCGAGAAGATGCCCTCCGTGCTCGTGACCGATCGTAACGGCCGGATCTGTACGAACGCGGGTGTCGACTGGTCGAACTCCCCGGAGGGGATGATGACGGTGCTTCCCGAGGACCCGGACGAAAGCGCGAGGCGGATCAGGGAAGAACTCGAAACACAGACCGGGGTCGACCTGGCCGTCCTGCTTGCGGATTCGGAGATCATGGGCGCGGGAACGATGGATCTCGCCGTGGGCTGTTCCGGTATCGATGCGGTCGACAGTAACTTCGGTCGGACGGACCTGTACGGCGAACCCAAGATCGGTGGACTCGATCTCATCGCGGACGAGCTCACTGCGGGTTCTGCACTCTTGTTCGGCCAGGCCGACGAGCGCATCCCCGTGGTCGTGATCCGGGGTCTCGATTACGACGACGGCGAGGGGATACCCAACTCCGGCGGGTTGATCCGTCGAGGGCTGCGCAAAACGATCCAGCTGACGGCCCGCCTGAAGGCCCGAGAGTGGATCTGACTCTCGAAGCACTGTCAATCGAGATCGGTCACTCCCGCACGAAAAACGCCGAGAAATCGCACGTCGGCCCGAGCAAGCTCCTTGTGCCCCTTCCAGTCAGCCACGCGAGGCCGTTGAACAGGTGGAGCCCGGCGAGAGATCCCGGGATCCAAGACGGAGACGAAAAACGTCCCCAGAAGCGTCGAGAGCTGGTCGGCGACGAACACGAACCCGTCTCGAAGCCGTCGAGCAGTGGAGCGCATCCGAAGTACAGCGCGGGATGCAGCTCCTTCGGTTGGTCGGTGACAACGCCGACGTACAGCCCGGGGCATTCGTAGTAAATTCCACTGAACCGTCATATCCACCGAGAACGGATTCATGAGTACGCTCCGACAGTAGCAGTGAGTGATGCACCGACGATCCGTGCTCGCCGGGACGGGACTCTCCTTCAGCGCGACGCTTGGCGGCTATTCTCGGTTGAGTGTCGTGTAAACCAAAAAGAATTTATTGTATGAATCTATTACTCGGTATGGTCTCCACGGAATCCGAGGCGTCAAAGGAACTGACGCCGGAGGAGGCGTTCGCGATCCTTGGGGACGAAACCAGAATCGCGATATTGCAGACGCTCTGGAGGACGTGTGACACGCCGATCCGGTTCGGGGCACTTCGACAGGAAGTCGGCCACGACGATCCCGGGAACTTCAACTACCACCTCTCGAAGCTCACCGGACAGTTCGTGCGGAAGACCGAGCAGGGGTACGAACTCCGGGAAGCGGGAAAACAGGTGATTCGGGCCGTCCTTGCGGGAACCATCAACCGAAAGCCGCGGATCGACTCCGACGTCTGTGATTCCAAGTGTCCGTACTGCGGGGCACCCGTCGAACTGCAGTACGTGGACGAGCGGGTTCTGGTTCGCTGTACGGAGTGTCCGGGGATCGGTGGCGAGGAGTACCCGGAGGGGACGTATATGCGGTTCGCGTTCCCGCCAGCGGGGATCCAGGATCGGACCCCCGAGGAGATTATCGAGGCCGCACACGCGTTTTACGACGCCAAGGTAACGCCCATGATGAGCGGGGTCTGTCCGGAGTGTGCAGGCCGGGTCGAGACGACGATCGACATCTGCCACGATCACGATTCCGGCGATCGGGGCGTCTGTGGCGCATGCGGCTTTCGCAACCCCATCTGGGCCGACTATTCGTGTGGACACTGCGAGTACACCCGCCGGTGCATGATCTGGTTCGAGATACTGAACCACCCGGGGGTGGTCGCGTTCTACTACGAACACGGTCTCGAGGAGACGGTGCCGTTCAGTAAACTGACCTGGCGAAACGCACCGTTCATCAGCAACGTGGAGTGTGAACTGCTCGAGACAGAGCCCTTGCGGATCCGCATCAAAATCCCGGTCGACTCCGAAGAACTCCGGGTCACGGTGAACGAGGCAGTCGAGGTCGTTACCCTGACAAGGCAGTCGATCAGTGAGCGATCGCAGTAAACGATCGCAGAGTAACTGTGCGAAAACAGTACGACACTACTGTCTTTTTGGTTACAGTAATGCGCTGCTGCAAACCATTATGTCGACTGCTTCGTTCCGTTTGACAGGGATAATTAATGGGTAAATTACTCGCTACGGGAGCCCTCTCGCGATCGTCGACTGAGCAGAACGACAACCGACCTACGGACACAAACGCGAACGATGAGGAAACTCTCACACCGGACGCCGTCCACCAACTACTGAGCAACCGTCGACGACGTGACGTCCTTCAGTATCTGGAGGACATCGATTCGACGACGACTATTGGCGATCTCGCAGTCCAGATCGCGGCATGGGAACACGACGTTTCGGTTACCGAGGTTACCTCGGAGCAGCGCAAACGAGTTTACATCTCGCTGTATCAGACACATCTGCCGAAACTTGCCGCATCGGGCGTCATCGACTACGATCGAGATCGCGGCCGGATCGCACTGAATGGAGAAGCCGAGGAACTCGCCGTCTATCTCGAGGATGGCGGCCAGGTCGTTCGGAACTGGAGTAGATACTACCTGACACTGGCCTGTCTATCGCTTGGAGTGATCGGACTGGCGTGGCTGGGGGTATCGCCGTTTTCGACGTTATCTGGAATGGGGTACGCTGGGGGGGTCGCAATCGCACTGCTGGGACTGTCCGTGATGCACCGATACCGGACTCGCCGATACTAAAACGCTGCAAACGAACCTCGTGCCCCCAATCTTATAGTCGAACGGCGGGTTGGTAGCTGGTAGATGAACGTCACAGAAATTCGTGTCTATCAGGTGGACCTTCCGATCGCCGAGGGGAGTTACGACTGGGCGGGCGGAAACTCCTACGAGGCGTTCGATTCGACGATCGTCCGTCTCGACACCGACGAGGGGGTCGTCGGCTGGGGGGAGCTGTCGACTCTCGGCACCGCCTACCTGCCCGCGTTTCCACGCGGCGCGCGAGCGGGAATCGAAGAGCTTGCAGACACCGTCCTCGGTGCCGATCCCACTCGGAGAGCGGTCCTTGCCGAACGAATGGATCGTCGCCTCCGTGGTCACCCGTACGTGAAGTCGGCGATCGACATGGCCTGCTGGGACATCTCTGGGAAGGTGGCCGGAGCGCCCGTTGCAGAACTCTTGGGCGGGCGATTCGGGGATGGTGCGCCACTGTATCGCGCGATCTCGCAGGGCACGCCGTCGGAGATGGCCCAACGCGTCGCGAAATATCGCGACGAGGGATACGGGAAGTTCCAGCTCAAAGTCGGCGAGGACCCGGTGATCGACGCCGAACGGATCCGGGCAGCACGGGCGGAACTCGACGACGAACACGTCCTGGACGCCGACTGCAACACGGGACTGACCCGCCACGAGGCGGTCCGACTGGTCGAACTCGTCGAAGACGTCGACGTGTACATCGAGCAGCCGTGTCCGACCTACGAAGAGTGTCGAGCTGTCCGGAAGCGGACGAACCACCCGTTCGTACTCGACGAGATCATCGACGGGGTCCAGCCCGTCATCAGGGGCCATCAGGAGGACGCGATGGACGTGATCAACCTCAAAATCTCGAAGGTCGGCGGGCTGACGCGGGCGAAAACCGTTCGTGATCTCTGTAGCGAACTCGGTATCGCGATGATCGTCGAGGACACCTGGGGCAGCGAGATCGCAACGACCGCCATCGCCCATCTCGCACACAGCACCCCGCCGGACGTCTGTTTCGCCGCCACCGACTTCCACAACTACAACGACGTGACCACCGCCGACGGCGCCCCCTCCGGAGACGATGGCACGCTCGTGGCACCGACGGATCCCGGTCTCGGCGTGGAACCCCGCGAGGACGTGCTCGGGGAGCCGATTGCGACGTACAGTTGATCGTTCGCACTCGCGAGGATTTATCAGGAGACCGCGTCACCTCGAGTCATATCGCAGTGAAAGTCGACGACGTCGACGCCGCGTTCGGACGGATCGACCACCACGGGATTATAAAAGAGCCGGGATACCAGCCCACCGCGGGCGCCCGTACCGCGTTCCTCGAGGATCCCGACGGCTCCGTCGTCGAATTGATCGAACCGCTCTGAGGAACAAGTGGATGCGAATCTGAATCCATCCGATTATAAAATCTCGTATAGTTAAACTCCAGTTGGACAATGGCAAGTCTATTACCTGTATTTCTATATCGTGAGATCGTTCTTCGGTGTTTATATGATGATCGTTGGTCATATAAATTGCATTATGTCAATGGACGATTTGGTACACGCCTTAGCAGAACTCGAGGAGGAGCGTGCCGTACAGATAGCCGAGGAACGGCTGGACGCCGGCGAGGATCCCCTCGACATCCTCGACGACCTCAAGAAGGGAATGAGGATCGTCGGAGACCGGTATGAAGCGGAGGACTACTTTATCCCAGATCTGATGTATGCCGGAGATATCATCGAGCAGATCTCGGGACTCATCCAGGAAGAGCTTCCCGAACAGGAGGAAGATACAGTCGGGACGGTAGTTCTCGGGACCGTAAAAGACGACATCCACGACATCGGGAAGGACCTGGTGTACTTCATGTTCGACCTGAACGGGTTCGACGTGATCGACCTCGGAATCGACGTCCCGGTCGAGACGTTCGTTGACGCCGTCGAGGAACACGACCCGGATATCGTCGCCCTGAGCGGATTCCTGACCGCAGCGTTCGACTCGATGAAAGAAACCGTCGAGGCACTCGAGGAGACGGGACTCATCGAGGAGTTCGAAGAGGACGGCCTCCGCGAGGGACGTAAAGTGATGATCGGCGGCGGACAGATCACCGACGACGTTCGGGAGTACGTCCGCGCGGACGGGTTCGAAACTGACGCCCCCGGCGGGGTCAAACTCGCGAAAGAGTGGCTGCAGGCCGAAGCGGAGGTGGTATGATGTCGCTTCCCGAACCCACTCTCGAGTCGTGGATCGGGGGCGAGGGAATCGACTTCGAGGACGAGGCGGCCAGGGAGCAGTACCGAACCCGTGCCCAGCGGTACGCCGACGCGATCCTTCGTGAGGAGCCGGATCGCGTTCCGGTGGCCGTACTGAGCACGTTCTACCCGGCGTTTCACCACGGAATCACACCGGAGACGGCGATGAACGACGGTGAACAGCTCAGCGCCGCCCTGCTGCACTTCGTCGAAGATCTCGATCTCGACGTTCTCGCGTGGTCGACACCGCTGGTCCCGTCGGCCCGATCTCTCGAAGCGGTCGACTATCGTGGATTCGACTGGCCGGGAGACGGCTCCTCACCGGAGACGGTCTATCAGGCGAAAGAACCCGACAGCATGACTGCAGAGGATTACGACGCGTTCATCAGGGATCCGACCGATTACCTCATCCGAAACTACCTGCCGGCAACGTTCGGTGAACTGGAGGGAATGGCGCAGTTCCCGCAGTTGATCTCGCTCAGCCTGGGGATCGCCAGTGTCCACCCGTTCGTACTCCCGTTCGGACTCCCCGAGGTCCAGGAGGCGCTGGACGCGCTCGAGGAGGCCGGCGAGGCGGCCCTGGAGTGGGAAGGCATCGTCGGTGCCACCGTCGAAGAAATCGTTGCGTCCGGACATCCCCAGAGTGTCGGGGGTATCACGCTTGCACCCTACGACATGCTGGGGGACATGTTCCGCGGGACGCGGGGGATCATGATGGACCTGAAGCGTCAGCCTGACACCCTGCTTGAAGCGGTCGAGCGTCTCACACCGTGGGCGATCGAGCTCGGGATCACTACCGCGCGTGTGAACAACAACCCGCATGTGTTTATTCCACTGCACAAGGGCGCAGACCGCTTCATGTCCCAAGACGAGTTCGAGGAGTTCTACTGGCCGCAGCTCCGGGAGGTGATCGAGGCGCTCCTCGAGGAAGGGCTCGTTCCCTGGCTGTTCGCCGAAGGCAGCTACGAGAACCGCCTCGAGAGCCTCACTGACCTTCCGAACGGGCCGATGGTCTGGCACTTCCAGAACACTGACATGAGCATGGCGGCGGAAGCGATCGGCGACCAGGCCTGTATCGCGGGGAACGTTCCCACCTCACTGCTTTACACGTCCGACCCGGAGGCAGTCCGGGACTACTCGCGGAACCTCGTGGAGACAGTCGGGGAAAACGGCTTCATCCTGGCACCGGGCGTCGGCCTCGACGAGGCGAAACCGGAGAACGTGCGGGCGATGGTGAACTCCGTGCGGTAGCCGGTTACACACCCGGCAACCCTCGATCGCCCCCGTCACTCCAGTACCTCGACGTCGAACAGGCTCCACCACCGGTATCGTCGCCCGCCCCAGACGAACGTGCGGCGGAGCAGGGCGTACGCCAGGAACGGAACCATCACCATCACGGACGGATACGCGAGCAGGACCGTCCACCGTCGAACGCCGAAGGTGTGGTAAACGACCGCGATCAGTGCCGTCACTGCGAAAAGCGTCGGGAGGGGAAAAAACACTCCGGCGACGGTTGCGGCCCCTGCCAGGGCGCCGGTGATGGCGAATCCGGCGGGTTCGTGACGGCGGACGATCTGGGCGAACCGCACGTGGCGCTCGAGTGTTTCCCGGATGGTGCCGCCGACCGCAACCCGCCGCACCCGTTTTACCGGCGTGATGTCGACCCGATCAGTCAACAGTCCGTCGTCGCTCACCGTCGTCCGGAGGTCGCTGAGAAACGCCGCTTCGTCCGGGAGGTCGCTCCGCTCGAACACGACAGCCCCGGCCCAGGCGACGTCGCCGAAGTACACCCCTGCGGTCCCGCCCAGGACGTACTGGGGTTCAAACAGCGTGGAAAGCGGGTCCCCTCCGACGAAAAACGGCACCTCGGTTGTCGGTCCGTGGCGGTCGTAGTCGGTCGACAGCGTCTCGAGCCAGTCGTCCGGGTGGTGGAAGTCGTCGTCTGTCCAGACGATCCGCTCGTGTCTCGCGACCTCCATCCCGGCGGCGATGGCGTTCGCCTTCCCCGAACAGCCCGTCGGCTCCCCCGCGATCACGAGCCGGATCGCGTCCTCGTCGGGAACGTCTTCTGCGATCGGATCGGACGCCGAATCACAGATCACGAGTAGCTCGTCCGACGGACCGAGCTGATCTGCGACTTCGCCGATCGCGGGCGTCCACGCGGTCGTCGGAAGGAGCACGCTCGCCGGAGGGTCGCTGGGCATGGGAACGTTTCGGGAGACGACACTGATAAACGATACGTACGAGAGCCCCGCCGGTTCAGGGAGTCATACGTCGAACACGACGTAGGCGTACCACTCGCCGTCGCGTTCCTCGAGAACCATCTCGGAGTAGGTGACTGCTTTGACGTCGCGAGCGGTCACTTCCGAGAGGGGTACTCCACGTGCGCTTGCGGTGGCGACCCACTCCTCGTCGGTTTCGCCTTCCGCGTCGGTTTCGCCTTCCGCGTCGGTTTCGCCTTCCGCGTTCGTCTCTTCGACGGTGACGGTGCAGTCGTGATCCACCGGCAGCACCCCGCGGACGTCGCGTTCGTAGATGAGCCGGTCGAGATAGTCGAACAGCAGCGCTTCCCGTCCCTCGGCCCGCTCCTCGAGGGTGAACCGCTCGCCGCTGGCGGGGTGCGTTTCACACATCGCCTCGGTGAGCCCTTCCGCGACGGCCGCGAACGCATCCCCGAGCGTCGCGCCGGTCGCCTCGACGGCGACGTCGGCCGTGTGATCACGCAGCGTGTATTCCATGTGTGCGGTTTCGACGGGGGAGGTAGTATTCGCTTCGGCCCGCTGGAGTTAACTGCTATCACACAGTAGCAACGAATAGTGAGCGTCAGGGTGGAGAAACGGATCGACGAACCCGGAGATAGCGAGCATCTGGAGCTCGCCTGGGAGCTCAAAGAGCGGATCCGCCGGGAGGAGAACGTCCTGAAACAGCGGAAGGGCTTTTTCAGGAACGCCTATCGCCGCGCCACCACCCATCTCTACTTCGAAGACGACGAACTGGCGGGGTTCGCCTCGGTCCGCCGGGACGGCTACATCCTGTTTCTCGCTGTCGCTCCCGAATTCCGTGGGCGAGGCTACGGCGAACGACTCGTCGCTGACGTGGCGGAGAATCACCGAACGGTGACGTGCCACGCCCGGACCACGAACGAAAACGCCATCGAGTTCTATCGCCACCTGGGGTTCGACGTCGATCGACACATCCACAACTACTACGAGGACGGCGGGGACGCCTACTACCTCAAGCTCGGAGAGGGTGGGCTCACGGAGAAACTGTCGAACCTCATCCGGCGGTGACGTCGGGGCTGCCCACCCGACAGGTCGCCAGTACTCGTTTGTCAGCGCGACGCGTTCTCTTCTCGGAGTTCCGCGTACAGCTGCTCTGCTGCACGGCGGACGGCCTCGTCGCTCGACAGCTCCGGTTCGTAGCCGAGCGACGAGAGCCGTTCGACCGCCAGGCGCATCTTCGGAACGTCGCCCTCCCAGCCGCGGTCCCCGCCGGTGTACTCGTAGTCGGGATCGACTTCCATCACGTCAGCCACGACGTCGGCGATTCGGGTGACCGACGTTGTCGTTTCCGTCCCGAGATTGTACACGTTGTACTGGTCGTCGGCGTGTTCGACGACGTGACGGATCGCGTCGACGCAGTCGGTGACGTGCATGTACGACTTCTCCTGGCGGCCGTCGCCGAGGATTTCCAGGCTTTCCGGGTCCGCGAGCAGTTTTTCGATGAAGTCCGGCACCACCGTGCCCCGCTGGTTCGGGCCGACGATGTTGGCGAACCGGAACACCCACGACTGGATCCCGTAGGTGTGAGCGTACGTCGACGTGAGCGCCTCGTCTGCGAGTTTGGCGGAGCCGTAGACGCTGATCGGCTCGAGGGGTGCGTGGTCTTCAGGCGTGGGCCGGGGCGCCTCCCCGTAGACGGTCGAAGAGGAGGTAAAGGCGAACGCGTCGACGCCGACCTCGTCCATCCGTTCGAGCACGTTGTACGTCATCGTGGTGTTCTCCTCGAACAGCCGTCGGCCGTCCTCGAAGTTCGTGTCCGTGTACGCCGCGAGATGGAAGACGATGTCGAGATCGGACGTCACGACGTCGGCGACGTCGCCCCGGTCGCACATGTCGGCGTCGACGAACTCCACTCCCTCGGGGAGCCGGTCGGGATCGCCCTTCGAGCAGTCGTCGGCGACGCGGACGTGGTCTGTGTCCGCGAGAAGCGCCGCCGCGAGGTGCGATCCGACCAGCCCCGCACCGCCGGTCACCAGCACGCGGGCGTCGGTGAGATCCATGTCCGGGCGATCCGTGCCGGGCGACAAGTGTATTCCGATCGACGATCCAGTCGGCGACAGGCTCCTGCGGGAGACCCAGGGACCGCCACGTGCCGAAAGCTATACCGGCCTGCCCAACGGCCTCCGCGTATGGATCGCGTAGCGATAATCGGCGCGTCGATGACGCGGTTCGGCGACCGCGAGGCGTGGATCAGGGAACTGCTCGCGGAGGCGGGCGCGGCGTGTCTCGAGGACGCCGGCGTCTCCCCCGACGAACTCGAGCATCTGTACGTCTCGAACATGGCGAGCGGCGAGTTCGAGGGACAGACAGGGGTGGTGAACGCGCTGGCTCACGACCTCTCGGCGCTGCCGGCGTACACCCAGCGCATCGACCAGACGTCCTCCTCCGGGGGTGCCGGCGTGTACGCCGCCTGGCAGTCCGTCGCCTCTGGCGCCTCCGAGATGACGCTTCTCGTGGGCGGCGAGAAGATGACACACCGATCGACCGCGGAGGCGACCGACGTGATCGCGTCGCTCACCCACCCGGTCGAGTACAAACACGGCGTCACACTCCCCTCGTTTGCGGGCCTTACCGCACGGCTGTATCTCCACGAGTACGACGCCCCGCGGGAGAGCCTTGGCAAGGTGGCAGTGAAAAACCACCGCAACGGCGTCGACAACCCGCACGCGCAGTTCCGCAAGGAGGTGGACCTGGAGACCGTACTCGAGTCGCCGATCGTCGCCGATCCCCTCCGCTTGTACGACTTCTGTCCGATCACGGACGGCTCTGCGGCGCTTTTGTTCTGTCCGGAATCGATCGCCCGAGAGCGCGGACTCGATCACGTCGTCGTCTCGGGGATCGGCGGGGCGACGGACACCCACGTCGTCCACGAACGGGACGACCCGACAACGATGCGCGGGGTCGTCGAATCGTCGGAGATTGCCTACCAGATGGCAGATCGAACTCCCGACGACGTCGACGTGGCCGAACTCCACGACATGTTCACGATCCTCGAGTTCCTCCAGAGTGAGGATCTCGGGTTCTTCCAGAAGGGCAAGGGGTGGAGAGCTGTCGAGGAAGGCGTCACCGACCGCGGCGGGGAGATCCCGATCAATACCTCCGGGGGCCTCAAATCCAAGGGACACCCCCTCGGGGCGTCCGGCGTCGCACAGGTGTACGAGATATACACACAGCTGCTCGGTGAGGCTGGCAACCGACAGGTCGATGCTGACGTCGGACTCGCCTGTAACGTCGGCGGGTTCGGAAACTGTGTGACGACCACGATCATGGAGGCCGGCGATGTCTGAGCAAGAGCGAACGACGTTGACGGCGATTCGGTACGACGACGGTACGATCACCTATCCGGGTCATCCGGTCGGACCAGACGGCGGCGAACCCGTCGAGGAAATCGATCTGAGCGATTGCACTGCGACGGTCGTAACCTGGACCACCTCGACGGCGACCCCGCCCGGCGTCCCCGAGCCGAACCACCTCGCGATCGTCGAATTCGACATCGACGGTGAGCCGGTTCGGGCGATCGGCCAGCTCACATCCGGCGACGTCGAGATCGGCGACCGGGTCGAGCCGGTCTACTGCGAGCAGCTTCGCGATCCCGAGGCGGGCATCCGGGAGGCCGACAGTCAGGAGTGGGACGGCTTCAGGTTCGAACCCGTGGCGGACGACTCCTAGCTCTGGTTGCGGCTACGTCGACGCGAACTCGACGCCTGTGATCTCGAAGCGCGCACCCCCATCCGTGCTCTCGGTGACGCGGATCCCCCACTCGTGGGCCTCGACGATCTCCTTGACGATGCTCAGTCCGAATCCGGTTCCGTTGCGGCTCGACGAATATCCCGCTTCGAACACCTGCTCGCGTTCGTCTTCCGGGATCCCGGGGCCGTCGTCCTCGAGATAAAAGCCGTCGTCCAATTCGCCGACGGTCACGACAACGTCTTCACCCCCGTGCTCGACTGCGTTGCGGAACAGGTTCTCGAACACCTGCTTGAGTCTGCTCTCGTCGGCCAGAACCCTCCTGTCGAGGTCTGTCACGACTGTCGCATCCGCGGTTTCGACAGTCCCGAAACAGTTTTCGACGATCGCCACGAGATCGACCGGGTCGGGGTCGGTTACAGTTTTGCCTTCACGCGCCAGCGTGAGGAGATCCTCGATCAGGCTCTCGATACGATCGTGCATTCGATGGACGTGATCGATGTGTTCGTTGTCACACTCCTCTCGGGCGAGTTCGAGCCGGCCCTGGGCAACGCTCAACGGGTTGCGGAGGTCGTGTGACACGATCGACGTGAACGCGTCGAGCCGTTCGTTCTGTCGTTCGAGTTCCTGCTCGCGTCGTTTCCTGTCGTCGATGTCGAGATGGATTCCGACTGCCCGTTTCGGCTCCCCGTCTTCGTCCCAGTCGACGACTCTGCCGATGTCGCGGATCCATTTCCAGTCGCCGTCGGCTGTTCCCAGCCGATGCTCACAATCGTAGTAGTCGGTCCGCCCTTCGATATGGTCACTGAGGGCCGCGTCGACATCCCCTTCGTCCGCTGGATGGACACGCCGTTCCCATTCACTGAGGTGTGGCTCGATCTCCTCGGGCGAGTGGCCGATCATCGTGGCCCACTGCTCGTTGAACTCCACCTCGTCGGTTTGCATGTTCCAGTCCCAGACGCCGAGGTTCGCTCCGTCGACGGCGAGTTCGAACCGGTTTTTCAGGTTCCGGAGTTCCGTTTCCCGCTCGGTTCGCTCGGTCACGTCCCGATACACCCACAGATTGGCGTCGCTTTCCGGGAGTTCGATCGGACGGTAGCTCCGTTCTACCGTTCGGCCATCGGCAAGGGTGAACTCCTCGTTGTCGACAGCCTCGCGCGTCGCAACCAGTCTGTCGGTTCGGTCGAGGAACCGTTCGGAGTTCTCGAACTGCTCGCTTACCTCCTCGGCCAAGCGGCCACAGTCCGCGCCGACGATGTCTTCGGGCGATCCCGGGAACGCAAATAGGTCGAACATCCGCTGGTTGGTCGTCAGCACCTCGCGCGAGTCGTCCTCGACGATGATCCCCACCGGGAGCGCATCGAACAGGGTCGACAGCAGGGCGTTCGTCCATTCGAGCTCCTGTACCTGCTTTTCCTCCGTGATGTCGAGATAAATCCCTTGAGTTCCGATGATCTCGCCATCCGGGTCCCGGCGGGGAACCGCCCGCAGTACGGTGAGTACTTCCTCCCCCTCGCGCGTCACAAGCGTCCGCTGTTCGCGAACGAATTCCCCGGTTAACGCCCGTTGGTACCCGTTCTCGCCGAGAAGTTCATCGGCGGATTCCTCGGAATAATACTCTGCCAGCGGAGTTCCTTGAAGCTCCGACTGCGAGTAGCCGAGCCGGTCGGCGAACGCCTGGTTGCAGTCGTCGATGATCGGTTCGCCGTCGACCACCTCCGTGAACGCGACCATCACCGGAGCCTCGTCAAACAGGACTCGGTACTGCTCTGTGTACTGGTGCTGGAGTTCGATCCGGTGATACGAGTGGGCGATCGTGTCGCCGAGGTTCGAAAGCAGTTCCCGCTCGCGTTCGTCGAACGCCCGAATTCGGTCTGAATACACGTTCAAAACACCATACAGGGTGTCCTCGTAGACGATGGGAACCGCCGCACTGGATCGATAGCCGCGTTCGAGCGCCTCCTCACGCCAGGGCTCGTACTCCGGATCCTCGGGGATGTTCTGCATCACGGCCACCTCGCGATTTTTCACCGCACGGCCGGTTGGTCCGCGTCCGGTCGGACTCTCGTCGGTGGTTATCTCGACGTTCTCGAGATACTCATCGCCGATCCCCGCCGCGAATCGGGGTTCGATGATGCGGGATTCTGCGTCGTGTTCCCCGATCCAGGCGAACCGATACGGCTCCGCGTCGGCGATGATCTGACAGACGTGCTCGTCAATCTCCGATCGGGTTGTGGCGCGTGCGAGGGCATCGTTTATTTCCCGGACGACCGTATGTGCAAGGTTATGTCCCGTCGTTTTGAACTCGGCTCGAGCCGCGGTGACGGCGTCACGAATCCGGTCTGCGAGTTTCGACTGATGATCGGTTCGTGAGTCCTTCGGGAGGTAGTCGGTCACCCCGTTCGAGATCGCTTCGCTTGCTACCTCCTCCGACCCGTTGTCTGTATAGAGGATGAACGGCAGGTCCGGATACGTCCCCCTGACTGATTCCAGGAACTCGATCCCGTCTTGCGTGGGCATCTCATATGCCGACACAATGCAGTCGACGCGCTCGTTCGAAAGCGTATCGAGCGCATCGTCGACAGTGGATTCAGTCAGTACTGAAAGACGCTCATCCTTGCGTTCGAGATTGCTCGCACTCGTCTCAGCGATATCTCCCCCATCATCGACGTAAAGCACGTGGATCGTATCGGGTATTGATGGCATGAATTAGATCGCCTGGGGATTGCTGCAGCGACAGTACACATAACCTGTCGCTGCGTTTATCTATTTTGTAAACGTTGATCGCCTGTTATCAATCTACCCTTTTTGTCCCTGCCGACCGAGGGGTTTCCTTGAGCTATCGGATCACCGATTGAGAGGGTTCAGCTCCGCCGTTGGATCTCCTCTCGCAACACGTCACTCACGAGTTCGCCGTCAGCTTTCCCCCGAAGCGCGCCCATACACTCCCCCATCAGGCCGGAGAACGCACCCATCCCCTCAGACTCGACCTGCTCTGCGTTCCGCTCGACGACCTCGACGACCGCTTCCCTGACTTCGGCCTCGTCGACGCCGGCGACGCCCGCCTCTTCGATGGCAGTCTCGATGGAAAGCGCCGGATCGTCCGCGAGCACACGGAGCACGTCCTCGACGCCCTCTTTTGCGATATCGCCGTCCTCGACGCGTTGCAGTACCTCCAGGTAGTGATCGTCTTCGAGGTTCTCGACGGGGACACCGTCGCGGCGGAGTTCGGTCGTGGTACTCTCGAGAACCGACGCCGCAAACGTCGGATCGACGCCCGCCTCGATCGCCGACTCGAAAAGCGGCATCCGACGACCGTACGCCACCTGCCGGGCCAGCCCCGCGTCGAGACCCAGTTCGTCCCGATAGCGCTCGAGTTTCTCCGTGAGCAGTTCGGGCGTTTCGACGTCGGAGGGATCCGGCTCGACCGGCGGCACGTCGGTCTCCGGGTACATTCGGGCCGCCCCGGGGAGCGGCCGGAGGTAGCGTGTCGTCCCGTCGTCGTTGGCTCCCCGGGTTTCCTCGGGGACGCCCCCGACGGCTGTTTCCGCCCGATCGGCGACCGCATCGATCGCCAGCTCCGCGGTCTCGGTTTCGTCGGCGACGATCGCGACCGCGTCGTCCGGTTCGGCGTCGACGGCCCCCCGGAGCGTCTCGACTTCGGATTCGGTCACCCCGTAGGCGGGCAACTCGTCGGTGTGGAAGATTCCGCCGGCGCCGTGGCGCTTCGCGTGATCGGAAAGTTCCGTGCCCAGCCGGCGATCCGGCTGGATCTCCCTGCCGACGAGCCCGTCGAACCCCTCCAGGCGGACCGCGTACACGCTCCCGCCGCCCTCGATGGCTCCACGAATGACCCCCGAGTCGGTGTCGACGAACGCGTCCGTCACGTCGACGGGATCGGCGATGCTCGCGTCCCGTTCGGCCAGTTTGTCGGCGATCTCCAGCAGCTCGACCTGTCGCTTCACTTCCAGTTCGACGATGTCGGCGATCCCGCCGAGCTCCTGGACGCCCTTGATTTCCACGCGAGCACCCCTCGCGATCGACACGTTGACGTCCTGTCGGATGGTTCCGAGCCCCCGCTTTACGCGGCCGGTCGATCGGAGCAACATCCCGATCCGCTCTGCGGCCTCCTGGGCCTGTTCCGGCGACCGGATGTCGGGGGCGGTCCCGATCTCCACGAGCGGGATTCCGAGTCTGTCGAGACTGTAGACGACCCCGCGGTCCGTCTCTTCGACGCGCTGTGCCGACTCCTCTTCGAGCAGGAGATCCTCGACCGAGACCGATCCCTCGCTCGTCTCGATTTCGCCGCTCTGTCCGAGCAGCATCGATCGCTGGAACCCGGAGGTGTTCGACCCGTCGATGACGAGTTTGCGCATCACGTGCGCCTGGTCGACAACCGCCACGTCCAGCAGGTCGGCGATCTGCAGCGCGACCTCGAGCGCCTCCTCGTCGACCCGCCGGGGCGGCTCGTCGTCCTCCTCGACGAGGCAGGTGGTGTCGTACGCGAGGTACTCGAACTCCCTGTCGACGCGGCTCTCCTCGAGTGCCGCCTCGTCGAGCTCGCCGAGTTCGCTTTTCGTCGGATGGAGATACCGCGTGATCGTCCGCTCGGCCTCCTCGGGTTCGCGAAGCTCCGTCGGCGATTCACAGAAGAGCTTCGTCTCGGTGTCGAGCTGCTGGTGGATCTCGAGTCCGGCCACGAGCCCGAGATCCCCGTAGTCGTACGCGGAGTCGGTGTCGGTCATTATCGGACGTGTACAGTCGGACAGTAAAAAGGTGCCTCGTTACGCTCCCCGAAAACACACTACATCGTTGGCGGTACGTCTCGGTCGATTCCGTCCTGCCCAACGTAAACTCGTTTATAACTCACACAAAGAATTTTATAAGCGGTGTCAGTTGTTTCACCTGTACGTGTAACCCCTATGTACCGAAAGATTCTGATCCCGACGGACGGGAGCGACGAAGCCGAAGCTGCTGCCGAAAAGGGTGTCGAACTGGCCGCCGAGCTCGGCGCACAGGTTCACGCCCTGTACGTGATCGATCCGGAAGTCGGCGGGCAACCGTTCAAGTTGCAGCGCAAGGAGGAGGGAATAGAGGAGCTTCGCGAACGTGGATTGGAGCTAACCGGCCGGGTCGCCGACATCGCAGCGGAGGCGGGCGTCGACTGCGAGCAGGCAGTCGAACAGGGCAAGCCCTACGACGCGATCGTCGACTACACCGAGGAGAACGATCTCGACGCGATCGTCATTGGAACGCGGGGCCGCGGAAACATCGAAAGCTTCCTCGTCGGCAACGTCACGGAGAAAGTCATGCGGACCGCCGACGTGCCGGTGATGACGGTTCGAACGTCCGAAAAACCGGTGTGACATCCGGGAACTTCTCCCGTCGACTTATGTAGGAAAGCGTCGAAATCCCCACGTGAATAGCACTCGGTCATCCCCCGCCGGTGGCGGAACGAATTCGGGTCGATCCGATTCGCGTCTCTCGCGGTCTGTTGGCCTGATACGTGACGTCGCAACCGTCGTGCAAAACGAGCAGGTTACGTTTCTCGCCGCCAGCGTCGCCTACTACGCGTTCGTTTCGCTTTTTCCGGCTCTTCTGCTGCTTTTCGCGCTCTCTACGACGTTCTTCGGCGAACAGATCGCAGCGACGTTCGTGGGTCTCGTCGCCGGAATACTCACGCCGGAAGGCGAGCAGATAATCCTGGAAGCGATCGCCGGCGCGGAAGGCCGAGTCGGGGCGACGGTCGTCGGAGTCGTCGTGCTGGTCTGGTCGACACTGAAGGTGTTTCGCGGGCTCGACGCCGCCTTCGTGCGCGTCTACGGCGCCGAGAAGACGATCGGCATCCTCGATGAACTCCTGGATGCAGTTCTCGTCGCCACAAGCATCGGTCTGGGCGCGGCGCTCATGATCGTCACGGCGGGCGTGATCGCCGCCCTGGATCCCGGTCCGCTGTACGGGATCACGAGCGTGCTCGCGCTGCCGGTCGTACTCGCGGTCGTCTTCTTCCCGCTTTATTATCTGCTACCGTATGCGGAAGTGACCGTGCGTGAAGTGCTTCCCGGAACGGCATTCGCCGCGGTCGGCTGGACGTTGCTGCAGGCCGGGTTCCAGGTGTACGCCGCCGCAGCCGGCCAGTATCAGGTGTACGGGTTCGTCGGCGGGATCCTGTTGATCGTCACCTGGCTGTACTTTGCGGCGATCGTGCTCCTTGTGGGGGCAGCTATCAACGCCGTTCTCGACGGCGATAGCGACCACAAGGGGGACGGCGAACAGCCGGATGGGGAGTCTTCGCCGTCACGAGGGGTCAGTCGGTTGCGCGATACGTTCTTCCGCCGCGGTGGCGCTCGCCGACGGCCCAACGGGACGACGGACCGGCAACTACAACAGTCCCCCGTTCGTGAGGGGGCACGTATGGCGGACGACGACCGCGACGACGGCGAACCGACGGGGGCGTCCGACGACCCCACGTCCGCGGACTCCCGCGACGGCGTTCAGGGTGCCCCGGACGTGGCGGCGATGCAGGCGGAACTGGAGGAACTACGCGCACGGCTCGAGGAGTTCGAAGGCGACGTCGAACGGCGGACCGTCGAGAAGCCGGAGCTCGAGGCGGAACTGAAACGGTACGTTCGTTCGCGTCTCCGGCGCGGACACGCCCGTGGGTGGGGGCCGTATCTCGTGTTGCTGTACGGGGTGATACTCACGCTCGGGGCGTTTTACTACCTGTCGGGCGGGTGGGCGATCGCCGCGATGATCGTGCTGTTCCTCTCGACGCTGGGGCTGTACGTGCTGTTCGTCCTTGCCGGTATTGGACTGAACGCGCTCGACACGCCCGGGAAAGCGATCGATTACGTTCGCGACAGGCGGTGAGCCGATCGAGCGAAAACTCGTCCGTTTGCAGGCGTGAGCGGAGGGGGCTTACTCCCCGCCGCTACGGTAAAGCGTCAACTCCTCGACCTCGTAGATGTTGATCAGTTCGTTGATTATCTCGTCGTACTCCTCGTCCTCCTGTCGGAGCGAGTCGAGACGCTCGATCGTTTCTTCGTCGAGGTGTACCTGTGGCATCTTGTCTGCGGAAACGGTGCCCGACGATAAAAGGCTGCGGGTGAAGGTCGCTTTCGACGGATCAGTCGGCAACGGCAGGCTCGAGCGTCTCTGCGGTCAGTTCGCGGAGATATCCCTGCAGATACGCGCCGAGGAACATTCCGGCGATCCCGTACAGGATGATCACGTTCCCGATTCCCAGGCTGGCGTACGCAGCCCCCGGACAGATCCCGGACAGCCCCCAGCCGACGCCGAAGATTCCGCCACCCACCAGGACGTTTCTGTCCATCGACTTCAACCGCCGCCGGTACGGGTCGCCGGTAAGCGGCGCGCGCCGTCCGGAGTTGACCAATCCGAAGACGGTGATCCCGACGACGACCGCCGCCCCGCCCATGACGAAAACCAAGCCGAGATCCCGGAACTGCAGGAACTCGAGGACGATCTCCGGGCGCGCCATCTGACTCACTGCCAGGCCGGCTCCGAAGACGACCCCGCCGAGGAAGACGACCGGGAGAAACAGCGGGTGCTGGTCGGATCCCCGATCGTCCGTTTCCTCGAGAGCACCGTCGCCTGTGGGATCACTCATGGCCGCACCCCCATCGCGAACAGCAGTTGTGCCACGCCGATCGCGACGAGCATGAACACCGCGACGTTGAGGATCGAGGTCCGTGACCCGGACCCGACCCCACAGACGCCGTGTCCCGACGTACAACCCTTCCCGATGCGGGTTCCGACCCCGATGAGGATTCCGCCGACGAACAGCCGCCAGGGCTGCACGTCGGTCAACCAGACGAATTCCCCGGCGACAACGGAGTATCCCGCGGCGCCCGCGACGATCCCCACCGTGAACACGACTCGCCAGTCCCGGGAACTGACGAATCGGGGCTGCTGGAAACGCCGGAGCCGGGAGGCGTACGACAGCGTCGATTCCAGAAACGTGCTCGCGCCGGCCGGGATCGCCGTCGCCGCGTAGATGATCGCGGTCCCCAGCCCGATGAACAGCCCGCCGAGGAGGTAGTGTTCCCACCCGCGGGGAAACAGCTCCGAACCCAGGAGGGCGATCACCGTCTCCCCCAGTTGTACGGTCGCGTCGATCATGGTCTCTCGTCAGTACCCGAGGGAGCGACAGGCAAAAATCACACGTCAGGTGCGCCGGTTGCCGCCGTCGATGACGAACTACTCGTCGGGTCGTTCCCGCGACAGCTCCCGAAACAAAAGCGTCGGAAACAGGGGTTCGATCCGGCTTGGCGGTCGCCCCCGACTCCCGGCCCCGTCTACCGGCTGCCGGTCCAGAATTCCCTCCTCGGCGAGTTCGTACAGCATCCGCCGTATGGTTCCCTCCGAGAGATCGATCCCGGAAGTCGTGGCGATCGCTGCCGTCGCCGATGTCACCGACATCCGGTCGTCAGGCGACAGCTCGACGAGCCCGGCGAGCACGTGTTGCCAGTTCGTCGGCAACGCGAGCACCCGCCCGAGGGCGACACACGGACGGGGTACCGCCCCGATGCCGGCGTCGAGGTCCGACGGGAGTATCGTGTCGTGACCGTTCTGTTCGGCGACGACCGCCCCACCGAACACAGCCGCCAGCGCGTCGTGTGCGTCGCCGTCGGCCCAGACGGCGAGTTCCCGGAGTTGTTCGTGTGTCAACGCGTCGCGGGAAAGCCCCACTGACGTTCTCTCGGAGAGGATATCGACCAACGCGTGTCGACGGTACGCCGACATCTCCACGACCTGATCCGGGTCGATCGAATGCGATCCAGGGGGGTCCCGACCGACGCCGACCCAGACGAACGTTCCCTCCAGGCTCGACAGCGTTTCCGCGACCGACGAGAGTTCGTGTGTGCGCGGCTCTCCGAGGTGGTCGACGGCGACGACGACGCCATCGCGCCCGTCGATCACCTGGGAGATCTGTTCCCGGATCCGCCCGGTGCTCACTCCCTGCGTGGGTGCGGGACGCTCGAGCAGTCCGTTCAGTACCGCCGCGAGCAGTGAGAACTCGCTGTCGGCCTCGCGTGCGTCGACGTAGACGAACGGGGGCGTTTGCGGCCGCTCCGTTCTCGTCGTCGTGTGGATTCCCCTGTGTTGTTCCCGCGAAACGCCGGCGAGAACGTCGAACGTGGCTTTCACCAGGGCGGTTTTTCCTGCACCTTTCGGCCCCCAGACGTACGCCGACGGCGGAAGTTCCCCGGAGAACGCCGGCTGCAGGGTGTCCAGCAACCGCTCGAGTGCCGCCTCCCGTGAGACCGGCTCCGACGGATGAGAGACCGGACTGAACGCGGCGTAATCCCGGACGAGCTGTCGGCTCCGGTTCCGGCGTAGCCGTCGGATGATGCGTTCCTCGAAGTTCATGTGTCGGGTGGGAACCGGCGTGCTGCTCGTTTCGAACTCACTCGTCGGGGTCGACCGCCCAGCCTTTCGCGCGGTCGACTGCTTCCTGCCATCGGTCGTATCGCCGTTCGATCTCGCGTCTGTCCCCTCCCGGTTCGAAGGTCCTGTCGATCCGCCAGTTCTCCCGGAGTTCCTCGAGATCCTCCCAGTAACCGACTGCGAGACCGGCTGCGTACGCAGCACCCAGTGCGGTCGTCTCGTCGACCTCCGGCCTGACGATCTCCATGTCGACGATGTCGGCCTGGATCCCGCACAGGAAGTTGTTCTTTACCGCGCCGCCGTCGACGCGTAGCTGTTCCGGTTCGACGTCGGCGTCGGCAGCCATCGCCTCGGCGACGTCCCGCGTCTGGTAGGCGATCGACTCGATGGTTGCCCGAACGAGATGTTCTTTTCGGGTACCGCGTGTCATGCCGACGATCGTCCCCCGCGCCCGCTGGTCCCAGTGGGGCGCACCCAGGCCCGTAAACGCCGGCACCAGATACACCCCGTCGGTCGATTCGACCGACCGTGCGAGTTCCTCCGACTGGGCGGGACTCTCGATCAGGTCGACGTCCTCCAGCCACTCGATCGCCGCGCCCGTGATGAAGATCGACCCCTCGAGTGCGTACTGGATCGGCTCGCCCGAACGCTGGAACGCCACGGTCGTGAGCAGGCCGTGTTCGGAGTCGACTGCCTCCTCGCCGGTGTTCATGAGGAAGAAACTCCCCGTACCGTAGGTGTTTTTTGCCTCGCCGGGGGTGAAACACGTCTGCCCGAACAGCGCCGCCTGCTGGTCACCAAGGGCGCCGGCGACGGGCACTTCCGCACCGAGGAAGCCGTCCGGGTCCGTCGTACCGTACGTCTCCTCGTCGGAGGAGGGCCGCACCTCCGGGAGTATCTCGCGGGGCAGCGAAAACTCCGCGAGGAGTTCCTCGTCCCATTCGCCCGCCCGGATGTCGTACAGCATCGTCCGGGAGGCGTTCGTCACGTCGGTCACGTGCTCCTCCGTGAGGTTCCAGATCAGCCACGTGTCGATGGTTCCAAACAGGATCTCGCCCTTCTCGGCCCGTTCGCGAACGTCCTCGTGGCGGGGGGGCTCAACCTCGATCGGGTCGGCGTTCTCCAGTAGCCATTCCGCTTTCGTCGCCGAAAAGTACGCGTCGGGCTCCAGCCCCGTCTTCTTTCGTATTTTCTCCTCCCAGCCGTTTTCGCGCAGTTGTTCGATCCGTTCTGTCGTTCGTCGATCCTGCCAGACGATAGCGTTCTGGATCGGCCGTCCGGAGTCTTGCTCCCACAGAAGCGTCGTCTCCCGCTGGTTCGTCACGCCGATCGCAGCCAACTCCTCCGGTTGCACGCCCGCTCTCGAGAGCGCACGCTCGATGACGGCCTTCGTTTTCTCCCAGATCTCCGCTGGATCGTGTTCGACCCAGCCCGGGGAGGGGTACAGCTGCTCGTGTTTCCGGTACGCGTTTCCGACAACCACCCCGTCGTGGTCGAACAGCATGAACCGCGTCCCGGTCGTCCCCTGGTCGATCGCTCCGACGTATCGTGGCATGGTTCGTTACGCTCGATGAAGCGTTACCGATAACTGTCGTGGAATGGGGGCATAATCTTTCCCCTGTCCGGCGGCAAAACGGGGGCGACCGCGCGGAAGTTCCGGTGAAACTGAAAACGTTATCGACGCTCCGGAATCGGAGATAACATAAAGTGCGTGCGCACGAACCCTCGAAACAGAAATGACCCAATCAGCCGACGTGATCGTCGTCGGCGGCGGATCGACCGGCTGCGGTATCGTCAGGGATCTGGCGATGCGCGGGCTGGACGCCGCCCTCGTCGAGAAGGGGAACCTGACTCACGGGACGACCGGGCGAATGCACGGGCTGCTCCACAGCGGGGGACGCTACGCGGTGTCGGACCGGAAGAGCGCCCGGGAATGTATGGCGGAAAACCGGGTTCTGCGGGAGATCGCCGGCCACTGCATCGAGGAGACAGGCGGGCTGTTCGTGAAACGCCCCGAGGACAGCGAGGAGTACTTCGAACAGAAGCTCGAGGGATGCAGGGAGTGTGACATTCCGGCGGAGGTTATCTCCGGCGAGGAGGCCCGACGGCGGGAGCCGTATCTCGCGGCGGACGTCGACAAAGCCATCACCGTTCCCGACGCGGCGATCGACCCCTTCCGGCTGTGTGTTGCCAACGCTGCCGACGCACAGGACCACGGGGCCCGGATCGAAACCCACGCCGAAGTCGTCGACGTGCTCGTCGAAGACGGGGAAGTCGTCGGCGTGGAGGTCGAACACGACTCGGGACCGGGGAAACGAGTCCATCGGACGCCGGGCACGACCGAGCGCATCTATGCCGACCACGTGGTGAACGCGACCGGCGCGTGGGCCGGCCGGATCGGCGAGCACGCGGGCGTCGACATCGAGGTCAGACCGTCGAAGGGCGTGATGACGGTGATGAACGTCCGGCAGGTCGACACCGTCATCAACCGGTGTCGTCCCAAGGGCGACGCCGACATCGTCGTCCCCCACGAGACGGCGTGCATCCTCGGCACCACCGACGAGGAAGTCGACGACCCCGAGGAGTATCCGGAAGAGCAGTGGGAAGTCGACCTGATGATCGACACGCTTGCAGAGCTGCTTCCGGTGCTCCGGGAGTCGCGAACACTGCGGTCGTTCTGGGGCGTCCGGCCGCTTTATGAACCCCCGGGAACGGGGACCGACGACCCGACCGATATTACCAGGGACTACTTCCTTTTGGATCACGACGAGCGGGACGACCTCCCCGGATTGACGACTGTCGTCGGCGGAAAGCTCACCACCTACCGCCTGATGGCCGAGGACGTCACAGACCACGTCTGCGATCGCCTGGGGATCGACGCCGACTGTGAAACTGCGGATCGGCCGCTCCCCGGTTCCGAGGACCCCATGGCGCTCGAGAAGTATATGAATCAGTTCGGCCTGCGTTCGCCGGTGAGTCGGCGGAGCGTCCAGCGGCTCGGATCGCGGTCGCCCGACGTGCTCGACACCGACGACCCGAACCCGGTCGTCTGCGAGTGCGAGGCGGTCACCCGCGCGGAACTCCAGGACGCGATAACGCAGGCGGGATCTGACCTCAACGCGGTTCGTCTCCGTACCCGGGCCTCGATGGGGAACTGTCAGGGCGGCTTCTGTAGCCATCGGATGGCGGCAGAACTGTATCCGGAGTACGGGGAGGCTGTCGCCCGTGAGGCGCGCGAGGAGCTGTATCGGGAGCGGTTTAAAGGCGTCAGACACTCGCTTTGGGGCGAACAACTCTCGCAGGCGATGCTCACGCACATGCTCCATGCGACGACGATGAATCACGACTGTGATCCTGCCGGCCGGCGGGAAGAAGCGGGTGGATCGGGGATCGACTTCGGCGAGTTCGACCATGGAGCCGAACGCGACGCGTCGGGAGGGAGCCATGGCGCTTGAAAGCGACGTACTAGTGATCGGGGGTGGGCTCGCGGGAACGACAGCCGCAATCGCGGCCACACGAGAGGGTGCAGACGTCAGACTCGTCTCGTACAAGAAAAGCACCCTCCGACAGTCGTCCGGACTCATTGATGCGCTCGGGTACGTTCCCGAACGCGATGGCGACAGTGTCGACTCCGAACGCGATGGCGACAGTGTCGATTCCGGTTCAGGCACCGCGCTCCGCGGTCCGATCGTCGATCCGTTCGGCGCGATCGACGATCTTCCCGAGGAGCACCCCTACTCGGTCGTCGGCGCAGACGCCGTCGAAGCTGGGTTCGCGCTGTTCGACGACCTCGTCGGCGACGCTTACCGGGGGGGACACACCGATACCAACGCGCTCTTCCCGACGTTCGGCGGGACCATCAAACCGACCGCCCGGTATCCGGCGGCGACGGCGGCCGGGGTGGCGAGCGACGATCGCCCGATGTTCGTCGTCGGGTTCCGGTCGCTCACGGCGTACGACGCGGGCGCCCTCGCTGACGGACTGTCGTCGTCGGGTGTCCCGTTCCCGGTGTCGGGCGCGGAGGTCGAGTTCGCCGCGGCGTTCCGGGACGACGCGAAGATCACCCGATTCGCCAGGGCGCTCGACGACGACGAGCCGATCGAGGGGGTTCCCGCCCGAAAAGCGCTGGCGGCGGCGGTCGAACCGCACCTCTCGGAGTTCACCGATTCGGTTGCCGACACCGCCGAAATCCGGGTCGGATTCCCCGCGTTCCTCGGCGAGGACAGGGCTGCCGACGTCCGGGAGGAACTCGGGGATCGACTCGGGGCAGCCGTGTTCGAGATCCCGATGGGACCGCCGAACCTCCCGGGACTCCGACTCGAAGCCCTGTTGCTCGAGGAACTGGACGCGGCGGGAGTCAGCTTCGAGACGGGCGTGAAAGCCGTCGATCGAACGGTCGGAGCAGACGGCGCCGTCGAGGCGGTCCTCGTCGATCGGAACGGAACCCGGGTCCCCTACGCCGCCGACGCCGTCGTTCTCGCGACGGGTGGGCTGATCGGCAAGGGGCTCCAATCGGATCGCAAACGGGTGACCGAACCCGTCTTCGACTGTCCGGTCTCCCACCCGGCCGACCGGTACGATTGGTTCGTCGACGACGCGTTCGGCGGCCATCCGTTCGCCCGGTTCGGCCTCGCGACGGACGACCGGCTCCGCCCCGTCGATCCGACCGGAAACGGCGACCCGGAGTATCCGAACCTGTTTGCCGCCGGCGCAGTGCTCGGCGGTGCCGACGTCGCCCGGGAGAAGTCGGCAAGCGGTGTCTCCCTGGCCACCGGCGTCGTCGCCGGGAGGGGTGCAGCCGCTGTCGCGAACGACACACTGGAGGCAAACCGATGAGCAAACACCAGCCACCATGCGACGACGAGGCGACCGAACCGATCGAGGTGTTCCCCGAGGGGGCACTGGATCTCCGGGCGGGCGCGGACGCCTGCTACAAGTGTACGACCTGCGAGACGTCGTGTCCGGTCGCGGAGGTAGACGACGAGTTCCCCGGGCCGAAGTTCCAGGGGCCCGAACAGTGGCGGCTCAAGCGGAAGGAGGATCAAGACATCGACGATTCGATCCTCTCGTGCTCGAACTGCCTCCGCTGTGATAACGCCTGTCCCTCGGAGGTGCCACTGTCTCAGATGCACAACGAGGCCCGGGGCGAGTACGTCGACGAACAGATGACCAAACTCTCCCGGGAGTACGTCCGGAACCGGATCCTGGCGAACTACGGGTTGCTTGCAGGTATCGGAAGCAAGGTCCCGCGGTTGGTCAACTTCGTCATGGGATTGGGCGTGACCCGAAAGCTCAACGAGAAACTGCTCGGCCTCCCGAGCGAGCGGGAGTTCCCGGCGTTCGCGACACAGACGTTCCGGGAGTGGTGGCGCAAGCGTGGCGGCGCGCAGGTCGAAAGCGACGACAAGCGGGTGGCGTACTTCCACGGCTGTTATTCCAACTACAACACCCCCGAAGTCGGCAAGGCGATGGTTCGGGTGTTCGAGGCGTTCGGGTACGAGGTACTCGTTCCCGAACAGCGGTGTTCGGGGACGCCGATGTTCGCAAATGGGATGCTTTCGGACGCACGGCGGGCCGCCGAAACGAACGTCGAGTCGCTCGCGGCGGCGATCGACGACGGGGCCGACGTCGTCGCCTCCTGTACCTCGTGTTCGCTCTCCCTGCGCACGGAGTATCCCGAACTGTTCGACATCGACCGGATCGACGACGTCTCCGAGCACACCTACGAGGCGCTCGAGTATCTCCGGATCCACGAGGACCTCGAATCGGCTGTCGCGGACGCCGAGGTCGACCATCCTGCGCTGGCGTATCACGCGCCCTGTCACGCGCGAAACCAGGGGCTCGACCGACAGGCTGTCGAACTGTTCCGCGAGGTCGACGGCGTCTCGATCGAGGACGTCGGCGACTCCTGTTCGGGGATCTCGGGAACGTACGGCTGGAAGGCCGAGAAGTACGAGGCGTCGATGGCGATCGGCGAGGAGATGTTCCACCACATGGAAGCGGCCGACGGCGAGGTCGGCATGACCGAATGTCCGACCTGCGCGATGCAGATGGAACACGGAACCGGCTACGAGATCAAACATCCGTTGCAGGTGCTCGAGGCGGCGCTGGTCCCGGAGTGACCTCGGATTGGTCGGTCTCTCGACCGTCGCTTGCGGTTCGATACATGGTTCATATCTGTGAGGTTAACCCGTGTGTTCTTATCCGGTGACCTGTGAGGGCGGGGTATGTTCCGAGACGTCTCCGACCGCCTGGTCGACGACGGGGCGATGCGCGGCTACGGTGCTGCGGTGACCCCGGGGCGGCGGGGACCGATCGCATTCGTCTGCGGGTACGATGGAGCCAATCGGTTGTACCAGCCCGCAGACGGTTCCGACACCGGCGGAAACCTGGTCGATGTCGCCTGTGGGATCGTCGCCGATTCGGGGCGACACGCCATCGGCGTCGCCGCCGCGGATCTCGACGCCGACGGCTGTGAGGAGCTGTACGTCCACAACACCGACACGTTCGACGGAGTGACCGCCGACGGTGACTTACTTCTGGATCGGGCCTCGGCCGACCGCGACGTCTGGCGGGACGTGTTCGCACTCGACGTAAACGAGGGCCGGGAGAACTTCCGATCCGGGCGCTCCGTCGCCGCAGTCGACCGGTTCGGAACCGGGCAGTACGGCGTGGCGATCGCCTCCCACGGCAGCGAACTCCGTTACTACGAACTCGGCGAGGACGGGGAGCTGACCGACATGGCACCGGCGCTCGGCGTCGATGTCGTCTGTGAGGGACGATCGGTGTGTGCGGGACCGGTCGTCTCGGAGGGAATGGACCTCTATCTCGGGGTCGAGGGGGGCCCCAACCGCCTCTTCGAAAACGGCGGCGGGAGCTTCACGGAAATCGACGCCGGAGTCGGCCTCGCGGATCCGAGCGAGAACGCCAGGGGCCTCGCGCTCGTCGGGACCACGGATTCGGTCGACGCCGGAGAGACCACGCAGCCGCCTCGGCGTGCAGACGCGGGTGCGTTCGAACTCGCGGTCGGTAACTGGGAGGGTCCGGGCCGAATCTTTCGAGCGTCCGATTCGGGATTCGAGGACGTTGCGCCGTCGGGGTTTTCCCGCCCTGCCTCCACCCGGACGTTGATCGCTGCCGACTTCGACAACGACGGGCACGTGGAACTGTTCCGGAACTGCCTGGGCGAACCGAACGGGCTGTTCCGCCGGAGACCCGACGGCTGGACGGAACTCGATACGGGCGACGCACTGGAGCCTGACGGGTTCGGGACGGGGGCGGTCGTCGCGGATTTCGACCGCGACGGGACGCTGGAACTGCTCGTCGTCCACGGAGAGGTTACTGCACAGCCACCCAGTCTCTATGACGTCCCAAACGAAAACGACTGGCTCCGGGTGGCGCCCAAAACAGTTCACGGGGCGCCCGCACGGGGTGCGGTCGTCGAACTCGAGACGGACGATGTCCGGACGCGACGACTCGTTGCGGCCGGCTCCAACTACCTCTGCCAGTCTGAACCGGTTGCACACTTCGGCCTGGGGAAGGCGGCCCCGCGACGTGTACGTGTGTGGTGGCCCGGCGGATACGAGACGACGATCGACTCGCCCGAGACCTGTCGGGAACTCGTCGTCGACCATCCACGAGATCGATAGCGGTTCGACCACCGAAAACAGGGCCACCGCACAGTTGACCCCAACTTTCGCGAGCGTGACGGGTCCGAAATCTCACCGTAGGCGGCACGTCTGGTTCAAGGTAAATAATTTGATTATACGACCTTATTATAACTTTTCATAGTATAGTTTGCGGACGTATGATACCGCTCATTCTTCGGACAGATCAGACACCTCAAAAGAGGGAGTCGGGTTATACACGAGGATTTCGAAAGATCCTCAATAGCGATGTGTTCGTTGGAAGTAATCCCACTAATTAACCTAAAACATCGGCTTAAAGGCAACAATTTTTCAGTTTTTAATATTTTAGTGGAGAATGTGGCTGTTGTTCCTGGCGCATATGGCCGATCAAAAGCCCAGTAGACGTCGTTCGCTGCTGTCGAATGAGCCAGTAGACGTCGTTCGCTGCTGTCGAACCAGTCGACGACGATCGTGGCTGTCGAATGAGACAACACACGGAGTGCACTGTGTCATTATTATAAATACACATAGTATTATTTTATTCTGATAGTATTGGAAATACAGCGAGAACACATACGTTCGACAGGCTTCGCTATGCGCAGGATGCAGTGCCGACTACCGCGAGGGCTGCGTCTGCCGTTGTTTTTTTCTCGTAATGTAGCCAGCTACTCGATTTCGCACCCGCTTTGACCCGATATCAGTCAGACGCTCTACATGAGTCTTGTTCTCGCCGAAATCCTCGTCGAACGTGTCCGGATTGTTCCGCAGCAGTTCGTCACCGATCGTTATCACGTCGGTTGGATCGATAGACATGTAATTTGTAGGGGCTTTCTCGGATCCAGCTATTGAATCTTCCGCTGCTCCGACGTTCGAGGGCATGCTGTGAATCTGATCCCTTTTATCGCACCCGGGTTATGAAGAGTTCGATCCGGTCTGCTGGCTTCATAATGATTATTCTAGGCCGTAACCGGACGATCGGCCACCCGATGGGCCGATCGACCGGTAAATCGCTACAATAATCATGACCAGTCGACGCGTGGGCCACCGTCAGTCGAGATCCGTTTCACGATCGACGTCCCGTATGACGCCGGGGTCGTCGACGGGCACGGGCGTCGATCCGGGGTGTGTCTCCACCAGCCGTCGCCCGCCGCGGTCGCCGGTAACGGATCGCAGGGCGTCGAAATGTTCACCGGAAAACAGCACCGGATTCCCTCTCTCCCCCTCGAAGCTCGGCCACAGTATCGATCCCTCACTGTTCTCGTGGGCTTCGATCAGGGAGTCGACGGTGGTGGGGTCCACGAACGGCATGTCCCCGAGCCCGAAGACGGCGGCGGACCAGCCGCGATCGACAGCGTGATCCACGCCCGTTCGAACCGACGTGCTCTGACCCTCGCTGAACCGTTCGTTTCGTCTCACCGCCACTGGAAGGTCCTCGACGAGCGCCGCGATCCGATCCGCCTCGAATCCCACGATGACGACCACTTCCTCGAGTCGGGATCGGAGGAGGCAACGCGTCGCACGGCGGACGATCGGTTCTCCGTCGAGTTCCACTGCGAGTTTGTTTCCTCCCTCGAATCGGGATGACGTTCCGGCGGCAAGCACGACACCACCCACCTCCACTGTGTCGCTGCCGCTGTTTCGGGTCATGGCTCCAGAACGGTGTGCGGTGTCACATCAACGGTCGATCCCTGCTCGAAGCCGTCTTCCGTCAGGACGAATCCGTCGGCCCGCGTCGCACGTGTACTCGAGGAGAGAACGCTCGGATCGAACGTGTCCCCGTACACGTCCAGTTCCGACGTGGCGTGTCCCAACGGGATTGCGTCGCCGTCGCGCAACCGCACGGGAATCGCGTACTCGAATCCCGGGACGGACACGGTCACGTCGGCGGCGGCGGTCGCCGGTATCGTCGCGATGTCGTCGGTTTCCGTGAAGAACGGCCGCACGACCAGCGACGCCACCGTGTGTGCACCGACAGGTTTTCCCGGAATCGCGAACGCGACCGCGTCGTGGTCGGGGAGCCGAGCCGCAGCGAGCGGCTTCCCGGGTCGAATACGCACCCGGTGAAAGATGACTTCGCCGAGGGAATCCAGGGCGCGAATCACGTGGTCCTTCTTGCCCACGCTCGTTCCGCCGGTCGTCATGACGACGTCGTGGGACGCAGCCGTCTCCTCGATCGCACGGACGACGCGATCGTATTCGTCGGGAGCTGAGCCTTCGACAGTCGGGACGTGTCCCCACGATCGAACGAGCGCTGCGAGCATGGGGCTATCGAGATCTCGCGATCGCCCCTCGTGGATCTCCGTGCCCGTCGCGACGAGTCCGACATCGAAGGGATCGCAGGTACTGACGGACTCGATTCCGAGATCATGGAGGAGTATGGCGTCCCGTGGGGCCAGTTGCTCTCCCGGTTCGAACAGTTGTTCGCCCGCCGAGACGTTGCTTCCCTGCTCGTAGACGTAGGTGCCAGGTTCGATCTCCGGACCGGAGAGTGTCCCGTTCTCGACGGTCGCTTCCTCCTTTTTGAGTACGGCGTTCGCACGCTCGGGGATCGGCGCCCCGGTGGCGACCCGAACAGCCTGGTCGACCTCGATCGTCGGCGGGTCGTCCTCCGGGAACACCGCAAACTCGACGACCTCGAACGGGTACGCCTCGGTCGCGTCGAACGCGTACCCGTCCATGGTGGCTGTGGACCGCGTCGGATCGTCGCGCTGTGCTCGAACGGACTCTGCGAGCACGCGGCCGGAGCACGCCTCGGTGACGGACACCCGCCTCGCTTTTCGCCCCTCGAGGGATTCCTCCCGGAGGGTCTCCACGAGGGACACAGCCTCCCGTCGGGTCACCATCTCATCGTGACTGTGAGTCATACTTGCACATTATACAGCAGGAATAAATCGATTCCGGCTCCCCGATCGCCGCAGATCGGCGTCTCGGTGCTTACTGGTGCTGCTTGTGCCGGCCGATCACTCGATGATGTCCCAGCCGCTCTGGTACTCCTCGAGCACGGATTTCGAGTAGTCGTCGAGGGGGTGTTCCCGGTCGGGAACCTCTACCTCGTAGTCGGGTTCGAAGAGCTTCGTGGTAAAGTAGCGGTGACCGGTGTCACAGATGATGGTGACGACCTCGTCGATCTCCTCCCGCTCGTTTGCGAGTCGGATCGCGCCCTCGATGTTCGCACCGCTGGAGATTCCACAGAAGACACCCTCCTCTTCGGCGAGGGTGCGGGAACGGTCGATCGCGGCCTGGCTCTCTACTGTAACGACGCCGTCCATGATCTCGGGATCCAGGTTCTCCGGGACGAACCCGTCGCCGATGCCTTCGATCTCGTGGGATCCCCACTCGCGACAGCGCAACAGGGGGGCCTCCTTCGGCTCGAGCGCGTAGATGGCCGCGTCGGGGTCCTCTTCCTGGAGCACTCGACCGACACCGGTCATCGTTCCGCCGGTACCCTGCCCGGCAACGAACGCGTCGGGGGCGTGTCCCAGCTGATCGAGGATCTCCGGACCGGTCGTTTTCTCGTGTGCAAGGGGGTTGTCCTCGTTCGTGAACTGGTTCGGGAACCAGTAGCGATCCGGCTCCTCCTCGAGCATTTCTTCGACCTTCTCGAGGGAGAGGTCGACGTCGCTTTCTGCGCCCGGGGTCTCGACGAGCTCCCCGCCGAACGCCCGGATCACCTTCTTTCGTTCCTCACTCATCCCTTCCGGCATCACGACGGTAACGTCGTATCCCAGTCGGGTTCCGACGAACGTACACGCGATACCGGCGTTGCCGGTCGACGTCTCCAGGATCTCCATCCCGGGTTCGAGGTCGCCCCGCTCCTGTGCGGCGGTGATCATCTCCCGGTAGATCCGGTCTTTGATGCTCGAGGACGGGTTGAAGTACTCGAGCTTCCCGTAAATCCGTCCGTCCGCCTCTTGGCTTGCGCTCTCGATTTCGATCAGCGGCGTGTTTCCGATCGTGGAGAAAATGTCAGGCTGACTATCGTCAGTGTCACTACTGGTTTCGCTCATACCCAGTCGAATCGACGGTGTGGCGGTACTTATAGGTTAGTTCTCCGGGACTGGTTCGAGCCAATCCTCGACGAACGAGGAGACGAACCCGGCAGAGAAGGCGTCCGTGCGCCGAAACGTCTCCCGAACGAGACTGCGGGCGAGGTGTCGCTGCTCCGTCGTATCTGCCTTGTTCACGAGGAGAACGGCCCTCGCGCGCTCCGGGATGTCTTTGGCGCCGCCGCGTTCGCTCGCGAGTACCGCTGCCATCGACTCCGGCGAGAGTGGATCGCCTCTCTCGATCCCCGCGATCTCGGCGACGCGTTCGGGGCGGTGCACACAGCCCGTATCGTTGGGTCGACCGGCGGCTGTAACCGAGGCAACCACCACAACGACCGTACTTCGGGTCGGAATAACCGGCTCCCCCGGACCGGGAGCTTTGAATTCGCGGCGGCGCGCCCCGTCGGCTTTGACGAGCACCCAGTCCAGCGCGTTGCTGTCGTACAGGTCGTCGATCGACTCGGGATCGAAGCCTCGAACCTTCTTATCTGCTCGATCGGGGTCGAAAACCCATTCGCTCGCGACCGCGATCGGCGCAGTTCGTCCGGAAACCGCGGAGGACACCGTTTCCGGCGGGACACAAACGAGAGGAATCTCCGGTGGCGGCGGCATGTGTGTCGTCGTCGTGTATCCGGGAACCAGCCCCCGTGAATCCGCTTCCCGGGCGAGTTTCCCCATCGCGGTCTTCTTGCCCCCCGCCCCGACGAAGGAGACGAGTTCCCGGTCGCCGAGTTCGAGGGCGTCGGAGAGGTTCATACGTCCGGGTTCGGGTGTTCGGGGATTAATCTTACGCGGGGGCATACCCAGGGATCGATCGGGACAACAGCATTATAGTTCCGCTCGGCCTACCTCGGGACATGAAACGCGTGGACGTAACGGGAGAGATCTGTCCGAGGCCGGCGCTCATCGTTCGGGAGGAGTTGGCCTCGATGGAGACCGGCGACGAGCTGCTCGTCGAAGGTGATTACCCGCCCGCCGAGGACAACCTGCGCCGAGCCTGCACGAGACACGGCTTCGAGGTCGAATCCGCTGACGGTTCCGACGACACGTTCGAACTCAAGATCAGGGCGACCGACGACGCGTCGATCCCGGAGGCGTGACTGATGCAATCAGAAAAGAGAGATGACGGCTCCGACGACAACGACCGTGACGGTTCCCCCCGACTGACCCAGTACGCCGAACTACACGGCTGTTCCTGTAAGGTCGGTCAGGACGATCTCGACGCACTGCTGGCGGAGACGGGGCCGTTCGACCCGAACGACGATCTTCTGTTCGGGGTCGGCGAAGACGCCGCGGCGCGGCAGCTAACTGAGGACCTGGCCATGGTAACGACGATCGACTTCTTCACGCCGATCGTCGACGACCCGTACGACTTCGGACGCGTGGCGGCGTGCAACGCCGCGAGCGACGCGTTCGCCACGGGGGCGGTCGACAACCTCACCGGTCTGGTAGCGATGGGGCTGCCCCGCGAACTGACCGACACCGCAGCGGAGATCCTCGCCGGGATCGTCGACGCGTTCGAAGCGATGGACGGCGTCGTCGCCGGGGGTCACACGACCCTGAACCCGTGGCCGTTTGCGGGCGCGGCAGTGACGGCGACGGCGTCGCCGGACGACCTTCTCACCGCATCCGGTGCCTCGCCCGGCGAGAGGCTCTATCTCACCAAACCGCTGGGGACCCAGCCGGCGATGGGGAGTCTCCGCGTCCGGGATGAGGAGTTCGAAGCGACCGTCAAGAACGCCTGTCCGCGGCCGGTCGAGGACGTCGGCCGGGAGGCGATAGAGTGGATGACGTCGCCGAACCGGGAGGGGGCCCGGATCGTTCGCGAGTACGCAACGACGGCGACCGACGTCACGGGGTTCGGTCTGCTCGGTCAGGCGCGAATCATCGCGGAGCGATCCGGGGTCGGCATCGAGATCACCGAGTTCCCGGTCATCGAGGGAACCCTGGAACTCTCCCGGCTCTTCGGCTACGGCCTCGAATCGGGCGAAAGCGCGGAAACCAGCGGGGGGCTCCTCGTTTCAGTCCCGGCCGACCGGGCTGAACAACTGGAGGCCTCCCTCTCCCGTGCGGACGTGTTCTTCCATCCGATCGGGCGCGTGACCGACGGGGAGAACGCCTCCATCGCAGATCCGTCGATTTCCGAAGTCACCCGATAGCGTTCACTCGGTCACTCGGTCACTCGGTCACCCGTTCATCCGAGCCGAAGCGCGGCCTCGAGCGCTCCGCCACCCAGACACAGCGCCTTGTCGGAGATTTTCTCTGGATCGACGTCCTCGCCGCGCGGATCGACGTCCCCTGCCTTCTCCCCGTCTTCGAGGACGACCCCGTCGTGGACCAGTCCGCGAATCAGTCCGTCGATCTCCGTTCGTACGGGTTCGTCCCCGACGGTGCCGACGACGTCGTCCGCCTCGACGAGGTCGCCGATTTCGGCGTCCGATTCGAAGCGCCCGTCGGTGGGTGCACGGAGCACGCGTTCGTGGGTGTATCCTCGTCGCTCGCCCGGTTCCCCGTCGTAGGGGCTGGCGGTCCCCTCGTAGATGACCCGACCGAGTTCGTGTCCCCTGTCCGTCTCGACGACGGCGTCGACGTCATCCCCCGCCTCGAACCCGGGGCCGAGTCCGATCACGACGTCTGCGTCCCCGCGTCGCGTTCCAGTGTCGTACTTCCCCTTCGCCATGATCGCGTCGACGAGGACCTTCGCGTCGAACTCCTCGAGCAGTTTCGCGTCGGGATCCTCCAGGACGGGGACGTCCCCCTCTTCCAGCACGGCGAGGGCTTCCTCGACGTCGCCGGCCCGCCGGGCAGCCACCCCTTCGATTTCGACGTCCGCTTCGTACATCGCGGAGGCGAACGCGACGGCGCGGCGAACCACGGTCGGCTTCGCAACTTCCGTGACCACGACCGGATACCCCGCCTGGTGGAACCGGTAGGCAACGCCGCTGCCGAGGTCCCCGCCGCCACGAATCACGACCAGGTCGTCGATGTTCAGCCGAGTGGTGGGTTCCGCCGATGCGTCGTGACGGACTACGTTTATCTCTGCGAGAATCGAAAGCGCGATGTCCTCGGGCGTGCCGCCACCCAGATCCAGGCCGATCGGTGAGCGGACGCGAACGAGGTCGGATCGATCGTACCCCTCGTCGTGGAGGGAGTCCATAATCCGTTCGGCCTTCCGGTCGCTGGCAACGATTCCGACGTAGCCGGCGCCCCCATCGATGGCGGCGGCGGCTGCTCTCCCGTCGAAGGTGCCGCTCCGCGTGGCGACGGCCACCGAGGCGTCAGCTCCCATCGGCTGTTCCCGCAAAACCTCGCCGTAGTTCCCCCGAATGACGTCGACGCTGTCGGGGAAGTCTGCTGGGTCCGAATACTCCTCGCGATCGTCGACGACCGTTACGTCGTATCCGAGCTGCTCACCCATCGTCGCCAACTCCTGGCCGATGTGGCCGCCGCCAGCGACGTAAAGCCGCGATGGGCCCTGGATCCGGTCGATGAACACGTCCATCGTACCGCCACAGACCATGCCCGTGTTGCCGCCGGGGTCGAGTTCGTACTCCCGAACGCCCGGCTCCTCCCTGCCGGTCAGCACGTCCCGCGCGGCCTCGATCGCCAGCGCTTCGACGGTGCCTCCCCCGATCGTCCCGTACTCGTCTTCGGGTGTGACGACCATCCTGGCACCGACATCACGGGGGGCGCTCCCCTCTTTCCCGACGACAGTGATCATCGCCGCTTGCTCGCCGTTCTCCAGGAGGTCGACGGTGTCGTTGAAAACCTTCATACGAAACTTTTCACCCCATCTTCGATAACGAGGCGCATCAATCTGTCGTACGTGATCGGTTCGATCTCGGGCGGGAGGTCGACGCCGCGAACTTCGACGTCCCGTTCGACGGCGTACACCGGAACATCAACTGCCGGAACGGATTCACCCGGTTCCAGCAACACGCCGTCCTGTATCAAGACGAGTGTGACCTCCTGGTTCCCCTGGGCGGTTCTGAACGCAACCTCCGCAGACGGCTTGTCGACGAGGTAAATCATTGGTTGAATCAAAACGTGAGCACGTGGTCCGCTTTTTCGAACAGTTCGGCAACCCGATCCTCCGTGAGAACGTCGATGTCGTCGTCGACGTCCTCGGCGTCGATCCCCCTGCTGTCGAGCGCCCCGGCATCCACCGCAAGGTTGCCGTCCTGTTCGACGAGTCCGGCGACATGGCCGTCCATGTCCAGCGCGTCCCTGTCGGCGGCTTCTCTTGCGGCGTAGACGCTGTCCTCGGTGAACAGGACGGTCACGTCGTGCCGGTCGAATCCGGAAGCGACGCCGTAGGCTGCCCGGATCCCCTCCGGCACGTGAACGCGCCCGTACGGTGCCCGCGTCAACGCGACGACAACCGTGCGCTTCAAAGCGAGATCACCCTGTCTGCCTCCCCGAGCAGATCGGCCAGATCCGACAGCAGTCCGACCTCGATCCCTTCGGGATAGGCCGTGTCGGGATCGATACCACGGGCGTCGATACAGAGCCCACAGCAGATCACCTCGGCGCCGGCCTCGATCAGTTCCTGGAACTTCTCCGTCGGCATGTCGCCGTAGAGCCCCTCCGTCGAGCCGTCCGGAAACTCCTGGCCGTCGATCGGGACGTAGATCCCGTCGAGGTAGTGAAAAAAAGTCACGTCGTGATCGTCCGAAAGCGCCGCCCGGCCCAGTTCGTAGGCCGTTCTCCACCGCTGGCTGTCGAACGGTCCCCCTGTAAGCACGATACCTACGTGTGACATAACGGGATATTAGTTGCCCCGGTTAAGAATCGTTCGCCGAACCGCCGGCAGTATCAGTCGTCGCGCTCCTCGAGGGCCGCTTTCACGTCTTCGGGTTCGATCGGAAGCGACGTGAGACGCACGCCGACGGCGTCACGGATGGCGTTCGACAGCGCCGGCGCGACCCCGTTGGTCGGTATCTCGCCGATCGATTTGGCGCCGAACGGGCCGGTCGGCTCGTGAGTCTCGACCAGGATCGTCTCCATCGGCGGGTGGTCGGTGGTCCGGGGCATCCCGTACTGGCGGAACCCCAGCGTCTGGGGGTTTCCATCCTCGTCGAACTCCAGCGTACCACTTGTTGCGAACTCCAGGCTCATGTGCTCGCCACCTTCGACCTGCCCTTCCGCCAGTGGCGGGTTGATGGCGACACCACAGTCGACCGCACACACCAGCTTGTTGATCTCGTACTCGCCAGTTCGCTCGTCGACGGTGACATCGACGAACTGCGCGGCGAACGGCGGCGGGCTTTCGTCGGTCGAGTGATGTCCCTTTCCGAGGATCTGTTCGCGCTCGTCGTCGCCGTAGGTCGCCTCGTAGCCTATTTCCTCCAGCGTGACCGACTCCCCGGTTTCCTCGCTGTACACCTCGCCGTCGGCGGTTTCGAGGTTCTCCGGCGACTCGTCGAGCAGCTTTGCTCCCCAGTACAGTAGCCGTTCTCTGGCGTCCTCGGCGGCCTCCTTGACCGCGCGGCCGCTGATGTAGGTCGTCGAGGAGGCGTACGACCCGTAGTCGAACGGCGTGAGGTCGGTGTCAGAAGAGGTGACCACGACGTCCTCGGGGGGACAGCCGAGCACCTCTGACGTAATCTGGGCGAACATGGTGTCGTTCCCCTGGCCGAGGTCGACACCGCCGACCTCCAAGTGGAACGACCCGTCCTCGTTCATCCGGATCTGCGCTGCGCCGAGTTCTTTGCCCGCGACCCCACTGCCCTGTGCGGCAAGGGCGACCCCGACACCGCGGTGGCGGTGCTCGGCCGCAGGCTGTTCGATGTCCTCCCAGCCGATCGCTTCCATCCCCCGGTCGATGCACTCCCGGATCCCACAGGAGCGAATGCGCCTGGCGAAGCGGTCGTTGTCATCGAGTATCGCTGCTATTTTGTCGAGATCGCCCTCGCGGACCGCGTTCCGCTTCCGGAACGCGATCGGGTCATCGCCGATCTCTCGCGCGAGTTCGTCGATGTGTGTCTCCAGCGCGAAGTGACCCTGGGGCGCACCGTAGCCACGCATCGCAGCTCCCATCGGCAGGTTCGTGTGGACCACGTCACCGACGAACCGAACGTTCGGCGTTCCGGCGTACACGGGCATCGACTTCGTCCCCGCGACGCCGGCGACTGTCATCCCGTGGGTGCCGTACGCGCCGGCGTTCGACGTAATGTCGAGTTCGACGGCTTCGAGCTCGCCCCCCTCGTTTGCGGCCGAGCGCACCCGGAGCTTCATCGGGTGACGGAACCGCATCGCGTAGAACTCTTCCCGCCGGGTTACCTCGACTGCGACCGGAACGCCGGCCTTCCGGTGCAGTGCCAGCGCTATCGGCTCGAGCACCATCTCCTGTTTCGCGCCGAAACCCGCGCCGATCCGGGGTTTGATGACCCGAATATCGCGGATCGGGATGTCGAACACGTGTGACAGTTGCCGCCGCGTATGGTTCGGAACCTGGGTTGCCGTGATGAACGTGTACCGACCGTCCTCGTCCGTGTACGCGATCGTCGTGTGCGGTTCGGGGACGCAGTGTGACTGGTAGGGCGTCTCGGCTACTGTCTCGAGGGTGTACTCCTCGTCTGCTTCGGTGATGGCTGCGTCGACGTCGCCGATCTCTCCCTCGAAGTGCGACTCCAGGTTTCGCTCGTAGTCGGCACCCGACTGCTGGTTTTCGACCTCGTCGTCCTCGAACAACCGAGGCGCGTCCGGCTCCGTCGCCTCCTCCACGTCGAGAACGTAATCGAGTTCCTCGTACTCGACGTCGATCTTGCGGGCCGCCCGATCTGCCGTCTCCGTGTCCTCGGCGGCCACCGCTGCGACCGGGTCGCCGACGAACCGGACGTGCTTCCGGAGCACCCGCATGTCCCAGGGGCTCGGTTCGGGGTACGACTGTCCCGAACTGGAATACAGCGTGTCCGGTACCTCCTCGTCGAACGGCGTGAGGACCGCGTAGACGCCGTCCATCGCTTCGGCCTCGCTTGTGTCGACGTCCGTGACGTACCCGTGGGCGACGTCGCTCCTGACGATCGTCGCCTCCGCGAGTTCGGGGAACCGGTCGCGGAAGTCGCCGGTGTACCGCGCCTCGCCGGTGACGATCTTCCGTGCGTCGCTTTTCTCCTCGTCGTTCGTGATCGCGTCGCGTTCTTCGGGATCCGTTCGGTTGTTCTCTGGCTCGTCCCACTCGAGGGGGTGTTGCTCGTCGTCCGACGCGTCGCTCTCGTGGGTCGGCTCGTCGGGCTTGCTCATCGGTTCTCACCTCCGCCGCCGTCGGCGACGATCTTCGATTCCGCTCCCATGCGGTCTGCGGCGTCCAGCACCGCCTCGACGATCTTCTTGTAGCCGGTACACCGACAGAGGTTCTCCGAGAGCGCCTCGCGAACCTCCGCTTCCGTCGGGTCGGGGTTTTCCTCGAGCAACGCCGTCGACCGCATTACCATGCCCGGGATGCAAAAGCCGCACTGGAGCGCGCTGTTGTCGACGAACGCCTGCTGTACCGGATGGAGATCGTCCTGATCGCCCAGTCCCTCGATGGTTCGGACCGACGACCCGTCGGCCTTCGCCGCCGGCACGACACACGACGTTTCGGGTTCGCCGTCCACGAGAACCGTACAGAACCCACAGGCACCGGTGTCACACCCCCGCTTTGCCCCGGTGTAGCCGCTTTCTCGGAGGACGTCCAATAAACTATCCGTTTTCGATGCCTGGAGCGTGTGTTCGGCTCCGTTGATTTCGAGCGTGACTTGCAATTGGATCACCCGGATCGCATCCGCGACCGTTATGCCTCCCGGTTCGAAGCGAGAGCTTAAAAATCCCTTGCGAGAATATCTCACAATTAAAATCCGTCACACTCGCTGGTCGCCGACGACGACATCGACGTGATCGAAGGAGCCGACGTCGACAAGCCCCCTGTTCGTCAACCGGTATTCCGGGATGACTTCCAGCGCCAGGAACGACAGCTCCATCAGTCCCCCCTCGTGTGTCAATCCAATGTCTCGGGCGGCTGATTCGACGGATTCGAAGACGTCCTTCACCGCTGTCAACTGTTGGTCCGACATCAACCCGGCGACCGGAAGTGCGAGCGAGGTCACTTCGTCCGTGGTCGGGTCGTAGGCCGCGATTCCCCCATCGATGCTTCGGAGATGATTCGCCACCCGCGTCATGGCCTCGTGAGAAGCTCCGGCGACGATACAGTTGTGCGCGTCGTGGGCGACGGTCGAACCCACGGCCCCGCGTTCGATCCCCAGCCGGTGGACGAACCCGCGGCCGATCTCTCCCTGGTTGCCGTGACGCTCGATGACGGCAAGCGGGATGACGTCCGCGTCGGTATCGGCCACCAGTGCGCCGTCGAGGCCCTCAGGGGGTGACGTGGTTTCGACCGGGACGGTCGTTTCCATACGGGCAGTCTGTAGCCCGCCGACCGCGTCGACGACGCGAACCGTGACCGGCCCGGAGCCGGCGTGTTCGATCGCGAGGTCTGCAGGCTCGAGTGGATCGAATCGAACGGTGTCGGTTTCGATCTCCGAAGCGGGGGGCTCGTCGGCACCCTCCGTGGGAATGACCTCGCCGTCGATGACGACGTGGTCGACATCCCAGTCTTCCAGATCGGACAACAGTACCAGGTCAGCGGGAACTCCGGGGGTGATCCGGCCGAACGGTAGATCGTAACTCTCGGCGGTGTTTATCGTCGCCATCTGGACGGCCTCGACGGGGTCGACGCCCAGCGACATCGCCTTCTCGACGACGAAGTCGATCCCCCCCTTTTCGACCAGGTCGACGACGTCCCTGTCGTCGGTACAAAGCGAGAGCCGCCTCGTGTCGACTTCCTCGACCAGCCCGACGAGGTCCTTGAGGTTTCTGCTGGCCGATCCCTCCCTGAGGTACACCCGAAGCCCGGCTTTGACCTTCTCGCGGGCCTCCTCGATCGCGATGCTCTCGTGGTCGTTGTCGAGATGCCGCGCGACTTCCTGGAGGTCGCTTCCCGTGACACGCGGGGCGTGGCCGTCCACGGTCATATCCCGCTCGCGGGCCGCCCTGATCTTCCGCATGACAGTTTCGTCACCGGCGAGCACGCCGGGAACGTTCATGACTTCCCCGAGCGCGACCGTTTTCGGTTCGTCCAGCAGGGCTGCGACCTCCTCCGGGCCGACTGCCGCACCCGCGTCCTGGAGGTGGGACGCCGGCACCGACGACGGAACTGTAAACCGTGCTTTGAGCGGAGTGTGTTCCGCGTCGGAAAGCAGTGCCCGAACCCCGTCGGCCCCGAGGACGTTTGCTATCTCGTGGGGATCGTGGATCACGCTCGTCACGCCGCGTGGAACGACAGCGGCACCGTATCGAGGGAGCGTCACCATCGACGATTCGACGTGCATGTGTGCGTCGATCAGCCCTGGCGCCACGTACGCCGTCTCTATCTCGCGCTCTGCCGGACGTTCTTCGAGCGCAACGATCTCCCCGTCGTCGACCGCAACCGCACCGTCGTCGAGCGTTCCCGCGGTCACGTTGACGAGCCTGCCCCGTATGAGGAGGTCGACGGTGTCACCCATGACGACCACCTGCCGTTTCGCCGCAGCACCTGTAGGCGCTGGTATCCAGCATAGTAAATGCTGGAACAACCGCGCACATATAATTTGCCTCCGGGGAGATCGACGGTGGAAAACAAGACCCAAAAACGCCGGGTGCGATCTCAGTCGGAGCGTTCGGATCCGTCGAGGCCGGCCTTGATCTTCTCTGCGGTGATCGGCATCTCCGAGATCCGGACTCCGACGGCGTCCCTGATCGCGTTCGACAGCGCAGGGGGGACGGTGTTCGTCGGGACCTCCGCGACCGACTTCGCGCCGAACGGACCGGTCGGTTCGTGGGTCTCGACCAGGATCGCCTCGATCGACGGCGTTTCGCTGGCCGACGGGATGTCGTACTCGCTGTAGGCAGTGACTTCCGGGCGCCCGTTCTCGTCGAAAGTGACCCCTTCACCGACCGCCATCTCGTAGCTCATGTGATTGGCGCCCTCGATTTGCCCCTCCGCCATGCCGGGGTTGATCGCGACGCCACAGTCGACCGCGACGGCGAGGTCGTTCACTTCGAATTCGCCCGTGCGCTCGTCGACGGTGACGTCGACGAACTGTGCGGCGAACGGTGGCGGGCTCTCCTCGGTGCAGTGGCTTCCCTTCCCGAGAATGTGTTCGCGCTCGTCGTCGCCGTACGCCGCCTCGAAGCCGACTTCCTCCAGGGGCAGCGACCCGCCGGTCTCCTCGCTGTACACCTCGCTGTCGGCGGTTTCGAGGTTCTCCACCGGCTCGTCGAGGAGTTTGCCCGCCCACTCGAGGATCCGCTCTTTGGCATCCTCCGCGGCCTTCTTCACCGCCATGCCGCTGATGTAGGTCGTCGACGAGGCGTACGCGCCGTAATCGAACGGGGTGACGTCGGTGTCGGCTGCCTTGATGACGATGTCGTCTTCGGGGCAGCCGAGCACCTCCGCCGCGATCTGAATCATCGCGGTGTCTGCTCCGGTTCCGATGTCGACGCCACCGACGTGCAGGTGGAACGACCCGTCTTCGTTCATCATGATCTGGGCCGCCCCGAGTTCGTCGCCCGCCACACCGGTGCCCTGGGCCGACAGCGCGACACCCTGGCCTCGATGGAGGTGTGGCTCGTCGGGCTCATCGTACTCGCCCCACCCGATCGCCTCCATGCCGCGCTCGATACATTCGTCCAGCCCACACGAGCGGATTATCCGATCGGCGCCTTCCCCGCCCATGGCTCCGGCGATCTCGTCGACGTCTCCGACCTCCATGTAGTGTTTCTGTCGGAACGCGATCGGGTCGAACCCGAGATCCCTCGCGACTTCGTCGAGGTGCCCCTCGACTGCCAGGGTTCCCTGCGGGGCGCCGTACCCGCGCATCGCGCCCGTCTGCGGGGTATTCGTGTGAACGATGTCCGCAACGAACCGCACGTTGGGAACCTTCGAGTACATCGGCAGGGGCTTTGCGCCGACGTTGCCGGCGACAGTCATCCCGTGGCTCCCGTACGCCCCGGTGTTCGAGAGCGCGTACAGTTCGATCGCCTCGATGTCGCCGTCGTCGGTAACCGCGGTCCGGGTCCGGAGTCGCATTGGATGGCGCCGCCGCATGGCGTGGAACTCCTCTTTCCGACTCGCCTCGTACATGACGGGCCGGCCGATCGCGAGCGATAGCGTCATCGGAATCGGCTCGATGACCATGGCCTGTTTGCCGCCGAATCCACCGCCGACGCGCGGCTTCTTGACCCGGATGTCCCGGATGGGAACGTCGAAGAGGTGCGCGAGCTGCCGGCGCGTGTGGTTCGGCACCTGGGTGCTCGTGATGACCACGATGCGGTCGTCCTCGTCGGTGTACACCAGGGACGTGTGTTTCTCCAGTTGAGCGTGGACCTGCGGGCTCGATTCCCACTCGGTTTCGTGGACGTGGACGTCGTCACGCTCGAACTGCTCGCGGGCGTCCCCGAGTTCGCCCTCGATGTGCGACATCCGGTTCCGCTCGTAGTCGTGTCCGACGATCTTGTTTTCGACCTCGTCGTCGTCGAACAGTTGCGGGGCATCGGGATCGAACGCCTCCTCCGGATCGAGCACGTAGTCGTACTCCTCGTACTCGATGTCGACCGTTTCCGCCGCGCTATCGGCGGTTTCCTGGCTTTCGGCCGCGATAGCCACGATCGGATCGCCCACGTACCGGACGGTCTCGTTGAGCACGTTCATGTCCCACGGACTCGGCTCCGGATACGACTGTCCCGCGCTGGTGTACTTGTTGTCGGGGACCTCCTCGGACCACGGGGTGAGCACGGCGAGGACCCCGTCCATCTCCTCGGCCTCCTCGGTGTGTATCTCCGTCACCTTGCCGTGAGGGATCTCGCTTCGGACGACCGCCGCGTGCGCCAGGTCGGGGAACTGCTCTGCATAGTCTGCGGTAAACTTCGCGTCGCCCGTGACGAGTTTGGGATCGTCGTACTTCGGCGGCGACCGCGAAACGCTCAGTCGTTCCTCCGGGTCTTTGCGGTTGTTCTCCGATTCGTCCCACTCCAGCAACGGCTCTTCTGCGGTCACTTCCTCTGCTGTACCGCCGTCGGACACTGTATCGTTGTCATCCATGGGTCTCACTCTCCGGTCGTGTGTTCGGTTCCCGTTCGGGACGGTTCGTCGTTCGTCTCGGCCACACCGCCGTCCGCCACGACGGTCGGATCGTCCTGTAGCCGTTCGGCGGCGTCCTGGATGGCCTCGACCGGCTTCTGGTATCCCGTACAGCGACAATAGTTGTCCGAAAGCGCTTCACGTATCTGCTCTTCGGTGGGCGAGGGTTCCTCCTCGAGCAGTTCGACCGCCTGGATGATCATCCCGGGCGTACAGAACCCACACTGGACCGCGAAGTGGTCCACGAACGCCTGTTGAATCGGGTGGAGATCCCGCTGGGTTCCGAGCCCTTCAATAGTCACGATTTCTCCCCCGTCGACCTCCTCGACGGTCGTGCCGCAGGCCATCTTCGCCTGCCCGTCGATCAGTACCTTCGATGCCCCACACTCTCCGCCGTCACACCCACACTTGACTCCGGTGTATCCGTTGTGTCGTAACGCGGTGGCCAGATCTGCGTCGCGAGGGGCTGAAAGGGTTGTAGATTCGCCGTTGATTGTAAGTTCGGTATTCACTGTGTGTACCTCCTGAATGTAAAGGTGAGTTAGAGACAGGAACACATATAACTGAGGGTGAGTTCCCAGTGGCTCCGGACACGTTAACGGTCATGCGTAACCTCTTTGATAACGGCGCATCATCTATGTCCCATGCGGATCGCGCTACTAGGCGGTACTGGAGACATCGGTGAGGGACTCGCACTGCGATGGGCACACGACACGGACCACACCATCGTCATCGGGTCACGGAACGAGGAGAAAGCACAACAACGGGCCGAGGACTACCGCGAAACCCTCGACGAACGGGACAAAAGCTACGACATCGAGGGGACACGGAACGCGGCTGCAACCGAGGGGGCCGACGTCGTCGTCGTGAGCGTTCCCCCCGAATACGCGACCGATACCGTCGGCGCCGTCACCGACGCGCTCGACGACGACGCCGTCCTCGTCAGCCCCGCAGTCCGGATGAACCGTGACGGTGCGGGGTTCCACTACGATCAACCCGAACTCGGCTCGGTCGCCGAAGAGATCGCTGCAGTCGCCCCGGAACAGATCCCCGTCGTCGGCGCGTTCCAGAACGTCGCAGCCGGCGCGTTGACGAACCTCGACGGTGACCTTTCGGCGGACATCGTCGTCACCGGCGACGACGACGAAGCGAAACAGACCGTGACCCATCTCGCGGAAGAGATAGTCGGGATCCGGGCGCTCGACGGGGGGCCCCTGGCGACGAGCGCGCTGGTCGAAAGCGTGACGCCGCTTTTGATCAACCTCGCGATGAACAACGACGGAATGCACGACCTGGGCGTCAGGTTCCAGTAGCCGACGGACGACGTTTTTTTCCGACCCGCAGTCACTCTTGCCGACCCGCAGTCACTCTTCGAGGGCACGTTGTGCGACCTGTCTGGGGAAAAGCGCACACCGTCTCCGCATCGGACTGATCTCCACTTGCAGGATATCCTCGATCATCTCCTCGCGGTCGATTTCGAAGGCCCGTTGGACTGGTTCACCCTGGAGTTCCTCGGTGAGCATCGAAGCGGACGCCCGAGTGATCGCGCAGCTATCGCTTTCGAACCTGATGTCGTCGATCGAATCGCCGTCGTCCGTGAGGGCGATATCGAACCGGAGCGTATCGCCGCAGTTGGGATTTTCCTCCTCCAGCGAACGGTCCGGATCCGGCAGCCGTCCGGCGTTGCGTGGGTTCTCGTTGTGATCGAGGAGTCGTTCCCGGTATATTTCCGCGGGGGTGCACATCCTATATAAAAGTAGATATCCTGTCGTGAAGAAAGTTATCCCCCCTCCACGGCGTCGACGACGGTCGTCACGTCGACCCGAGCGACGACCCGAGCGACGACAGTTCGGTAACGCGGATCCTGAGGGCGAACTCCCCGTTTTCCCCTTCGGTCGACTCCTCGCTCACGTCGAACCCGTGCGTGAGACAGGCTCGCCGGATACTGTCCTTTGCTGGAGGATAGTCGCCGACGACGACCAGTTCCTCGCCCGGCTCCATCGTCTCGAGCCGCCGGCGGACTTCGCGTACCGGAACGGGACAGACCAGCCCGGTGACGTCCACTTTCACTTTTCGATCTTTGAGCCGCCCGCCTATAACGTTCACGTCCATACCGCTTCACGTCAGCTCCAGTCACGGCTTGATTGCTTGCCTCACGGCTTGACCTGCCTGGCAGACTCGCGTGCGTCCTCGAGGTCGAGATCGATCTCGCCGGCCTCGCGGCGGATCTCGTCGGCGTCGACAGCCGTCACCTCGCCGTCATCCATGAGCACGTCGCCGTCGACCATCGTGAAGACGACGTCGTCGCCGTGTGCCGCAAACACCAGGTGCGAGAGGACGTCGTGCAGTGGTGTCGCCCGAGTGATATCGGTCCGGAGCCCGATGACGTCGGCACGCCAGTCTTCCTCGAGTTTACCGAGTTTCTCGAAGCCTGCTGCCTTCGCGCCGTTGACCGTCGCCATCTCGAAGATGTCCTGTGCCGGTGCGGCTGTCGGGTCGAGGCGGTCGACTTTCTGGAGGAGACTGGCCTGCCGCATCTCGGTGAAGGGGTCGAGCGTGTTGTTACAGGGGGGTCCGTCGTTTCCGAGCGCCACGTTGATCCCCCGGTCGAGGTAGTCCCAGATCGGCGCGATCCCCGACGCCAACTTCATGTTCGAAGACGGGCAGTGCGTGACGTGAGTACCCGTCTCCGCTAACACTTCCCGCTCGGACTCGTCGGTCCACACGCAGTGAGCGAGAACCACGTCCTCGCCGGTCAGACCGACCTCGTCGAGCCAGTGGATGTTGCGCATCCCGGTGTCCGCCTCGACGGTTTCGATCTCGCTTCTGTTCTCGCTTGCGTGGGTGTGGATGCGGACGCCGTCGTATTCGTCGGCCAACTCCCGGGCACCGCGCAGACACTCCTCGGTGCAGGAGACCGCGAACCGTGGCGTCACGGCGTACCGGATCCGGTCGTCGAACGCACCGTGGTACTCGCGGATGAGTTCCTCGGTCTCGTCGAGCGCGCGATCCGTCTCCTCGAGCAGCCCGTCTGGAGACCGCCGGTCCATCAGCACTTTGCCCATCAGCCCACGGATACCGATCTCTCCTGCGGCTTCGAACGCCCGGTCGGCGTGGGCGACCGACAGGTGATCGATCGCGGTTGTCGTCCCGCTCTCGACGAGTTCGAGATAGCCGAGTTTGGCGGCGATCTCCATCTCCCGTTCGGTCAAGGTCGCCTCCATGGGGAGGACGTAGTCGAACAGCCAGTCCAGAAGCTCCGTGTCGTCCGCGATCCCTCGCCCGAGGCTCTGGACGGAATGGACGTGTGCCCCGACCGTTCCGGGCATCAAGACGTCACACTCCACCCGTTCGTGGTCCGGATACGTCTCGACAAGCTCGCGCCGTTCCCCGACTGCCTCGATACGCGATCCCGTCGTGACGAGGGCGCCGTCGGGTATCACTGTCGACGCGTCGGCGACCACTGTTCCGGAGAGTAACATACCATCACCGACAATGCGGGGCTCGATTAAAGGCTTTTCTTCCGGCCGGTTTCGGGATGGCGTCGGCAGTTCACTCCGCGGCTTTCTGTCGAACCACCTCACACAGCACTTCGACCCCCGCGACGACGTCCGACCACTCGGTGAACTCGCTTTCCCGGTGGCTGACACCCTCGAGGCTCGGAACGAACACCATTCCGGTCGGACAGACGTCGTCGAGGTAGCTCGCGTCGTGTCCGGCCCCGGAAACCAGCCTGGTACCCTCGTATCCTGCAGCTTCAATGGCTGCCTCGACCGTTTCGACGCAGTCGGTGTCGAACGTGCGTGGTTCGATCCGCATCAGCTCCTCGAGCCGGTAGTCGATCCCCTCGCGCTCGGCTGCCCACTCGACCTCCCGTCGGATCCGGTCGACCGCCGACGAGACGACGTCATCGTCGTGGGATCGGAGATCGACGGTGAGTTCGACAGTCTCCGGGATGACGTTGATCGCGTCGGGCTCCACCTCGAGGCTCCCGACGGTCCCGACCAGATCCTCGCCCCCGCTCGCGGTGAGCCGGCGGACGGCACCGACGACGTCGCTTGCGGCCACCAGCGCGTCTTCCCGTTCGTGCATCGGCGTCGGGCCGGCGTGGTCGGCCATCCCCTCGAAGGTGACGCTGAGCCACGCGAAACCGTAGACCCCTTCGACGGCGGCGACCGACAGCCCACGGCGTTCGAGCCGCGGTCCCTGCTCGACGTGCAGTTCGAAATAGCAGTGCAGGTCCCGCGGCCGACACGGCTCGTCGCCGGCGTAGCCGATCCGTTCGAGCTCTTCGCCGAACGTGTTCCCCTCGCCGTCCGCACGCGAGAGTGCGAACTCGAGGTCGAAGGCGCCGGCGAAGACGCCGCTGCCGAGCATGTCTGGCTGGAATCGGACCCCTTCCTCGTTGCTCCAGGAGACGACCTCGATAGGCCGCCGGGTCCGTTCTCCGGCGTCGGAAAGTGCCTCGACGATTTCGAGACCGCCCAGAACCCCGATCACCCCGTCGTACTGACCGCCGTTGTACTGGCTGTCGACGTGGGAGCCGATCAGTACCGGTGGGAGGTCGTCGCGTTCGCCCTCCCGTCGACCGAAAACGTTGCCCATCTCGTCGATAGTCACTTCGAGACCGGCCTCCCGGAACCATTCGCAGAGTCTGTCACGGGCGCTGCGGTTGGCGTCCGAAAGCGCCGGACGGTTCACCCCACCCTGCTCCGTTGCACCGATTCGATTGAACTCCTCGAACCGATCGTACAACCTGTCTGGATCGATCTCGACGTCGTCCATACCCGGGTCTCGACGCCGACACCCTTGAACGTTCCACCCGGGAGGCAGAACACCACTGTCTGGTCGCCGCGGAACAGTAGTTATATAGTGCCCACCGGAATAGATTCTCCCGTCTACGATGAGCCTAGAGACAGCCAAGCCGCAGTTCGAAGAGTGGGTCGAACAGCACCGCGATGACTGCATCGAGTTCCTCCGCGATCTCGTCTCGATCCCGTCGGCGACCACCGTCGGCGAGGACGAAGAAGAGGTCGCAAAGCGCATCAAAGCCGAGATGGAAGAGTTGGGCTACGACGAGGCGTACATCGACGACTTCGGCAACGTCCACGGCGTGATAGAGGGCGAAAAGGACGGCGCCGTCATGCTCAATTCCCACATCGACACCGTCGGCTACGGCGACCGCGACCAGTGGGACTACGATCCCTACGAGGGCGAAATCGATGACGGAGAGATGTACGGCCTCGGGACCGCGGACATGAAATGCGCCATGGCCTCGATGGTCTACGGCGGCGGCGCACTCGCGAACAGCGACGTCACGCCCGAACACGACGTCTACGTTACCGGCGAGCTCATGGAGGAAGTGAGCGAAGGCCACGCGATGCGGTACGTCATCGAGGAGACCGACATCGACCTCGAGGCAGTCGTCATCGGCGAGGCCTCCGAGATGAACGTAAAGCGGGGCCACCGCGGCCGGTGTGAGCTCAAGATCGAACTCGATGGCTCCTCCTGTCACGCCAGCGCCCCCGAACGCGGGATCAACCCGCTGTATCACGCCTCCAACATCCTCGAGCGGATCGAGGAGCTCAACGAGGAAACGGAAGTCCACGATTTCCTCGGCAAGGGAACGATCGCCGCGACGAAAGTCGAGACGGACACGCCGTCGAACAACGCCGTCCCCGCCGCCGCGACGATCTACGTCGACCGCCGGCTGACCATCGGCGAGGACGAAGACCGCGCTTACTCGGAACTCCAGGACGCGATCGACGCCGCCATCGAGGAGTACGGCGACGAGGTCGAGGCCGCCGTCGAAACCCTGACGTTCGACACCCCCACCTGGACGGGATACGAGATGGAGTCGAAGAAGTACTACCCGACCTGGCTGCTCGAGGAGGATCACCCGCTCGTCCAGGACACCTACGAGGTGGTCGACTCCGTCCTCGACAGCGACGTCGAGATCACCAAGTGGACCTTCTCCACCAGCGGGAACTACACGATGGGCGTCGCCGAGATCCCGACGATCGGGTTCGGCCCGTCCGAGGAGAAGTGGGCACACGCGTCCGACGAACGGGTCGACGTCGAGAACGTCGTCCGCGCGTGTGAAGTCTACGCGGGCCTCGGGCTCGAACTGTAACAGACGTCGATCCCTCGCACAATCGAACTCCTTGCGAAAAACGCTTTTTAAGTCGGCTCGACGACGTGGGTGCCCTCGCCGTCTTCGAGTGCCGCGACCGCTTTGTCGAGGGACGTGATGATCGCCGTCCGGTCGCGGCGCGACTCGCCTTCGACGAACCGGAGGGCCGCCTCGACCTTCGGACCCATACTCCCCTCGGGGAACTGGCCGTCATCGTAGTACTCGCGGAGTTCGTCCGCGTCGACGGTATCGAGCCGTCGCTCGTCTTCGGTCCCGAAGTCGACGTACACGCCGTCGACATCGGTGAGAACCAGGAGGTAGTCCGCGTCGAGCCTGTGGCCGATCACCTGTGTCAGTCGGTCCTTGTCGATGACGGCGTCGTGGCCGGAGATCTCGCCACGGCCGCGTGTGACCGGAACGCCGCCACCGCCGCCACAGATCACGAGGTCACGTTGGTCGATCAGTCGCTTGACTGGAACCTCCTCGACGATTCCCTTCGGTTCGGGGGAGGGAACCACGCGACGGTAGTCGCGATTGCCCGTGTCGCGGACCTTCTTGACCTGCATCCCCTCGGCCCGCATCTCTTCGGCGCGTTCGGCGTCGACGAACGGGCCGATCGGTTTCGTCGGCTCCTCCAGTGCCGGATCCTCGGGATCGATGATCGTCTGAGTGACGATGCTCGCGACGGGGACGTGTTTCCACTTCCGCTCGAGGGCCTGGTACATCTGCTGGGTGAGCATGTACCCGATCTGCCCCTGGGTCATCGCCCCGCACACTTCCAGCGGCTGGGCGGGGGGTTCGCCCTGTTCCTGCTGGAGCAGCAGGGAGCCGACCTGGGGGCCGTTACCGTGGGTGAGTACGACCTTGTAACCTGCCTGCATCACGTCGACGATGCCCTCTGCGGTTCGCCCGACAGCGCTCATCTGCTCTTCGAACGTCCCCTCGGAGTCGGCGGGGTCGATCGCGTTGCCGCCCAGCGCGATCATACACAGTGGTTTTTCCCGTGGCGTCCCCCAGAACTCCGGCGCCTCGACGTCCAACTCGAACTGCGGCGACTCGGAGATGGGCTTGAATTCGCCGTCCTCGCTCATCGTCCGCTTCCGTAGCCGCGGCCGCCCATCGTCAGGAGCATGAGCCCCTTCTGGGCGTGCATCCGGTTTTCGGCCTGGTCGTAGATGACCGACTGTGGGCCGTCCATCACGGCGTCGGTTGCCTCGAACCCGCGCTTGGCGGGCAGACAGTGCATGTAGTTGGCGTCGTCGTTGGCGTTCGAGAGCATCTCCTCGTCACAGATCCAGTCTTGGTTCTGGTCGTGGATCTCCTTTTCCGCCTCGGTCCCGCGCTCGCCGACCTTGTAGGAGACCCAGTGTTTCGGGTAGACGATGTCGGCGTCGCGGAAGCCCCGCTCCATGTCGTGTTCGACGGTGAAGTCGACGTTCGCCTTGTCGGCGTTCTCTTCGGCCTGCTCGACGATCTCTGGGTCGAGTTCGATGTCCTCGGGATGTGCGAGCGTCACGTTTGCACCCATCTTCGTGAACCCGAGGATCGACGAGTGCGGGACGCTGACGGGCCGGCGGACCTCGGGCGCATAGGCGTACGAGATCGTGAAGTTGATGTCCTCGATGCTTCCCTTCCGTTCCCGGACGGTCTGGAGGTCGGCCAGCGTCTGACACGGGTGGTAGGTGTCACACTGCATGTTGTACACCGGGATGTCGGCACCCTCCTGGTAGTCCCGGATGATCTCGGTTCCGCGGGGATACTCGAAGTCGACGGCCCCGCCCAGGACGCGCACCGCGAGTGCGTGTCCGTACCGCGAGAGGACCTTCGCCGTCTCCTTTGCGGATTCGCCGTGTTCCAGCTGGAGCTGGTCCGGCGACATGATGTGCGGGTAGCCCCCGAGCTGGTTGATTCCGGCCTCGAAGGAGTTGCGCGTCCGCGTCGAGGTGTTGTAGAACAGTTCGAAAAGCGAGTAGCCGGTCAACGCGTCGTGATGCGCCCACTGGTCGGCCGCGAATTCGGCCTTCAGCTGGTCGGCGACATCCAGTACCGATTCCAGTTCCGCTTTGCTCCACTCCTGTGTCGTGATCAGATCCTTTCCGCGTAGGTCAGTTTTCATGGTGGTTGCACTCCTGGTGCGAGGCTGTGCACTCTGTGCGTCTCTGCGCCCTTCAATAAAACTTCCGCCAGCAGGGCAACCCAGACACCCCGGTGATACGTCCGCAGTTCGTTACCGTTCGACGCCGCGGCGGAGATACCAGGCTCCATACGCGATCCCGACTGCCAACCCGAGAACGGTGCCCACCTGCCAGTCGATTCCGTAGTAGACGTACCCGCCGAAACCCCCGAGGACGGTGAAACTCGCGATCGCGACGACGGCGATTGCGCGCGGATCTGTCATCGGTACTGTCCTCTCGGAGGGGGATAATCACGTTGCCGGTTTCGGTCAAAAAATGCCCCCTACGTCGAGGGCTTCGTCCGCCTCAGTCGTCGTCTTCGACCTAATCTGCCAGGGTCGGATCCTCAGTGTCCTCGGGTTTGTCGAACAGCGGGCTCGACTCGCCGGGCACGAACGTATTGAGGATCAGCCCGGACAGTGCAGTCATGATGACGGCCTCTCCGAAGAACGTCTGTGCTGCCTGGGGGAGCCCCTGCAGCGCGTCCGGACGGACGGCGACGCCGAGGCCGAGTCCGATGGCCGTCGCGATGATGACCATGTTCCGCCGGTTCATCTCCACGTTCAGGAAGATCAGCCGCATCCCGCTTGCGGCCACCATGGCGACCATGATCAGCACGGCGCCGCCGAACACGGGGTCCGGCGTCGCCGCGACGGTGGCACCGATCTTGGGGATCAGGCCGAGTACAGCCAGCACGATGCCGCCGATAAGGACGACCCAGCGGCTCATCACGCCGGTGAAGTTGACGATCCCGACGTTCTGTGAGAAGGACGTCACCGGGAACGAACTGAACAGCGCGCCGATCGAACTCATGATACCGTCGGCAAAGATGCCGCCGCGGAACTCATCCCGTGTCGGGTTACGTCCCTCGGCTGCAGTAATGCCGGCCATGTCTCCGACCGTCTCCATCGCGGACACGAGGAACAGGAACCCGAAGGTGATTATCGCGATCGGCTCGATCACGAACCCGAACTCGCCGGGGCGCGGAATCGCGAACCAGGACGCCTCGAAGATCGGGCTGAAGTCGACGATGCCGAGCGCAGCAGCGACGACGTAGCCGACCGCGATCCCGATAATGATGCTCAACAGCCGCCAGATCCCCTTCAAGAAGAGGTTGAACAGGACGGCGATACCCAACACCAGCGAGGCGAGCGCGAGGTTCAGCATCGAACCGTAGTCCTCGGCTCCGACACCGCCCGCGGAGTAGTCCATCCCGACCGGGATGAGATACAGCCCGATCACGACCACGATCAGGCCGGTCACCAGCGGCGGGAAGTACGGTTTGATTCGGTCGAACTGCCAGCCGATGATCCCCTCGACGACGATTCCCGTAATCGCAAGCGAGGCGAACACAGCTCCGAGACCGTGTTCGCCACCGACGGCGATGGCAGCGCCGACGAAAGTAAAGCTCGTCCCCATGACGATCGGGAGCTTCGCCCCGACCGGCCCGATACCGTACGCCTGAACGATCGTCGCGAGACCGGCGAACAGCAGCACCATCTGGACGAGGTACGCTGTATCGCCGGTTCCCAGTCCGATCGCGCCGGCAACGATGAACGCCACCGCCGTCGACGGAACGATCATCACCGAAACGTGCTGGATTCCCAGCAGTATCGATTTGGGTAACGGCGGCTTCTCCTCCAATTCGTATGACAGTTCTATCTCTCCACTCGTTTCGCCGCTGGTCTCTTCTGTCATGGAATAGCATGGGCAACGTCACCGACGAGTTATTTAATATTTATGCAGGTAATTGTAGCCATATATTGCTTCGTGGTTCGCCCGGCAGGAGCGCGTCACTCGTTCCTCCGTTTCGTTGCGGTGCGTGGAATACAGTCGAGAGCAACCGGAGCGTTCTGTCGCACTGTCGCGGACATCCAGAGAGACTCTGTCGAACACCATTATTATATATGAGGTGTTCGACGTTACCAACGGAGCCCATGAGCGACACCAAGAGAGTCAGCGACAGAGGCGATCGAGTCGGGATCTACCTCCAGGACAAGCGGCCGTTGGAGGAGAACCTCGAATTGGTTCAGTATGCAGAACAGCAGGGGTTCGACGAGGTCTGGCAGGCGGAGTCCAGGCTCGCCCGGGACGCGATCACCCCGATGGGGGCCTACGCCGCCGTCACTGACGACATCAAGATCGGTGCCGGGGTCATCAACAACTGGACCCGCAACACCGCCTTGATCGCCCAGACGATGAGTACGCTCGAGGAACTGGCCGGCCGCGACCGGATCCTCTGTGGGATCGGCGCCTGGTGGGAACCGCTGGCGTCGAAAGTCGGCGTCGACCGACGCAAACCGCTGCGCGCGATGCGGGAAACCGTCGAGGTGACGAAGCGTCTCCTCGAGATGGAGAACGTCACCTACGACGGGGAGTTCGTGAACGTCGAGGACATCGAACTCGATGTCGTCCACGGCGACACCGGCCCCCGCTCGGTTCCGGTGTACGTCGGCGGGACCGGCTTCAAGATGCTCGAACTGACGGGTCATTTCGCCGACGGGGCATTGCTGAACTACCTGGTGAGTCCGGAATACAACCAGAAAGCCCTCGACGCGCTCGAAAACGGTGCCGAACGCGGCGGCCGATCGCTGGAAGACATCGACCGCCCGCAACTGGTCGTCTGTTCGATGGATCACGACGCCGACAAGGCACTGGACAACGCCCGGGAGCTCATCACCCAGTATCTCGGTCAGCAGCCCCACATCATGAAAGCCAGCGGCGTGAGCCAGGACCTCATCGACGAGGTAGGGGAGGCGATCGGCGGGTGGCCGGCGGACGCCGACGACATCGAGAAGGGGATGGATCTCATTCCGGACGAGGTCGTCCACAAACTCACCGCCAGCGGTACCCCCGAACAGTGCCGCGAGAAGGTCCGGGAGTACGCCGAGAACGGCTGTCAGTGTCCGGTCCTCTACCCGCTGGGCGAGGATCGCGAACTGATGATCGACGAGTTCGCCGACGGCTACATGTAATCACCGAGCGGTTTCATCCGCTCGAACAGCGTCCGTTTTTTCAGGTTCGGTGCATCCAGCGATCGCTCCGGGCGTTGTGAGTGGCTGCCGCCGTTATCGGATCGGTCCCCGCTCGATGAACTCACCGTCACCTGGGTCGGACAGCACCTCGTGATCCCTGGCGGCGACCTCTCCGCCCGCGATGACCGTGTCTACTCGGTGACTCCACTCTCTGCCCTCGTAGGGCGTCCACCCGCCGACGAAGGCAAGCTTCGAGGCGGTTACCTCGTACGGTTCCTCCCGAAGCAAAACAACGTCGGCGTCCGTGCCGGGTAGGAGCGACCCTTTCTGCGGGTACAGTCCCGCCTCGCGTGCCGGGCGAGCGCACACGAGCTCCAGCAGCCGCTGCCAGGAGAGCGGCCCGTCCCGGACGCCTTCGCTCGCGAGGAACTCCAGCATCGTCTCGATGCTCGGGAGCCCGGCGTACGGCTCCCAGATGTTTTCCCACCCCCGTTCTCGTTCCGCACGGTGAGTCGGGAAGTGTTCGCTCGCCACGAGGTCGATCGTCCCGTCCGCGAGGGCATCCCAGAGCCGATCTACCTCGGCAGGCGACTTCAAGCTCGGATTCACCTTCAAAAACGGACCCAGCTCCTCGACGTCCTCCTTAGAGAACGCCAGATAGTGGGGACACGTCTCGAGTGTCACCGGGACCTCCGCCCGGGATTTGAACCGCGCGCCCTCCCGGGCGCCGCTACCGCTGGAGACGTGGACCACGTGAAGCGGACAGTCGGCGTATTCGGCGAACCATCCCATCCGGCCGATCGCGTCCAGTTCTGCCTCCACTGGGCGAGAGTCCATGTACACGCCCGGATCGTCGCCGTCGATCTGTGCTCGTGCGTGATCGAGTATACCCTGTGTCTCACAGTGAACGCGGACCTTCCCCCCTGCTTCGCCGACCGCAGAGAGGAGTTCGACGATTTCGCGGTCCTCGGCGAGGTACGGCTCCGCCGTGAAGGTCTTGAAATCCCTGGTCCCTTCCGCAATGATCTCCGCGACGTCGACGTCGGCGTCCTCGAAGTTCCCCGCCACGAGCCCGAAATCGACGTGGGCAAGCTGTTCGCAGTCGTCTCGTTTCTGCCGGACCGCTTCGGGTGTCGTCACCGGCGTCTGGGTCGGGAGTTCGACGACGGTAGTCACCCCGCCGGCGACGGCGCTCGCCGTCTCGGAGGCGAAGTCGATGTCTGCGGGAAAAAGCTCGTCGTCGTGCATGTGATTGTGAACGTCGACGACCCCGGGAATCGCGACCATTCCGTCGGCGTCGAGGCGCTCGGGGTCGCCAGCACACTCCCGTGCCGCAGTCGGACCGACTGCAGTGATCCTCCCGTTTTCGATCACAATATCTCCCTTCGTTACTCCCGACGGGTCGACGATCCGCGCGTCGGTGACGAGCAGGTCAGCCATACGTTGGGCCACGACCGAGTCGTAGAAAACTGTTGGGCTGACGTGTCGCCAGTTCGGCGGTCCCGCTATCGACAGCAACGATCCCAGTTGTGTCCGGATTGTGGCCGGACCGGAGGCAGAGCGCAACGACCAGTTTCCCGGCACGTATAGTTTTTTGTAGGGCCCCGTTCATCGTTCCAGCGTGAAACTGAATGCAGGCACGCTCGTCACGATGAACGACGAGCGCGAGGTTCGAGAGGAAGCGCACGTCGTCGTCGAGGACGGCGAAATCGTCGAGATCGCGGACGGCCACGCCTCCGGCGAGGACGTCGTCGACGCGACCGACGAGGTCGTCATCCCCGGTCTCGTCAACTGTCACACGCACATGTACGCGCTCCCGATCCGGGGTGCGCCACTGACCGTCTCCCCCCAGAGCTTCTATGAAGCGCTCGTAGACATCTGGTGGGAGGTAGACGAGGCGTTCACCATGGAAGACGCGCGCCTCTCGTCTCTCGGATCCTGCGCCGAGATGCTCGAGGCGGGCGTTACGACGTTCTGTGACAACTACTCGGGGCCGAACACCCTCCCCGGTGCGCTCGACGCCGTCGCGGAAGGTGTCGCACAGACCCCGATCCGCGGGATGATCACCTTCGAAACGACGGCCCGCAACTCAGAGGAGGAGGCCTTCGACGGGATCGAGGAGAACCAGCGTTTCATCCGGGACGGCGAGTCGGAGTACGACCGGATCGAGGGGCACTACTGTCTCCACACCCTCTTTACGAACACCGAACCCGTCGTCGAAGAGTGTGCGAGCAGGGCGACCGACGACGACCGCCCGATCCAGATCCACCTCGAGGAGGGTCTCGTCGACGTCCACAAATCCATCGAAGAGTACGGCATGCGCCCAGTGCCGGCACTCGAATCCATGGGCTTTTTCGACGCGGACGTGATCGCAGCCCACTGCGTTCACTCGACCGACCGGGAGATCGAGATCCTGGCAGAACACGACGTCGGCGTCGCCCACAACCCCTACTCGAACGTGAACAACGCCGTCGGGATCGCCAACGTAGAGAAGATGGAAGAAGAGGACCTCACGATCGGCATCGGTGACGACGGCTGGGATCCGGACATGTTCGAAACCATGCGCACCGCAGTCGGGATCCACAAACTCAAAAAGAACAACCCCAGCGGCTTCGACATGGCCAAAGCCCTCGAGTGGGCGACGATCGGCTCCGCGGAGGTGCTGGGCATGGAAGACGCGGTCGGGAGTATCGAACCTGGAAAGCGAGCCGACTTCGTCACGCTCGATCTGGGTCCCAACCCGGTTTTACCGGGAAGCGCCCCCTACTACGTCGTCAGCGCAGCGAGCCGAGGCGACGTCACCCGGACGATCGTCGACGGCGAGGTCGTCTACGAGCGCGGCGGCCGAGTCCGCGGCGTCGACGACGAGGACCTCCAGGCGGTCGGGGAAGCGAGCGAGGCGCTGTGGGATCGTCTCTGACTGACTGACCTCCTACCGATTCTCGGTCACTTCGGGACACGTGTTTCCCGTCCTCGTGTCCATGCTACTGTGAACGGGAGCGTATACGCTTTTGTGACAGAGTGACACGGTCGCTCGGATAACATTCTTAGGGCGTTAAAGTATTTTAATACACTAAGCGAGTTAATTTTGCTCTGGTCGAGGCCATGTGGGTAGGTATCATTATGCTAGCCCCCGCCACAAGATCTCGTCTGATAGATGCGTTCAGTGGCTCCAAGCGACCCTTCGCCGAGTTAGTCACAGTCTGCCTTCGACTACAATCGGTAAACTGTGCGTATCCGAGATACGGAAACTCGGGGGCTATCCCCCGAGTGCGTAAATTTAAGTGCGAGCATAAGATTTTACGGGTGATGAACGATCGTATCGCCTCCAGGCCGGGATTAGGGGACAGTGAGTTCGAGCACGTCCCAGAGACGGATCAGACGTTCCAAAACGCGCTCGAGAAAGCGCGAAACGGGGAGCGACTTTCCGTCGACGACGGCATCGAGCTTTTGACTACTGGCACTGACGTGGAGGGCATCGATCCGCGCCGAAAGGAGTTAGTTCTGGAAGTTGCAGATCGACGGCGGGCAGAACGCGTCGGCGACGAGGTCACCTTCGTCACCAATCTCAACAACAACGTATCAACTGCGTGTAACGTCGGCTGTCTCTTCTGTAATTTCAAAAACACCGCCCACAAGTTCGAAAGCGATCACGAGGGGGAACACGCAGGGTTCACGCGAACGCCTGCTGACTCGCGACGGGCGGTCGAGCGAGCCCTCGACAGGGGAATCTCGGAGGTGTGCTCGGTTTCGGGACTACATCCGGCGTTCGCATTGAACGAGGAGCATCGGGAGATACTGGAGGCGTACGATCGACCGGCACGCGAGGTCAACTACAAACCCCCCGAGGTCTATGACACGAGTCCGGGGACGTACGTCGAACAGATCCGGGCGATGTCGATCGATGGCGTTCACGTCCACTCGATGACTCCCGAGGAGGCGTACCACGCGCGGCGTGGCACCGACTGGTCCTACGAGGAGGTGTACGGGAGGCTCCGGGACGCCGGTCTGGATTCGGCACCGGGAACTGCCGCGGAGATCCTCGTCGAGGAGGTACGAGACGCCATCTGTCCCGGAAAAATTTCCTCCGAGGAGTGGATCGAGGCGATGGAGGGCGCCGTCGCCGCCGGACTCGACGTCACCGCCACGATCATGTACGGCCACGTCGAAAACGCGGCACATCGGATCCTCCACCTGGATCGGGTCCGCGATCTCCAGGACCGGACTGGCGGGATCACCGAGTTCGTGCCGCTCTCGTTTGTCCACGAGAACACCCCGCTGTATCGTCACGGTATCGTCGATGGCGGCCCCACCGACGCCGAGGACGAACTGATGATCGCCCTCTCGCGGCTCTATCTCGATAACATCGACAACATCCAGTCCTCCTGGGTCAAGTATGGGAACGAAAAGGGACTCAAACTGCTCAACTGCGGTGCGAACGATTTCATGGGGACGATCCTCTCCGAGGAGATCACGAAGCGTGCCGGTGGCAAGTACGGGGAGTATCGGACGGTGGGAGAGTACGTGGAGATGATCGACTCCATCGGTCGCCCTCCCGTGGAACGATCCACCGACTACCGAACGCGCCGGGAGATCGACATCGACGAGGAACCCTACGGTCCCATGATTGGCCCCAGAGCGGACGGTTCGCCGATGTTCGGGTCCGACCACCGGTCGGTCGGTGACAGCGGCGATCCGACCGCCGCCGACGACTGACTCAATTCGGAGCCCCGAACAGCTGCGTTCTGGTGGCGATTCGACGGTATTGCCGTCCGGTTTCGTCGGAAGCGAACAGTGCCTCGGAAACGCGATCGGAGATCCAGCGTCGGTTCCGGTCGTTCCCGGCGGCCGGGACGTCAGAACTTCGCAACTCGTCGGGCAAGTACCGTCGGTAGATCGGGAGACGTTCGTAGAGGGGAAGACCCGCGGATTCGGCGATCTCCTGTAACTCCTCGAGGGCCGGCCACTTGTAGGCGGGGTTGATGTGGTCGTCCGTGACTGGAGACACTCCCCCCAGATCGTCGACGCCGCAGTCGAGCAACTCGCGCGTCGGAGAGAGGTTCGGGGGCACCTGTACCGACACAGCCTCCGGCAGCGCAGCCCTGGCCATGGCGACCGTCCGTCGCATGGTTTCGACGGACGGCTGCTCGAAGTCCGACCGCTCGTTCGGCACGACGTTCTGGACGATCACCTCCTGTACGTGATCGTATCGCTCGTGGAGTTCGGCGATGGCAAGCAGGCTTTCGGCCCTGTCACGTTCGGTTTCGCCGATGCCGACGAGGATACCGGTCGTGAAGGGGACGCCGGCTCTCCCTGCGGCGCGGATTGTGTTCAGTCGCTGTCCCGGTGACTTGCGTCTGCCTCCACTGTGGGCTTCGATGTCGGCTGTCGTCTCGAGCATAACGCCCATCGACGCGTTGACCTCCCTGAGCCGTCTGAACTCCTGTTCGGTGAGATCTCCGGGGTTCGAGTGCGGTAACAGTCCTTCCTCCAGTGCAATTTCACATGCGCGGTAGAGATACGCCAGGATCGAATCGTATCCCCACTCGTCGAGCTGTGCATGAATCGCCCGATACCGGCTGTCCGGCTTGTCGCCGAACGTGAAAAGCGCCTCGGTGCAACCCGCTTGCGCGGCCGAACGGAGCGTTTCCCGTATCTCTTCGGGGGACATGAGGGTGGCGTCACCAGGAACGTCGTAGAAGGAACAGTACGTACAGGTGTATCGACAGGCGGTCGTCAGCGGGAGAAAGACGTTTCGCGCGAACGTGAGCTCGGAAGGCGTGTCGACGTCCTGGGGTGCGGTAGATAACACGCGCTCGACGTCCGCCTCGTCGATGGTGATATCGATGTCGTACTGTTCCTGGTCCGTGATCATACTGTCCGATTCGACCCGACCGACAAAAAGCTTCTACACGATACAGACGACCATAGAGTCCGGTGAACCAATCCGAAAATAGGGAAACACCCTGTGAGTTCCTACACTCAGTTGGTTTGCTACCCCCCCCCCCCCCCGGGGCTCGGTAGATCGCCACGAGTACCCAGAAGAGAAACGAGATCACGTTGGCGAACGCCGTCAGCCAGAGTTCGAGGCCGGTAAAGCCAATAATGAAAAGGAAGACCGCGATCGAGCCGGGGATACTGGTGGACCGTGGAACTGTCGCCCGCGAGTCGAGCAGCGTCGGAACCAGCACGAACGCGATCAACAGTGTCCCGAACAACAGCACGTAATCCTGCCAGATCTGGTCGGTAAGGAGGTATGCGGGGATCCACATCGCTATTGGGATGACGAATACACCCCACGTCCGGACTAGTTGACGCCGGAGGGTGGGGATCTCCGACAACGCTCCGATCATACATCACGTGTGGTTTGTGACTGTTTTATACCTGCCCATCGATGCTCCCGTGGGGGATCGGGAGGAGGATATCGTATCAGCAAACACCCGGGTTTTTATCTGTCGGATCCGAACTCCCGACCATGACAATGGAGCACGTCGAAGCGCTGAAGTGTACTGTCTGTGGCGAGGAATACGAGGCCGAGGGGATCACATACACGTGTCCGAAGCACGATGGCCCAGTCGAGGGCGTCCTCGACGTCGTCTACGACTACGACGAAGTACTCGATCGGTTCGATCACGACGTCGACGGGGATATCCCCGACATGTGGAAGTATCGCGCGTTCCTGCCGGTCGAAGACGACGCCGACCCGATCACGCTCGGAGAGGGTGGAACAGACCTCTTCGACGCCCCACGACTCAGCGAGGAGCTCGGGGTCGAAGTTCGGGTGAAAGACGACAGCCGAAATCCCACGGCGAGCTTCAAAGACCGGGCGACGTCAGTGTCGGTCACGAAGGCGAACAACCTCGGCCACGACATTGTGGTGTGTGCTTCCACGGGCAACGCCGCGGCCTCTCTCTGTGGATACGCGGCACGTGGGGGGATGGATGCGCGCATTTTCGTCCCGGGGTCGGCACCGGAGGGGAAACTCGCGCAACCACTCGTCTACGGCGCCGACGTCCTCCAGGTCCAGGGAAGCTACGACCAGGCGGCCAAACTCAGTCTGGAAGTAACCGAGCAGTACGGGTGGTACAACCGGAACGCCGCGTACAACCCGTATCAAGTCGAGGGGAAGCGGACGGCTGGACTCGAGATCGCCGAACAGACCCGCCACGATGTCCCCGACTGGGTGGTCGTCTCCGTCGGCGACGGCTGCACGATCGCGGGGGTATGGAAGGGCCTCAAAGAGTTCGAAAAACTCGGGTTCATCGACGAAGCGCCACGCATGCTCAGCGTCCAGGCGGAGGGCGCAAGCGTGGTTCACGACACCTTCCACGGTGACGAGGACGTCGACGAAGTCGCAGAGACGCTCGCCGACAGCATCGCCGTCGCCAAGCCGGCCAACCTCCGGAAAGCTGTTCGAGCCGTCGAGGAAAGCAACGGCGACTCAGTGGTCGTGTCCGACGAGGCGATCCTCGAAGCCGAGGTTCGCCTCGGCAGCACCGAAGGGCTGTACGCCGAACCGGCAGCCGCCGCGACCGTCGCCGGCGTCGAGCGCGCCCTCGAACAGGACATCATCCACGAGGACGACTCCGTGGTGGTCGTCTCCAGCGGCTACGGCCTCAAGGACACGAAAAACGCCAAGCGGGCGACGGGCGACCCTCACAGGATTTCCCCCGACATCGGGGAAGTGGAACGGATCTACGGAGCCGGTCCCGACTACTGATCCCCTCCTCTCCTGACTACCGATCCCCTCCTCTCCTGACTACCGATCCTCTCTTACGCCGCCAATTGACTGTTCCTCCGGACGGATCGAAAACAACACCTCCCGCCGAAGTGGCTGGCGATGTATGTGGCAGGGGCCATCACTAGCAGGAGGCGGATACAAATTGTAATTCATCTCAAAAAAAGTTTTTGGAATCGAACGGAAGCGCACCATCAACACGTGATCTGGTCCGATCCCGATCGGTTGGTAAGCCCTATCCGTCGGTCGTCAAGTTCTCGACGCCGCCGACCAGGGTCTCTACTGTCGTCTCCTGTTTTTCCGCTCGTTCGACGACCGACCGTGAATTAGCTTGCCCCTCGTTGGCCTCGGCAACGACAGCAAACCCATCGCCCGCCTCGTCAGCGCGTGCGGCTTCGATGGATGCGTCGAGCGCCAGCATGTTCGTCTCTAACGTTCTGTTCTTTTGGGACATGGCGGTCGAGTTGACGCACAGGGTAGTTGTAACTCCTGAATCGGGGACTGGTGAAGGTGACCCACGCGACAGTTGAATTTCCGGACGAACGACAACATTTAACGTGAGTGTCCGACCAGTAGGAAACATGGAGTTCGACCAGATACGGGAAGCCGATACAGCAGTTGCCAACGCGATGGAGGGAGAACTCTCCCGGCAGCAGGAGACGTTCTCGCTGATCGCCAGCGAAAACTACGTCAGCGAAGCGGTCCTGGCCGGCCAGGGGTCCCCGCTCACGAACAAGTACGCCGAGGGATACCCCGGCGAGCGGTACTACGCCGGCTGTGAGTACGTCGACGAAATCGAGCAACTCGCCATCGATCGTGCAACGGAACTGTGGGGCGCAGATCACGTCAACGTCCAGCCCCACTCCGGAACGCAGGCAAACATGGCGGTGTACCTCGCCGTGCTGGAACCCGGCGACAAGATCCTTTCGCTGGATCTAAACCACGGTGGTCACCTCAGTCACGGTCACCACGTCAACTTCGCCGGCCAGTTGTTCGAGGTCGAACACTATGAGGTCGACGCAGACACCGGCTACCTGGACTACGAGAGCATCCACGAACACGCCGAACGGTTCGAACCCGACATCATCGTTTCCGGTTTCTCCGCGTATCCACGCGAGGTCGAGTGGGAGCGGATACAGGAGGCTGCCGACGCCGTCGACGCCTACCATCTGGCCGACATTGCCCACATCACTGGGCTGGTCGCCGCCGGCGTTCACGAGTCTCCGGTCGGCGTCGCCGACTTCGCCACCGGCTCCACACACAAGACTATCCGGGCGGGTCGGGGCGGAATCATCATGTGCGACGAGGAGTACGCCGACGACATCGACAGCGCCGTCTTCCCCGGAAGCCAGGGTGGACCACTCGCGCACAACATCGCGGGCAAGGCCGTCGGCTTCGGCGAAGCGCTCACACCGGCGTTCCAGTCGTACGCAGAACAGGTCGTCGCCAACGCAAAGGCCCTGGGCGATGTCCTGACAGACAAGGGCCTCTCGCTCGTGTCCGGGGGCACAGACACACATCTCCTGCTCGTCGACCTCCGGGAATCCCACCCAGACGTGACCGGGAGTGACGCCGAAGACGCGCTGGCGGACGCGAACCTCATCCTCAATGCGAACACCGTGCCGGGAGAAACTCGCTCCGCATTCGATCCCTCCGGCGTTCGCATCGGAACCCCGGGTATTACGACCCGCGGGTTCGACGAGGCGGCGACCCGCGAACTCGGGGAACTCATCTACGAGGTCATCGATAACGTCGACGACGATAGCGTGATCGAATCCGTCCGCTCGCGGGTCGAAGAACTGAGCCGCGAGTACCCGCTCTACGAATAGTGTCTCGACCGCCAGCATAGCGCAGTCCTGCGGTCCCTTTTCTGTTCCGTCCGCCTTCAGGATCAACTGTTTTCTCGGACCGACACCATCCGTCTACTCCAGTTCCCCGGCCTGTTGGATCGCTTTCGACCGTTTCCGATAGTACTTGACCCCTGCTCCCATGACGACGAGCCCTGCGGCCACACCGGCTATCCAAACGTCTTGTATCCGTCCTGTGTAATGACCCCAGACGAACCCCACCGCGACGACGAATCCGAACACAACGAGCGCAATCGCCCATCGACGCGTCATGACCGCCTGCCCGCAGTGTGGACACCGACGGTCCGAGGGACTGATTTTTCGTCCGCAATTACTGCAACGAAGGGACGTCATAGTTGGGGACAGCAGCCTCGGTTACTTAGCTCTGGCGTCAATCGGTTCCGCGTCGCGTGCCAAAAAAGAGTTGGCTGGTCTATCCTACCCGATGAGGCCCGACGTCTGCGTCCAGAGGTAGAACACGAACGCGAGTGCCAGGAGCCACTGGCCCAGGTGCACTTCCGTCGCCTTGCCCTGGGCGAACTTGAGTACCGGGTACACCATCAGTCCAGCAGCGATACCCCACGCGATCGAGTACGTGAGCGGCATGATGAGGATGGTGAGACCTGCAGTGATCGACCACGCTGGGTCGCTCCAATCAATGTCAGTCACTCCTTCGAGCATAATTAGCCCGACGATAACCAGCGCAAGGTAGATTGCGTAATCGGGGATCGCAGCCACAATCGGGACCGCGATCAGTGCGACTGTAAACAGCGCCGCGATGACCAGTGCAGTCAGACCGGTCCGACCTCCCTCTTCGATACCGGTCGCGGATTCGATGTACGTCGTCGCCGTGGAAGTCCCGACCATGGCGCCAGCAGTCGTGGCAATTGCGTCGGCCATCAGGGGCTTTTCCATTTCCGGAAGGTCCCCCTCTTCATCGAGGAGATCCGCCTGTTGTCCGACGCCGAGCAGGACACCTGCCGTGTCGAAGAAGTCCACGAAGAAGAACGTGAACACGACCAGCGAGAACGTCAGTGGCTCGATGTCTGCAAGTCCCTCGATGAACGCACCAACGAGCGGGGTGATGTCGTAGTGTGGCGACGGCAGTTCGGCCGGGGTGATGACACCGCGTTCGAAGAATCCTGCAAGCGTCAACGCCCAGCCCACGATTCCGGTCGTGAGGATACCGATGATGATCGACCCCTTGATCCCTCGCGCGAACAACATCAGAGTAAACAAAAGACCCAGCAGGCCGAGTATCGCCCAGGGGTTCTGAGCGACCATTCCGAGTTCGACCAGCGTGCCTTCGTACCCGACGACGATTTCCATCTCCTGGAGTCCGATGAACAGCAGGAACGCACCGATACCCGCACCGACCGAGAACTTGACGGGTTCCGGGAAGATCGAGATGATGTATTTCCTCGCACCGGCCGCAGTCAGGAGGATGAAGATGACCCCCTCGACGAAGACTGCGGCCAGCGCGGTTTGCCAGGATATCCCCATCCCGATAACGACGGTGAACGCGAAGAAGGCGTTCAGTCCCATCCCGGGTGCGACGCCGAATGGACGCTTCGCATACAGCGCCATTACAAGACCCCCGATGACGGCGGAAATGATCGTCGCGATAGCGATCATCTGGAAGACCTCTCCCTCTGTGTAGCCCGGGATTTCGATCGCGGCACCCAGGATCGCTGGGTTGACCACGATGATGTACGACATCGTTAGGAACGTCGTCGCCCCGGCGATCAACTCCGTCGATAAGTCTGTGTCGTACTTATCGAACTCGAAGAACTCGGCTATCCCGGATGAACCAGTGTCAGATTGTCCTGACATACACTGGCCATCAATTCATGGGTATTTAAAGGTTAGGTCCAAATTAATACCTTTAAATTACAGCAGGTCTCCGTCTGTCGATCATGACCTCCGGAGTTCACAATTGATATCAAAATGGGCTCATCATCATCCTCCGGTAATTGTCAGACTATTGTGGCAGGTGCGCCGTGTACTCCGTAGGCCTCTCCGACAGAGCATAGGTGTTCCCAAAACCGGAATCACGATATAATTCCGCCATCGAATCGTGCCGCTCACGAAAAGTGTGTGTTAAATACGTTCATCCACTATCACGGATCATGTCGGAGGCAACGGATCTCGAGGAGCTGGAGCACGGGACGGAACTCATCAAGCGCGGGTTTGCCCGCATGCAGAAGGGCGGCGTGATCATGGACGTGGTAAACCGCGAGCAGGCTCGCATCGCCGAGGACGCCGGCGCGGTCGCGGTGATGGCCCTCGAGGCGGTGCCCGCCGACATCCGCAAGCGCGGCGGTGTCGCCCGGATGCCCGATCCCCAAAACGTCATCGAGATCATCGACGAGGTTTCCATCCCGGTGATGGGCAAATCCCGCATCGGCCACCGCAAGGAGGCCGAAATCCTCCAGGCGCTCGGCGTCGACATGGTCGACGAATCGGAAGTGCTCACCCCCGCCGACGAGGCCTACCACATCGACAAACGCGCGTTTACCGCCCCGTTCGTCTGTGGCGCGCGCGACCTCCCCGAGGCGCTGCGCCGGATCAACGAGGGCGCTGCCATGATCCGGACGAAAGGCGAGGCCGGCACCGGCGACGTCAACCAGGCGGTCACACACCAGCGCACCATCCAGGAACAGATCCGCACGCTTTCGGGACTCCAGCACGAGGAGCGCGACGCCTGGGCGCGCGAACACGGCGCCCCCCGCGAGCTGGTGCACGAGACGGCCGAGATGGGCCGACTCCCGGTGGTCAACTTCGCCGCCGGCGGGATCGCCACGCCCGCCGACGCCGCCCTGATGATGCATCACGGCTGTGATGGGATCTTCGTCGGCTCGGGCATCTTCGGTGCCGAACGCCCCGAACAAATGGGGAACGCGATCGTCGAAGCTGTCACCAACTGGGACGACCCCGACACGCTGGCGGACATCGCCACCGACGCCGGCAGCGGCATGCGCGGGGAATCCACCGCCGACATGCCCGAGGAAGAACGCCTCCAGAGTCGCGGGGTCTAAGAGTCACTTCTCAGCAATGTAACACCGGTGGGTTTTTTCCGACGCTCGGGTATCATCGGGCATGAAACTGTTCGCCGTTCCGGACCTACCAGAGATCGAGCCCGGGGACGACATCGCGTCCCTGATCGACGAACGAGTCGATCTCGAACCGTCGGACGTCGTCTGTGTTGCATCGACGATCGTCTCGAAGGCTGAAGGTCGACTCGCCGATCTCTCGGCGTTTCCGGCCGGCCCCAGAGCCCGGGAGATCGCTGCCAATCTGGAAGACGCAACAGGCGAACCGAAGGATCCCCGATTCGCCCAGGCGGTGCTCGAGGAAAGCGTCGGTCTGCTGATCGAATCGCCATTCCTCCTCACGGAAACCCGATTCGGTCACGTCACCGTCAACGCAGGTATCGACCGGTCGAACGTTCCCGGTCACGACCTCCTGTTGCTTCCGCGCCATCCGAGCGCGAGTGCGGAGGAAATTGCCGGTGGGCTCGACGCCGACAGGGTGATCGTGACGGATACGTGTGGCCGACCGTTCAGGCACGGTCAACGCGGCGTCGCGATCGGGTGGGCGGGGATGCCGGCCAGCCGCGACTGGCGGGGCGAGCACGACCGGACCGGACGAGAACTGGGCGTCACAGTGCAGAACGTGATCGACGAACTGGCGGCAGCGAGCAACCTCCTTGCAGGGGAAGGCGCCGGCGGGACCCCGGTCGTCGTTGTCCGCGGGTTCGAGTTCGGCGACCACGAGGGGTCGGACGAGCACTTCCGGGAGATCGAAGGCGACCTGGTACGGCAGGCGCTCCGCGAATGGAACGACGGATCGTGATACCTATCCACTAAACCAGCCCAGTTTTGGCTGCGAGGTGCTGGCCCACCAGCGGAACATCATCCGTCTTCTATCACCGTGAGACGACGATCTGCGATCAACTCGACGACCTCATCTGCAGACAAAACCTCCGGATCCACACCGTTCGAATCGGCGGAAGCGCTCTCGAACCGCCGGATCCGATATGAATTGATCTGGTTGTTGTCCGCACTCACGAGTTCGAGGACCTCGAGCGTCTCACCGGTCACCTCGTCGCGATAGCGACGGCCCGCCTGGATACTGACGGCTGGATATTCCGTCGAACACGCCCAGTTGAATTCTTTACAGTACTGATCTATTGCCCACACCAGGTCTTCGACGTCGGCCGCCTCACTCGACTGTTCGGACGTGGATTCGAGTGTTCTGTCCCAGTAATCGACGACACACCTCTTCAGGTCCGCTTCGACTGCCTCCTCGACGAGTTTCTGTTCGATCGGATACCCGATCTCGATCGCGACCAGCGCGTGTTGATCGAGTCGATGCAAGCAGTTCTGACACCCGAGTTCGATTTGCGTGATATTCACGCGATCCTCGACAGTGAGATGAGCTATTTCGGAGACACACTGTGGACACCACAGAAAGATGATTCCGTCCTCGGGAGCCTGTAGTTCGCTGAAGACAGTCAGAGACTCGAATTCCTTGTCGACGTTCCGCTCGAGATCGGGGGTGCTTAGTTCCGGTTCGTCCTGTTGCGGACTTGCAAACTTCGCCAGCTCCCTGTCCTTGAGTAACGACTTGATCACGGAATCGTGTGAGGAATGTGATTCCCGGTTTCTGATCTCCTCGATTCGGTCTTTTGTCCATTCGCGTACTCTGATTGTGGGCATGACGTAAACTAAGCGTATTATCCGATAATAAATTTGGGTTGTTGCCACACTGCGGGAACGACAGTGGGTGTCGACGGTCTAGGTTGACGAGGCCCGCTCGGGCGTCCCGACCTCCCATTCGCTCGGATCGATTTCCTGCCCGTCGAACGGGCTGTGTTCCGGAAAGGTCGTGAACACGAAGTAGTCGGTACGCTGTTCGATGTATTCGACTAACGCATGCAGGTTTTCGTCTGCGAGACTACCGATCCCATCCAGGACCATAATCGGTGCGACCTCTGTCGTGTCGAAGGCCTCGTGCCCGGCCAGGCCGGCAACGATACCGAGCAGTTCGAGTTCGCCTTCACTCAGCGCATCGAGTGGGGTTTCGCGTCCGTCCCGGGCAACGACGAGTTCGAAACTGGACGTGAGGCGTGCGGATTCGAAGCCCGTGTTCAACCGTTCGACGAGGTCACCAACGGCTTCGTCGAACGCGTCTCTCGTCCCCCGTTTGATTTCCTCTTTCCGGCTTCGGAGTTCCTCGATCTCGGAGCTGATCTCTTCGTACTCGTCTTCGAGAGTGTCGGCCCGTTGGGCCCGCTGTTCTATCTGCTCGAGTTTGCCCTCCTTGTCCTGGAGTTCTGCTTTCCTGTACTTTATCTCGCCTTCGATATCCGTGATTTCCTCGAGCGTGGTATCCACCTGATCCGAGAGCTGTTCTATCCGTTCTTCGGCTGCTTCCAGTCGATCCCGGGCGTCCGAGAGGCTCTGGCGTCGATCCGACAGTTTGGCCTGGAGCTCCGAGATATTCGTTTTTAGATCCGATTTCCGCCGTTTGGTCTGTTTGATCTCTTCGCGGCGGGCTTCCAGTTTGTCGATGCGCTTGCGGCGGTCGTCGACCTGTGCACGCTTTTCGGAAATCTTCTGTCCGAGCCGATCCAGCCGTTCCTCGATCTGACCGCGGGTGACTCTTTCGCCGCAGGTCCAACACTCGAGACTGTCGTCGACGAGTCCTCGTTCGACGTCCGCAATGAGATCGACCTTGTTCTCGGCCAGAACCATCTCGTTGGCCGAATACACCGACTGCAGAACTTCGTTCTCCTGTTCGAGTCGATCGACGGTATCGCGTACTTCGGCGAGCTCGGCAGTGACGTCTGCGTCCTCGTCGACGCTAATCTCTTCGAGTTCGGCCTCGTACTCCGCGAGTTTTTCCTCCGCCCGTTGAATGGTGCGTTCCAGCCGGTCGATCTGATTTTCCGCCTGGTTTCGGTCGGAGCGCGCCTGGCTCAGTTCCTCGCGTGCCGAACTCGAGTCGGTGTCCTGGTCTGTGACGTCGGACGATAGCTGCTTCCGTTTTTCATTCAGCTCCGAGAGCTCCGACTCGAGCTGAGTGACCTCCTCCTGGACTTTCGGCAGTCTATTCCTCGCCTGCTGGGCCTTTTTGCGTTCGGACTCGACTCGCTCCCGTTCCCGTTTGAGGTCCGATATTTTCTCGTCGATCCGTTGGAAATCCAGCGGCTGCAATAAGCTGTCCTCCAAGCTGTCCCCCTGTCTGACGGCGTCACGAATGGCGTTTCGTTCGTCCAGACAACCGAACAGCTCCATTCGCGCCACGTCGTACTCGTCAGCCAGTACGGGTGTGCCGTTCCTGACGACGGTTCCGTTTTCCCTGACGAGATCGACCGTGTACGTTTCATCTGGTGTGTCGATCCTGACCTGCCCTTCGTCCGCCCCTTCCATCAGCTCTTTCGAGACGCCCAGGCCGACTTTGATGGCCTCGACGAAACTCGATTTCCCTTGCCAATTGGACCCCCGTACGGCGTTTAGTCCAGGTTCGATACTGGCGCTACCGCTGGCGATACCTCCGATACTGTCGATTCGAATCTGCCAGGTCATTGTTTCGAAGCCTGTATTTCCCGAGGCGTATCGCGATGTCGTTCACAGACGAATCCTCTGTCGATTGCTACCCCGATCGGGACCCTGGTCGGACAGTGACCACAGCGCAATTTGACCTGCACCTCGACGCTGGCGTGATCGACTCCGGCGAGTTGACCTTTCGATCCCAGTGCAGATACCGTGCTTTCGACCTTTTCGCGGGCGAAGTTGCGGGCCATATCGATGCTCTTTCGCTCCCAATCAGTCGCGTCCGTCGTGGTCTCCTTGGAGGCGCCAAGACAGTCCTGGAGATGGTTTCGCATCGTCCCCCACGAGACGAAGTCGTCGAGGATCTCGTCGACTGGTATTCCAGTCGAGAGCAGATCTTCCCTCACTTCGTTTTGAAGGAGTTCGTCTTCGCCAGTCAAACTCTCGTAGTCGTGGAGAACTCTGTTTCCGAGCGTCTCTCGCCCGGTATCGTCGTAAACGCTTTTCAGTATCCGCCTGTTGAACCAATCCGTGAGCGATCTGTAGCCCATCTCCTCGTGGCTGTGTTCGCCCTTCCACCGGGAAACGAGACCCTCGTCGATAGATTCGTGCATCGGATCTGCACGCTCGAGGTCGTATTTCTCGACCACCCGGTCGACCTTGCAGGCCATATATGTTCACCCAAAACACCCGGACAAATAAAATTTTGTATTCAATCTGTAAACTCAGTGCGGATCACTGCTCTACTCTCTTCCTGTCTCGAAATAAATTTTAACACCCTTAGTCCATTAATCGAGGGCGCAGTCACAATGCGGGTCTACTCGGTAAACTGTATGCGGTATTTCTCGAGGAACTGCTGTAACGGCTCTGTCACTGCAGCGGACACGAGCAGGCCTTATGGGACTTCCCCTCGGTGTCGGGTTCTCACATCGGGGTGGTGTTCCACTGCATCATGACTTCCTTCATCGCGTTCCGGTTCATGTACTCCACCTCGTATCCGAGTTCTTCGATCGCGTCGACGATCGTTGCGGAGTGTTCGCTGCCTGCAGTTTCGATTTCGAAAGTGAGGAACGCCTCGCCGACGTCGAGGTCCGTATCCGCCCGGTCGTGTTCTGAAGCGTGAATGTTTGCGTCGTGGTCCGCAATAACCCGTGTTATTTCGGCCATCCGGCCGGGCATGTCCTGAATCCGGACCCGCAGTTTGAGCAACTGTTCCCGATGGGTCAACGCGTGGGTCAACACGGTCTGAAGCATCGTCATGTCCAGGTTCCCACCGCACAAAAGCGGCATTACCGTCTCACCCTGGACGTCTACGTCCTCGCTCAACATGCCGGCTACCGAGGCCGCACCGGCTCCTTCGACGAGCTGTTTCGCCCGCTCGAGCAAAAGCAGGATCGCCTGGGCGATCTGGTTGTCGGAGACGGTGACGATTTCGTCGACGTGCGACTCGATCAGCGAGAGCGTCAGCTCCGAAATTCCGCCAGTCGCAATCCCGTCGGCAATCGTATCGACCGAATCGAGGGTCACCGGGATCCCCTTGTTGATGCTGTCGGGCACGGTTGCCGCGTCCGTCGCCTGCACCCCGACGATGCGGGTATCCGGGCTCAACTCGTCGAACGCGAGGGAGATCCCGCCGATCAACCCTCCACCGCCGATCGGGACGATGACCGTGTCGACCTCGGGACAGTCGTCGTGCATTTCGACTCCCAGGGTCCCCTGGCCGGCGACGATCGCCGGGTCGTCGTACGCGTGGATGAACTCGACTCCCGGATCGCCAGCTCGCTGTCGTGCGTCGGCCATCGCCTCCTGGAAGTCGTCGCCGACGAGTTCGACTGTTGCACCGTAGTCCCGCGTCGCATCGATTTTCGTCTGTGGCGCCGTTCTCGGCATCACGATGGTCGAATCCACACCGAGTTTCGTCGCGGCGAGGGCAACGCCCTGAGCGTGGTTTCCGGCACTCGCGGCCACGACGCGGTCGACGTCTCGCGTGTCCAGGGTTTTCGCGATCTTGTTGTATGCACCCCGGGTCTTGAACGATCCCGTCCACTGGAGATGTTCCATCTTGAGACGAACGTCCGCCCCGACGAATTCGCCCAGAGAGGTGCTCTCCTCGACCGGAGTGCGTTTCACGACAGTGTCGTCGTCGAGCCGTTCCCGAGCGCGTTCGATATCCGCAAAATCTACCATGTGAAGTAACTGGTAGCTGACTGTCTAAAAGGTCATCGTGTTCTCAAAACGGGAGCTGCCTCGAAGCGGATAGAAAGTTTTTAAGTCGCTTTCGAACTACCCAACGATATTCATGGTACAAGTCACGGTACTACAGCTCGATAACTACGGTCCCTGGACCGTTACCCCGAACCCCCGCCGTGAAACGGATCTACAGGCGCTACAGGCCCGACTCTACGCGGACCTGTGTCAGCAGTTCGGTCTTTTGGGCGGCTACGTTTTTTACGGGCGGTTCGATAACCTGATCGCGTTTACCGACGGGATCTCGAAGCGAGAGCACGGGCGCATACAACAGTCGATCGACAATCTGTATCCGGTTTCGGTAAGCATGTCGATCGGGAGAGGGAATACACCCAAACAGGCGGTCGAGATCGCGTCGGCGAACCTCCAGGAACAGGGAAGCTCTCAAGACGCCGACCGGTCGGAAGTGCTCGTAGAAGACGAGATTGACGAGTTGCACACGACCGCTGTCGGTGTTGCCCATTTCGACGTGGTCGACGTTACTGACAAAATCACTGACGAAGAGAACGCATACGAGGCGTGCCTGTCGATGGAATCGGTTTACTCCGACCTGATGCGGAGGATGTACGCCGATTACGATGCTCTTTCGTTCTTTGTCGGGGGGGACAACATCATCTCCGTAACGCCGAAACTGAGCGACTCGGCTCTCGACGAAGTGATTGTAAAGACGAAGCAGAACACGAACGTCCAGCTTCAGGTGGGATACGGTCTCGGTGACACCCCCTCCGAGGCGGGAATGCAGGCGAAGCACAATCTGGAACTGTGTCGGGAGAAGGGAACGGTCATCGAGCGAGACAGGGCGGTCGTCGAGCGCTCCAGCGCGGACTGATAGCCGGACTCGAGATGCGCAATAGCTTTTTCAGTACAAACGATGAAAGCGACGAACAGGTATGAAAATCCTCATTCCTTTCGACGGGCGTAACCCGAAAACCCGTCTTTCACAGACACTCTCTCCGGAGGAGCGATCGGAGTTCTCTGCGGCCATGCTCGAGGACGTGTTGGATGCGATCCCGTCCGATTCGCTGGATCCGGAAGTCGTGACGACAGAACCGTTCGATCGTGATCCGGGCGTGGAAACCTCGACCAGCAGCGAACCGCTGAATTCGGTCGTGAACAGCTACATTGACTCGACAGTTCCGGTGGCTGTGGTGATGGCAGATCTCCCGTTGATCCGGACCGAACAGGTCGAGCGTCTGCTCGAAACGCCTGGCGACGTGGTTCTGGCGCCCGGAATCGGCGGTGGGACCAACGCACTGGTCGTTCGAAACCAGTCGTTTTCTGTCGACTATCACGGCGTGTCCGTTCGTGACCACCAACGGATAGCTCGCAACCGGGGACTCTCTACTACCAAAGTCGATTCGTACCGACTGGGTCTCGACGTCGACGAGCCCTCGGATCTCATCGAGGTTCTCCTCCACAGTTCGGGACGTGCCGCCGACTGGCTCGAATCGAACGGGTTCGAAATAGTCGAGCCGGGTGGCCGACCAACCGTCGCTCGCGAATCAGACTGACACAGTGGGTCATACCTCGTCGGAGCCGTCACCGAACGCCGACAGTCAATTATCTCGTCCAAAGCCTCTGGGGAGGCCAGACCGTCTGTAGAGCACGACGACCCAACCGACGATACCGCCGACGATCGAGAGCGCCCCGAAGGCCGGTAGAATGACACGATAGCCGACGACAGGCGTGACGAACATTGTCCCGGCGAGGACGGTAAAGGCGACGGGGCCGACTGTCTGTCCGATGCGGAGCATGCTCGTCTGAACCCCCGCCATACTCGCCCGCGTCTGAGCCGTCGTCAAGGTGACGACTGCAGCGTTCAACGCCGGCATAACGAGGCCGAATCCGGCTCCGAACACGACCAAAAGTAGTGCGACCTGGAATGGAGAGGTAACGATTCCGACACCCAAAAACGAGATCCCGAACAGCACGAACCCGAACGCAACGAGGAGGGGAATACTGAACCGTTGCTCGACGCGGCCGAACTGGGAGGCCACCGCCGCGTTTGTGAAGGAAACGATGGACAGGATCAACCCGAGATACGGTTCGACGACGCCGTACTCGTCGGTGAGCAACAGCGGGATGGCGGTGAGGACGCCACCATAAAACAGGAAAAACACCGCGATGTCGGCGAGGTAGATGCCGAACGCGGCCGGCATAAGCAGGATCTCGCGCGTGTTCTCGATGTAGGTCCGGAAATCCTTCGGACGGGCGAAGGACGGTTCCTCGAGAACGAACACTGCCACGAGGCCGACCAGAATACCCACAGCAAAAAACAGGAACGGAACGTTCCAGCGAATCGCCGCGAGCACCCCACCGATGAGGGGAAATAGCCCTGCCCCGGTACCGATGACGCTGCTGTTGAGACCGATTATCGTCTGTTGTCTGTTCCCGGAATAGTAATCGCCGATCAACGTCACTGCAAGCGGAATGAGCGCACTCGCCCCGATTCCCTGCAGGAACCGTAACCCCAGCACCTGCCGAAACGTCGTCGCTCCGGCGATGGCGGCACCGGCGATTCCGAACAGAAACAGGAGGGGAATCAGGGTCCGCCGTCTTCCGAGCCGATCGGCCACGAGGCCGACAAACGGCGTCAGGAAAATCCCCGGAAGGGTGTAGATCGTGATGATGAGCCCGACCTGCGCGTCGGTGATCATGAACGTCGTTCGCAGCGCGGGAAGAACTGGACTGAGCAGCGAGACGCCCATCACCCCGATGAGTGAGCTTGCAAGAATTGTCTGTAGGCGGGGGGAAGTCCAGGGGACCCCGTCCGACGTCTCGGAAACGGTGTCGCTATCCACCATGGGCACCACGCAAACTCAAATCGACGTCTCGTAGACGTGGCTGTCGTCGCTGAGGTCCAACCGGCCCGGGGCGACAACGGTGGCGTAGCGAAGGAAATAGCAGAAAGGCGAGAAGTGTCATCGTCCTCTACGGGGAAACATGACCCGTGAGAACTACTTTATACTTTTCATCCCGAAGCACTATACTCAGCGACGTTCTCCATTACCGACGATGTCGATGGCCTTCGAAGAGGCGACGGCGGAACAGCGTCAACGTTGTCGTGATCTAGAGCACGGTTCTGTTCCACATATCGACGTCCGGTGATGGATACACTTCCAAAAACGACGATGCGAGAGACCGTCGATAGTTAAGACGGAGTCCGGGTTAGGCAGGTTTTCGATATCAATGAACAGAGTTGGTAGTTCGCCATTGATTCGATATGGATTACTGCTGCTGAAAAACTGGGTACCCGGATAGTTTTCCGCAAGTGGATTTACCGACATATGTATCCATTAAATAAGATAGATTTTATTATAATATTCTAATAAGTCCAATACTATATTATATTTCAAATATTTTTTTACTTACAATTATATATATAATTAGATAATATTTATATTATATTCCAGTATTTTAAAATTATAATGTGATTATAGCTATATATTAACACGAAATTCAAATAAAACCCAATATATTGATTTCAGTCAGCTATAGCAATATAGATTTTACATATAAATAGTATTTAATAGTAGAACAAATTTTCTACCTAAATATTGTTATTATTAGAAAGGCTGACTTCCCGGGAGTTCCGGTCACAACAGTACTGTTGAGTTGGGATTACACTCATAATCTTGTAATTCAATAGTCCACGGGTGGAGGATTACGGAATACTGTGCGACAGTTCTCTCCGGGTATTTCGCGAAGAGACAGGCCCAAGCTCAACCGATACGACAACTGTTCGTCACCGTCGAATCCAATATGCGGCAAATCCTTACCGAGTTTTCAGGTCGCTTTCGATGCGGTAATTCATATCCTGGTAGCTGATGTTGATGTTCAACTTGCCGATCTTGTATCTGAGGATTTCTGCAATCTCCTCGACGCGGTCTTGGTCGAACCGAAGCGCCGGAACGGGAACGACGATTCCTCCATGGAACTGCCCCTGGTTGTCTACTATCGGGGCTGCGACTGTCCCTACGTCATCAACAATTGATACGTTCCCATGTGCGATTCCATCCTCACGGATCTGTTCGAGCTCGGCCAAAAACGAGGCACGGCCGACCCTGTTTTCCAGCGGAAACTCGAGTCCGTCGAGTATTTCGTCTCGACGTTCTTCAGGGAGGAATGCGAGGAGCAGTTTTCCTTCAGGGGTCGTGTGGAGATCCGTACAAAAGCCCACGTGGATGTCGGTGCGGATTCCCTCTTTCCCTCGCCCGATACCCGCAAAGACCATCTTTCCGTCAGTTTCGACGACGTAGTTGACGCTTTCGTTCGTCTCCTCGGCGATTTCCTCTAAAAGCGGTTGCACGTGATGATAGATGGTACGTTTTTGTCGTACGGTCGCACCGAGAGCGAAAAAACGGAGTCCGAGATGGTATTGATTGTCATCGTCCTTGACAACGTACCCTCGGCGTTCGAGCGTCGAAAGATGAGAGTGAATTGTGCTCTTTGCCATATTCAGGTCCTCGGCCAATGTCGATACCCCTGCCCCCTCGACGTATTGAATGTGTTCGATGATATCGAACATTCGATCGATCGCCTGTATTCCGTTTCGGGTCATGGGATCGTATTTTATATGTGATGGCTAAAAGTTTTCCCAAAGGAAGAGACCTCAACCCGATGAAATCACAACGTTCAGCGCAACCGACGCGTAATACGATCAGGGGGACACCGACGTTCGAGAACCAAAACCCTCATCAAACGCGGGTATTCGACGAAGACGAACGCTACTCCCCATGTTCGGTGTCAAATAATCTGTGCTCGAAAAGTAACGTACTTGTGTGCGATCTGGATAGGCCGCCGAGCCATCTCACTCCCCGGACGGTTCCGATAGTATGGGTGACGGACCGGGTTCGGAGACAGGTTCTCCAGGGTCGTACCGTTCGACCTCCCGAACGCTTTCAGGTTCGCCGAGGATCCGTTCGAGCCGAGAGAGATCGGCCTCGGAGACCGAAAGCGACGCGCTGGCTGCGGCCGAGTCGTCGCCGCCTACCCCGATTACAAACTGCCGGAAGGACTCGGCGTACTCCCGGTGGAAGGGATACAGGTTTCCGGTGTCCAGGAGGACGACGTGGTGATAGCAGCTGACCACGTCGCGGACGAGCGCTTCCGGCGGGGTTTGCATTCGTTCGCTCCGCGTTGCAGCCTCCTGGACTCGTTCACTGTGAGGCCAGTTTACCCACATGTCGGGATGGTTCTCCTGTGCCTCCTCGAACCGGCGAACCAGCCCGTCGTACTCTCCCGCGTAGGCGCTATACACTTTGAAACAGTCCAGCCCGACGTCGATCCAGCCCCGGGTGAGGTAGTAAGTACCGGCGGACTTCCGTTCCCCGTGGGGGCCCCTGGGTCGGTCGATGAGAAATAGTTCGATGCAATCTCCTCCCCAATAGACGAACAACGGAACCTCGGAACTGCTCACGCCAGCGACGCCCGCAGGGTCGTGATACAGGACGAGGATGTCGTCGACGCCCTCTTCCTCCAGTGTGTCGATACTCTCTTGAACCTGATCGTGTATCCGTTGAGATTCTGGTGCGTGGATCGGGAACTCGTGGTACCACTGCGGGACGAATTCGATCGACGCGTCGGGTGCCAGGCGGCCTAGTTCATCGTACAGCGTTTCACAGGCGACGATGCCGAGCATTACCCCACCGTTGAATTGGGGACGAAATAAGCGTTCGCACCTTGCTAATTGGCGGTACGGACCGGCCGAGTGCTCTCCGTTACGTTCAAACGAGACTAAAATTCGGGATCGCGGCGGTCTCGGGATGTATGTCTACGTTTCCGCTCCGAGCCACTCTTTCGCCAGGTTGACGCCGCCGGGTGCGTCGGTCTCGTATCCGTCGGCGCCCACGTGTTCGCAGACGTCGTCGGTGATCTGCCCGCCGCCGATCATCACTTTCGTTCCCTCCCGGAGTCCCTCCCCGTCGGACTCTTCGAGGAGACCCGTCTCCTCGAGAGCGTCGACGGTCTCTTTCATCGAGTCGAACGCCGCGGTCAGGAAGCCGCTCAGGGCGACGATATCCGGATCGTGTTCCTCGACGGCGTCGACGAAGTCCTGAACGGGTACGTCGATCCCGAGGTCGTGGACGATGAACCCGTTCAGATCGAACATGAAATACACCAGATCCTTCCCGATGTCGTGGATGTCGTCTTTTACCGTTCCCAGTACGACGACCCCTGCAGCGTCGTCCTCGTCGGCGTCGGGCATCTCCGTCTGGAGGCTCTCGGAGATCTGCTCGATGATGTCACCGGCGTACATAAGGTCCGGAATAAAGTAGTCTTCGGCCTCGTACCGATCGCCGACGATCGCCATTCCCTTCTTGAGGTCGTCGAGGATGTCGAGGGGGTCCTCGCCGGCCTCCAGCCGCTCTTCGGCCATCTGTACTGCTTTTTCCTCCTCTAACTCGGCCAACGCCTGGACAAATTCATCTGACATCGGTAACCAGCTAAAACGTCCAAGTACGATTCCTTAAAGATTGCGGGGATGAGGCGCTGAGAGCGGCGAATTAGACATATTAGTTTTAATTACCACAACTTCGTTTGTTCTTCTCGGAGGTTCTGGCGCCGGCCACCGGATCCTCTGACAGCCAGTAGTCCTCCCTGGGACTGCTCTAAGGTAACACAATCCTTTTACTGGCTCGCTGGGACAGTCTCAGGTGACAGCATGTCACTCCAGACGACAGTGGAAGGAGCCGGCGAATCGGTGACGCTCGATCGGACCCAGCAGGTGCATCTGATCGGAGAGCGAATCAATCCCCGTCCCGAGTCGGACCTCGCAGAAGCGCTGAGCGAGGGGAACCTGGAACCGGTGCGGGAACTGGCAGACGAACAGGTCGAGAACGGCGCGGACCTGATCGACGTGAACGTCGACGCCGACGGAGTGGACAAAGACGAAATGCTCCCGAAGGCAGTCGAGACCGTGGCGGACGCGGTCGACGTGCCGATCGTGATCGACACGAATTACGAGGACGCCGACGCGCTGGAGGAGGCGCTGGATCTGTGTCCGGGCAAGCCGATCGTCAACTCCGTGAACGGGGAACTGGAGTCCCTCGAGACGATCCTTCCACTGGTGGACGAATATGAAACCGCGGTGATCGGACTCACCATGGACGACGATGGGATCCCGGACGACGCCGATACCCGATTCGAGATCGCTCAAGCGATTCTCGCGCGTGCTGACGAGCACGGTATTCCCAAAGAGGACGTGATCATCGACTGCGCGGCGCTGCCGCTGTCGACGGATTCAGAGGCCGGTCGGACGACCCTCGACACGATGGAGATGGTCCGGGACGAACTGGGCAACAGCATCACGCTCGGTCTCAGCAACGTCTCCTTCGAACTACCCAATCGAGAGGAGATCAACAGCGTGTACCTGGCGATGGCGATCCGGGCGGGCCTGAACGTGCCGATCGTTCGCGCCGAGACGACCAAAGAAGTCGCACTGATCGCCGACCTCGCGATGGGCCGCGACGACTTCGCGAAACGGTACCTCGGGTACTACCGCGGACGGTAATCCGTATTCTTGCGGATATACAGTGGGGAGATTCGAACAACGGGATCCGGATTCCCTTGTCGATAGTCGTTAGGTATATATCTCGGGGTGGAAATTTAATTCGTGTGAGTTGAGATGTGGGGCCTGCAAACCGTGTCGTCGATAGTGGATAGGCCGTTCAAAAGTCAGCTGAACCGAAGACGGACGAGGTGGATCACTCATGACGAGTAAGGACTATCCCAAAAAGCGATGGACTGTACTTGGACTCGCGTGGGGTGCGTTTTTCGCCGTTGCAATGGCGTGGTACATCATGCCGACACTCCAGCCGGATATCCTCGAACTGTACGGGATTACCGGCAGCCAGTTCCAGCTCGCGTTTACCCTCCCGTTCGGTGTCGCGGCAGTGCTTTGCATCCCGGGAGGAATGCTTGCCGATCGACTCGGGATACGGCGTGCGGCAACCCTCGGTATGGCGATTTCGGGCGTCGGCTTCCTCCTGCGATCTCGGACTGGAAGTTTCGAGATTCTCTTGGGATCGATGCTGCTTGTTGGAGTCGGTCTGGGACTGGTAATGCCGAACCTTCCGAAGCTCGTAAGCGTGTGGTTCCCGTCGGACGAGACAGGTCTCGCCACCGGGATTTACAATACCGGACTGATGGGTGGACTGTCGACGGGAATGGTCATCGCGCCGTTCCTCCCGGCGTGGCAATCAGGAAACGTGCTACTCGGTGGAATCGTGCTCGCGTTCGCTGTCGTGTTCTTTGTTATCGTCCGAGACACACCACCTGGGAAAGAACTACCCTCCACTCCACTCGTCGAAGGGCTTCAGCGCGCGGTGAAGAGCAAGAACGCCTGGGTCGCGGGCTTTGCTGTGTTTGCCGGTCTCGCTGGGATGGTTGCGATACAGGGTGAACTCCCTGTTGCGCTCTTCGAGATCCACGGGATCGATACCGCTACCGGCGGTCAGATCGCTTCGATGATAACCTACGGTGGGATCCTCGGCTCGCTAACCATACCGGCGATCGCAACGAAACTCGACCGGCGTAAAGGAACTCTGGTTTCCGTGGCCGTCGGATTCGGAGTGATCATGTTCCCGGTGTGGCTGACGGGGAACACGACGATTCTCTTCGTCGGCACAACCGTCGCCGGTTACCTGGCCGGCGGCGCCCTCCCCATTATCATGGAAGTCCCCACCTGGCTGCCGCGGGTCGAAAGCGATCCGGTGGAGCCGCAACACGTCGGCGGCGCCTCCGGGTTAATGACTGCGATGATGAATCTTGGAGGATTTATCGGACTCCCGTTCATCATTGGGCCGATCATCGGCTGGCAGGGATACACGATCGGCCTCCTCGCTGCGATGATCATCTTCTCCTTTCAGGGGATTCTCGGAATCTTGTTCACGCTTCCTGAACTCGGTGACTGAACCCCCCCGCACGTCATAACGTCTTGAAGAAGGTGAAAGTATAAGTGTTATCACAGAGAACCGCCGCTGTGGAAGAGACCGCCAAAAATCCGACGCTATACTGATAATAAACAGATGACACACGACACGGACGTCACGCTGGAGAACTGGGAGACGGGAGTTGGAATCGACTTCGAGGACGAAGCGGCCCGCGAAGCGTATCAGGAGCGTGCAGGACGGTTCGCGACTGCGATTCGCGGCGGGGAGCCGGACCGCATTCCGACGGCGCTCAGTGCGACGTTCTATCCGGTCTTCCATGCCGGGATTACCCCGGAGAAAGCGATGAACGATGCTGCAGCGTTGGCCGCCGCCTTCGAGGAGACGGCCTACGACCTCGAGCCCGATGCCCATCAGTTGTCGGCCGCGCTGCTCCCTTCGGCGAAGATGCTGGAGATCCTCGATTACCAGCTGTACGCCTGGCCCGGTGACGGTGCCTCCCCGGACACCGGCTATCAGGCGCTCGAGGACGAATACATGGGCCCGGAAGACTACGAACATCTGATGCGGGATCCCACTGATTTTTGGCTGCGAAACTACATGCCCGAAATCGTCGGCGCGCTGGAACCGTTCCGGGAGTTGCCTCGCTTCACCGACCTGGTGGAGATCCCGAGCATCCACTACATGGCGATCCCGTTCGGGTTGCCCCACGTCCAGGAGGCGCTCGAAACGCTCATGGAGGCCGGGGAGGAGGCGCTCAGGTGGCAAGAGATCGTCGGCGGGACGACAGAAGAAATCATCCAGTCGGGGTATCCCACCTCGTTCGGCGGCTTCACCAAGGCCCCATACGACACGCTCGGGGACACGTTGCGGGGCACCAAGGGTGTCGCCATGGACCTCAAGCGAAACCCCGACACCCTGCTGGAGGCGGTCGACCGGCTGACCCCGATCATGACCGAAATGGGGATCCGCTCCGCACAGGCCGCCGGCAACCCCATCGTGTTCATCCCGCTGCACAAGGGCGCGGACGGGTTCATGTCCGACGAGGAGTTCCGAACGTTCTACTGGCCGCAGCTCAGGGAAGTGATCGACGGTCTTACGGACGCCGGATTGGTCCCCTGGTTGTTCGCAGAGGGGAGCTACGACAACCGACTCGAGGCCGTCTCGGATCTCCCGGACGGCAACATGGTCTGGCAGTTCGATCGGACGGACATGCGGGACGCGAAAGCAGCCCTGGGTGATCAGGCGGCGATCGCCGGTAACGTCCACAGTTCCCTCCTCAACACGAAGGAGCCGGAAGACGTCGACGAATACTGTCGCGAACTCATCGAGGACGTCGGCCCCGATGGGTTCATCCTCGCGCCGGGTGTGGCGATGGACGAGGCGGAACCCGAAAACGTCCGGGCGATGATCGAGGCACCCCGAAAGTACTAGCACTTCCCCGTTCTTTGATCGCGGTTCGATGTGTTAGGCCTCCGACCGCGTCCGGTCGGGATCGACAGAGGATGCCTCTCAAAGCGATCGGTCGACGCCGACTTCTTCCAGACGTGCTTTCACGTCCGGATACCGGTCGAGATCGCGGTGTGGAAGGTACATCGCTTCCATGAACTCGTCGTGGAATCCGTCCCAGGCGGCGAGTTCGACGTAGTCGACTTCCTCGACGATGCGTTCGGCTTCGGCCTTCGCCGCTTCCTCCAGCAGCGCGTAGATCGCCCCGTAGCCGGCGGCGTTTCCGAGGAACTCCACCTGATCGGCGCCGACCTGCGGGTACATCCCGAGCAGCTTGGCCGACTCGGGATCGAGATAGTTGCCGAACCCGCCGGCCATCACCAGCCTGTCCACGTCGTCGATGCCGGCCTCCGAAAGCAGGATGTTCGTCCCGGTCTGGATCGCCGCCTTGGCGTTTTGAATGTCCCGAACGTCCTCCTGGGAGACCACGATAGCCGAGTCGCCGTTCGCCTCGGTGGCCTCGACGAGCACGAACTCCCGGTCGCCGTCATCGGTTTCCCGAACCCGACCCCGGCCGTCCTCGGGAGTCACGAACCGACCGCGCCGGTCGATCGCACCCACGAGGAACAGTTGGGCGACGACGTCGACGATTCCGGAACCGCAGATCCCGACCGGCTCCGCGTCGTCGATAACCTCGAGTGTCGGTTCCCAGGTGTCGGGATCCAGCGTCACCGCCTCGATCGCGCCGGGTTTGGCACGCATCCCGTGGGAGATCTCTGCGCCTTCGAGTGCTGGGCCGGCGGGCGCCGACGCAGTCCACGCCGTTTCGCCGTCGTAGACCGCGATTTCGCCGTTCGTCCCGATGTCGATACAGACGACCGTCTCCGTCCGATCGAGAATTCCCGCCGCGAGCAGGTCCGCCACGAAGTCCGGGCCCACCCAGCCGCCGATGATCGGCAGCCACGAGAGGTAGCCGGAGTCGTTGATCTCCACGTTCAGCTCTCTGGCTTTCACTGTTTCCGAGGCCTGCATCGCTGGAACGTACGGGCTGGCCGCGACCGCGCTCGCGTCGATCCCGAGAAAGAGGTGATGCATGGCGGTGTTCCCGACGAACACCGCTTCGAAAATTTCGTCGGGTTCGATGCCTGCCTCCGTCGTCACCTCGTCGATGCTCTCGTTGATCGTATCGACGATCTCCGACTGGAGCTCTTCCCGGCCCCCTGGCTTCTGGCTGTGCTGGACGCGACTGATGATGTCGCCGCCGTGTCGCCGCTGCGGGTTGAGCGTTGAGCTAACGCTTTCGACGGTGCCGCTTCGAACGTCCAGGAGGTACACGGCGACCGTCGTGGTCCCGATGTCGACCGCAAGCCCGTACGCTGATTGAGCGGTTCCCGGAACGACCGAAAGTAGCTCCTCCGTTCCAAAAACCACGGCAGTACAACGAAGCGTTCCCTCGGTTTCTTCCGCTCGAATCCTCGAGGGAAGTTCCGTCGTCGCGAGACGATCGGCGGAGGTAACCTCAATCCCGTACTGTTCCTGAAGAGCATCGAAGAGACGTTTCCGATCCGCGGTGTTGTCCTCGAGCGTGGGCGCGGCCAGTTCGAGCCGGTAGAGGCGGACGGACGGGTCCAGATCGAAATCAACCTCGACGCCTTCCGTCATCACGATCTCGCCTTCGCTCCGTGAAGAAGCGGGAACGTGCACCGAAACGTCGCCTTCAACGACGGCTCGACAGCCCAGTCGATAGCCGTCATCGAGTTGTGCCTCGGTGAGAACGCTTTGTTCCTCGTCGGTCACCGACGAGAGGTTTTCTGCCCCCGATTCGATCTGCACTGCACAAGTCCCACACAGGCCGTTCCCCCCACAGAGTGCTTCGATCCGGGCGTCGGACCCGTCGGCCACCTCCAACACGGTTCGACCTGCCTCGGCCTCGACGTCGATGTCCCACGGACTGAAGGACACGACAGGCTCTTGTGCCATAGCGTGAAATACGGGCAACAATATATAGTAGTTGCGAGAGATGGGGTCTCCCCACTCTGAGAAAACGAACAATCCGTGTCGGAGAACAGAATTTTTATCTCACGAAACACACTCAATATACAGACAAAGTATTTATGAATAGTTATAATTTTAATATAAGATAATACTACTATTCCATTACTCTATCGTAGTACTACCGCTGGGATTGCAACAAAACTGATGCGTCCGTTGAAACGGACCGAACTCCGAACTGTGTACGGGTTTACTCCGGAAGCGCCGTTATAAGGGCCTCTAACACCGTTTTAAGATCATGGATACAGTTTTAGGATCTCGGATACCGTTTTAGCGCTCTCGAGGTGCATTTGCGAATTTTCGCCAAGAAGCCGCCGAATTATGCCCAAATCATGGAAATTTGGGCGTGAAACTCCAGAAGCGTACTATCGAACTGTGAGATCTCCCTCCTGAAGATGACGTGTGCCCGATACCCTCACACGTAATTACTCGGCGCAGTATCACCCGCTATTTATTATATCAGTATTTATATTATTTCTATATCAATTATAGTATCTATATTCGAGTCGACCGCGACTCCACAGTGATTCGAGGCGAGTGCCTCGAAACGTTCGGAAATCTTCGATTCCCGTGGTGGCGAAACGCTCGGTCATCAGTCCGTGCAATAGTTGCGGAGGTCGTGAACGGTGTCCGCGAGCGCACGCTACAGTTCGGATTCGTCCATCTCGTCGTAGATGATCTCCTCCGTTTTGCGTCGATCCTCCAGATGACCACCACCACTGGTGGGCAACTGTTTTGTGCCGCTCGAAACGACCTCCGGTATGCAGGCGAACGCCCTCTCGGCCGAACGCGATGTTCCCGTTGCGGTCGCCATCGCCGTCCTCGTCGCGTTCGGCGTCCTGGTCGGCATCGCGATCCTCAACAACAGCTGGCGGATCTGGGATACGGCTGCCTTCTGTGGTTCGTACGCCGACTTCTACGATCCACCGGTTCCCGAAGTCTGTCTGTCGTTCCCGGTTTACCTTCGACTCTCGCTCACTCACGCACCACACGTGGTGCCAGCAGTACTGCTCGGGATACTCGTCGCGATCGGATACGTCTGGCGACGCGCACAAGCAGGGTCATAGACGTTCACACAACGTGTGCGTCGGAGTTGTACAGCTCTCGCAATAACACGAACGCCGACATTCCTCGCGCGTCTGCTGGATCACCAGTCCGTGAAATGGTTGCGGAGGTCGTGAAAGGCGTCGGCGAGGGCACGCTGCAGTTCGGAGTCGTCCTCCATCTCGTCGTAGATTATCTCCTCCGCTGTGCGTCGATCCTCCAGGTCGTGGATGTCGTGCGTCTCGAAGAACTCGCTGTACTCGCTGTCGTCTGGAATCATCTCGACGGTCTCGTGCCACTGTTCGAGAACCGCGTCTTTCGCCGAGGGAGGTGGTCCGGGTGTTGGATCCGACATGGTGTTTCACGTCCGTTGATACGACCTTAGACTGCCGAGTACAAAAGAATCAACCGATCGGAAAAGTACCACCGTCGAAATCAGGGATTCGATTTATAGTATTGGTTGAACAACTATTTACCATGCAGTCTGCAGTATTCCACGGCCGAGAGGACATCAGGGTCGAATCGATCCCGGAGCCGACGGTCGGTAGCGACGACGTGTTGATCGACGTCGTCGCGTGTGGGATCTGTGGTTCGGACCTTCACGAGTACGTCGCCGGTCCGATCTTCATCCCCGGCGAAGAGCCCCACCCGATCACCGGAGAAATGGCACCCGTTCCGATGGGCCACGAGTTCGGCGGTGAGGTCATCGCAGTCGGCGACGACGTCGAGGACGTCGCTGTCGGCGACGTCGTCGCGGTCAATCCGATCATCTACTGTGGGGAGTGCCGATACTGCGAGGCCGGCACCTATCACCTCTGTGAATCGGTCGGCTTCGTCGGCCTCGCGGGTGGCGGCGGTGGCTTCTCCGAACAGGTTGCCGTGCCTGCAGAGCAGGCCATTCCGCTTCCGGACGGTGTGCCTGCGGAGTACAGCGCGCTCGTCGAACCCTTCGCAGTCGGGCTTCACGCCGTCCGGAACGCCGAGTTCGAGCCCGGGGATTCCGTCGCGGTCTACGGGACCGGGCCGATCGGTCTGACGGTCGTCCAGGCGGCGGCCGCCGGCGGCGCAGGGACCATATTCGCCGTCGAACCCCAGGACTCCCGCCGCGAGATGGCCGCAGACCTCGGCGCGGACGTGACGATCGACCCGACCGACGAGGACGCAGTCGAGACGATCGTCGATCAGACCGATGGCGGCGTCGAGGCTACCTTCGAGGTCGCCGGCATCGGTCCGACCGTCCGTGACGCGATCGCGTCGGCAAAAAAGGAGGGATCGGTCACGATCGTCAGTATCTTCGAAGAGCACGTCGAAATCGACCCGAACGCGATCGTGCTCGGGGAGCGCTCGGTGGGCGGAACGCTGGCCTACGAGGGCGGTCCACGTTCCGACGTCGAGTTCGGTGCCGTCCTGGACATGTTCGCCGACGGCACCCTCGATCCGGAGCCGCTCATCACCAGCCGGATCGGCCTCGACGCCATCGTCGACGACGGGTTCGAAGCGCTGCTCGACGACGACCGCGAGGAGGTCAAGATCCTCGTCGAGCACTAACGATTCTTCGACGTTCACCGCAGGAGATAGTTGATCAATTTTCGGCCGCCCTTCCGATATGGCTGATGACGCGATCAGCCGGTTCGAAGACCGGATCGAACCCAGTGACGAACTGAACGAGGTCGACGGAGATCTTTTTGCACTTCTCCGGCGAGTGTCAAAACAACCACGACCGCACGTAGATCGCTCTGATCTCCGGTGCAGGCCCGCGTGGGGGAGAACTCGAAACCAACCAGGTTGATGATCTCGAACCCAGCGAGCACGGGTTGCGGCTCACGTTCGAGGACAAGCAGTGCCGGTCGACTGTCGGGTTCATTCTCGCGTCGCCGTGGTGTCCGTCGAAAGCGACGTCTGCTGTCTTTATCCGAACCCGCTCAGTCTACGAGCCAGCCACCGTCGACGTCAACGGCGGTCCCGTGGACGAATGAGGCGTCGTCACTCGCGAGGAACACGGCGACAGCCGCTATCTCTTCCGGCTGCGCGTACCGCTGTGCTGGCGTGTCGGCAGTCATCGCTTCCATCTCCTCGATCATCTGATCGGTCATCCCCGTTTCGACGGCGCCCGGACAGATCGCGTTGGCTCGGATCTCGGGGCCGTAATCGTGCGAGAGCTGTTTCGTGAAGCCGATCAAGCCGTGTTTGGAAGTCGTGTAGGCGGCGCCCCCGCCCCCGGCGACCTTGCCGGCGATCGAAGCGGTGTTGATGACGACACCCTCGTCGTCGCCCTGCTGCAACTCCGGCAGCGCGGCCCGCGTCAACAGGAACGGACCGTGAAGGTTCACGTCGATGACGCCATACCAGAGTTCGTCGGACGCATCCCCGACTGGAGTGAAGTCGTCCAGTACACCTGCATTGTTGCAGAGGACGTCGATTGTCCCGAACTCGTCGATTGTACGATCGACGACCTCGTCCACGCTGTCAGCATCCGTGACGTCTCCAATTACAGCTATCGCGTCCCCGCCGCCCGATCTGATATGTTCGGCGACGTCGGTTGCCCCGTCTTCATCTACGTCAACCACGACGACTGATGCCCCCTCGTCTGCAAACGCTTCCGCCATTGATCGTCCCATTCCCGACGCCGCACCGGTGACGACCGCAACGCTATCTGGTAGTGACACCATATCTTAAGTATCACTATAATTAATAAAGAACCCTCCGACGATTCTCGCACAGCCAGAACATCGCTGTATCGTTTTGCTACCGCGGAACGGTCCAGATCGTCACGTACCCATCGTCGACGATCGCCTCGGACAACTCATCGAACGCCTCGAAACCGAGCAACTGTCACTCCAGCAGGCCGACCGCCTCCACGAGGAGGCAACAGAACTGCTCGAGGAACTCGAAGCCGAACTAGACGTTGGCGACGGGCGCGTCACGCCACTCGATACCGATGAGTGAAACCCGGGTCACGATGCCAACGCCGCTCGTGGAGCAGGCCCTTCGTGCCTGGTGAGCTGGCGCGTCGAATAGTCATCGATACTCGCGTTCGTGCAGTTTAGCACCGATCGACGAACGCAGTCAACACCCGGTTGAATCGATCGGGCTGCTCGAGGAACGGACAATGACTGCTCTCCTCGAATCGTTCGAGTTCCGCACCCGGCGTCCGGGCTGCGACGTACTCGACTCCCGCCGGATCGACGAGCGCGTCGTCTACACCGGTACAGACCAAGGTCGGGACAACAACATCCTCGAGGACGTCCCGATAATCTCTGACCGACTGGTCGAAGAGGATCGCGCTTTTGATCGCCGGTGGAACACGAGAAATCTCGTCGAACATGAGTCGGTCGAGTTCCTCGTTTCCCTCGCCGTGGATCATCTGGTCGACGAACAGGCCGGCGAGGGCGTGGGGATCCCTCTGGGCGAGTTCCATGAGATCCACCAACTCGTCGAAGTCGAACACGCCGTGTTCGAAGTCCTCCTGTTCGAGATCGACCGGCTGCTGGTCGACCACGACGAACCCCGAGAGACGGTCCGTCCCGAACTGGTCGATATACTCCCAGCCGACCAACGATCCCATCGACCACCCCACGAGCACGATGTCGTCGAGCGCCAACTCCTCGAGGAAGGCTTCGAGGTCGGCCGCATAGGCCGGCACCGTGTGTCCCGTTTCGGTCTTCTCCGAGCGGCCGTGCCCACGGAAATCGAGCACGACCGACTGATATCCCTCTGGTAAGTCCTGCTGTTCGGTGAAGAATCGCCCACCCATCATCACCCCGTGCAAGAACACGATCGGCGTCCCGTCACCTGACGATTCGTAGTACAGTTCGGCACCGTTGACAGTTACCGTCGGCATACGCGGTAGTTGCAGTCCGTGTGACTTCTCTTTTCCCCCATGTGTTCTTTGGTGTGGCCGTTGACGGCTGGCTCGAACAGCGTACCGACCGCATCGAAATTCAGCAACCGTCTCGCCAGGACGTCGGTCACCTGTACGGGGACGGGGAAGAGTTGCTCGAAGATCCCGGATCCGAGTTGGACGTTGGCGAGGGGGGCGCAGGCGAGTTCGACGGCAAGGGTAAGCCACACTCGTGTGAGACTGAGTTGTCCGGGTACAACTCCATCACCGACTCCGTACGTTCTTGGCTGAGTTCTCGGACAGTCGCCTCCCGAGCCGGGCGAGTCGCTTTTGAGCGCTCTCGCGGCTCTTCGACTCCACTTCGTTCCGTCAGAAGAGCCGGAGGAGGGATTTGAACCCTCGACCTAATCCTTACGAAGGATTCGCTCTGCCAGCTGAGCTACTCCGGCGCGCATTGGTTCGTATCCAGATGACGGCAATAAGGGTTCCGGATTCGAGCAAGGGGTCACCGTTCACTCAAGCGGACATCCAGGCAGACGTTGAGTTCGTGTGGCGCGTACGACCGGACCACGTGCTCGGTTTCGACCCGAACGTCGTACTCCTCGCCGGCCGCCTCGCGGATCGCCTGCAGTCCGGGACCGAACGGATCGTCCTCGTGTTGAATGTCGTAGTAGTGGAGCAAACACTCCTCGCCGGCGAGCGCGACCGCCGTCTCGAGGAACTCCCCCGCCGAGTGCGGGAGGTTCATGAAGATTCGCTCGGCCCAGCCCTCCCAGTCGTCGGCGACCTCGCGGACATCGCCGTGTATCGCGGTGATCCGATCGCTCACGCCGTTCCGGCGGGCGTTCTCCCGGAGGTAGTCGATCGCCCGTTCGTTGAGATCGCAGGCCACCACCACCGCCCCTCGGTCGGCCGCAGGGATCGCATACGGCCCCACGCCGGCGAACATGTCGAAGACGTGCTCGCCCGAGTCGACGTTCTCGAGCACGCGGTGTCGCTCCGTCGCGAGCCGCGGCGAGAAGTACACCTCGTCGACGTCGAGCAGGAACTCGTAGCCGTACTCGCGGTGGACGGTCTCCGTGGGAGAACTGTAGGGATTCGGCGCCCCGATATCGTCCGGGGAGACGAGCACCTCCCAGTCTCGAACCCGCAACTCGCCCCGGATCTTCGAGGCGCGATTCAGAACCGTTCGAACGGGAATGTCGGAGTCGACGACCGCGTTCGCGATCTCGCGTGCTCGATCGAGGTCGTCCTCGTCGAGGATGACGATGTCCCCGAGTCGTTCGTAGGTCGGATCGTAGCCCAGAAGATCCGCCGGGGTCCGCTGTGGCTCCTGTTCGGGAAGCTCGCGAGTCGTCACCGAGTCGGCGTATTCCTCGGGAACGCCCGCCTTGTCTGTGATCGGCAGATAGATCGTGTCTTCATCGACGACGATCCGGTGGCTCCCGTCGAGCACGCCGGCTTCCGCAAGCGCCTGACGGACGGCCTCGCCTTGCTCCCTGGAGACCGCCACGCACGGAACGGACATACCGGGAGAAGTCAGCCGACCGGCGAAAGCGCTACGGTTCGTCCGTCCCGCTGTGATCCTCGAGAACCGCTTCCCCACCCGCCTCGTCGCTGGCCTCGACATCGACGTCGGCGAGACGTTTGTCGATCGCACACGCGACGGACTCCGGCTCCAGCGATCGGGCGTCGACGACTGGCGGGAACTGATCGCCGGTGGACTCTTCGAGAAGATCCTCGACTGGACGCGGCACGTCGCCGGCCCGGACGAGACAGTCCGCCGACGAGACGACCTCCCCAACCCGTTCGATCGTCGCGTCGGACAGCCCCGAAAACGGCGGGACTGTCACCGTCTCGGCCCCCACGTCGTCGGCCAGCACGGCGGCGTCGTCGCCATCGTGGACCGGGCCCAGCGAGATCGTTGCGTCAGTTGCCGCGAGGCGGGCCAGAACCAGTGCCGCCGGATGTCCGTTGCCGAGCACGTGGACGCGCAGATCAGTACCGAGGTCGGTACACGCCGCCGGCGAGAACGCCGTCACGCCCGGCGCGTTCGCGGCCGGCTGTCCAGTCACGACAGCCGTCGCGTCAAATGTTTCCTTCAGGCTCTCGGCGGTGAGCACCTCCGAAGGGGAACCGGACGCACGCACGCGCCCGTCGGAAAGCAACACGAGTTCGTCGCAGTACCGCGCCGCGAGGTCCAGATCGTGGATCGCGGCCACCACGGTCTTACCCTCCTCGACAAGTTCGTCGACCATCTCGAGAGTTCGAACCGCGTGGTTCACGTCGAGGCTCGCCGTCGGCTCGTCCAGAAAAAGGACGGGCGTCTCCTGGGCGAGCGCCCGGGCGAGGAGGACTCGCTGACGCTCGCCGCCCGAGACCTCCGTTATCGACCGGCCGGCAAACTGGGTGATCTCGGTTCGTTCCATCGCCGTCAGGATCGCCTCCCTGTCGTCGGATCCGAGCGTGCCGAACCGGGAGACGTGCGGGGTCCGTCCCATCTCCACGGTCTGCTGGACGCTAAAGGAAAACGACAGTGTCGTCGTCTGGGGGACAGTCGCGATCGTGCGGCCCACCTCCCGGGCGGGCCGATCGTGGACCGGGACACCGGCCACCCGAACCTCCCCTGAGTCGATGGGGATCAACGCGCGCATCGCCCGAAGCAGCGTCGACTTCCCCGCTCCGTTGGGCCCAACGAGACCGACCAGCGTCCCGGACTCGACTGTGACGTCGACGTCTTCGAGGATCCGAACGCCGCCAAGCGACACGTCTATTCCCCTGGCTTCGACGACTGGCTCACCGACTGACCCACCTGCTGTATCACCGACTGTATCACCCCCGGAAGTCTCATCCCCGGGGAGTTCGAGCGGGAGGTCGCTGTCGCCGTTTCCGTTGTGTTGCTCACCGTTCCGTGTTTCGTTCGCGTCCCCGATCCGTCGGTCCGGATCGAACTCGCCGCGGTTCACAGTTCGTGCACCTCCCGTTTCCGGAGCAGATACAGGAAGAAGGGCGCGCCGACGGCGGCAGTGACGATCCCCACGGGGATTTCCGTCGCGCCGGCTCTGGCCACCGTGTCGGCGACGACCAGGAACGCCGCCCCCGCGAGCGCCGAGGCGGGCAACAGCACGCGGTGATCCGGACCCACGACGAGCCGGAGCATGTGTGGAACGATCAGCCCGACGAACCCGATAACGCCGGCGACGGCGACCCCGGCGGCGGTGATCACGCTCGAGGCGGCAAGCAGAACCCGTTTCGTCCGTTCGACCTCGATGCCGAGCCCCTTGGCGTCTTCCTCGCCAAGGAGGAGCACGTTCAGATCGCGGGAGTAAGCCAGCAGGACGACGAACAGCAGCGGAACCACGAGCAGCGTCGCCTGCACCTCTGCCCAGGTCGACCCCTGGAGATGGCCCATGAGCCACGCGACGACCTGCCTGAGGCTCTCGCCCGCCTGGAGCTGGAGATACGAGATCATCGCCCCCAGGAACGTCTGCACGGCCACCCCCGCGAGCAACAGCGTGGCGACCGGTGTCCTGCCGTTTTCGGTCGCGATCGCGTAGACCGCAAACGCAGCGAGCAACGCGCCGGCGAACGCCGCCCCGCGAAGCCCGAGCCCGAACGGGAGCGCCAGGGGCGCGACGATGAACACCGTCGCGCCCAGCGCCGCGCCCGACGAGACGCCGATGATCGACGGATCCGCCATCGGATTGCGGAAAAAGCCCTGCATCACGGTGCCGGCTGCCGCCAGCGAAAAGCCGACCAGCCCAGCGAGAAGAATCCGTGGGAGTCTGACCTGCATCACGATCCGTTCGTGTGTCTCATTTACCGGGTACGCCGTCAAGGACTGCCAGCTCACTTCGAAGCCGGGATGCTGTAATAGCCCGCCGGCCAATGCCCCACCCCACGTCAATTCGAGCCCGACAGGGACCGCGATCGAGTTGAGCAGGATTTTGGCGATTTCAGCGGGCGGGATCGACACGGGGCCGATCCCGGCGGCAATCGTAATGACGACCGCAAGCAGCGCGCTCAACAGCACAGACCACGCTACGGCACGCGATTTCGCCGTCCGAGCGGCTGGCTCCCACCGCGTAATGGTCCGGACGAGCCGATCGACTCCCTCAGTGCTCACAACTACAAGCCCACTTTCAATAGATAAATACTTATTGGGTTAGCTCCTCGCCCAAATCGATGCGACGGACAACAATACTGATTTCGATACTTGTTCTCCTGGCCGGTATCGGCGCCGCTCCAGCGGCCGGGGCGGCGTCTTCGCCGGTTGCGGACATGGACGAACCGAACGCGACGTACGAACCGTGTGAATTCCCGGTCGAGATGACCGATGCGACCGGCGAGAGGATAACGCTCGACGAACAGCCCGAACGGGTGACCACGATCGGACCGAGCGCCGCCCAGACGATGTGGGAGATCGGCGGCGATGAACAGGTCGTCGGCGTCTCACAGTTCGCCCACTATCTCGATGGCGCAGAGGAGAAGGCGAACGTCTCCGCAGAGTTCGGTGCCAGCGTCGAACAGGTCGTCGCGACCGATCCAGATCTGGTTCTGGCCCCGAACGTCAGTGCTCAAGACGTCGAACCCCTGCGCGAGGCCGGTCTGACGGTGTATCACTTCCCCGAAGCGACTGACACGCAGGATGTCGCCGAGAAGACGGAAACGATCGGCAAACTGACCGGGAACTGCGAGGGTGCCGCCGAGGCGAATGCGTGGATGAACGCCAATGTGGACGCCCTGAACACCGTCAGCGACGAGGCCGATGAACGTCCGGCCGCATTGTATCCCCTCGGTGACGGCTTCGTTGCCGGCGGAAACACGTTTATCGACGAAATCATCACGATTTCCGGTGCCGACAATGTCGCCAAGGAATACGAAGGGTTCCCACAACTGAATGACGAAGTACTCACCGAACTTGATCCCGAAGTGCTCGTGGTGACGATGCCCGGCGTCTTCCTCGAACAGGAACCGTACGACACGACGACCGCCGGCGAAACCGAGTCCGAGGTCGTCGTCGAAGTACAGTGGCTAAACCAGCCTGCACCACGCAGCATCGTGGAGGCGACACACACGCTTGCCTCCCAGTTACACCCTGAGCTCTACGACGAGAGCGTTTACGTCGAGCGATCCGAAATAAGCGTCCAGTCGGTCGATGCGGAGACTGAAGCGGAAACCGATGAAGAGGAAAGCGATGTAGAAGACGTTGACGAGGAGACGCCCGAAGACACGCCAGACGATGCAGCTGACGTGTCAACCCCCGGATTCGGCGTCGTCGTCGCTTTGGTCGGCACGCTTTTGGCCGCGCTACTGGCGCTTCGACGGGTCGAATAGAACCATCCGGAGTGGACTGACCTCTCGATCCGTTTGAAAACAGCTGTGAGCGGTTCGAACTCTCTTTTAAATCGGAGGGGTTCCTCCACGACACACCGGTCAGGCGCCTGCATCCACACCGTCGCGCCACCGGAGATACATGTACGGGATCACCGCGAGGATGGCAAACACGAGCGTCGCGACTCCCCACAGGGCGGCGTATCGGCTCCCGCGCTCACGGGCGTCAGTGTACACCCAATATGCGACAGCCACCAGAATCCCGTACACCGCACCGTAATAAAGCAGGGAGCGGATCGTCGGCAGACTCTCGATCAGCAGCGGTTCCATCGATCATGTTTCGGGGCGAACGTGTAAAAACCCAGCCATCGGGGGTGCGATACGCCCCAGAGACGCCTACAGGCGGCCGTCTTCCGGCACGAGTGCCGGATCGGTCAGATCGGCAGCCATCACGAAGTCGGGCTCGGCAGCGACAGGCACGCGTGCGGCGGCGACGTCGCTGATCCACTCGACTCCCTCCGGGATCATCACGCGAACGTTGTCGACGCCGACGGTTGCCGCATCCCGGGCCACGGCCGCAAACAGGGACGCTGCCGCCTTCGAGGTGTCCCACGCACCGACGGCGTATAGCGCCCACTCCTCCGTCTCACCGTCTTCGTTCTCTCGCTCGAACGTCCGATCCCGATAGGTGAACCCGCGGACGCCCCGATCGTGAACCGTAAACAGACGGTCCTCCGCAGCTGCGGTCTGCAGTTTTTCGGGCGTAAGCTCCGAGAGCGCCCACGATTCGCTGTCGTCCATGGCGAGCCCACAGAGGTGGGTCCTGATCTCCGACTGGCCCCAGAACGTCCAGGCGCCGGCCGCGTCGGCGCCGACCGAAAGCGCCGGCTCGGCGTCGGCGTCGGGATCCGGCCTCGCGTAGCGGAACTCCGTGCAGGGATCGAATCCGGCCGCCCGGGACTGGCCGAGTCCGGCCACGTTCCAGGAGAACACCATGTTCCGAATCACCGTCGCTCCCCGATCGCGAGCCCACTCGAAAATTGCGTCGGTGAGCAGCCGCGAGATTCCCATGCCGCGGTAATCGGGATTCACGCGCATTCCCTGCGCCCAGGCCTCGTGATCCGAGAGCAACACGCCTTGACAGATCCCGGCGACGTCCTGGTCGCCGCCAGCATCGTCCTCGACGTCGAGGACGAACGTGCGCTGGGTCGGTCCGTCGGTCTCGACCCACTCCGAGAACACCCGGGGAATGTAATCGGAGGCGTCCCTGTCGCTCCAGGTGTCTGCCGTGAATGCGACGACTGCGTCCTCGTCGTCCGGTTTGGCTTGCCTGACGGTGACGTCGAGATCGGCGGTCGGAGTTTCGTCGCGATCAGTCATTGCTCGATTCTCCCAGTCACCGCCACGGCTGTGATTCCGCGGTCAGTTCGCCGGCGAGATCCGTCCGCATCGCCTCGGCGACCGACTCGGGCGCGACGGCGTCGCCGCCGACGTTTGCGAGTACCCACATCAGCTTCACCTTCGCGGTTCCCGGAAGCGTGTCGCCGCCCTCGATCACGCCCGCATCGAGGATGTCCCGTCCCGTGTCGTAAACGCGGTCGCAGACGCGACCCTCGAGACACTGGCTGGTCATCACGACGGCGGTGCCGTCGTCAGCTAACTCTTCGAGCCGCGGAATGAGATCCGTGTGGACGTGACCGAGTCCGGTGCCCTCGACGACGACGCCGTCTTTGTCGTCGAGATACTCCCAGGCGGCCGGATCCATTCCCGGGGTGAACTTCACCAGTTCGACGCCGGGTTCCAGCTCCGGCGACAGCGAGAGTTCGACCGACCCGCGTTCCCGGTAGTCGCGCCGAAAGGTGATCGCCTCATCGGCGACATCCCCGTCTGCTCCCTCCTCGATAGCCGCCTCGTAGTCGACTTCCCCGAGGGGGGTGGCGCCGACGGTGTCGAAGGCGTCCCGGCGGGAGGTGTGGTTCTTCCGGACCCGGGTGCCACGGTGGAGCGCACAGACGTCGTCGGAGGCGCTCGCGTGCATGCAGACGAGGACCTCGGCGTGATCGGCCTTTGCGGCCTCCACCGAGCAGACCGCGTTCATCACGTTGTCCGAGGAGGGCCGGTCGGCCGACCGCTGGCTGCCCGTGAACACGATCGGTACCGGCGTCTCGAGCATGAACGACAGCGCCGACGCGGTGAACTGCATCGTGTCGGTACCGTGCATGACCACGATGCCGTCCGCCCCGGCTTCGATTTCCTCGTGGACAGCCCGCGCGAGTTCCTGCCAGATCGGCACCTCCATGTTCTCCGAGAGGATGTTCGCGACCACTCGCCCGCGGTAGTTGGCCCGCCCGGCGAGTTCCGGAACCGCCCGGAGGACGTCCTCTGCGTCGAACTGCGCGGTGACTGCACCAGTCCGATAGTCGACCGTCGAGGCGATCGTCCCGCCCGTCGAGATCAGCGAGATCGTCGGAAGCTCGCCTTCGAACTCGATTTCGGACACCTCGTCGTCACCGGCGCCGTTCCCGTCGATGTCGTGAACTCCAGATTCGAGGACCTCGACGGACGCCTCCTCGCGGTCGATTCCGACGTTGTAGCCCCCGTCGAGCTTTACCACCAGATACGTCTCGGTCGTCGAGGGCAACAGTACCCCTTCGTTTGTGACGCCCCCGCGTTCGACGCGGACACGATCTCCCGGTTGCATGCACGCGGGTTTTCCGTCCCGAGACTTGAAACCATCCGTTCGGCCGCACGCGAGATCGGGGACGCCCGGCGGATCCGTCTCCGTACCGTTTTAAGTTCCCGGGACACGCCAGTACGGACAGTCGCATGTGGGTTCGATCGGAGTACGCGGGGGAACTCGCGGTGGTCTCGGCGTGGCTCGCGGTATTCATCCCGTGGAACGTGGCGCTCAGCGAGCGCGTGTTCGACGGGCGGTTCCTCGCCGTCCGGTTTCCGCTATTCGAGGTACAGTACGGCTGGGGGTTTGCGATCCCCGAACTGAACGGCCTCGGGATCCAGTCGGTGCCCGCCGCGATCCGGCTCCAGGCCGGCGAAAGCGTTGCTGTCGCCTACCAGCTGTGGGGAGTGGCGGCAATCGTCGTCCTCGCGGCGGCGGCCGTCGCGGGAGTGTACTATCTCCGCGAAGCGGCCGTCGAATCGGGTCCCGTCGACCCGGTCCGGCTCATCGGCGCGCTGCTGGTGCTCGCCGGCGTGCTGTTCGTCGGGGCTGCGTACCTCCGATACAGTCTGGGCATTCCGGAGTACCCGATTCCGCTCGGCACCGTGATCCTGTTGGTCCTGGGTGTCGTGCTGCTTCGCGTGGACCGACGAAATTGAACCACGTCTCCTTATAAGAGGAGTCCGTCGACGATCACTTCCTCGAGGAGGAACAGCACAGCGAGCCCAGCGACGAATCCGAGCGACGTCCTGCGGGTGACAAGCGACTCCACCTCCGACGTGATGAGCTCGGCCATTTCCCAGAGGACCTGCACGATCGCGCCGAACGCGATGGCGAAAAAGAGGGTCGCGACCAGCGCCGAATCCACGAAGCTGCCGATCCAGCCGCCGAGGATGACGCCGCCGCCGGCGAGCAGGCCCAGCGCGGCGAAGTGACGCAGCGGGGGTGTTTCCTGTTCGCGAGCCAGTGCGGCGATGACGGCCGGTCCCTCGGTGACGTTGTGGATGATGAACCCGAGCGTCAAAAGCGCCACGAGTCCGACATCTCCGAGGACGTACGCGCTCCCGATCGCGAGCCCCTCGCCGATACTGTGGAGTCCCAGGCCGATAGCGACCAGATACGCGACCCTGAGGCCGTCACCCGAAACCGACGCAGTCTTTCGGCTCCGCCATCGGCTTGCGAGCTCCATCGTCGCCACGGTGACGAGCACGGCCCCGATCGCGACCGATTCGCCGACGAACGGCGTCGGAACTTCCGCGGCGAACCCGACCGCTTCAAGGGCCATCTCGACGGCGATGTACGCGAGGATCCCCGCCGAGAACGCCAACACCGCGTGGATCCACCCCAGATCCAGCCGCCGGAAATACGGAAACCAGAGCATCCCCACTATGACCGGGAGAATGCCGGCGACGAATCCGATCCCCGTCAACACCACGAGAACGTCGAGCGTCTCTGTCGCTGCGAGCCAGTCGACGCCCACGAGCGAAACCACTCCGTAGATAGCCGTAACGAGAATCGCGAGGACGAAGAACGGGCCGAACGCGAGTATCCAGTCGGGATACTCGTCGTGTTGGACCCGACGAGAGAGCGCCATACCGGTAATACCAATTCCCTAAATAAATAATTTGGCATGTCTAAACCGGCGTGTTTGGACAAGCTGTTCCCGTGCGGATGGAGTCCGTATAACCACTCGTGAGCAGTTTCTACGTGGACGGGGAAATATAATCAGAAGTCAAATAAATATATCTTACTACCACTTATCTGATGTTTTTTGAGTCGCGGTCTCTGTGGCGTTCGAGATGCGGATAGTAATCGTGGTGAGATCAGGCATCTTTCAACGATTGCGAGCCGTCGATGAGAACTCCAGCGTGGATACGTCATTACTTTCGTGGAGCGTCGTGAGTCCCTTTACGAGTCCGCTATTAAGGAACCTCATAACCGATCAGCACCAATTCAGTAATATCAAAATCGACAGCGGCGTACAGCCGGTACTGTTCGTCACGAGTCGAATCACGGTCTCATCAGCGGCAACGTTAGTCGGGTGGTGTCGATCGTTAGGCGTAAATAACTGTCGGGAAGCCAGTTGGAACTGGTGAACTATGGACTTCAACACCAATAACTTCGGAGATATTCTCAGTCATATATAATAGTAATGTATATAATAATTTTGCTACTTACTTCTCATCGGGTTGTGGATTTGTTTCAGTCTCCACATCGCGTACGAACCCCCGCCTGAACGCCCGGATATCGGACGAATTTACGTGCGATCGCTCACCGACGCCTCCGACCGCAACCTCACGGCCGTCGGACTGGCCGATTTCGAACACGCCGACCTGGAGATGGCGACCGACCGGAAGAAAACGTTCATCAACGCGGTGACCGCGAGCGCCCCGCAGGGAACGCGGATGCCGCCGGTCGTGGAAACGGATCCTGAGGGACTCGTCGCCGCCCTAGCAATTGTACTGTCTAGTGGTAAATATTTACACATATATTACGTGTCCACCCCCGTTTGCTAAACGATCAATAGCCAATCACACACATAGAGTTGTAACGTTCCGTTATTCTAAACCAGTCGTGAGGGCCCTGTCGATCGGGAATGCACTCGCTCACGAGAGTAGAAGAGATAGCCGTGCCCTCGCCGAATTAGTGCCGGAGAATGGTCTCGAGAGTATGACCGATGCAATCGAGTACGCAGTTAATCAGAACCGTGAGCCAGAAACGCTCTCAGATGTCGAATTAGCCCGAAATTTGTATTACAATTCGCTGACAGGAGTTAGTTACCATAATAGTACGGTGATTCGTTGGCTTAAAATTGATATCCTCAGCAGTAGCGTCATTCCAGGGGAGCCGGTACGTTTTTGACGTCGTGAGGAGACTGCATTGACATGGGAACGCTCGACCATGTGATGATCCGCGTTGAGGATCTAGACGAATCTCTGGACTGGTACAAGACACACCTCGATTACGAGGAGAAGGGGCGCTGGGAGGCGGACACCTTTACGAACGTCTTCCTCGGCCCGGAAGACATGCACGAGGACGCAGCGAAACTCGAATTGACGTACAATCACGACGGTCGAAGCTACACGATGGGGGACGCGTGGGGACACATCGCCGTCCGCGTCGACGACCTCGAGGACGCCTACGAGCGACTGATGGATCAGGGAGTCGAAGACTACCGGGATCCCGAATCCTGCGGGTACAATTACGCGTTCGTGAAAGACCCCGACGGGCACGAAATCGAGATCGTCGAGCGCGACCACGGCGCCCAGTGGAGCCTGGATCACACCATGATCCGCATCGAGGACCCCGACGAGGCCCTCGGGTGGTGGACCAGGAAGCTCGAATACGCGTACAACGGGAAGCGGTGGGAGGCGGACACGTTCGCGAACTACTTCATGGAGCCACTCGACGCCGCCCCCGAGGAGATGGCAGTCGAACTCACGTACAACTACGACGACCGTACGTACACGATGGGCGACGCGTGGGGTCATCTCGCCGTCCGCGTCGACGATCTCGAGGATGCGTGGGAGGACCTAATGTTGCGGGAGGCTGAGGACTATCGGGACCCCGAATCCTGTGACTACAACTACGCGTTCACGAAGGACCAGGACGGCCACGAAATCGAGATCGTGACTGCCGACTGAGAAAGGAGGATGTAGTTAGTTCCCGGTGGATCGGCCTTCCGATGTTCCGATCGCCCGGTAACGACCGACAACCGTCAGGATAGATGACCCACTTCTAAGGGGAGCGACGGAACCTACCCGTAGATGGCGTTGACTTGCTGTTCGGGGACGGTCCCGTCGTCGTTCCAGCCACGCGCATCGTAGTACTCGTTGAGCGCGTTCTCGAACCCCTCGAGCTGGTCGACGTACGGGAGCGTGTCGTCCTCGCGGTCGAACCCCCGCCGGTTGTTGAAGTCGCGCTCGAGTGTGACCACCCGATCGCCGACAGACTGCAGGTCCGAAAGCTCCGCGTCGAACAGCGCCTCGAGCCGCTCGGGATGCTCGGCGATCATCCCTCGGGAGAACCGACAGATGACGCCACAGTCCTCGAGGGCGCGCATGTTCTCCTGGGTGGCGACCGCCGGCGCTTTCCCGTCGAGTCCCTCCGGGGGGAACGCATCCGCCTCGTCGACCAGCGGGTACTCCCACGCGTAGAAGGTGGAGTACATGTGGTCGCCGCCCCGGTTGGCGACCGCGTACGCGAGCCCCTGGCCGTGCAGTGTCCGACCCTCGTGGGCCGCAAAGTCCAGCCCTTTCACCGTCCAGTTGCCGACACCCAGTTCCTCGTGACACCGGGCGATCCCCTCCGCGAGCGTGTCGCCGATCCCTTCGCGATGGGCAATCTTCTCGACGAGTTCGTGGACCAACTCGACGTCGCCGAAGGCGTCCTCGCTTTCGAGATACGCCGCGATCGTGTTGCCACACGAGATGGTGTCCATCCCCAGCTGATCACACAGTTCGTTCGACTGCATCACGTCGACGACGTCGTCAACGCCCTGGTTCGAGCCGAACGCCATGATCGTCTCGAACTCCGGACCCTCGGTCTCGAGACCAGTTTCCTCGTCGCGGGTGGGAAGCTTGCAGGCGAAGGCACACCGCGAACAGGTGCCGCGTTTGTGTTTTTTCGCCTCAACGGCGTCGCCGTTGATCCCTTCGATCCCCTCGAACTGTTTCTCCGACCAGTAGCGAGTGGGCATCCCCTCGACTTCGTTTGCGAGGTCCGTCACCGACGTCGTCCCCTGGCGTTTCATGATGCTGTCGCTTTCGGCGGCCTCCCGGTGGATCTCCGCTTGCACGTCCGGGACCTCGACGTCCGGTGCGGAGTCGCCCTCGAACGTGACCGCCTTCAGATTCTTCGCCCCCATCACCGCCCCGAGGCCTCCCCGCCCGAACGCGCGGCTCTCGGAGGTCATGATCGAGGCGAACCTGACCTGGTTCTCGCCGGCCGGCCCGATGGCGACGATGTGTTCGGCGTCGAGATCTCGCGTCGACCGCACGTACTCGGTGACCTCCGGGACGCGCGCGCCTTCGAGTTCCGGGGCTGGATCGAACTCGACGCCGTCGTCGGTGACGTGGATGACGAGCAGTTCGTCGCTTTCGCCGGCGAACTCGACGGCGCCGTACCCCGTCTCCACAAACGGACGGGAGACGAACCCGCCGGCGTTCGAAGACGCGAGCCCATCAGTTAGCGGCGATACGGCGGTCGCATTCGTTCGACCGGTGAAGCTCATTTCGGATTGCTGGAGGGGACCGGTTGTGAAGTAGAGCCTGTTGTCCGGGCCCAGTGGATCGGCGTCGAAGGGAATCCGTTCGTGGGCCAGCCGCGTCGCGACCCCGCGACCGCCGATGAACTCGTCCAGTACGTCGTCAATCCGTTCGGTCGTGTGATCCCTCACGGACAGATCTACAGTGAGGAGTGGACCCTTGGTTCGGAGCATCGTTCGAATGATCGATCCATTGGGGTTTGAATCTACTGCTCGGTTCGTCTTTTCCCCCTCCCCTTCGTTTCAGGTGGCCTTCGGAGTCACACTATGTTTTCAAAAGCCGTATTAGTATAGGTATAATTATATAATATAAAATTAAATACTTTTATAATATCACTATATATTATATGTTTGAAAGATATAATATCCGTGACGTTCGACTTGTGGGCTAAGGTAGTGCCGAGAACAAGAGTAATTAAACGGACACAATTTGTCGAAGAGAAACACGGTGTCGTCAACGTCGTGATCCTCGTGAGAGCGGCAAGAAAAATGATTGCACGTACACTGTCTGTCTGTTTGTCGTCTGTCTTCGCCTCGTGCTGTGTATGCACCAATTCGTTACTGTCGGTTCGACAACGGCTTACAGCCAGTACTGTCCATCGTTGGGTCGACCTACGGTTTCGTCAACAGCAACGCGTGTATGATATGTCCATCAAGGGGTCTATAGCTCAACCTCGTGAAGCCAGTTATGAACAGTACCTGCTGCACGTATAATACTACATATAAAAATGACTACAATATTGAAATTTATTATTATATAAATAATTTAGATATTGATATTTATAAACTATTATAATATTTATGATAATAAAAAGATTTGAAAACATCACGACCCGCTCTTCAATCCATATCCGAACACCGCCCTCGTTCGCGGGCGAACCTTCATACATCATCACATAGTAGTATCGAACACTATGGACTGTCGAGTCGTCGTCGAAGCTGCAGTGCCGGTGTACGACGTGGAAACGCCCGACGAGGCGATCCGGATCGCCATCTCCAAGACGGGGGAGATGTTGAACCCGGATCTCAACTACGTGGAGATCAACATGGGCGAGCGGACCTCCCCCGAGGGAGAGTCGTTGCCACCGGCGTTCATCGCCGCCGACGAGGCGCTGGTCGCACTGGAACTGGAGATGACCGTGTTCAACGTCGAACGGGAGGAACACGCGAGCCGCATCGCGCGCAAGGAGATCGGACAGCGGCTCCGAAACATCCCCCTCACGGTGCTCGAGGTGGAGGAGATCCCGTCCGAAGAGGACTCGGAAAACGAAGAGACGGAAAGCGAGAACGACGGATCCGACGGAGACGACGGAGACGACGGAGACGACGAATCAGACGGAGAGGGCCCCGAAAACGGCAGTTCGGACGACGGGACCGACGGGACCGACGACGGAGATGACCACGGAGACGACGACGGAGATGACGATCTCCTGCCAGAGTTCGAGGAAATGGTAGACGAGTGATCTGCTGGGCTACACCGCGGAGCCGTACGCCTCGAGAACCTCGGCGAGTGTTCCCTGGCGCTCGGTCGTGTGCGGTGCGGAGAGCGGCGAAACCGACACCCGGCCGTTCATGACGGCGTGTCGGTCCGTCCCCTCGGGTTCGGGGAGCGTTCCGTCGGCCATTCGCTCCCAGATGCGGTCTCGGAGTCGAATCGAATCCCCGTTTCGTTCGGCAGTCATGTCGTACAGCCGCGAGGGGCGGGTGATTTCGACGGGAAGGCGATCATCCGTACCGCCCTCGGAGTCCACGTCGGACTGTTCGGCCGTGTTGTACGGGGCGTTGACGTTGAGATAATCGGCGTGTTCGAACACGCCGGCGTCGATCGCGTGTTCCGCCAGAAACGTGGCGATCTCGACGGGTTCCCTGAAGTCTTCGGGCTCGGTCGCCAGTTCCTCCCAGTCGTCGGAGACAGGGATGTAAAGCGAGACGGCCATCGCCGGCACCTCGAAGAACGCCGCCTCGACCGCGGCAGAGACCGTCCCCGACCGACCAAGCGTGTACGCACCGATGTTCGCCCCCTTGTTACAGCCCGCGACGACCAGATCCACGTCGGGACAGAGCACCTCCAGTCCCGCGACCGTACAGTCGGCTGGCGTCCCCTCGATCGCGTAGCCGAGTTCGTGTTCCTCGACCGGCACCTCGTGTGACATCGTCCGGCCGACCGAACTCCGGTCGTTCCGGGGAGCGACCGCCACCACGTCCGCTACTCGAGAGAGACCGTCGTACAGCGCCCGGAATCCGACGCTGTCGATGCCGTCGTCGTTCGTCAGCAAAATACGCGTCCGGCCTTCGTTCATACCTGATGCAGACTGCGTACCCTAAAAAGGGCTCCGTCGGTCGGCGTGGTTTCGTCCCCTACGCCAAAGGGGCGCTTCCGTCGACAGGGAGACAACAAGCGGAACGCACTCAAGGGCGGGGAATAAATACGACGGCTATGGGACTCGGTGGAACCGCAAAGAAGATCCAGACGCTCGCGGACACGGCCGAAAAGATGTATCAGCGGCTCAACGAGCTCCGCGAGCAGGTACAGGCAACCCAAGAAAGCGTCACCGACACGACGGACCGCGTAAAGCGGCTCGAAAACGAGATGGCCGAACAGCGCGCGCTGTTGAACGCCGTCGCCGCCGAACTCGACATCGACGTCGAAACGGTGAGTGCCGAGGCGCACATCTCTGACGCCGAAGTAGCCGAGGAAACTCACGAGGAAACACCCGAAGGTGCTGCCGAGGAAACTCACGAGGAAACACCCGAAGGTGCTGCCGAGGAAACTCCCGGAGGGGCTTCCGGTGACGCACCCGACGGGGACGGCGACCGCGAGGACCCCGAAACAGCGAGTGATTAGTAGGGCGGGCGAGAACGGCCAGTATGGAGACGACGAAGGCGTTTTCCGGACTCGAGTGTACCGACTGCGGTGCCGACCACGACGCCGACGTTGCGGGACGCTGCCCGGACTGTAACGGGGTGCTCGACCCGGCGTATGACCTTTCGGCGGTCGATTCCCGGACCGACCTGGTGGAACACTACCCGGACGCGGACGGCATGTGGGCGTTCGGAGCCGTGTTACCCTTTTCCGGACGGAACCGGGTGAGCGCAGTCGAAGGGGGAACGCCGCTCGTCGCGGCCGATCGACTCGCCGACGAACTCGATGTCGCGAGCGTGGAGATCAAAGACGAGTCCCGCAATCCCACCGGGACGGTTCTCGATCGCGGAATGAGCCTCGCCGTAACCGCCGCCGCAGGTCACGCCACCCAACGGGATATCGAACCGCTGGCGCTTGCCGCAGCCGGCAACGCCGCACAGTCGGCGGCGGCGTACGCGGGTCGAGCCGACCTCCGCCTGCACGCGTTCGTCCCGTCTCGGTGTGCGTTTGCGAACAAGGCGATGGTGAACGTCCACGGCGGGGAGATGCAGGTCGTCGGGGGACGCTACGACGATGCCCGGGAGGCGATCGACGAACGGCTCGCGACCGACTACTACTCGCTGCAGGAGTTCGCGACGCCGTACCGTCACGAGGCAGCCAAGACAGTCGCCCTCGAGTTGCTCGCGGACCGCGGCTGGTCGGCGCCGGACGCCGTGTTCGTCCCGACCGGAACGGGCGAACTCCTCGTTGGCGTGGTCCGTGGATTCGAACTCGCCGCCGACCTGGACGTGATCGACCGGATCCCCGAGGTGATAGCGGTACAACCCTCCGGCTGTGCGCCGATCGCTGCGGCCCACGAGCGGGGGCTCGCGGTGCCGGAGCCGTGGGAGGTTCCAGACACGATCGTCGGAGAACTCGAGATACCCGCCCCCGAGGGCGGGCCGCCCGCACTCGAGGCGCTCGACCGGATCGGCGGCCGTGCGGTCACCGTCGACGACGAGGAGATCCTCGAGAGCGCAGTGACGATCAATCAGACCACCGTCGTCGAGATGGGTCCAGGCGGGGGAGCGGCGGCCGCCGGCGCCTGGAAGCTCGCGTCACAGTTCGACGACGACGCGGACATCGCGTTGCTCAACACAGAATCGGGCGGAAAAACACCCGATGTGCTCCGGAGCCACCTGATGAGCAAAGGGATCTAATGCCGGGACGGAAAGACCTATATCGTGCCAACAATTACCAAACACCGAACCATGACCACGCATTCCGACGACGGGTCGAAGCTGGATCGGTCGCCGTCGCCGCTCGCCGAACTGTCGGCGTGGGCTGACGACACCGTGGAGGCGTACGAGGACGACGGGAACGTGGTGTTTTACGACGCGGAGAACCCTCTCGCGTGGGTCGAGACGACGCGAGCGCTCGACCTCGGTAACTGCGCGTAGGCGCGAACGGGGCCTCGGTATCGACAGGCTCACAGCGAATCCCTTTTTCCCGACGACCACCTACCCGCGAGCAGTGACCGAACCCGGCGGCACGGAGGAAGCGGCCGACGAACCCGACGAGTCCCCAGAGCGGTTCGACCTCGAGGAGACGGTTTCCATCGAACCCAGTTCCGTCGAGATTCCCGAAGCGCCGACGGTTCGGACCTTCGGGAAGAACGCCACGGACGAACAGCTCCAAGGGGCGATCGAGGGGGTCCATCCGGACCTGCTCCGACTGTTCGTCGCCAGCGTCGTCGCGCTCAACCTGGCGCTGCTCGCGTTCAGCCTCGGCGTCATGGTGTGGTACTTCGAGGGAATGAGTCGGATCGGCGGGGCGCTGGTGTTCGTCGGCGCAGTCGCCGGGTTCCGGACGTACCAGTACTACCGGGAGTACGACACACGCGACTGGAACGAGGAAGATCCCACAGACAACGAGGTGACGAACTCGTGAGAACAGTTCGCGACGAGGAGGGAACGGTGTACGTGCTCCTGCGTGAGTCCTCCGACTCCAGCCTCGTTCGGGATCCGACGACCGGCGAAACCACCCACTTGCCGAACGCGTCCCTGGAACCCGTCTCCGGGGAGTCACCGCTCTCGATCGCTGCGATGGCGGTCCCGGAGCCAGTGCGGGCGGTGCTCACGGCCGTTCACGACGAGCAAGCGCTCGGGTTGCTCGTCGAACTCGTCGACAGAGAGCGCGTCTCGGTCCGCGAGCTGCTCGGGGCGGTCGACCTCTGTGAGTCCGATCTCCACGGAACGTTCTCGGAGTTTCGCGCTGCCGGACTAATCGAGGAGACGACCGTCGACGGGCGACGAGGCTATGCCGTTACGGACCGGGCGCGGCGGGGGATCCGGTCGATCCGGGGAGACGACGACGGATAAAGAGCGTGACAACGGAAACTGCCTCGTTGGGACCGCCCGACGTCTCGTGGCTCTGTGACTGATACCCGTCCGGAACGCGGAGTAGTGAGACTCGAATCGTTACCCTTCGTCCCGATCTCCCGGCTCGGGGTCGGACGGCATGGCCATCAAGCCCGACCGACAGTCGCTACAGTAGTCGAAGATTTCCTCCTCGCCCGGACCGAGATCGCCCACGAGATCACCCACCTGTTCTCGCATTACGTCAGCCGACGCGGCCGAGGCGAACGGCTTCCCACAGCCGGCACACTCCATTACCTCACCTTCGTACACCGTCATCCACGGATCACCGCCCCTGTCTTCGGGCAACAGCGAGCGGTCGAGACCGTCGTGCATCGTGAGGACGTTCTCGATGCAGCCCTCCGCACAGATGCCACAGTTCACGCACAGTTCGTGGTTGAATTCGAGACGCCCCGCTTCGATGTTCCGGCGGATCGCGTCGGTGGGACAAAGCGTCGCACACGTCGGCGTGAGCGTACAGCCCTCGGCGACCTCCATGTATCCGAAGTCCTTCAATCCCCGAACGAGATCGCGCTTCGGGTCGGCGTGGTCGGTGATCGCCCGAACCGACTCGAGCGCCCAGGCGTGGCTGGCAAACGACGGCGTCGATCCATCGTATCGGTCTTCCGTCTTGCCGGGCAGCGGATCTCCCCCCGACTGTCCCCCGACTGTGTCGAGCCGCCCGGTAGCAACGTGCTCTCCCGCCGGGATCGGCGAGGGATCCAGAGCGGAGACGAACTCCCTGACGGAGTCGGCGAACTCTGCCGTGGCACCGGACGACGGCGAGAGGAACGCGAACCGCTCTCCGAGACCCAGGTCCGCAGTAGCCTGGTTACATCGCTCGACCAATTCGGCGGTCGGGTCGGGTCCCGAGTGAAGACAGTCGTCCCCACAGCCCAGGACGGCGACGCCGTCCGCTCCCGCCGCGAGCGTGTGCAGGAGATGGGCTTCCCCGACCGTGTCGGTACAGCCGACCGACACTGGAAGCAATGGGGGATAGTCGACGTCGGTTTCACCGGCCGCCTGCAGCTGTCCGTATTCGCGGACCGTACCCGCAGCACGTTCCGAACAGACGAACGCGACGACAGGCGTGTGGATCCCCTCCTCGTCGCTTCCGAACAGCCAGTCGCCCGGGCCCCCGGAGCCGCCGTCGGTGGGTGAAACGAGCGCTTCCACCCGGCGTGCGATCCCTTCGTTCGAGGGGTCATCGAGCTGTACTGCCCCCGTCGGACAGGCGCTCGTACACGCACCGCAGTTCAGACACGCCGCCTCGAAGAACTCGACGGCGTCGACGGCGGCCCGTTCGATCGCACCGTGTGGACACGCGTCGACGCAGTCGTTGCAGCCGGGCTGTCCCGAGTCGCCGGCGACGCAGGCGTCCATCTCCAGGTCGAGATGTTTCGGCTTCTCGATGCCGTCCAACAGCGACTCGACAGCCAGAACGGTGCCGGCGTCGACAGGCCCGGTGTGGTAGCCGACTTCCCGCCCACGCGTTCGGGATTCGCCCGCCGGATACACCACCTGGTCGAATTCGACGGACCGACGAACGCCGTCCATCTCGATGGCGTCGGTCGGACAGCAGTCGGTCCACTCGCCGTCCGGCGCGTCGGGAGCGATGTCGACTGGATACCGGGTGATTGCCCCATCGGGCCCGTCCCGAACACACTCCATACAGGAGACGCAGTCGTCGGTAACGCGGGACTCGACGGTCACCGTGAAGTCGCCGAACCGGCCGTCGACGCCGACGACACGGCCGCGTTCGACGAGGACGTCTCCGAGGTCGTCGACCCGCGAGGCGAGTTCGCGGCCGTCGGAAAACAGGGTGACGTCGGCCGCCGCCGGGAGCGCGGCGGCCGCGTCCGGGTCGCCGATCACGGCGACGCGGGAGCCGGTCTCGCGTTCGACTGTCCGCTTGCTCCCACGGGCCGCGGCGACCTCGCGGCCGGCCACGACGGCGTTTATCAACCGCGCCGTCTTGTCGGTCGCCTCCGCTTCCGCGTGGATCCAGCCGGCCCCTTCGCGCTGATCGACGAACGAAACTGCGTTCCTCTCGATCTCCATCCCCTCGGCGAACTCGCGAAAGCCGGCCCGGACCGACGACTCGGGGCAGGTGATCACCAAGTCGTCGAGTTCGTGCTCCGCGATCACCTCCCGCATCGCCGGCAGTCCCTCCTCGCCGCAGAGATGCGAGGAACTCGCGATCACGTCGACCCCGTCGATCCCGTTTCGCACTGCCTCGAGATCCAGCTCGCAGGTGTCGACACACGAACAGACGAAGGCACCAGTGCTCATTGGGTAGAGCTTTCCGGCACAGATAAAAATGTGTTCGGCGAATACCCAGGTTTTGAGACCGGTCGAGGAAACGCGGCTCCGAACGATCCGCTGTCGGACCTCAAAGGAGGTCCCGCGAGGAGTTGATCACGACGAGCAGACTGCTCGTCGCCATGGCAAGCGCGGCGAAAAGTGGGTTGAGCAGGCCGGATATCGCAAGCGGGATCGCGATCGCGTTGTAACAGAACGCCCACCCGACGTTTCCTTTCACCCGCCGGTCTGTCGCCTGCGCCAGATCGAAGACGGTTTCGACGCTCTCGAGGTCGTCCTCGAGCACCGCGACGTCGGCGGCGTCGGCTGCCATCGCGGTTCCACCGCCCATGGCGATTCCGAGATCCGCGCTTGCAAGCGCCGGCGCGTCGTTGGTGCCGTCGCCGACCATGACCGTCCGGCCTCGCTGACGCAGGCGCGATACCGTCTCGGCTTTGCCCTCCGGGGGGACGCCGGCGAAGACCCGATCGATCCCCGGATGTTCCGAGAGGGCCCCGGAGGCCGCGGAGTCGTCGCCGGAAAGCACTACGACCTCGACCCCCCGCTCTGCAAACCGGTCGATCGCGGCTTCCCACCCCGGTCTGTACTCGTCACCGACGGTCGCGACGCCCTCCGCAGCGCCGTCCCGTCCGACGAGCACCGGGACGCGACCGGCCTCGCGGGCCCGTTGTGCGGTCGACGTGAGCTCTTCGGGGACTGTCCACCCGCGGCGGTCGAACAGGTCGGGGTGACCGACCGCCACCTCGGCGCCGTCGACGACACCGGTGACGCCGTCGTCGTGCGATCGGTAGTCGTCGACGCCGGCCGACGCCGTTCCCATGGCCGTATCCGTATCCGTTTCCGATGCCGTGGCTCCGCCGTCGAAGGCGAGGTCGTCCGGGGAGCCAGCGTCGCTCCCGAAGGCGTCGACGATCGCCGCAGCGACCGGATGGCCGGACCGACGTTCCAGGGCGGCCGCCGCCACGAACGCCTCCGTCGGCCCCGTCGACTCGAGGACGCCCATCTCCCCGGTCGTGAGCGTCCCGGTCTTGTCGAAGACGACGGTTTCGGCGCCGTGGATCCGCTCGAAGACGGTTTCGTCGAACACGACGAGGCGGCGTTCGAGCGCCTCCCTGACCCCGGCCGCGGTCGCAAGCGGGGTCGCGAGTCCGAGCGCACACGGACACGACACGATGAGCACAGTCAGTCCGACCAGCAGTGCCGCGGTGACGCCTGCGCCCGTCACGAGGTAACCCATGAATACGACTGCCGCAAGGACCAAAACGACCGGAACGAACACCGTCGCGAGTTTGTCCGCCAGCTTCTGGATGCCCCGGTTGGAGCTCTGGAGGTCCCACACCATCGCCGAGAGGCGGTCGATGCCGCTTTCGCCGCCCGGCGCGACCTCGATCACCAGCGCGCCGTCGCGGACGACCGAGCCACCAACGACCGCGTCCCCGGGCTTGCGCGTCGCGGGGAGCGATTCGCCGGTGATCACCGCCTCGTCGACCGCGGCCGTTCCCTCCAGGGCGGTGCCGTCGACGGGAACGCGCTCGCCCGTCCGGACGAGGACGCGTTCGCCGCCGGCGAGTTCCTCGACTGGGACGGTTTCGCCGGGGTCCCTCGTCCCGTCCCCGGAGTCGGGAAGCAGACGGGCCTCGCGAACCCGCACCGTCGACAGTTCCGAGAGCAGTTCCGTCGCGCGGGCTTTCGCCGTCGACTCGTAGTGGCGTCCCACCGTTACAACGACGACGATCGCCACCGTGACGTCGTAGTAGACGTGGGTGCCGCCGGTCGCGACGATCAGATGGCTGTAGAGATACGCGCTCACCGCCGCGATCGAAACCAGCAGATCCATGTTCGGCGATCGGGTCCTGATCGCGACGTACGCCCCACGCAACAGGGGTTTGCCGGCGACGACGAGCACGATCGTCGTCAGTACCGCGATCACGACGAACAGGTACCGTCCCCCGGTTGCGGCCATCGATTCCGCGAGGAACTCGGCGGTCCGCTCGTCGTAAAACAGGCCGTCGAAGTACGTGGGGTAGATGAGAACGACGTACTGGAACATCACCATCATCCCGAACAGCACCCCCACAGCGAGCCGGATGAAGGCGGTGTTTTCCGCCTGTCGTCGCGCGAACTCGTCGTCGCGTGGGGTCGCCCGGTAGCCGAGCCCTGTCAGTCTGTCTGTGAGTTCTTCGTCACTGACGGCGTCGGGATCGTGATCGACCCGGACGGTGTCTGTGACGTAGCTCGCCCGGGCGTTTTCGACTCCGTCGGCCCCGCAGGCGACCGACTCGACGAACGACTCGCAGGTGACACAGTGCATCCCGTCGACCCGGAAGAAGCTCCGGTCGTAGCCGTCGGTGATCGATCCGTCGTCCGACCCGTCGGCTCCACGTTCGGAGTCGGGGACCCTCCCCTCCCGACGCTCGCGAACGTCTTCGGCGTCGACGCCGTCGACGTCGCCGAGCGCGTCGTACACGTCACGACAGCCGCGACAGCAGAACGGCTCCCCCCCGTCGTTGCTGACCGGCGGCGTCGCTGTCGGGAGCCCGCAGAGCGTACAGCCGTCGTCGGGGGTGGATGCTCGAGTTGCGGGATCAGTGGCCATGTCCTGGCGTCTCCAGCGGCTGATAGAACGGAATCTCCGGATGCGGGAGGTGGATTCCGTACAGCATCAGCCCGTGCTGGAGAGGAATGTACCCGAGCAGGATAAACGCCGCGCCCAGAACGCGGTGGAGTTGTCGCCGTCGCGCCGGGTCGACCGCCTCGATGAGCGTCCCGTAGAGGAACACCGCCGGGATCGTGCCGAGGCCGAGCGCAGCCAGCGCGAATCCGCCCGAGGTCGCCGACCCCGCAGCGAACGCGTACAGATACGCCGGGTAGAGGATCGGACACGGGAGCAGCCCGTGGAGCGCACCCAGCCCGACGATCCCCGGTCCGGACGCGAGACGGTCGAGACGGGTCGTGAGCGCGCTCACGAGGCGGTTGCCGCCGAATCCGAGGTGGAGGCCGGGTGCCGATCGCCCGGCGAGATAGTAGACGCCGATGGCGATGACGAACAGTCCGACGACGATCCCGACTGAACCACGGATCGCGTCGGTGATCCCGGTGAGTGTCCCGGTCGTGAGATAAAACAGCCCGCCGATCGCGCCGAAGACGGCTCCGATCGCGGTGTAGCTGGCTGCCCGTCCGAGATTGAAAAGGCCGTGCTGTCGAACCTCGAAGACCGTCAGCCGTTCGCCGGGTGCGGAGGTTCGCTCGTCCATCCGCCCGGCGTAGATGGTCACCAGCGGTCCGCACATCCCGATACAGTGTGCGCCGCCGAGCAAACCGATCAGGAAAAACAACACCAGCTCCCCGCCGAACGCGCCGGCCAATCCGTCGAATCCGTCGAACTGCAGAATCGTCGACGCCAAAGCGTTCATAAGCTACCCCCGTATGCGACGTACAGCTGTCCGAGTCCGGCCAGGACAAGCACCACGCCGGCGATGCGCTGGAGGAGCGCCGGCCGATCGCCGAGACGTTCGAATCCGACCCCGGATCCGACCGCGATCGCGATCGTCGCGCTCGTGAGCAACAGCCCGAGGCTACCGGCGTACGCCAGAAACACGGCGAGCGTCCCCGTCGTGGTGAACGAAAGCGACTGGACGACGACCCCGAAGAAGACGGGAGCGACACAGCCGGCGGCCGCCGCGGCGTAGAGGCCGCCGAACAGCGCGAACCCCGAAACGGACGCCCGACGACCGGGAAGCTGGATGTGCCACCCCGGAGTCACCCGGAGGAGCGTGGCGAGTCCGAATCCGATCAGCGCGATCCCGACGCCGACCTCGAGGAACGGCAGGGAGGTTCGGACCGCCTCGCCGGCGGCCGCCGCGAGCACGCCGAGCGCGAGGACGATCCCCACCGCGCCGGCTGCGGCCGCGAGACCGCGGACGGCAGCCCCCGACAGCGTCGGCCCGCGATCGCCGGTCGCCGAGACGTAAAACCCGACGTAGCCCGGGAGCAGCGCGTACGCACACGGCGAAAAGAACGTCGCAACACCCGCGACACCCGCCACGCCGAGTGCGCTGACGAGCCCTGTCATGGATCGATCCCGAACGCCTCCTCGACAAGCGACCGCAGTTCCGATTCCGACTTGTATCCCCGGTCCGTCTCCAGCACTCTTCCGTCCGCGTCGAGGAGGATCGTCGTCGGGGTGTCGGAGAGGTCGAGTTCGCGCGTCAGATCCAGGTCGGGATCGTATCCGACGGTCCAGTCGCCGCCGTGTTCTCGCCACCACGCACGAACGTCTTCCCGGGTGACCGTGTGGCCGATCGGCTCGTTCGTCACAGACACGAACCACACGTCGTCACCGAAATCCGCCTCCACCGCGGCGATGTCGGGCATCATCCGGGCACAGACGGTACACCACGTCGCGAAGAACTCGACGACAGTTGGCCGGTCGGCATCGGGAACGATCGCGGTCCCGGCATCGCTTCCGGGCGCGTCGATCGTCTCGATCTCGACGGGATCGATGCGGTCGTTCCTCTCGAACAGCCGCGACCGGAACGCGACCGCACCGCCGGCGCCGACGACCCCGAGGCTCGCGACGCCGGCGATCGCCTCCCGTCGCTTCACCGGTATCCCTCCCTCACGGTGTCGAGGTCGTCGATCACCTGTGCGGGCGACGGCGCTCCGGGGTTGTAGCCCCGCTCGACGAACCCGTCGCGGTTCGCGAGGATCGTGACCGAGGTGTGGACGAACTCCATCTCGTCGCTCACTTCGTCGGGTGTGTACGCGTCGGTTTTCTCGAATCCGACCCCGAACGTCTCCGCGACGACCTCCCGGGCGCGCTCTTCGGACTCCGGCCGGAGGAACTGCCAGTTCTCCGCCGTCGGATCCGCGCCGACGTACTCGGAGTACTCCCGAAGTACCTCGGGGGTGTCGTAGACCGGGTCGAACGTGATCGGCAACAGCGCGATCTCTCCCTCGAAACCCTCCTCTGTCGCATGGGCCTGTACTTGCGCCAGGTTGCCGGTGAGTGCGGGACAGACCATCGAACACCGGGTAAACACGAACGTCACGAGCGTCTCCCGCTCGCCCTCGAACGCCGTGGTGGTCACCTCGCGGTCGTGCAGGGGAGACGGCAGCGTCACCTCCGGGAGTCGCTGGCCGTGTGCGGGAAACGAAAGCGCCTCGCTTTCGGCGTCCCGATCCTCGGGCGAGCCCAGGACGGTGTCGTCGTCGCCGAGACAGCCGGCCAGCGCTCCCCCGAAGCCGATGGCTCCCACCGTCGCGAGATAGGTACGACGGCTCGTCGGTAGATCCATTATCGTCCCTCAGGAGTGGAGCGTAAAAACGGGAGTGGTGCGACCGTCGAATCAATGGACTCTCGTCGACGCGGATAACGGCGGTTCGGATCCGCCACAGGAACTACGATGATGGCCCTCCAACGTCTCGTATGGAGTTTCACTTGCTCGACAGGGGACGCATCCACGCCGACCTGAACTTCGCGCTCGACGCCGAGGTGGCCGCCGTTTACAGCGACCAGTCGCCGGCGCTTCAGTACGGGGAGTTCGCCGTCTGGAACCTCCTGATCGACCACCCGGACGCGACGGTGCTTTGGGACACCGGGTCACATCCCGAGGCAGCCGACGGACACTGGCCGGCGCCACTGTACGAGGCGTTCGCCCACGTCGACGCCGCCGAACGCGACCTCGAGACCGCGCTCGGGGAGGTCGGATACGACATCGGAGACGTCGACGTCGTCGTCCAGTCGCACCTTCACCTCGATCACGCCGGGGGGCTGTATCACTTCGAGGGAACTGACGTGCCGGTGTACGTCCACCGGCGGGAACTCGAACACGCCTACCTCAGCGCGAAAACGGCCGGGGGTGGCGACGCGTACCTCGCGGCCGACTTCGACCGGGACCTGAACTGGCAGCTCGTCTCCGACGAGCGCCAACTGCTTCCGGGGATCGACCTCCTGCACCTTCCGGGACACACCCCCGGACTGCTGGGAGCGGAGATCGACCGAGAAGAGAAACGGTTGCTGATCGCCGGAGACGAGGCGTTCCTCGCGGAGAACTACGAGGAGGGTCGCTCGATGGGATCGAGTCTGGTGTACGACTCCCGCGCGTGGGAACGGAGCCGTCGGAAGCTCAAAGAGCGCGAGCGACGGACCGACGCGACGGTGCTGTACGGACACGACCCCGAGCAGTTCGAGCGCCTGCACGGACAACTGTAGCGGATCTCCGCGTACGTCGCTCAGGGACGTCCCGGCCGCAGTTCCAGCACTTGTTCGGCTGCGTCGGCAACCGATTCTCGGTGGGGTGCGGGACAGTAGACGCCGAGCCGCCAGTTCGCCCGCTGTGCGCCTCGCAGCCCGGAAACGAGTTCGCTGGCGTCCTCGAGACGTTGTGGCGTTCCGTCGACGACGACGGTGGCGTTGGACTCCTTCAGCGTCGGTCGGGGCGGAATGTCGACGATCACCTCCTCGGGGTCGACACCTGCCTCGTCGGCGATTTCCCGTGCTGCGGCGCGTTCCCCCGCCCGATCCACTTCGGACGTTCCGGCGGGAACCCGGGAGCGCTCGGCCCAGACGGCACGCTTGAAGAGGTCGCGTCGTTCGAGCCTGCGGGCGAGGTCGGGGGCGGCCTCGCGGAGTCGGACCAGGAGATCGTGATCCGCCATCCGGCGGAACGTTTCGACGTCGACGTCGGCCGCGGGCTCGTCATCGGCGTGCAGCAGACGTTCGCTCGCCCGTTCCAGCATCGCGCCGGCGATCCGGGAGACGTGGTGTCGGTAGACGATCGCGTTCATCAACCCCCGGGCAAGCAGGAGGCTCTCCGCGGTCGGAACGTTGCCTTCAGCGAGGACGAGTCGGCCGTCCCGGAGCGTGAGTTCCCGGACGAGTCTCCCGTGGTCGATCGTCCCGTACGGCACCCCGGTGTGGTGGGCGTCCCGGACCAGGTAGTCCATCCGGTCGGCGTCGAGTTCGCCGGAGATCAGATCGCCGAGCGGGCCGTCTCCACGGACGAGAGCGGCGATCCGTTCGGGTTCGAGATCGTGTCCTTCCAGCACCTGGCTCACCTCCCTGTCTGCGTCGGTGACGAGCCATTCGATGTCGTCGTGGTCCGTCCCGGTGTGGCGTCTGATCAGGTCCTCCGTCTGGTGGCCATATGGTCCGTGGCCGACGTCGTGCAACAGCGCCGCAGCGCGGGCGTGTCGGGACCGATCCTCGTCGACTTCGAGGGTGTCGAGCGCCCGGGAGGTGAGGCGATACACGCCCAGGGAGTGTTCGAACCGCGTGTGGTTGGCGGACGGATACACCAGTCTGACCGTGGAAAGCTGCTTGATGTGACGGAGTCGCTGAAAGACGGGCGTGTCGATCAACTCCGCCGCAACCGGATCCAGGGGGATGTAGTCGTGGACGCTGTCCTTGACCGGGTTCATCGTCCGTCAATGCGCGGGCGATCGGTTTGGCCTTTCTGATCGCCGGCGACGCGGCGAACAGCTGCCGTGTGGTTCGGTGTGGCGATCCCGTACAGGTTTATCACCGCTCGGCACACAACGAGCAGCGTGGACGAAGAGACAGCCGACGACGGGGTGGCGGCGTTCGCAGCGACACTCCAGGGATCGACCGATGCGCCGTACGCCATCGAGGCCCACGAGTCGGTCCCGTCGACGAACGAGCGTGCCCGGGAGCTTGCAGCACTGGGGCGTACCGACGTCGCCGTGATCGCCGACGAACAGACCCGCGGCCGCGGCAGACGCGACAGGGGATGGACGGGGCCACCCGGCGGGATCTACGCGTCGATACTGCTCTCGCCGGATCGGCCTCCTGCGGACGCGCCGCTTTTCACGCTTGCGGGGGCCGTGGCTGCGGTTCGCGCCTGTGAAGACGTCGGCGTCGACGCCGGTATCAAGTGGCCGAACGACGTGATCGTCGAGGCGGACGACGACCACAACGAAAACGGTACCGGCGACAGGGAAACGTCTGGTCGTGGTGGCCGGAAACTCGCCGGCGTCCTCACAGAAACTGAAACCGAAGGCGACCGGCTCTCGTGGCTCGTCGTCGGTGTGGGGATAAACGCAAACGTCGATCCCGGGGTGCTTCCGCCGGGAGCGACCAGCCTGCGAGGGACGTTGGGTGAAGACGTCGACCGTCAGGTGGCGATCAGGGAGTTGCTGGATCGGTTCCACGAACTCGCGAGCGATCCCGACGCCGTGCTCCCGGCGTGGCGCGAGCGGGCGATCACGCTGGGGCGACGCGTCCGCGTCGAAACGGAAGACGGCACGATCGAGGGCACAGCCGTCGATGTCACTCGACCGGGAGCGCTCGTTATCGAGACGCCGACGGGCCGCAGAACGGTACACACTGGGGAGTGTTCGCACCTTCGTCGTGTCGCCTCCGGAACGGACGCAAGCGAAACAGACCCGACAGAAACGGACAGTTACTGAGAAGCAAGGCGAAAGCCTCGCGGTTCACCGCGGGGATGAAGCCGACATGACATTCCATAATATACCTGACTCCGCCGGCCTGTAATCCGAATATTTATTTTCTTTCTATATATTATTATGTTGTATGAGTAATCGGCTACAGCGAATAAATACCTACACTGTCGAACCCATAACCGAGCGGTATCGGCAGTGTCTGTTCGACTGGCTGGCCGCCCACGCGCCACTGTGGAACCAGTTCATCTACCGACGCCGGCAACAGTACTTCGCTGAGAACGGCGACGTGTGGGATGCCGAATACACCGACCTCTACGACGAGTACGCGCCGGTCCTCGGGAAAGCGACGTGCCAGCAACTCGCGCGCAAAAACAGCGAGGCCTGGCGGAGTCACTTCTCGTTGCTCGAGACGTACCACGACGCGTCCGACACCAGAGTCACAGAAAAGCCAGCGCCACCGGGATACTGGGGCACCCGGGAGGACGGCTACCAGTTGCACGGGCTCGTCCGCAACGACCTGTACACCTTCGACTGGGAGGAGACCACGAGCACACTCGCATTTGGCGTCGGGACGGTGCTCGAAGATCGATACGACTTCGAGCACAACGAACGGCTCACCCTGGAAGTCCGGGGGAACCCTAACTATACTGTGCATTCGGTCAAGGGTTTAAATGTACCCCCACGGAGTCGGTCGTATCCAAACCGTGATGCAGAATCATGGGCGTTGCAGGCTCCAGTTCGACTATCGAACGAATCGACCTTTCAGGCGTGAGGCGGCCGAAATCGAGAATCTGAAAACGGACGATCACGACCTCGTTCATCCGTCTGGTCCACAGCAAAACCTACACTCTTCCGGCATCGACGTAGGACTGAATGGCTGACTCGCTGTGGTATCCATCCGTTGAGGATGTTATTGTCATCCACGACGACATCGTTTCGGAGTACTCTAGTACACCATCAGGTGTCCAGAACCGAGGTGACATTGAATTCGCGCTGACCTACATCGAAGAGGGAAGTTTCGGTTCAGCACCGGAGACGATTCACGAGAAGTCGTATCACCTCCTCCGGCTTCTCGTCGCCAATCACCCCTTCGTCGATGCGAACAAGCGTACCGCACTCAACACGACGGTCGTCTTCTATTTCCTCAACGGCTATCGGTTCGAGTACGATGGCGAAATCAGGATGATATTGAAACAGTTCGGGACCGACGAGGCGGCTGTCGATGAAGATGAAGTCATCGAGTATCTTCGATCTAACACCGAAGAGATAGATCTGGCCGGTGAAATCGAAGAGTGGCGAGACGATCTGATCCAGTACGGCATAGAGCAGTTGACCGAGAATTCATCGGACCCGAACGATTAACCTGGTCCAAAGCATCTATTCAGGTATGGCTACCGAGGAAGGAACCGAAACGAACTCTCCACTTGACGAGGTGATGGAAGACATCCGTCGGGAGCTGGTTAGACGGGTCGCGGCTGAAGACCGGAATGTGAATCGGGAGATCTACGACGCCCTCGAAGACGAGTAGCTCGCTAGCGTTGCAATCGGCCATTGATTTTCTCTGTTGCCACCAGTTTGGCTGCACGCGAACTCCCGTGGACACCACTCGCCCGGTTGCCCACCGAACGAAAGCAAACGCATTGCAACAGAAGAAAATTAAACGTCGTATTCAGGTGCTGTATTCCGTGATATCAAAGGGGTATCCGACTATGGGCGCTGCAGGCTCTCGTTCGACTATCGAACGAATCGTCCTTTCAGGCGTGAGACTGCCGTATTCAGCAGCGTGAGACCAACAATTTTGCGACCGTGTTTGAGTCTTCAGCCTCGTTGATTGGCGAGGCGGTGCGGGCGAACGCTTTTGAGACACCACGCGGTACTAAAACGTATGGCTGAACGGGAAACTCGCCGTATCGCCCACGATCTCATGGGCGAACCCCACATCGCTGGACATCGTGTCAGCGTCCGCCAAGTGTACGCGCTTGTCGAAGAGCGTGATATCGATCCCGAAGCCGTTGCGGATCGATACGACTTGGACGTAGCAGATGTCTACCACGCACTCGCATACTACCACGACCACCCACGCGAGATGAGCGACATCGAAGCTGAACGAGAGGATGCGATGGAAACGTTCCGGGAGTCAATTGAGCGTCCCGAGGGCGTCGGACCGGATACCGTCTGACATGGCGGCGTGGCAGTTCCTTCTCGACGAAAATATCGACCCGAAAGTAGCGACGTACCTCGAAAAAGAGGAATTGGTAGCTGAGCACGTTCGAGACACGCTCGGACAAGGGGCGGATGACAAAGACGATGTCCTCCCTTATGCTCGTGAGAATGGCCGTATCATCGTCACGAGTGATGTGAAAGATTTCGGCACTCTCCCGAGTGACACTCACACTGGCATTATTCTGCTCTACGACGATACGATGCCCGCCTACCGTGTCGCCTCCGCTCTGATACGGCTAGTCGATACCTATCCAAGCCGAGACGAATTTCCGGGCCGTGAAGAACTTGACGCGTGGGCCTGACTCGGATTACGCGGACGCCACAGCAATCGGCCATTGATTTTCTCTCTTGTCACTAGATTAGCTGTACGCGAACTCCCGCGGACACCACTCGCCTCATACCTCATCGAACGAAAGCAAACACATTCCAACAGAAGAAAGCTAAATGACAGAAACAGGGTCTGTAACCGATGATTTCGGCAGGAAAACCAACTATGGGCGCTGCAGGCTCCGGTTCGACTATCGAACGAATCGTCCTTTCGGGCGTGACGCGGCCGAATTCGGGGGATCTGAGAGACACCGAAAGACACAGTAATCTGTGTATCCATAGGATTCTATATGCTCAGTATTACAGTCAACGTGGACGACGACCTCAAAGAGCGCATGGAAAAGCACCCGGAAATCAACTGGAGCGAGGTCACGCGACAGGCCATCCAAGAGAAGGTCGAGACACTCGAAGTGATGGACGAACTCACCAGCGAGAGCGAACTCACCGAGAGCGACGTGCAAGAAATCGCTGACAAAATCAACGAGAGCGGGCGCAAGCGCGTTGACGAGGAATCAGCGTAGAGACGACGAATGAAGCTGGTCATCGACGCCAACGTCGTCATCTCCGCACTCATCGTCGATTCGAAAACGCGGAAGTTCGTTCGGAAGTAGCAAGTGAATATCGTGGATTAATTATTCTATTCTCAAGTAGTTTTATTGAGCCTCAGTACATACCGTGAGGCATGTCGGACTCAAGCCCTGGAGTCGCGGCGTGGAAAGAAGAAACGAGTGCATTTGATCGAGTTCAATCCGTTGCCAGTACGGTCGCAAGGCCACGTCCAGCGTCGTACATTGCGGAGCAAGCACACGTTGCCGAGAACACAGCACGGGACCATCTTGAGCGTCTCGTCGATCTGAACATCCTCTTGAAGAGTGACGAAAAGGGAACCACACACTACTCTCCCGATCCGTTGCACACGCGGATACAGACACTCCGTGACTTGCTAGATCAACACGACCGAAACGGTCTCATACAGTTGAAAGCTGATCTGCAAGAGCAGATCGAGGAGTGGCGCGACGAGTATGGTGTTGACTCGCCGGCTGCCCTTCGTGACCGTGCCGCTGAGACGGACACAGCTGCAGACACGCGCGACATCAAACAGACCGCACGTGACTGGGAACTCGTCGAGTATCGGCTCTCCATCGTCGAGGATGCTATCGAGAACTACACGACATACACGCAGGACTTCCGGGCGTCCGCATAACGATGGGTGATCACGACGGGGGATATGATCCAACGGAAGCCTCTCATCAAGCGCTCCGCGGTATCCAGCGTGAACTAAGCCGTCACCCAATCGTCACGCAGGTACGAGGGTTTCCAAGCGGTGAGTTCACGCAGGTTGTCGCAGAACTGGACCCAAAGCGATGGGACGTAGATCGGAGTGATGCTACGCTTACTGTTCGCTGGTTTGCGGGTGAAACTCCTGATTCCCGTCCCGAGTTTTCGTTCCATTACAGTGACGAGGCCCGTGATTTCGGCTGGCATCACGAGCCCAACCCCCATGTCGATGGCTGGGGGCATTTTCAGGAGTGGAACGTTGCTGAGAACGACTATTCCTACGAGCCATATACGTTTCCAACGGATAACCCGTCCCGACTTGTCTGGGAGATTATGTCTCTCCTGTCTTCCAAACTCAGTGCCGCACAAAGATAGTGGGCCTTCAGTCGTGATCTGCTAGATATCCGCTACAGTCCGTTTATCGGTTGTATCTAATTCATCTATTCAGGTGGATTTTCGGTGTTGATCTCGGGACAATTCGTCGTCATCTCTGCACTCATCGCTGATTCGAAAACGCGGGAGCTCATCGTCACGCTTGAACCCGACCTGCTGACACCTGCCTTCGTTTACGACGAAATTGAGAACTATGAAGAACTAATCGTACAGAAGTCGGGGATGAAACCGGATCGAGTCGCACAGTTCATCGACCTTCTGTTCCAGTACATCGATGTCGTCTCTGCCAGCGAGTTCTATCCGGCTATCGAGAGAGCAGATGAAGCAATCGGGGAGACCGACTCCGACGATGTACTCTATCTTGCGTGTGCGATAGCCTGTGATGCGGCCATCTGGAGCGACGATTCCGACTTCGAGGAGCAGAATTTGGTAGAGACGTACTCGACGGCTGATGTCATCAGCTCGTTCGAAAGGCGCTAACACGATATACGGTGGATATCCTCTCTCGATACCAGTTCGGCGGTTTGCAAATCCCTATGACACTCACTCGTCTGGTCATCCATCGAGTGAAAACAAAATTATATGCGTTGTGCCTGTTCGAGATATCGATCTACCGCCTTGTTTGCCCACGTCAACATCGCGGGATTTGCACTTTCTACTATACCCTGTGACTCGCCTCCCCCGTCACACAGCCAGAGGTGGACTGTCTCGTCGAGAACGAGGAGGACGAACGAAATTGGTTCCTCGTAGCGTCGGACCGTAGACGAACTATCGGCAATTTCGCGCCACCGCTCTTTCAATTCGTGGTCGTCCCCGATATTGTCGAGATACGTGCCACCCAGAACACAGTCCGCAGTGAAACGACGTGTTACAACACCATTATGAATGGCTTCGACATACCGTGGCGGGGCAGTCCGTGCGACACACCGGAATCGGGAGCTCTTCTGGAGCTGTTCGATGCCGTAATCAAAGGGCGCAGTCGGTACCATCTCCGTCGGAGTGGCGAACTTTGCGTCCGCGAGATGTTCTCTACACGAACCGCCGATTAGTCGAGACGCTCCTTCATGTCAAAGCCGAGTTCCGGCAGGACGACGAACGGGCGCTTTTGATCGCGCCACAGCCTCACGCTGCCGGCGGTATCGGCGGCGGAACGACTCCCGTGTTCTTCGGCGGGACGGTAATTACCCTTCCTGACTTCCACCCCGTTCGCACGCTGGAGCGGATCGAGCAGGAATCGATCACTTATCTGCTGGCCGTGCCGGCGATGTTGCAGGCGATGATGAGCGCCGATCCATCCCGGTTCGATACCGACTCACTGGAGGTGCTCGTCTCGTTTGGATCGCCACTGTCCGCAGATCTCGCTCACCGCGTCGCAGAGGCGTTTGATCCGGACTATTTCGGGAACCATATGGGTGCGACAGAGATTGCCTGGTACCTGACCCGGGACGTCACCGCCGATCTCGATGCCGCTACCTCGCCGGGGACCGCTGCAATCAACGTCGAAACCCGCGTTGTCAAACTAGACGAGAACGGGGAAGCAGGCGGTCCAGACGACCGCTGTGAGTCGGGTGAGACAGGGGAACTCATCGCAAACACGCCGTACGGCATGGATCGGTACTTCAATCGGGCGGAGGCAACCAACGAGGCATTTCGGGACGGCTGGTATTACACGGGGGACCTCGGCCATCTCGACGAGGACGGACGCTTCCGGCCCGAGGGGCGGAAGACCAACATGATCATCTCCGGCGGCATCAACGTCTCCGACGTCAACGTCGAACGTATCCTCGGGGAGCATCCCGCGGTCGTAGACGTTGCGGTAGTTGGTGTTCCCGACGAGAAGTGGGGAGAACGGGTTGTTGCATCCGTCACGAGGGAATCGGACTCGTCGCTGACTGAAGCGGAGCTATTGGAGTGGTGTCGTGAGCGGGACGACCTCGCCGACTTCCAGCGTCCCAAAGCAGTCGAGTTCGTGGACGAACTCCCGCGGTCGGCGACGGGAAAGGTTCAGAAATTCAAGATCGAGAAGAGGATCACGTCATAATCCATGACCGAGATCACCGAGGAGCGGGTTGCTGCCGAACTGGAGGGAGATTTCGTCGTCTTCCGCATCGGAATGCGAGTGCACAGGCTCTGGAAAGTCCACAAGTGGTTCCCCATCTTTCGCGGAATGGCGAAGATGCTCGACGAACTGGAATCCGACCCGGATAGCGGGTTGTTGGCATATGATACGAACCTTGGGATTCGTAATCACGAGTTCGTCCAGTACTGGGAATCGTTCGAGAAACTCCGTGAGTACGCGCTCGATCCGGAGGCCCGTCACGCTCCGGCAATGAAGTGGACGAACCGGATTATAGAAGAGAGCGACGCGGTCGGGATCTGGCACGAGACCTATCTAGTGCGCGGGGATGAGTACGAGACTATCTACCACAACATGCCAGCCACGGGACTGGGAAAGGCTGGAACACTCCATCCTGCGACGGGACTCCGTAAGACTGCTACCGGACGACTCGGAGAGACTGGCGATACAGACGGTGTAGCGAGCGAACACCAATGACGTTCGACACGATGCTTGAGCTATGTGGGGATGAACACCGTCCCATCATCCTCGCGGCACTTGCAGCAGAAGAGCGTCCGTTGACGGTGAATGACCTCAGAGGAATGATTCTCACCTACAATCATCACACGCCGGCTACCGAGGCTTCTGAAGAGATGCTAACGGAAATTCGGGTCTCGCTACACCACAACCACATTCCAAAGTTAGAATCGGCAGGCGTCATCGAATACGATTCGGAACGGCAACTCGTGGAACCGACGGAACAGTTCGACCAGTTACAGCCTCATCTCTCTGCGATCCTCGGCATCGCTCCGGACCTCGACGAATCAATTGAGCTGTGAGTTTGCACAGGGGCTCGTTATCGATACGCCTTACCGTCCACTGGAGTGTGAACCAATCAGTAACGGGTAGCGAACGCGTCAGTCTCCGGGTCTGACCAGAATCTTTCGCCGATTTCGAGCGCGCAAGTACACAAAATCGATCACCGCGAGGAGCAGGTGAACTTCCTCGGGGTCAAGCCCCGTGGTATTCTCCTTCTGGCTGATAAACATCGGTGTCGCAGCAACTGCCTATCTTCGAGAACTCAATCAAGAGCGGAAGTCGGCCAGCGAGTCATGAATTCAGTATCGGCGTCCGAAATCACTCAGTCATTATCGAGATAATAATTATTCAGAGTAGGACCTTTTACGATCGAGACGACGAACTCGATGTACAAACGACAAATCTATCCACGTAATAGCGTTGCTGAGGCGTTCGGGATCGAGCATGGACACTCGGATTTCGAACGCCTCATTCTCTAACTTAACGCGACCTTGATTTCTGGCCAAACGCTTATATCAGAAGGCGATACCAGAACCGTCAGTAGGGCTCCATTGAATCGCCAGACATCGCCGTAGTAAGTCGTAAAATCGAAGAAGTTGAGGCGAGTGAGTAGCAGTTTGGATGAACCTTACCACCCGCCTCACCGAGGAATTAGTCTCGCTCGCCAAAAGTTATTCCGACGATGCTGAGGAAGCTGCCGCCCCGGAAGGTGGCGGCAGCTTCGCTGAATGGGCGATGATTTCGCTTCACGGCTTGCGAATTTTCCTTGAGAAGTCCTACGTGATGACAATCGACCTGTTAGAGACAATGACGCAAATTCTGGAGATTATTGGCCTTGAACCGGACGATCTCCCGGCTCCATCCACGTTGAATAAGTGGCTCGATAGGATTGAGATGGCAGTCTGGCGAGTGCTGCTGCGCCACTCGGCGCAGCTGCACAATCCCTCTCCCGACGCTGCCGTTGACGCTACCTACTACGAACGCTCTCCGGCCAGCAAACACTACTGCGACCGCACGAACTACCGCGTTCAGACCATCGAGGCGACGAAACTCGTCGATACAGAGACGCAAGCGATCCTTGACGTACACTGCACCACGACCAGAGAAGGGAGTGACGCCGATGTCTGTGCGCAACTCGCCCGGCGCTACCCGGGCGAGTTACGCACGCTTGCCGCCGATAAGGGCTATGACAGCCAAGAGTTACGCGAGCAACTCCGTGAACTCGGCATCAGACCACTCGTCAAACATCGTGTGTTCGCGCCCTACGATCACGCACACAACGCCCGAATTAACGACGATCTCTACAATCAGCGCTCGATGACCGAAACCGCCAACTCCTCGGTCAAGCGCTCGTACGGCTCGGCCGTCCGAGCGCGTGAATGGTACCGCGAGTTCCGCGAGATTGCCCTGATGTGTCTCGTCTACAACATCAAACGCTACGTCAAACCATGAATTCTAACGCCTTATAGCGATTCAATGGAGCCGTCAGTAGGGTTTATCATGCTCGCTACCACCAAAATACGACGGTATCAATGTGCTCTCTGTGACGGTAAGTACCCGTCGAAGAGCGCCCTCCGCGACCATCTGAAAGAGTTACATACGGGATCAGAATCCTCGCTCTGGAACTCCATACTCACCTTCCAAGACCGGTTTGTCTGTGGAAACTGTGGCAAGGAGTCGTCCCGAAAAGGAGTGAAACGCCACATGGCTGATAAGCGAGATCGAGATCATCCTCTCAGGGATGTGGAAGAAGCCAGTCAGCTTGATGAAAATCCACTGCGAAACTACATTGCAAACGAAACAACCGAAGTGAGATGCGAGATCTGCGGCAGGATCGAAGAATCGGAGGAAGGCCTTGTCGGTGTTCCATGCAGTCATGGCGAAAAACACGTAGATGAAGCCCTCGACATTGGTGATGGAGGATGCGTCTCCGTGACGGAGGTACTCTCATCCGAAACGCCTCGGCTCGACGATGTACCTGACAACATAGCAGAGACCCTCATCGAAACTGACCACTCGTACGTCCGAATCGATATCCTCGGGGGGGCCCTATCGGTTCCAGCGGAAGCATACACGTCAACCACGCACGATGTTCAGCTCAACTCGTTTTATGCATACTTGCGTGATGCTACGGAGGAAGACGGAGGGGGCTCATTCATGGGACTTCTCAAAATCTCAGAGCAAATGGCAAGACATCTCCAGATCGACAACGTTGGAGAGGACAAAGAGCCGCTCACTTCCATAGATATCTGGACTTCCAGACCGGAATTGGCGCTCGGAGATGAGTTGAAAGGATACAGAGACGCACCAAAGACCCAGGTCTTGTCTGCCCTTGGATTATCCGATGACGGCCCCTACATCCACCACCTCGAGGAGGCAATAAAAGAAGGTCACCCAGTGTCTCCGCTGAACCCGCCAAAGTTGCAAATCCACTACCCTACTTCAGAGCCTTCCCCGCGTTCGTATCGGTCTCACACCTACACGCACTCGAGATATGTCACGGAATCAATCGGACAAATTGCAGGCGTAGAACCCCTCTCTCGCTCTGAAGTTCCCGACTATAGCATTGTTGACGAAGAACCAGAAAAGAAAGGGCCAGAACCGCCGTACATCTCCCCCTTCGCATCGCACCCTACGATCGGTTGGGACACTCTCGAGTCGCTTGAGCCAACGGAAACCATCATCGACGCCCTGTATACAATAAACAAATACGCAAAAGAAGAAGCGGAGAACGGCACAAAATGTTACAAAAGTGGCGAGAAAGCTCGGGCGAAGGTTCACTCGGTGAGGAAAACTGCCCTGTATGCAGTGAAATCAATCGCCATCCACCGGCTTGTCAAAGCAGATCCCGACAACGTCACCGTTAAGAAGCATGAAATCGACGGTAACGAGTTTTGGTGTTTCTGCTTCGAGGCGTTTGGTCAGTCCTTCCATCAGCCAGTCGAAGCGGTCGTCTCGGACGCTATTGACACAATCGCAAACTCGGATGGAACAGTCGAATCCGACGACGCAGCTGAGATCGAGCTGAAATCTGACATTCCTGGAAATCTTGCAGATCTGGAATCGGCGCTGGAAACGCTCGCTACGGACCACGGAATTGATGCGAACGACTATCTGACCCAACACCGGGTAACTGAATCCACGGGCCACCTTCCATCCGAATTTGTTGAGCATTCAACTAAATTCGACATCGACATCAGTTCGCAATGGCTGTAATTTCGAGGAGTGGCGAGAAGGCTGATCCAGCACGGAATTGATCAGTTGGACGCCGATTCGTCGGGCCCAAACGAGTAATCCCGTTCGGAGGATCAATTCAGATATGGCTACCGAAGAGGGGACAGAAACATCTTCTCCGGTTGACGAGATGATGGAAGACATCCGTCGGGAACTGGTTAGGAGGGTCGCGGCTGAAGTTCGGAATATTAATCCGGACATCTACGACGGCCTTGAAAATGAGTAACTCGCTAGCGTTGCAATCGGCCATTGATTTTCTCTCTTGCCACCTGTCTGGACGTACGCGAACTCCCGTGGATATCACCCGCCGATATGCCTATCGAACGAAAGCAAATGCATTGTGATAGCAGAGAATAAAACACTGAATCTCGGCCTTCTACCCCATGATCTCGGGCGGTAACCCCACTATGGGCGCTGCAGGATTTGAACCCGCGACATCTTGGTCCGAAGCCAAGCACTCTATCCAGGCTGAGTTAAGCGCCCTTCGAAAGCCGATTGTAGACTCACCCGCTTAAGTTCCGCGGTTCACCGGCTACCGATCGGCAGTCCCCGGATTCGACTGCCGACGCTCTGCGGGATGTACCCGGCGCACGCCGCGACCGAGGGCCGTCCCAATTCCACCGACGACGATCCCGATCACTAGTGCGATCGAAAGCTCCCACGCAAGTTGACCCTCGGCGGGGGCCGCCGTCGGAACCAGCGGTGCAACCGCCCCCACAATAGAAACGGACCCGACTGCGCCGATTAGTGGAGCCACCGCGAGCAATACTGATCCTGCAACGCCGCCGTGGGCGTAGCCGTATCCCGCCGCTGCGATGGCTCCGAGAACTGCGAGCGCGAAAACCACCGTGTATCCTTCGGGGGTAAACCGAGCGATCGCTTCCGGAAGAGTAACCCAAACGGTGAGCCCAATTGCGATCGCCCAGACGAAGGCCCGTTCGCTTCCTGTCGTTCCGAACGTCATGTTCTGCTCCGGTTGGTATGAACTTCGTTCATTTCGCTGTCTCGTCCCGAGTCGCAGTCCGACCGTCGCGGTCGGGCGTGAGATTCCCGTGGCGGTCGATCTCGCCACGAACGATCCGCGTCGAGGAGATTCGTTCGCCGTCGTCGGCGGGGACGTGGTCGACCACCTCGATCTGCAGCGGCGGCAGCCCGCGCTCGACCCTGAGGTCGTTGATTCGCTTGCCGCCGTCGACAGTTTCCGGTGACACGATCAGCACGTCGAATCCCGGCTCCGTCGCGATCCCGGTCGGCCGTTCGAGCTTCCTGATCTCGAACTTCCGCCCGTGCTCCTCGGCGAGCGGTTCGAGTTCCGCTTTCAGGTCGCGTTTGCGTTCCTCGTACGGGCGAACGTAGCGATCGACGTGACGGGTCTGAGGTGCGAGCTCGTCCGACGTCAACCCGACGGTGACGTCCCCGAGTTCGAACGCCCGCCTGAATAACGCGAGATGGCCGTCGTGAACGGGATCGAAGGTCCCGCCCAGCGCGACGTTCATACAGGTGGGTTGACGCCGTATCCCTTAAATTGACGCATCCAGCTCAACGCGAGAAAATCGGAACGATCGCAGGGCGGCCTCTTCGACGTCGGTCTATTCCTCGTCGGGTTTCTCGCCGTTCTCGTCTTCAGGCTGCGTCTCGTCTCCAGCCTCTTCACCGTCCGTCTCCTCATCGCCGTTGTCGTCGTCTCCTTCGACCGTAATCCGCACCGGCTCGGAGTCTTCCCCCTCTTTTTCGCCGAGACGACGATCGAGGTTGAACACCGCGTTGAGCTCGGACTGGACCTGATCGACGACGCTGTGGACCAGTTCGCTCGGCGGGATCGCCTGGTACTCGTAGGGATTGTTGCCCGCGCCGGCGCTTTCGCGTTTCCGGCGCTCGACTGTTCCATCGTCGTGGAGCTCTGCCAGTGCCTCGCGCACCGTACTTGGATACAGTCCGGTCCCGTCGGCTACTTCCTCGCTCGTACTGTCGGGGTTCTCCCGAAGGTACACGTAGATCCGTGCTTTCGTTTCCGTTTCGAGGAGCCACGAGAGCAGGTCGACGATTCCGCGGTCGAACTCCTCGACCGCGCGATCGGCCTCCTCTTCGATCCGTTCGCGGGTCTTTTTCAACTCCTCTTTCGCGGTTTCGCTGGGCGACTTCTCGCCGTCATCAAACTCCTCGTCGAACTCGCCTTCCTCGCCTTCGCTTTCGAACTCCTCGTACTCGAACTCGTTGTCTCTGTCGTCGGGGGCATCTTCGGGTGTCATGTGTTCTGTGTCGTAGGTCAGAACCCTGCGGGCAAAAGAGTTTCTCGTCGCTTTCCCTCCGACGGGACGCTTCAGCGCCGACGAATTCGGGTTACCACTCCGAGAGCAAAAGCTTTCGACACAGTGCATCGACGCCCTCTTCCGCGTGGATGCGTCGCTGACGTGTCGCACCGCTTTCCCGATCGAGGACGTCGACGAGTCCGTCGACGCCGAGTCGATCGCACTCTCGGTCGACGAATTCCTCGAGGGTCATCGTTCCGGAGTCGGCGGTCAGGAACGTGGCGTCGTGGCCGTGCCGAAGCGCGCGCCACTTGTTCTCGTCGAGGAGTTCCCGCCGGATCTCCGTCCCCGCTTCGCCGTCCTCGTAGCGCTCTGCGAGGTCCATCACCAGAGCGTGGACGTATTCGGCAAACGCGAGGACGATTTCCGGGTCGCGCTGTCCGTCGGGTGCCCGCATCTCGACGGAACCGTGGCCGCTGTGGGGACGCACGTCGAACCAGAGCCCGCCCCGGTCCTCGATCGACCCCTCCGTTACCATGCGGCGTTCGAACCGCTCGAATGCGTCGTAGTCCTCGAAGGCGGTGGGCATTCCGGTGTTGGGCAACCCCTCGAATATCTTCGCCCGGGCCGACGCCAGCCCGGTGTCGTAGCCGTTCCAGAACGGGGAGTTCGCCGACAGCGCGAGCAGCACTGGGGCGTACCACCGGAGTTCGTTTGCGACCCAGACGGCCTTGTCCGGATCGTCGACGCCGACGTGGAGATGTAATCCGGCAGTGGTGTTGCGGTGCTGGGGGTACTGGATTCGATCCAGCTGCGCTTTGTACCGTGGCTTTTGCGTGTGGTCGAGTTCCCGCCACCGGGCCTCGGGATGCAGCCCGGCGCCAGCGATCTGGAACCCCTGCGATTCGGCGTGTTCGAGGAGCGCCGTCCGGACACGTTCGAGTTCCTGACTCGCGTTTGCGGGATCTTCGATCAGGCGCGTCTGCGTCTCGATCGTGCACTTGAACAGCTCGTGATCGATCCGACCGTCCAGCGCCTCCGGCGGATCCGTTTCGTAGACGAGTTCGTCCGTCCCGGATGTCGGACGTCCCGTCCCGTCGACGATAAAAAACTCCTCTTCGATTCCGAGAACGCCCATCCGATCGAAGGCGTCACGAGACCCGAGATCCATTACCCTCGGTTCGGGATGAAAGCCTAAATATGTCGTGAAGGCGGTCGTCCAGTCCGCTATACGGACCCGATTTTGCAGAAACTGCTCGGCGGCGCAGTCTCACCGTGGCCGGGCGACCACGCCCAGGTGATCCTCGTGATACGGCGCCAACTGTCGCGTCTCGAGCGTCTCGTACTCGCGTTCGAGATCGTCGAGAACGGACTCGAAGACAGCATCGGGCGTTGCCGTGACGTCCTCGCTTCTGGCTTTCACCGAAAGCAGGAGCCGCCCCTCGTCATGCAGGAACTGCCTGTTTCGGTTCGCGACGGCCGCCTGGCCCCGGGTCGCGACGTCCTGGACGACGACGTCGATGTCGGATTCGACGACGTGGGCGTACGTCTCCGGCTTCCGTGCGTCCTTCAACAGTGGAAAGAGGTTGTCACGACTCTCGACAACGTCCAGGAGGTCCCGCATCGGCCTCGCAGCGAACTCCACGGCGTACGTGGGACCCGCGAAATCCGCGACGTGGCTGACCGTCGTTCCGTTCGCCGCCCCGAGATACAGCACCGTATCGCTCTCCTCGAGTCCGGTCCCCATTCCGAGTTCGAGCATCGCCCCGAGTTTGGAGCGCCCGGCGTCCCAGACCCGCCAACCGTCTGCTGTCGGTTCCCCGTAGACGGGCTCCCCTCGCGTTGCGAGCCGTTCTGCGCCGTCGATCGATCGGCGCGTCACGCCCTCTGGCAGCGAATCGGATAACGAGTCAGTCATGCGCTCCCCCCGGAGGAACCGTCCGAACGACGTGCCCGGATCGTTTCGATCCGGTCGCGAATTTCCTCGTGGATCTCGGGACGGTACTCGCCGCTGTAGTGATCGATTCGGGCGGCGATGGCGAGTTTGCCGGCGAACGCGCGTGCCGCGGAGCCGCGGTCGTCCGGATGTGTCCCCTTGACGTATTCGTGCGTGTAGATCACGCCGTGTTTCGGCGAGGGCGCCCGCCCCGCGAGGTGGGCAAAGAGCGCGTCTTCGGCGCCGAGAAGCTGGACGGTGCCCGCTGGCTTTTTCGCCAGCGTCTCGAGCCCGCCTGCGAGTGAAATCAGCCGCGCAGCGAGCACCGGACCGGCCATCTCAGCGAGGTTCGGCGCGACCGCCGGCGCCTGGCGCTCGATGAACGCCCTGTGTTCGTCGGCCTCCGTTGCGAGATCGGCCGCGATCCCGGCCAGGGAGAGCAACCGCTCGTCTGCAGGGCCGTCCGGCTCCCGGTCCGCGAGCCACTCCACGCCGGCGGAGCCGTCCGGGACGTCGTCGAATCGGCTCCCCGCCCATTCGAGAACCCGTTCCGCGAGTTCGTTGGAGACGCGCTCGGCGTCGTCCATCGCGCGAACTGCCTGAACCAGCTGTGCGTCGTCGGCACGTTCCCGTTCGCGGACTGCCGCACGCGCGGCTGCAATCGTCGCGTCGTGGAGTCGGCGATAGTAGTCGTCCTCCGAGTCGGCGTAACCGGCCTCGATGGCGAGCCGCGGCCAGTCGGCCGGCTCTTCGGCGGTACCCTCGTCGATCGCGGTCCGGGCAGCCTCAAGGTCCGCCGGATCCAGGCCCGAAAACCAGCCTGTGTCCGGGGCGTCGGTCACGTCCGTCGAGTCGGTCGTGTCGGTCATTACGGTGCGTTACATCCCCTGGTCGTATATCAGTTGTTGGCAATGTGATCTACTTTACTCGGGTTGGAACGTGCAAACTACCGTTCCAGGCTCAGCTGATCCGGATTTATATGACGGACATCCCGCACCCGGACGCGTCGAGTGGGAAGGTGGTGTCACAGGGGGCAGACGAGAAGGTTCGGCTCGTCTCTTCGCCGGGCTGGAGCGGCTCGTCGTCGAGGGGGGAAACCGTCGAATTCTCGATCGTGACCGAACCGTCCGAGAGGTCAGTCCCGGGCGCAAACTGGTTTTTGACCGTTATGCGTGGTCTGTTCGAACCCGGGGAACGCGTTTCGGTCGTCGGCGATTTGGACGTTGACGCTCGACGCTCTCCCATCCACGCCCTCTTAAAAGGTGGGAAAGCATACGTACCCGGAACACGAACCAATCACCATGTTCGGGTTCAGGGACGACTCGAACGCCGTCGACGACGGCGACTTCGAGGCCGCCCGCGACCGGATGGTCGACCGGCTCGATGAGCGGGGTTCCATCCAGCGCTCGTCGACTGAGCGGGCGCTCCGGAACGTCCCTCGCCACGAATTCGTCCCCGAATCCCGGCGACGGAACGCCTACGCCGATCGACCGCTCCCGATCGGGCACGACCAGACCATCAGCGCGCCCCACATGGTCGCGGTGATGACCGATCTGCTCGAACTCCAGGAAGGCGACCGCGTCCTGGAGATCGGAACCGGCTGCGGCTATCACGCGGCCGTCGTCGCGGAGATCGTCGGCCCGGGTAACGTCTACACCGTCGAGTACGTCGAGGAACACGCAAGGGAGGCCAGGGAACGCCTCGACGCGCTGGGATATGACGTCCACGTCAGACAGGGGGACGGTCACCACGGCTGGCCGGAACACGCTCCCTATGACGCCGCCTACCTCACCTGTGCGACGCCGGAGATTCCGGACGCGATAATCGAACAGGTTCGGGAGGGGGGCGTGATCGTCGGACCAGTGGGTCGCGGCTATCAGGAACTGGTCCGGCTCCATGTCGGCGCCGATGGAGTCGACCGGGAGAGTCACGGCGGAGTTCGGTTCGTTCCGATGCAGGGTGGGAAGTAACGCGCTCGTGCGTTCCACCCCCGCCGGTGGAGCGCACAGTTCAAGAGGAACGGGAACAGAGTGCCGGGTATGGATCCCGCGGTGCTCCGGGACGACATGGTCGAGGGGCTCGAATACAGCCTCGACGAGCCGCTGGACCCGGAGGTCACCCGGGCGATGCGGACGGTTCCCCGACACGTGTTTCTGGACGCCGCCGCCTACGAGAACCGAGCCACAGAGGCGTACGGGACGCGGGTGCTCGCACCGAAGACGGCCGCACAGTTGCTCGACGCGCTCGCCGTCGACGAGGGCGACGACGTGCTCGTCGTCGGGGCTGGAATCGGATACACCGTGGCGGTGGTCGCGGAGCTGGCTGGCGACCGACACGTTCACGCCGTCGATATCGACCGCCAGGTCGTCTCAGCCGCCCGGTCGAACCTCGAATCTGCCGGATACGGCGATGTCCTGGTCGACCGCCGGGACGGCGCCGACGGCCTCCCGGAGTACGCCCCATACGACCGGATCCTCCTGGAGGCGGCAGTCGTTCGGCCGCCGAACGCGCTCCTCGAACAGCTCACCCCCGAGGGTACCATCGTGTTCCCCCGTGGAATGGGTAGCCAGCAGATCGTCGTTGGGGAACGTGATCGTTCGGCACCCGACGGCTACCACGTCCTCGACGAGTACGGCTTCGTCCAGCTCGGACCGCTGCTCGCGAAGGGTGAACGGCGAAACGGTCCGGCCCGGAACCGGACGGTTCGCGAGGACGCCGAGATCCGGGAGCAGGGCTACTTCGCGCCCAGCGGCTGGGAGTACGAGTGGGTCGACTGGGAGGAGCAGCTATAGCCCGTTTTATTGTCAAGCGATCCTGCACCCGACCGAATCATTCCGCAATTACGAGGATCTCCGTGTTCGACCGTTCGTCGGCGTAGTTCGATCCGGCGGGGGGTTTGATGTCGATCGTCAACGTTCCGTCGGGTTGGTTCGCCCGGAGTTCGGGATCGATCTCTACGGTCGCGACGCCGGTTTCGTCGGTGGTGGCGTACGCGACGCCGTCGTGACGCGCAGTTCCGCCGCGGATCACCACTGTCGCGTCCGCGACTGGCGTCCCGTCGGGATCGATCACGGTCACCTCGATCGACTGTTCGCCGGGCGTGACGATCTCCGGTTCGGGTTGTGCGTCGAGTTCGGTGACTGCCAGTCCGTCTATTCCCGAGAGCATCCCCATCATGACGCTGAGGGAGGCGACGCCGACCACGAGCGCAATGACGAGCCGGACGGGCAGACCCTCGATCGCGCGGCGATCCGACAGAAACTTCCGGTCGGTCGGTTCCTCGACGGAGTGTCTGTCGCTGTCGCTGAATGCGGTTGGGGATCGCCTCGAGGGTGAGGCCTGTTCGGTCATGACCTGGGTTGTCCCCGCTTTCCCATTTGAATCCCCGGACGCGGCCTTATATATCAGAGCGCGGCACGTCTCCCCGTGCACGTTCTCGGACGGGACGGTGAGGGAACCGATCGCCCGACGGCGACGCTCGGCCGGTTTCTGGCCAGGGACGGAAGCACCGGTGCGCCTGTCGAACTCGACATCGACACCCCGCATGCCGGTCTCGTCGTCGGAAAGCGAGGGAGTGGAAAGTCGTACACGCTCGGCGTCCTGGCGGAGGCGCTCGCGGAGACGCCGGGCGTGACGCCGATCGTGGCCGATCCGATGGGTGCTTTCGAGGGGCTGATCGACGACCAGTCGGACGGTTCCATCGGAGACAGGAAGGGGAACGGTTCGTCCTCGACGGCCGAGGGAGGGGTCAGGGTTGTGTCCGACCCCCGAGTCCCGGCAGACGCGCTCCCCCCGCGGATCTGGCCGGAGCTGTTCGGGATCGAGCCGACCTCGGCAGCCGGAAGTCTCCTGTGGCGCGTCGCCGAACGGCGCTCCACACTCGCTGAAATGCTCGCGGCCGTCGATGACGGGGTCGACCAGACCGTCGCGGACGGGGGCGACCAACCCGTCGCCGACGGGACTGCCCCAACCGTCGCCGACGCGCGCCCCGAAACCCGGCGTGCGGTACGGAACTACCTCCGGCTCGCGCAATCGTGGGGCGTGTTCGATCCCGATGGGCTCTCGTCTGAAACCCTGTTGTCGGCCGATGCGACGGTTATCGACCTCTCGGGAATACCCGACGCCCCGATGGGGGTGCTCCTCCGATCGATCGCGACGGGACTGTACGAAACGTGTCTTGCCGGCCGTCCCGACCGGCTGCCGTGGCTCCTCGCCGACGAGGCTCACGTCGCGTTCGACAGTGTCGCCGCCCCGGCACTGAAGATACTTTCGACCCGCGGCCGCACACCGGGGGTGAGCTTCGTCGCCGCCACGCAGCGTCCGGGCGCGATACCGCCGGTCGTCGTTTCACAGGCGGACATGATCGTCGCCCACCAGCTCACCGCCGAAGACGACCTCGCGGCGCTGTCGGCTGCTTCCCCGACGTATCTCGCCGGTGACGTGCGCGAAAAACTTCCCCGAACGACCGGCACCGCGCTCGTGATCGACGACGCCACCGAGAGCGCCCACACCGTCGCGATCCGGAACAGACGGACCTCCCACGGTGGTGGCTCCCCGCGGGTGAGCGGTTCCGACGGCGATAGCTGAGAGGCGACAGCTAAAGGAGGCTCGCACACGTACGGGAATCGATGAGCGAGCGGACGCACGACCGCCCGGACGAACCGTCGGAGTCCACGGCCGATGGAACGACGACCGCTGTCGAGGAGTCGCGACCGGCCGAGGAGTCGCCGTCGCTGGAGGATCTCACACTTCCCGAACGCGTACTCCTCGCGGCGATCCAGGATCCGGTTCGCGGAGTCGTCGTCGTCGTCCTGCTTTTGTTTGCAATTTCGTTTCTGATCGCGCTTGCGTTCATCTATCCACTCGTTGCAGCCGCGTTCTTCCTGTTTTCCGCGATCGTCCTCCTCGCGTTCGTCGGCTACGGAATTCGGCAGTTTCGGGCCCGGGAACGGCCAGAGCAATAGCCGGATCGGCACTGACCATCCCTCGATTTCTCCGGCCAGCGACCCCAGGTAGCAAAGACCTTATCACCTCAATGATCGATCATCCAATATGGCTGTGGACGACACACAGACGGGGACGGGCGACCGGGCATCGTCAGTCACGAAGTGGGACGATCTGGATACGTCGGCAGCTGCGCTCGGACACGATCGGCCGGACGTGCCGGCGTACCGGGCGCTGGCGTCGGATCTCAGGAACCGGGTGGCCGGTGACGTCGCGTTCGACGAGTACGCCCAGGTCCTGTACGCGAGCGACGGGAGCATCTACGAGGCGCTCCCCGCCGGGGTCGTCGTTCCGAAATCCGTCGACGACGTACAGGCGACCCTCGAGGTCGCCGCCGAACACGAGGTGCCGGTTCTTCCCCGCGGGGCGGGATCGTCGCTCGCCGGACAGACGGTCGGACCGGGCTGTGTCGTTCTGGACTTCACCCAGTACATGGACGAAATCCTCGAGGTCGATCCCGAGAACCGACGGGCGGTGGTCGAGGCGGGCGTCGTCCAGGATCGGCTCGACGAAAGGCTGGTGGAACACGGACTGAAGTTCGCTCCCGATCCGGCGTCCTCGGGCCGGGCGACCGTCGTCGGCGGGATCGGCAACAACTCCACCGGGGCACACTCGGTCCGGTACGGCATCACCGACGCGTACACGGAGGAACTGGACGTCGTGCTTGCGGACGGCTCCCTGATCCACACCAGGGAGATCGTGCTCGACTCACCCGAGTGGGAGGAGGTCACGGACGGCGACAGTCTCGAAGCGGAACTGTACAGAACTGTCCGCCGGGCGGTCGAAGACAACCGCGAGGAGATCGACTCCCGGTATCCGGAACTGAAACGGTGTGTCTCCGGGTACAATCTCCACAAGGTGATCTACGAGAACGACGACGGGGAGGAGGTCATTAACCTCTCGAAGCTGTTCGTCGGTTCCGAGGGGACGCTCGGGGTGATCGTCCGCGCGGAGGTGTCGCTGGTCACTCGCCCGGAGGAGACGGCGCTCGCACTCTACTGCTTCGACGACCTGGTCGACTCGATGAAGGCGGTCCCGGAGGCGCTGGACTACCCCGTGAGCGCGGTGGAACTGATGGACGAGGAGGTGTTCCGGCTCGCAAGCGAGTCCGAGGAGTTCGCACAGTACGCAGAGCCGCTCCCGGAGGGAGCAACCGCCGCACTCATGCTGGAGTGGGATTCGGAGCTCGTCGACGACTTCGAGGCGGCAGTCGCCGACACGAACGCGCACTTCGTCGAGGAGGGTGACGCCTTCGATGTCCTCGAGGCGTACTCCGACGAGGAGCAGGGCAAACTGTGGAAGCTTCGCAAGGCGGCGATTCCGCTGTTGATGAGCCTCGAGGGTGACCCGAAACCCTACCCGTTCATCGAGGACGCAACGGTCCCGCCGGCGGAGCTCGCGGAGTACGTCCAGGGCTTTCAGGAAATTCTCACGGCCCACGACACGTCGGCTGCGCACTTCGCTCACGCCGGTTCCGGGACGCTTCACATCCGACCGATCCTCAATCTCAAGAAGGAGGAAGGCGTCGAAAAGATGCACTCGATCGCCGACGACGTCACCGATCTCGTGCTGGAGCACCACGGGGCGTTCTCGGGCGAACACGGGGACGGCCTCGCCCGAACGGAGTTCAACCCCAAGATGTACGGGGAGGATCTGTGGGCTGCGTTCCAGGAGGTCAAAAGCGCCGCCGACCCCGAGTGGCGGATGAACCCCGGCAAAGTCGTGTACGTCGACGACGAAACCGCCGAAGAACGTGGCTACCCCGACTCGGCGGCGTCGACGGACATGCGGGAGAACCTCCGATACGGCCCGGAATATCGGAGCCTGGAGCCGCAGACGACGCTGGATTTCGAGGACGACGGCGGCTTTTCCCACCTCGTGGAGCTTTGCAACGGCTGTGGCACCTGCCGGGAGACGCACTCGGACGTGATGTGTCCGACCTACCGCGCCTCTCGGGAGGAGATCCAGTCTACCCGCGGACGGGCGAACCTGCTCCGGGCGGCGATCTCGGGGGAACTCTCCGAAGAGGAGATCCACTCGGATCGGTTCCAGGAGGAGGTGCTCAAGCTCTGTATCGGCTGCAAGGGCTGTAAAAGCGACTGCCCGACCGGCGTCGACATGGCGAAGCTGAAAACGGAACTGAAACACCAGCACCACGAACGGGATGGCGCCGATCTGCGCGAACGGCTGTTCCGCGACATCGACCGATGGTCGCAGCTAGGGAGTCGGTTCGCCCTGCTTTCGAATCTGGGACAGAAGCTGCCGGGATCCCGCACTGTGCTGTCGAAAGCGCTCGGGATCGCGTCCGACCGAGAGCTCCCTCCGTTCAAAAGCGAGAGCCTGGAGGACTGGTTCGAATCCCGCGGCGGCTGTCGGGTTCCGGAGTCGGAGGCGACCGACCGGGTCGTCCTCTTCCCAGACACCTATACTAACTACAGCTATCCGTCGGCCGGAAAGGCCGCAGTCGAAGTGCTCGAGACGGCCGGCGTCCACATCGAAATACCGGATGGACTCGCTGCCTCCGGTCGCGCGGCGTTCTCGCAGGGATTCCTCGATGAAGTGTGCGAACGGGCAGAGACCAACGTGAGTTTGCTCGCGCCATACGTCGAGGACGGCCGGTCGATCGTGTTCACCGAACCGTCCGACGCCGTGATGTTCCAGGACGAGTACCTCGATCTGCTCTCCGGGCCCGAGGTCGAAGCGGTCTCGGCCGCCTCGTACGGCGTCCTGGAATATCTGGACGTCGCCCGAGTTGACGAACGGCTCTCCTTCGACGCCCCCGACGAACATCTCACCTATCACGGGCACTGCAACCAGAAGGCGACGAACAAGGACCACCACGCGGTGGGCGTCCTGCGGCGGGCCGGCTACGAGGTGGATCCGCTCGATTCCGGATGTTGTGGGATGGCAGGCTCATTCGGCTACGAGTCGGAGCATTACGAGCTTTCAAAGGCGATCGGGCGAATACTCTTCGGGCAGGTCGACGAGAGCCCCGGCGAGGAGGTCACCGCTCCGGGTGCATCGTGTCGCTCACAGCTCGGCGATCGGCCGGGCGCCGATCACCCGCCCCATCCGATCGAAAAGGTGGCCAGGGCGGCAACGGGGCCGGCTGAACCTGCAGACTGATCGACGGTTCGGTCGATCCATTCGGACGATCCAGGATCCGGCGACTGTTTCGTCAGCGAATTCCAGCTTTCTGGCATGGACGGCGTCGAATTCCTTCGGGAACTGAACCGCAGATATCCGGAGCTATCTCCCCCGTTCGTCCTGTTTCTGGAGGAGGGTTCCGAAGAAGTCGCGGCTCAAGAGTTCGAGCGGCGGGGCACGCTTCGAGTTCCGGGGCGTCACCTGGGAGGGAAAAAGGGACGGTCCAGGGGAACCGAAGTGAGGGTATGGCTCCGCACGATCTCTCGATCGCGATCGACGGGCGCGAACTCGCTGCCGACTGGACCGACGACGCTCCGGAGACGCGGGCGGCGATCGCCGACGCGCTTCCGGTTTCCGGCGACGCTGCCAGGTGGGGTGACGAACTGTACTTCGAGGTCCCGGTGGACGTTCCCGCCGAAAACGCCCGAGCGGAGGTTCCGGTCGGCGCGGTCGCCTACTGGCCGCAGGGGAACGCACTGTGTCTGTTCTGGGGGAAAACACCCGCAAGCCACGGGTCCGAGCCTCGGGCTGCCTCGCCGGTGAACGTCGTCGCTCAAATCGAGGACGTGTCGCAGTTGTCCGATCTCGATGGCGGGGCGACGGTACGGGTCGAAACTGCCGACTGATCTCGGGCGCTCACGCCCGCTTCCAGGTGACGTCGACGTCGGTCGGGCTCCCGAATCCGAATCTTGAACCCGGTCGGCGTCGGACACCAAACGTGGACGGGACCACCCGAAACCGGGTTCGATCGATCGTCGACGCCGAAATCGACATCGTGCGGGAACTCGAAGGGGGGATGATCGGCGTCGTCGAGCGCGTCGACCTCGCGGACGGTCGGACGCTGGTCGCCAAGACGGGCGAGACACCGCTGTCGGTGGAGGGCCGGATGCTCTCGTATTTGTGTGATCGAGGACTTCCGGTGCCGGACGTTCACCACGCGAGCGACGAGCTCATGCTTCTGGACTACCTCGAGGGTGACTCCCGGGTGTCGCCGTCGGTCGAACGCGACGCTGCCGAGCGGTTGGCCGCGCTACACGATCACACCGCCCGAGGGTTCGGGTTCCCGTTCGATACGCTCACCGGCCCGGTCGAGCAGCCGAACCCTTGGACCGACGACTGGGCGGACTTTTATATCGAACACCGGTTGCGGAGGGTACTCGAGGTGGGCGGGGAAGCCGGAACGATCGACGACTGCCTGGCAGCTCGGGTGGAGGAAGCCTTCGACGCGGTCGCGGCCGCGATCGAGCGGGCCGTCGAACCGGGCTTGATCCACGGCGACGTCTGGCGGACGAACCTGCTCGCAAGCGACGGGCGGGTCGTCGCGTTCCTGGATCCAGCCTGCTACTACGCCGATCCGGAAATCGAACTCGCCTACGCCGACTGGACCGGGACGTTCGGGGAGGCGTTCTTCGATCGGTACGACGAGTTGCGTGGTATCGCACCCGGGTTCTTCGAGCACCGCCGATTCGTCTACCGTCTGTATCCCCTCCTCGTTCACGTTCACCTGTTCGGGGGATCGTATCAGTCGGAGCTCGGGGAGACGCTCCAGCGGATACGCGAGTTGGACGGTCAGACGTGACTTTTTAAGCCGTTCGGCGGTTACGTTTCCCCGGCCGATGACGAGACACCGTTCTGAGCCGGCTGGCACCCGGCGGTGAAGAGCCCTATGAGTGCAGAGGCCACCGTATTCCACACAGTACGTGGATTCGCTACCGGATGCCCACACTCCAGGGACGTCACAGATCTCCACTGAATCGTCACTGGTTCATCCGATCGCTGTAATCCCAACTGTACACATCTTGCATGTCGATTCGGATGCTCACTTCCGAGCGGTCCTCGCTGAGCAACCACTTCGCGAGTGAGGAGTCAGTGTCTCCGAGATATCGGTCGACGAGATCCCGGAGTACGCGCTTGTCGCTGTCTGTCGATACTGTTGTCACCCCGGTTCCTCTGATCCCACGGTAGGGTATCTGATTCGTCGAAACCTCGAACGCCACCTCCGGATCATTACGCAAGAATCGCACGACAGCCGAGTTTTCCTGCGTTGCGCATTCGAGAGAGCCGTCGCGATACCTGAACCACAATGTGACAATCCACATCGACCCGTCAGGTCTGGTTGTCGCGAGTCTGACTGGGATTTTTGCCTCTTCGAGGAAGTCCTCGACTTCTTCGGCCGTCCAACTGCCGCGGTATTCGGTCATGTATCTCCTATTTATGTTGGGTTCCTCAAAACTTACTTGATGGAATGAGGCGAGTCCGTATTGTGGTAGGGTACGAAACAGAGAGGAGAAAACCAGGAGGAACGCGCGAGCCACGAAACAACGGTGAGTCGAGATGATCCACGCGAGCGTTTCCCCATGGTGGCTCGATACCGGTGTTGTTCGCCGGCTGTGGCGCGGCATACGACTGGATACCACGCAGTTCACAGTCGGTGGTTCGGCAAATCCGGACTTGCTCGAACTCGTCGCCGAACCGTTCGAATCCGTCGAGGACGTTGCCGACCGACTGGGGGAACTCGAGGCCAGGCTCGTCGAACGGGCAGATCGCCGTTGTGTTTTCCTCACGGTTTACACAGAGATGACGGCACAGACGGCACAGGAGATCGCCGAGGGAGCATTCGACGACTCCGAATGGATGCGCAGCTATCTGGTTCGCTTTGCGGAGTACTACCGCCGGGCGTTCCGCGACTTCGAGATCGGTAGATACTCGGACGTGCCTGATCCGTGGATCGTCGCGTTCGGGACCGCGATTCGGGGCGACGCACTCGTGGTCCAGGACGCGTTCCTGGGCATCAACGCCCACATCGTCTACGACCTCGCGTTGACCCTCTCGGACGTCGGCCTCGATCCGAACCGGGAATCGAAGTACGCGGATCACCGACGTGTGGACGACACCCTCGCGCGGCTGGTTGCCATCCAGCGGGAACTCCTCGCAGAGCGATACGCACCCGGGCTTTCGCGGGTCGGAGAAAACCTGGCCGGGCTCGACGACCGGTGGTCGGCCTCCGCGCTGCGAGGGGCCCGCGAGACCGCCTGGCGGGCGGCCGTGGTTCGTACTGGCGCGCGGTGGAGGCCGGTCGAGGCGTCCACCGACTGGCTGCTGTCCCGGACCGCGACCGGCGGCGCGTCCCTCTTGTTGTCGCCGACCGTCAGCCCGTTAACGATGCGGGCGCTCCACGACGTCGAAGCCAACCGGTTCGATCTCGCCTCGTACGCGAGAGCGTTCCACGATCGGTCGACGGTCGAACTCCCGTAACCGGCCAAATTCGCGTTTGCGCCCCGCAGGCCCGGAATCGCCCATCTCCATTCTCGTCCCTCAAGTGGTGGGACTCGTTCGGTTGCTGATGTCCACCGTCGCCTACCGCCGACAGTGTCGAGTGAGAATGCCGTTTTTCGAACGGAACTGGCCGCCGCAGTCGACGCAGGTGACGTGACTCTCGCCGGGCTCGGTCCGGATCCGGTGGTCGCCGAGCTCGAAAGGGCGGTCGACGGCCCGGGGCCGGATTCGATCTGGAACCTGTTTCTCTGGCGATTCGCTGAGGTCCGCCCGGAGCTGGATCGTGTTGACGTCCGTCGGCGTCCACCGACCGGAGCCGACCGCGGTCTCCCAGTCGTCGATCTCGGTCCACCCAGTCACCACGACTGGGGAGGACGTGTCGGTGTCGCCGACCACGACGACGAACCTGACCCCGTCACGAACGAGGGCGAAGCGCCAGCCGTCGCTCGTGTTCCACCGGATCTGGCCACGCTCGATCGCTTCGCTCGCGACCGACGGAGAGACGTATCTCCCTTGCTGGTGGATTCTGCCGCGGAAATGGTCCGTCTGCGCGTAGATTGCGGGATCGCGAACTGGTGGATCCTCCGGACCTCGCCGAACCGGGGTCGGGGAATCGCCCGTACGGGGAGGCGAACGCGGCGGTGTTCCAACAGTACCCTGCGTACCGATACCGGGCGCCTTTTCAGCACCCGAACGACGCTGTCGGGATGCCACTACCGGGCCATACGGGGTCTCCCGTTAAGTGTATTGTGGCGGAGTGGGGCCTTTTTGCACTGTTTCGACGTCCGGAGTTCACTCGAATCGCTTTCGAACGCTTTCGGCGTGAGCGTCCAGCCCTTCGGCCTCCGCGAGCGTCGTGATCGTCTCGGAGAGCGCCGAAAGCGACTCCTCGTCGAGGCGCTGGACGGTCGTCGAGCGGAGGAAGCTGTCGACTGACAACCCGCCGTACAGCTTTGCGCTCCCGTTTGTTGGCAGGACGTGGTTCGTCCCCGAGGCGTAATCACCGGCGGCGACGGGGGTGAACGGACCCATGAACGCGCTCCCGGCGCTGGGGATCCGGTCGAGTATCGCCTCGTCGTCGTCCGCGAGGATGACGAGGTGTTCTGCGGCGTACTCTTCGGCAAACAGCGTCGCCTCCGACATCGACCGGGCGACCACCACGCCGCTCGCGTCGTGGCCGAACGCCTCCCGAATGATCTCTTCCCGCGTTCGTTCCCCTGCCTGTCTGTCGGCTTCCGTCGCGATCTCGGCGCCGAGGTCGGGATCGTCGGTGACGGCCACAACTGACGCGTTCGGGTCGTGTTCGGCCTGGGTTACGAGTTCGGCGGCGACGAGTGCCGGATCCGCGGTTTCGTCGGCCACAACGAGGACCTCGCTGGGTCCCGCGAGGAAGTCGATCTCGACGTCGCCCCGCACTTCGGCCTTGGCGGCGGTGACCCACTTGTTGCCCGGCCCCACGACCTTCTGGACCGCGGAGACGGTTTCGGTCCCGTACGCGAGCGCGCCGACCGCCTGTGCACCTCCGACCGCGTAGACGGCGTCGGCGCCCGCCTCGTGAATCGCCGCAAGCGTCGCGGGGTTCATCTCCTCGGCGGGCGGGGTCGCCACCGCCACGTGATCGACGCCGGCGACGCGGGCCGGTACAATCCCCATGATCGCTGAAGAGGGGTAGGCCGCGGTCCCGCCGGGGACGTAGACGCCGGCCCGCTCGATCGGACGGAACCGTCGCCCCAGTTCCCGCCCGTCGATCTCCTCCCGCCAGTCGTCGGGCACCTGACGCGCGTGGAACGTCTCGACGTTGTCGATCGCGGTCCGGATCGCCGCGAGCACGTCGCCGTCGACCTCCTCGATTGCGCGTTCTGCCTCGGCAGCGACGTCGATGTTTCCGACGTCGACGCCGTCGAACCGGCTCGAGAACTCCCGGAGTGCGACGTCGCCCTCGTCTCGAACCCGGTCGAGTATCTCCCGGACGTCACCGCGAATCGACTCCACGCCGGCGTCGCGCTCGAAGAACGCCCGCCTTCGCTCTGGCGACAGCGACTCCACCGTTTGTACGTCCATACGTCAGGTGGGGACCGGGACCGGGAAATCGATTCCGGAAGTCGTTGCAGCGGTTCCCAAAGACCGACGTTCGCTCACTCCGATGAAAGCTCGATTCCCTCGATGACGACGCCTTCGCCCTCCTCGACGCGCCCGATTACCCGGCCGTCGACCGCTGCCGCGAGTTCGTCACCCCGGTCGGCGTCGACGGCAGCCACGAACCCCGTCCCCATGTTGAAGGTGGCATACATCTCCTCGTCGGTGACGTTCCCTTCACGCTGGACGAACCCGAACACCGGATGGGGATCGAACGCGTCCTCGATCGCGTACCGGTACTCCCCGAGCCGCGTCAGGTTGCGCCATCCACCGCCTGTCACGTGGGCGGCACCTCGAACGCCGTGGTCCCGCATCGGCTCCAGCAGGCCGGTGTAGATCCGCGTCGGCTCCAGTAGCGCCTCGCCGATCGTCTCGTAACCCGTAAACGGACACGGATCCGTGTACTTGTGGTTTGCCGTCGTCGCCGCGCGCGCAAGCGTCAGTCCGTTGGAGTGGATCCCCGAAGACCGGAACCCGACAAGCGCGTCCCCCGGTTCGGCTTCCCCCTCGAAGAGCGCGTCCTTGTGGGCGAGCCCTGCGGCAGTTCCAGCGAGGTCCAGACCCTTGATGACCTCCGGCATCACCGCGGTCTCTCCCCCGACGAGTTCGATGTCCGCGCGTTCGGCACCATCTGCGAGCCCTCGACCGACCTGGGCGGAGACGTCGTCGTCTGGCTCGTCGACTGCGAGATAATCGACGAACGCGACCGGCCTGATCCCGGCGGCGACCAGGTCGTTTACGTTCATCGCGATGCAGTCGATCCCGATCGTCGTGTAGTCTCCGAGCGCCTCCGCGACGAGCAGTTTGGTACCCACGCCGTCGGTCGCGAGACCCAGATATCGGTCGCCGATGTCGAGCAGGCCGGCGTAGTCGCCGGCGGTCTCCCCGACTGCGTCGACGAGCGCTGCCGTCGCCGCCTCGCTTTCGGCGATGTCGACGCCGGCGTCGGCGTAGGTCAGCCCGTCGTCTTCGTCCGTGCTGTTTTTCCCCTGCTCGCTGGAGCCTTCGTCGGCGTCGTCGCTCATGCTTCGAGGAGCGACCGGCACCGAGAAAAGAACACCGTTCCGGCGGGAACCGACCGCCCGCCCGACGATCGGGTCTTAAAAGCTCCCGCCGAAGCCGAGCCCGTAGCCGAACACGGAGACGACGGCGATGACGACCGTCGGGACGAAGAAGACGACCCAGATGAGCTTGCTCCACTGGATGACGGTCTTGCCGTCGAGCGGGCCATAGGGGATCAGGTTGAAGGCCGCGAGGAAGATGTTGATCGCGAATCCGCGGGAGCCGAGCAGCCAGACCAGATCCGAGCCCATCAGGACCCCAAGCACCATGACCGGAATGAACAGCGCCGTCAGGACAACGTTCGTCACCGGCCCTGCCAGGGCAATCAGGCCATGCTGGCGGACCGTGAGTCGTCCACGATGGACGACGGCGCCGGGGGCGGCGAAGATGAAGCCCAACATGGCGCTCATGATCGCGAGAAACAGCATTCCGTAGTCGGCCTCGAAGGCGGCGATCTGGTCGTAGTGAACCGCGACCACCTTGTGCGCCAGTTCGTGCAACAGGAAGCCGATCCCGGCCGTAAAGAGGCTCACCAGCACCGGAATCACGATTCCGCCGGCGAGCAGTCGGTCGAGGTTGGCGGCCCCACCGACGAAAAACAGCGCGAACGCGATCCCGAGCGCCAGCCACGCGACGAGCAGGTCCTGGAGTTCCGACTGGCTGAACTGGAGTCGGCCGATTTGTACACCGTAGACATCGCGTCCGCGACCGTGTCGGCTCATGTGATCGTCCTCCAGATCAGGTCCGCACTGTTTTGAGCCCCACGGATCATCTCCCGGCCGACCGCCTCGACGCCGCCCAGTTCGGCAAAGAACATCGGCAGCACGTACGTCGCAAACAGGAACGTGGCGATCATGCTCCCGACGTTCGTCATCGCGACGATCATGATGAGCCGGAACAGCGGGACGTCGAACATGTCGGAGACGATATCGGAGGCCGGCCTGGTTTCGTCCGAAAGGATGTCGTTGAGCCGCGAGATGTCGCCGACGTTCACCCTGAGGTGACGGAGTTCGGCGTAGCCCGCAAACCAACCGGGCGCAAGCATCGGGTTGATCGACGTGAGCCACGCGACCGCGCCGCCGACGCCGGCCGAGGACCACCGCGCCCCCGCGAGCTTCGCGAGCGAGAACGCGAAGACGGCGTTTATCAGGAACCACGCCGCGAACAGCCGCAGCAGGAACCCGTCCCGAACTCCCGCCATCGCGAGCAACACGAAGAAGGCGATGAATCCGATCGAGAAGACGACACCGATTACCTTGAACCACGGAATACCGCGCCCCCGTTCGGTACCGGTGATATCCTCCATCGGCGGCAGCGTCTCCGGCTCCCGAAGATACCGTTCGATTCCGTCCCGGTGACCGGCACCCACCACGGCGACGACGTGGTAACCGGCATCCCGAAGCGCGACCAGCTTGTGGGCGATGAACGCGTCGCGTTCGTCGATGAGTGCTTCCGCCCCGCCGGGACTGAACTGTCTGAACTCCTCCATCATCATCGTCACCACGTCGGTGTCGGTGAGCTCCTCCATCGAGAGGTCATCCAGTCCACCCTCGGCGGGTCGGTCGTCCTCGAACAGGCCGAGAAACAGCGCGACGACACTGCCGACCAGGATGCCGGCGGTGATCCCGAGCGCCAGCGAGCCGACCGCGTTGACCACAAACCCGCCGAGATACGCCTCGACGTACGTGTCCACGATTCCGGTCAGGAGGAGCCCGATCCCGAGCAGTCCACCGCCACCGATCGCCGCGAACAACCGGCCATCCGGCGTGAGTCGCCCGCGACCGAGGCGGTCGAGGAGATAGCCGGCGGCGATCCCGAGGACGGCGGCGCCGGTCACCCGGACGAGCAGCGCGTCGGTGACACCGAAGGAACCGCCGAACAGCGCGATGATCGGCCCCGCGATGATCCCGATCGCGATCCCGAGGACGAGCCCGGCCGCCCGGCTGTCGCCGACGCCGAAGGCCAGCCCGCCGATCATGCGGAGTTTCTCCGAGAGGGTCATCCGGGCCCAGAACCGCTGGATCGTCGTCTGGATGTCGCGATCGACCAGTGCGACGTCCAGGTCGAACCCCTCTGCGGTCTCGATCGCGGCCATCATGTCCGCACCCGGCGTGACGTCGAACCGTTCGCCCATCTTCGTCTGCACGTACGAGAGCATCCAGTACGCGAGAAACTGGAAGACGGTGTTGCCACGCAACAGGTCAGACGCGTCCAGATCTTCGGGGGTCTCTCCCTGCAGTTGTCGATATCGCCCTTCGTCGAGTTCGACCGCGACGACGTCCGGTCGTTCGCGCTCGATCGTCTCTTCGACTTCTTCGACGCTCGCCGAGGAGATGTGGGCGGTTCCGACGACCGTGACGCTCCCCTCACGGTCGGCCGTGTCGCTCATTGGGGCGTGATAATCTCGCAGGCGGTAAACGTGTGTCGAAACGGGAGCTTCCGGGCGAGTGGGTATCCGTTGGGAACTACTTGTCTACGGGGACGAACGATCCGTTGATGTCCCACTCGTGGATACAGAACGGCTCCCCCGAGGCGGTGCTGACGCGCCATGACTCGGCCTCGTCGTTCCACTCTTCCGTGCGGCCGCAGCGCTCGCACGTACGGACGGTCGGTTTGCGGATTTTCGCGCCCATAATATTCTCTGGGATGCCGGGTTACAAAAACGTGACTCCGGGCCCGCAGCTACGGGTGGTTCGATGCAGGTCACCGGTTCGTCGCCGATAGAACGAAGGGTTCGGCCATGGGAGTCGTGCGTATGATCAAGCTAGTCGAGTTCCTCGTGAAAAAGCCCGAACTCACTCACGACGAGTTCGCGGAGTACTGGCTGGAGACGCACAGTCCACTCGCCGCTGATCTTCCCGGCGTGAAACGCTACGTGACCTCCGTGCCGACCGATCCGGAGAAAAGCGAGTACGACGGAGTTCTCGAACTGTACTTCGAGGACCAGCAGGCGCTTTCGGCTGCGTTCGACTCCGAGATCGGTGAGACTGTTCTCTCCGACGCCGAGGAGTTCATCGAGGTCGGCGCGGGACCGAGCATGATCGTCGAGGAGACCGTGCAGGTGGATCGAACTTGAGGACAGTCAGCGAAGCCGAACCTGACGAGCGCCCACTATATACGATCGAGATCAAAACATGTAGGACTATTTCCCCCGATCCGAAAGATTATTTTATATTCGTCCAATATAGGCGCATGTACCTGGGTTTCCCGCCACCAAATATTAATTGAGTATTATTATTTTAAGGTCTTTCCGGGTATTTATGGGGAAATGTAATAAGTAAACTACCGTCATGGTGTGTCGTGACAGTATACAATTCGCGTATCGATCCGTACGAAGCTTCCTACGACTACTACGAGTGTGTCACCTGTGGATACAGGGAGGTTCCAAGCGACGGCCCATCCGAGTGCCCCGACTGTGGCGGCTGGATGCGTGACATCGCCGTGTCCCGGGAGTGAGCGACTGATTCGGGCCGTCACACCGACTGGTCGTCGGTGTAATAATCCATGACGCCAGCGTAGTGATCGAGGACGAGCACGATTGCCGCGCCGACGGCGGCAGCCGCGAGAAACGTCGCCAGCACCGACGGCGTCCAGGCGCGACCACTTTCAGCGAGCGCCAGGTCGGCCTGGACCACCGGGGCCCGCAGTGCTCCCGCCACCAGCGCGACGAGGAAAGCGAACGTGGCGCCCCGATACCGCGCCAGCGCGAAACGCACCCCGTGGGCGACCGTAAAGAGGCCGACGACGGCGCCCGAAAGAAAGATGACGACCGGCGGTGCCGTCTCCAGGACAGTGGTGGTCGATCCACCCATCCCGAACCCGAACAGCGCGTCCACGAACCCCTCGAGTGCTCTGGACATGTATTCGTACTGTCCGAGCAGGATCAACAGTAGCGAGCCGGACACGCCCGGGAGCACCATCGCGCTCACGGCGATCGCCCCGGCGACAAAAATGAACAGCCCACCCGTGTCAGCGGCGGCTGCCGTCTCACCCGAGAGGAGAAACGCCACGAGGAACCCGGCCACTGCGGCTGCCTTCCGTCCCCGGGTGTCGAGCGAGAGATCCGCAAAGAGAACGACCGCCGAGGCGCCGATCAACCCGAAGAAGAACGCGAACGTGGCCACCGGGACGGTGTCGAGCAGAAACACGACCGTCCGGAGGACGGTGATCACCGCGGTCATGATCCCGACCCCGAGCGCGAGCAGGAACGGGCCGTCCATCTCGAGGAACGCCGCCCGCGCGTCCGGCAGGTTCCGGGGGTTGATCCCGGACAGGAGACGTCGAATTCGATCGGTATCGATCGCCGTAATCGCGGCGACGAGTCGCTCGTAGATCCCTGTGATCAACGCGATCGTCCCTCCGGAAACCCCGGGGACTGCATCGGCGGCGCCCATACACGCGCCTTTCAGGAACACCGACGCCAGGTTACGGAGCGGGGACGTCACGATCGGGGGTCACCCGACGAGCGTCGGTGCCGCAAGCGATCCCTCGGTGTCGTCGTTACCTTCGGTTTCTTCTTCCTCGTCACCGTTGGTTTCTTCGTCACCGTCGGTTTCACCGTCAGTACCGTTTTCTTCCTCGTCTTCATCCGGCGCTTGTCCAAGATCGAGCGCTTCCGGTTCCAGCGTTACGCTCACGGGTTCGGGATCGTCGCCCACGACCTGTCCCTCGTGGACGTCTGTCGTGTCGACGAACTGAACGAGTTCCCCGTCCTGCTCTTCGATACCCTCCTCCATAACGACGTACTCGCCGGTCGCACGGACACTCACGTTGGTGTAGCCGTTTTCGGGCCCGTACTCGTCGTATCCGATCGTCGAGTACGGCACGACGAACTCGAACTCGCCGTCCTCGTCGGCGGTCGCGTGCTGGGTGTAGGTGAACGTCTCGCCAGTGGCTGGCACCTCCATCGGCACCTGGGCGGTGACCTCCTGGCCGGGCGTGGCGTTTTCACCCTGGATCGTCGCCCCGGGAACGCGTTCGAACGTCTTCACCCACTGGGGCTGGGTTTCGATCAGGTCTCCGGGATCGAGCCCGGTCATCTGTGCGGTCCGCTGGAGGTTGTTCGCGTATTCGGTTCCGGGGATCATCGCCGAACTCTGGCTCGCCTTCACCAGGCGGTAGTGCTGGAGTGCGGGAACCCGCTCGCTGGGGTGCGGTCCGACGCCGCCGATCTGGGCGTTGTCGTTCTCCTCGACGTACGCTTCGGCTTCTTCCATCGTGTCGAACTCGAGGACGAACTCCTCGTCGCCGGTGGGCATCTGCTTGACCTCGATTTCCTCGCCGGTTTCGACGTTGGTGTACGTCTGTTCCTCCCACTGGACGACGATCGGGCGCGGATCCTTGGCGCTGCCGTGATACTCGTACAGCCGGACCATCAGGCTCTCGTAGTAGCGCTGGTCCTGGATGTACCCGACCGGCTGGGCCCCGCCTTCCTGTGGCCCCTCCTGGATCTGCTGCCACATCGTGAAGTAGAAGTCCTCCTGCTCGAGGTCGGGATCCTCGTCGTACCAGACGATCGGCGCGCCGAACTTCGAGCCGGGCGTGGTCATCTGGTAGTCGACCATCACGTATCGGGTGTTCTCGCCCTCGTCGCTCTGGCGAGCGAGTACGTCCCGGGCGTCGTCCTCGCTGGGCGCGAGCAGGAAGTTCGCGGCCTCTGTGGCGTGTTGCTGGAACGGGTTGGCGTTCGGTATGCGTTCTCCGATTGCGGTTATCCAGTGTCCATAGTCCCACCACGACTGCACGCCGTAGGCGCCATCGGGATAGTCGAAGTCGCCATCAGCCGGGCGCTCGTACGTGCCGTAGTACTCCATCCTGTTGTCGTACCCTTCGAGTTCGCCCGGATGAGGCGTCTCCTCGCTCATCCAGTCGAGGCTGTCGTCCCACTGGGTGACTGCACCCGGACCGGTGCCGGCGCCGGCCGCCCACGCCGGGGTGGCGACGGCCACGAGCGGAACCAAAAGCAGGACGACGACGGTCCCGACGACCATCACCTGCCAGCCCTTGACGTTCTTGAGATCGGCAAGCGACGGCTCTGCGAGGTCGATCCGGACGAGAAGCTCCTGCAGGAAGTAAGCGGTGAGAACGACGACGACGATCGCGAGATAGTAGTTGAACCGGGTCTGGGTAAACGCCGCGCTCGCGATGAACGCCGCCCAGACGACCAGGAACGTCTCCTCGACGCCGTACTCGACCCGATAGAACGCGCCGACGATGACGCCGGCCGCGATCAGGAGACCGACAAGTTGCCAGGCCATCCCAACGACACTGCCGATCGCCGCGGGGATCGCCGGCAGCAGCAGAATCGTCCCGATGATCGCCATTCCGGCGACCGTGTATCCGGTGTCGTTCGTGTCCTCGCTTTTTATGAGCGGTTTCGCGAGCAGGGTGATCGCACCCAGCGCGGCGACGAAGAACGCGAGGCCGTACTCGTCGATTATCCGCTCGACGGGCGTGACTCCTCGCTGCTGGAGGACGCTTTCCGCGAGGAACGGTTGTGCCTCGCCGATCGTTCGCGTCTCGGCCCCGGCGCTGAATCCGACGGTCCGCAGGAGGTTCGTCTCGATCGTGCTCCAGGCGTCCGGCAAGACGAGCGCGAAGACAGCGACAGAGAGCCCGATCAGACCGAAGGTGGCGGCCGGGTATGCGAGCGGTTGAATATCCCTCTGTTCCCACTGTCGAGCGAGAAATGCGAGGAAGATCGCACCGCCAGCCACAGCGAGCGGCAGGAACACCTGAGTGAGCGAGTAGTCGGTGACGCCGAACGTGAACTGATCGAGCGGGATCACCATCAACAGGCCCGTCACACCCATCGAGACGGCGGCGGCGAAGGCGGCCGGCTCGGGACTATCGCCGTGGACGACGTCGCTCGTCATCTTGAGGACGACGAACACGCCGGTGATACCGACGAGGAGCACACCGGGCTGCCAGGTGTACATGTAGAGTGCCACGAGCACGCCGGCCAGGGCGGCCCACTTCGCGGGATTTCGAAGCGCTTCCACGTCGCGGTCGAGGACGAGTTCCCAGACGGGCTTTTCTCGTTCCGCCACCGCGAAGGCGACGAGCAGCCCGATCACCGCCGCAGCCATGAAGAACACTTCGCCCGCGTGGTGGTCGTAGAACCCGACGTTAGTGTAGCTAAGGAACGTTCCCGGAAGGAGTGCGAGCACGAGAATCCCGACGAGGCTCGCCACACGTCCGGCGAACCGGCGACAGATGAGATACGCCGGGATCGCTGCGGCAGCCCCGAACAGGGGCGACATCACGAGCATCACGCGCAATGCTTCAGCTTCGGTTGGGCTGCCGAGACCGACGAGGAGAATGATCGTCGCGGTAATCTGGTCGTACAGCGTTCCGAACTGGCCGACGAGACGGCCGTATGGGAACCCGGTCCACGGGTCGAACGGTAACGTGTTCGGATAGTTCTCGACGGCGTACATCGTCTCCCGGTAGTGATACCACGGGTCGTTACCCCGGAAGTACACGTCGCCACCGACGATGAAGTTGTCGTACGCCTGCAGACGGATCCACAGCATCACGCCGACGAGGAATCCCAGAACCGGAACGTGATAGTACTCCTGGAGGGTTTCGAGGACCGACGTCCCGATATCGTCGGCATCCTCACTCGATTCACTCATTGTTCCCTACGACTGGCAAAAGTCGCATAAGCCTTGTCATCTCGCATCTCTCAGTCGCTTCATCTCGCATCTCTCAGTCGCTGTTTTTCGTCGGCGACTGGACACTGATCGGAAGGAAATTCTTATTCGCCGCAGGCGTGAATCGGCGAGCAATGAAGGTCTCGGTCGTCGTCTGTACGTATTCGATGGATCGGCTGGATCCCTTCTTCGAAGCGGTCGACAGCGTGCTCGCACAGACGTACGACCCGCTGGAGGTCGTGCTTGTCGTCGACGGCAACCAGGAGGTTTTCGAACACGTCGAGAAGAGATATGGCGCCGAAAGCGAAGTGGCGACCGAGTTTTCCGGCGAGATCGTGCGTCACTGTAACGAGGAGAACCGGGGGATCTCTTACAGCAGGACGAAGGGCGCAGAACTCGCGTCCGGCGACGTCGTCGCCTTCATCGACGACGACGGCGTCGCCGAACCCGAGTGGATCGAGACGCTCGTCGACACCTACGAGCGCACGGACGCCATCGCAGTCGGTGGGTACGTCGCGCCCGACTGGGTGACCGAGAAGCCGGACTTCTTCCCGGAAGAGTTCTACTGGCTCGTCGGTTGCACTGAAAAGGGATTCGCCGACCACATGGAGGAAGTGCGGAACACGTACGGATCGAACATCTCGTACAAGCGGGAGGTGTTCCTCTCGGTCGGCGGATACGATCCCAACACCGGTCGGAAGGGCGACCGACACATCCAGGCACACGAGGCACCGGTCGGCATCCGACTGCGGGACCGATACGGCAAAGGCGTCGTGTACAACAGAAACGCCGTCGTTCACCACAAACTGTTCGAGTATCGTGGGGAGTTCCGCTGGCTGGTGTTCCGGTCGTTCTGGCAGGGGTACTCGAAGCGGATCATGAGCGTGTTGTATCCCGATTCGCAGGGCGACGAGTCGGCGTTCCTCGGCAAGCTGCTGTTTTCGTTCCTGCCGGGCCGGCTGTGGTCGCTTGTGAAATCCCCTTCATCGGCGAACGCGAAACAGATCGCCGCGATCGCCGTCTTCACCGCAGCTGTCGGGTTCGGATACGTGTACGGGCTGACGAAGTCGGAGCGGGAGGTGCTCCGGGAGGATATCGACGACGGCTGAACGTGTTCTTCCTCCGGCCCGCGGTAAAACGACCCCGTCCGGTGCCGAGATCCCGATTCCGGTGATCACCACGTCAATCCTTCATACGTAATCCCGTCGCGCCGCTCGATGACCCGTCGGCCGTCGACCACCACGGGCTCGGCCATCGAATCGAACTCCGAATCCAGCGCCGCGAACTCGTCCCAGTCTGTAACAACCACCGCAGCGTGAGCACCCGACAGCGCTACCCTAGCCGATTCGGCCGCCTCGAACCTCAGGTGGGGGTACCGATCACGGATGTCGTCCACTGCAACAGGATCGTACGCGACCACGTCGGCACCGCGCTCGGTCAAACCCTCGATGACGGGCACCGCCCGGGAGTTGCGCGTGTCGTCGGTGCCGGGCTTGAACGCCAGGCCGAGGACGGCCACCCGCTTGCCGTCCACGTCGACGTGCTCGTCAAGCAACGCCAGCAGCCGAGCCGGCTGGGTGTCGTTCACCGCGACGGCGGCATCGAGGAGCGCGGGCTCGTAGCCGCGATCGCGGGCCGCCGCCCGGAGCGCGTCGACGTCTTTGTTGAAGCAGCTTCCGCCCCATCCCACGCCAGAGCGCAGGAACTGCTCGCCGATCCGGTCGTCCAGGCCGATCGCGTCGGCCACCTCGTAGGCGTCGATGCCGTACTCCTTGCAGACGTTCCCGAGTTCGTTTATCAGGCTGATCTTCGATGCGAGGAACGCGTTGTTGGCGTACTTGATCATCATCGCCGTCGCGGGATCGGTCCGCACGATCGGAACCTCGTCGGTGAGCAGGGGTTCGAAGACGCCTTCGAGGCGGTCGCCGGCCCACTCGGCGTCGTAGCCGAACACCATCTTGTCGGGGTTCAGCAGGTCCGAGACGGCCGTCCCCTCCCGCAGGAACTCGGGGTTGGTCGCCATGCCGACTTCGAACTGGCCCGGTGTGTCGCTATCGTCGGCTCCGTTCCCTTCTTGGTCGCTGGTCGACAGTTCGGGTTTGAGTGCCCGACCGAGTCCGCGTTCGATCGCGGGCACGACGACTTCTTCTGGTACCGCTGGCGTGACGGTGCTCTTGATGACGACCAGGTGGCGAGCGATCTCGCCGTCTGGGACGGCGCCCGCCTGTTCGGCTCTCGCGAGCGCCTCTCCGACCGATTCGGACCCGCTCTCGATTGCGGCGATGTCGAGGCTCCCGTCGTCTCTGGCGGGCGTTGGCAGCGCGAGGAACGTGACTTCGGCGTCGGCGACGGCGGCGTAGTCCTTCGTCGCCGTGAGGTTCTCTCCGGCGTGTTCGGCGACGAGTTCGTCCAGCCCGGGCTCGTGAATTGGTGCTTCCCCGGCGTTGATCGCCCGCACGGGGTCCTCGTCGATGTCGATCGCGACGACCTCGTGACCGAAGTCCGCGAGACAGGCTGCAAGCGTGGTGCCGACGTAGCCGCTGCCGACGATAGTGATGTTCATGCTATCCTGAACTTGGGCGATCGCAATCAGCCTTCGGTTGTTTTCTGGCGGGTATTTTAACAGCGGTTGTGAGCTAACTCGCTTCGCCTCTTCCATCGCTTCGCCTCACACCCGCTTCGCCTCATACCTCCCCAGCCGATTCGTTCGCTCGGTTCGCGGCTCGTGCCGCTCACCTCGCGAACTCATCCCTCGCGCGCGGGTGTCTCGGCAAAACAGCCTCGACAGCGCGCGCCACTTAAAAACGGGGGGATCAACGTCGGTGACTATTAAAAGACAGATCGCCTACCTCGCGGCGTGATCGTCGTCGCCACAGAAGATTTCGAGCTCTACCACGAGGCCGTCTCCGCGTTACGGGATCGCGGGACCACGTTCACGACCGTCCAGCCGGGCGAACCGCTCCCGGAGGGAACCACGGTCGTGCTCACCGGTCCCGACGACGACCTGTCCCCCGTGGACCTGGCTGGTCCCGGGGACCGACCGTCGCCACCGGAGATCGTCCGCGTCGATCCTGGGAACGTACGACGCGGGATCGAGGAGGCACTTTCGATCCTGCGCGGTGGCGCCGGGCGCACGGTGATCGGAATCGATTCCGGCCCGCGCCCCGGGGTTGCAGTCCTGTCTGGGAAGACCGTCACCGCCGCGTTTTCGGTGCCGATCGACGAGGTGGTCGACCTGGTGGCCGACGAGCTGTCGGATGTCGCCGATCCGCTCGTGCGCGTCGGCGACGGCGACCGTCTCAAAAGCGCCCGGATCGTGAACGAACTCGCGGAGCTCGAGGGCGTCGAGGTGGAACTCGTCGACGAGACGGGGACCACCCCCGCGCTCGGTGCCGGCGCTCGTGGGGGCTCCGACGTCCTGGCTGCAGTCAACATCGCGCTCCGGCCGGGGGAACCCGTCTCCGGTCGGGAGATCGAGCCAACACCCGGCGAACTCGAGCGCATCAAAACCACCTCGCGGGAGCGATCCGCCGGGGATCGAACGATCGACGAGGAACTCGCCCGCCGGGTCGCCGACGGGGAACTGACGATCGACGAAGCGCTGCAATTGCACCGCGAGCGCGACGGATCTGGACCCTGAGTAGCAGTCGCGAACAAGGGACGAGAATTTAAAAGGGACTACTGTCGCGCGTCTGGAACGTCGTCGACCAGACGCTCGGCGCGCCGGGCGACCTCCCTGGTCGCCAGTCCGGTCTCTTCGGCGACGACAGCGGCGTCATCGTATTCGGCGCTCGTGTCGTACACCTCGCCGTCGGCCGTGCTCGCGATCTTGACGCCGACCTCGTAGTGCCGCCCGTCGATTTCCAGCTCGACGGTCCGGTGTCGTCTGTTCGCGATCCAGCGGTGGCCCGCCCCGTGTTCGCGGACGCCGAGCGTCCCGGTTTCGAGCGCGAGCGCCCGGGCGACCCGTCGGGCGTCCCCGGGCCGACAGATCACCTTCACCAGGTGGCCCGGCCGCGACTTCTTCATCGTCGTCGACACCACTGACACGTCGAGTGCGCCCGCCTCCTGCAGCCGGTCGTGGAGCCCGCCGAGCGTCTCCGGGGTCGCGTCGTCGAGGTTCGTCTCCAGGACGGTGATCTCCTCGCGCTCGAGGCGACCCGTCTCCCGGCCGACGATCGCCCGGAGCACGTTCGGTCGATCGGCGCGGTCGGGGTCCCCGGCCCCGAATCCCGATGCGGTCACCGACAGTTCCGGGAGGACGTCCACACCCTCGGCGAAATGCGCCAGGATTGCCGCCCCCGTCGGGGTCAGGAGCTCCCGGTCGACGGGGCCGCCGACCAGGTTCCAGTCGGCCCGCTCGGCGAGTTGGACGACTGCGGGCGCTGGAACCGGATACGTGCCGTGGCTCGTGGCCACCTCCCCGCCCCCTGCGGAAACCGGCGTCGTCACGACGCGCTCCGTCCCCAGATCAGCAAACAGGAGGCAGGCACCGACCACGTCCGCAATCGCGTCGTCCGCGCCCACTTCGTGAAAGTGGACCTCGGGAACGTCGACGCCGTGAATTTCCGCCTCGGCCGCTGCGAGGAGTTCGAAGACCGCCAGGGCGTCGCGTTCCACCGGCTCCGGCAACTCCAGCCCCTCGACGATCTCGATTACCTCGTCGTAGCTTCGCGAGGGGCCGTGGCCCTCCGCGTGCTTTGCTCCGGATTCGTCATCGGTCTCCTCTTCGGACTCATGGTCGTGGGCCCCGTCATCACGTTCCAGCAACACGTCGACATTGGTCGCGGTGATCCCGGATCTCATGACGCGGGAGACGTCATACCTGATCGGCAGTCCCTCCTCGACCGGTCCGAGTGCGTTGCGGTCGGCCCCTGCTGCGAGCAGCGCGCCGAGGATCATGTCGCCGGCGGCGCCGGTTCGACCGTCGAAAGCGATAATCATGCCGTCGCGGCGACGCGCTCGACGCCGATGGTGACGGTCACGCCCTCGACCTCCCACTCCTCGGCGAGGTCGGCAGCCTCGTCGGGGGCGTCGAGCCACGACTCGGTTCTGGTTTCCTCGGCGACGAAGTCGCGGTGTCGATCGACCAGGTCGGCGATCCGGTCGTCCTCGATGTCGAATCCGACGCGAATCGGCTCCTCGACGTCCAGATCCAGCTCCTTGCGCATTTCCTGGATTCGCCGGATCACGTCGCGGGCGTAGCCTTCGGCCTCGATATCCTCCGTGAGGGTGGTGTCGACGTACACCGTCCCCCCGTCGAAGTCGGCCGCCGAAACGTTCTCCGGGGGTTCGGCGACGTACTCGACCATTTCCTCGTCGAGTTCGACCGTCTCGCCGTCGATTTCGACGCCCGATTCCACTTCGGCTCGCTTCGCGCCGTCGACGGCCTCCATCACCTGCTGTGCCTCGGCCCCGAACGCTGGACCGATCGCCCCCATCTGTGGTTCGGCGCGCTCGATGAGCTCGTCGAACGTCTCGACCACCTCGATCTGTCGGGCGTTGACCCGCGCTTCGAGCAGGTCCGAAAGCGACCTTACGGCGTCCCGCACTGCCTCGGTATCGCTCTGGACGACGACCCGCGTGACCGGCCACCGAAGCTTCCGGCCGCCCTGCTGCCGGGCGGTGGCGGCCGCCTCTTCGACCTCCCGAAGGACCTCGATCTCCCCTTCGAGTTCCGGGTCGTGCCAGCCGTCGTCCGGCGTCGGATACGACAGCGCGTGGACAGTCGTCTCCCGGCCGTCGAGCGTCTGGTACATCCGTTCGGCAAGGTACGGCACGAACGGCGCCAGCAGCCGGATCGTCTCCGAGAGCACCGTCGCGAGCGTGCCGTACGCACCGCGTTTGCTCGCGGAGTCGGATTCTTCCCACATGCGCTCCCGGACCGCCTTCACGTAAAAGCGGGAGACATCCTGGGTGACGAACTCGAGGACCGCGGTGAGCGCGTCGTGTGGCGCGTACTCCCCCCAGGCGTCCTCGACCTCTCGTTCGACCGACTGGAGCCGCGAGAGCACCCACCGATCGACGGTGGCGAGTTCGACGTCGTTGTCAGTTGCGCCGGGACCGGACGCCGGCAGCAGCAGGTCGGCCGCGTCGTAGCCGTCCAGCCGCATGTACGGCACCGGGAACCGGAACACGTTCCAGAAGATGTTCAGCTTCCGTTCGGTCTCCGAGAGGCCGTCCCATTCGAAGGCGAGGTCCTCGCCGTGCTGGTTGTGCGACAGCAGATACGCCCGGAGGGGGTCCCGGCCGGCCCGATCGATCGCCTCCTCGGGCGTGACGATGTTCCCCAGCGACTTCGACATCTTCCGGCCGTCGCTGTCGTTGGCGAACCCGTGCATCAACACTCGTTTGTAGGGGATCTCCCCCATCGCAGCCGTCCCCATGCCCAGCTGGGACCAGAACCAGCCCCGGGTCTGGTCGTGGGCTTCAATGATGAGGTCGGCGGGCCACAGCTCCTCGAACGCCTCGGTCTCGCCAGGATAGCCGAGCGTCCCCCACGTCGCCACCGACGAATCCAGCCAGACGTCGAACACGTCGGGGACGCGCTCGTAGGTGATCCCGCTTTCGGTGATCGTGATGTCGTCGACCGTCGGCCGATGGAGATCGATCTCGTCGGGGTCGACGTCCTGATCTGCTCGTGCCGCGAGCTCCTCGCGGGAGCCGATCACGACGACGTCGCTTGCGTCGGGGTCGATCGTCTCCACCTCGAGCCGTTCGGGGTCGCCCTCCGGCACCCAGATCGGGATCGGAATCCCCCAGTAGCGCTGCCGGGAGACGTTCCAGTCGGGGGCGTCCTCGATGAAGTCCCGGAAGCGATTGTCCCGCGCCCACTGTGGATGCCACTCCGACTTCTCCATGTTCTCGAGGAGGTCGTCCTTGATGTCGGTGATGGAGATGAACCACTGGTCGGTTACGAGCTGCACGATACCGGTGTCACACCGCCAGCAGTGGCCGTAGGAGTGTTCGTACGTCTCGTCGGCCAGGAGTAGCCCTCTGTCGTCGAGGTCCGCCCGGATCTCTGTGTTCGCGTCGCGGACGAATTCGCCCGCGTACTCGCCGGCCAGTTCGGTGAACTTCCCGTCGGGGCCCACGGGACAGAACACGTCGAGATCGAGCTCCTGGCCGCGCTCGAAGTCCTCCTCCCCGTGCCCGGGTGCAGAGTGCACGAGTCCCGTCCGGTCGGCCTCAACGTAGTCGGCGAGATAGACCGTTCCAGCACCCTCGAAGTCGGGGTGATCGGGCACCTCCGCCGAAAGCGGATGGTCGTACTCCCAGCCGACGAGATCGGCGCCGTCGAACTCCTCGCGCACCTCGTAGGAGTCGTACCGACCCTTACGCAGTACGTCCTCGACGCACGACTCGGCGACGTACAGAACCTCGGTTTCGCCGTCCGTTGTCGCCTCGACGGCCTGGTAGGTGAGGTCCTCGCCGACGGCGACGAACGTGTTCCCGGGGATCGTCCACGGGGTCGTCGTCCAGATGACGAGATACCCCTCGCGACCGGACAGCGGGAACTTCACGTAGATTGAGGGGTCCTCGACTTCGTCGTACTCGACCTCGTTGTTGGCAAGCGCCGTCTCACACCGAGGACACTGGGAGATTGATCGCTTCCCACGCTCGACGAGGCCGCGTTCGGCCACCTGCTGGAACCCCCACCAGGCGGCCTCCATGTACTCCGGCGAAACGGTCTTGTACGGGTCCTCCCAGTCCATCCAGGCGCCGATCGACTGGAAGTCCTCGTTCATCGACTCGAGGTTGCGCTCGGCGAAGGACTTGCACTCCTCGATGAACGCCTCCATCCCGTACTCCTCGATGTCGCGTTTCGACTCGAAGCCGAGTTCCTCCTCGACTTTCACCTCGATCGGGAGCCCGTGCATGTCATAGCCCGGTCGGTCGGTGACATTGTAGCCGCTCATCCGCTTGTACCGGATGACGGCGTCCTTCAGAGTCTTGTTCCAGGCTGTCCCGAGATGCATCTGGCCGCTGGTGTACGGCGGGCCGTCGACGAAGAAGAAGGCGGGATCGTCGGCGTGAGCCTCCTTCGCCGCCTCGTAGGCGTCGTGTTCCTCCCAGTACGACTCGACCGCGGACTCGACGTCCGCGGGCGTGTACTGGTCCTCGACTGTGTCGTCCATACCTGTTCTCTATGGACCGGTATATATCAAAACGGTGGTCCCGCGGCGTGGGGACAGTCGCGTTTTTCGTCGGCTCCGTGTGGGTGGGAGCGGCCGCAGTTCCAACGCTACTCGAAATCCGGAAGGTCGTCCGGGGCGTCGTACTCCGCCTCCCAGTCGATGTACTCCGTTTTGAGTACCTCACAGACGATCTGTCCGAGTTCGGTGAGACCGGCGTTGATCCCGGAGACGGTCCCCCACGAGTCGAGTTCCGGGTGCAGGTCGCGGTGTTTCCAGTCCTCCGGGATCCCGGGCGCGTGATAGCCGACCCGATCGGCGAAATCGTCCCAGAAAAAGTCGTACTCTCGGATCAACCCCAGGTCGAGTACGATCTGCCACTCCGATTCCTCAAGGTCACTGGAGGCGGCCCACTCTTCGAAGGCGTCCTCCCAGGCTCCTTCCCGGAGGAGCTGCTCGAGTTCTGTCCGGCGGTAGTCGGTGTCGCCGACGATCTCAGCGTCCTCGTACTGGTTCGGGTCGATCTCCTCGAGTTCGGGGGGATCCGGCGGTTCGACGTCGAGACTCATACCGTCCGGTGGGCTCCGAGACACAAAAAGACGACCGCCTCGGACGAATCCCGGCAGAGGATTTACCCGCCAAGAGCACGATGATAACACATGAAAAATACCCGACGTGGGTTTCTCGCTGCGGCCGGCGCGGTCGCGATCGCGGGCTGTACGGGTCCGGCGTCCGAGGTCGGCCCGGAGGAGGATCCGAACGGTACCGAGTCGCCTGCCGGTGCCGGCGAGGGGAACGCGGCGGATCTGGCCGTCGAAGAGAGCAGTTCGGACACGTACGCCGCCGTCGCAGAGAGCGTCTCTAAGTCGGTCGTCAGGGTACAGATCTACGAGGACGGGTTCGAGGCAGGTCAGGGATCGGGCTTCCTTCATCGGGGCCACGTCGTCACGAACGAACACGTTGTCTACGGCGGAGAGACCGTCCGATTACAGTACTCCGACGGCTCCTGGTACGAGGCCGAGATCGTCGGGACGGATCCGTACAGCGACCTGGCGGTGTTGTCTTCAGGACGGGATCTCTCGGATGCGGACGCTCCCCCCGAACTGGAACTTGTCGACCGGACGCCCGAAATCGGGACCGAAGTGCTCGCGTTCGGCGCCCCGTTCGGACTCGGAGGGTCGGTGACACAGGGGATCGTAAGCGGCCGGAACCGGTCGCTTCCCGCGCCGAACAACTACCAGATCCCGGACGCGGTCCAGACCGACGCCGCCGTCAATCCGGGCAACAGCGGCGGCCCCCTCGTCACACTCGAGGCGGAGGTCGCCGGCGTAGTCACCGCGACCCGTGGGGAGAACGTCGGGTTCGCGGTGTCGGCACCGCTTGCAGACCGCATCGTTCCATCGCTCATCGAGGACGGCGAGTACGAACACTCCCGGCTCGGGGTACAGGTCCGACCAGTCACGCCCACTGTCGCGGAGGTAAACGACCTCGAGGAGGTTCGCGGCGTCTACGTCGTCGAGGTGGTTTCCGACGGCCCTGCCGACGGGGTTCTCGAGGGCGCCACCGGCTCGGAGACGGTCGGCGGTCAGTCGGTGCCGACCGGCGGAGACGTGATCGTCGGGTTCGCGGACACCGAGATCGATACGAACGAGGACCTCGCGCGGTTCCTGGCGCTCGAAACCTCACCGGACGAGACGATCGACGTTCACGTGATCCGCGAGGGGGAGCGAGTGACCGAATCGCTCACCCTGGGGACACGCCCCCCGGCACGGTAGGCGGCGTCGGTTTCCGGTCGAAACAACGTCACTCCGATTCGAGCCTGTCGACGACGTCCTCGAGCTGTCGTCTGCGCTCCTCTTTTGCCCCGTCCCGTAGCGCGACCTCCTCGTCGGTCGGGCAGTCGACATCCGGGACCGGCGTCGGATCGCCCTCGTCGTCGAGGCTCGTCCGTCCGGTGTTGAACACGTAGCCCTCGATGATTGCGACCTCGCCGAGATCGATCGGGCTGATAAAGTCGACGTGGTCCATCGAGGCGGTCACCACGCCCCTGTTCGCGAACCGCATCGCCGCGATCGCGCCACAGACGTCCATCCAGTGCAGCACGACCCCACCCAGCGCACGGCCGTAGGTGTTGGTGTCGTTCGGCAGCAGGATCTCGGTCATCTCGGTGTGTGATTCCGCGAGTGTTGCCGTCTCGTCCATGGTAGGTGCTTTCGGGGACGGATGCAAGAAAGTGGGCGTCGAGCGCCGACTCGGACACCGAGTGCCGACTCGGACACCGAGCGCGGAGACGGGCGTCACCCCCGTCAGAACGGGGGAATCGGGGGAGGAGGCGACAATACGTGACAGCTACTGCTCGTCGGATTCGTCGTCGGGATCGTCGGGATCCAGATCCCCGAACTCGTCGGAGGGATCGTCCCCGAACGGACCGTCATCGAAGGTGTCCCCTCCGAACTCTTCCTCGCCGAGATCCTCGAAATCGTCGGGATCGTCGAACGGATCGCCGACTTCTTCGAAGGGATCCCCTCCAGGCATACCCTCCTCTTCGCCGGCCGGGGCGATCTCCTCGGGCGGGCGTCCGGCCTCGTCGATTATCTCGTCGCTCACGGTGATCGTACAGTCGACCCGGACCGCAAGCGCGATCGCATCGCTCGGGCGCGCATCGAAGACGAACGGCTCGGGTTCCCCGTTTTCGTACCGCTGTGCGTCCACCTTCGCGTAGAAGGTGCCGTCCGAGAGATCGTCGATTCGGATCCCATCGATCGCGCCGCCGAACTCGGTGACCATCTCGACCATCAGGTCGTGCGTCAGGGGGCGTTCGAACGGCTCCCCGGAGAGGGCGAGACGGATCGAGTCGGCCTGGTCGTGCGTGACGAAGATCGGCAGATACTCCCCGCGGACGTCGAGCACGATCGCGGGAATGCGGCTCCCTTCCGGGCCGAGCCCGACACCGATCCCTTCCACTTCGGCCTCGTGATCCATGTTTCCGGATTGGGCAGGGAAGTATGAATAGCTGTTCCTCGGGAGACGAAACGCGGACGCCCCGGGCTGTCGCGTCAGGGCCACCCGTATCGTGAACCGAGATACTGGATCGCGAATATGGCGAGCAGAACGCTCAACCCGCCGAGGAAGAACACGACCCCGGGCGGCAACGCCGAGAACGTTCCCTCCGCGAGCGCCGACACCTGGTCGGCCGTCGTCGAGTAAAACTCGACGTCCTCGACGGCACGTTCGGCGACCTCTTCTTCCTCGGGAACTGGTGTCGGTTCGGGAGTGGGGGCGGGTGTTTCTTCGGGGGCAGGCGTCGGTGTCTCCTCGGGCACGGGGGTCTCTTCCGGCTCATCTTCGGCAACGGCAGGTCCCACGTCGTCATCGACGTCGTCGACGGTCGGAACGACACCAGGGGGCTCTGTCGCGAGCATCGCGTGGGCGACGGCGCTGGCGGCCGCAAGCGCCCCAATCCCACCCAAAAGCCGGGTGAGTGCCGTTTTCAACCCGGTGCTTTCGGATTCCCGTCCAGCGAAAAGCACCAGGGGTTGATCAGACGGCGCGTACACGTTCATCTCTCTGCCTTTCTCGGAGTACACCGTGTCGACGACGTCGACGAGGTCGGCGTCTTCGAGTTTGGCGAGGTGATACTGGGTGTTCTGGAGCGTGGTGTCGACCCGGTTCGAGAGTTCGGAGGGCGTCCCCGGCTCCTCGTGCATCTCGGTGAGCAGGGCTCGAGCGGTGTCAGAGGAGAGCGCAGCGATCAGATCGTCGGCGTCGTCGCTGTCGACGCCGACTACGCGGGGATCTCCGTCCGACGGCTGTGGGTCGGATCTGGAGGGCAACAGCCGGGACATATCCGATCGGAGGAGACGGGAGTACACAAATCTTCTCCCTTTTCGTCCCTTCTGGTGCCGTTCGCCCAGTACCCGGTGTCGTCGCGTCGAACCGCTTGAAACAGCCTTCAGACGCGAAACAGCATTCAGACGCCGAAGACTCGTGCCAACCCGCGAACACCGGCCGCGGCGGCGAGCAACAGCGTGATATATGCGACGTTTCCGATCCCAGCCGCAAGCAGGTACCGCCCGGCCGGATAGCTCCCGAGTCCCGCTGGAATCGCCATCACGCCCCGTATTCCCGGGACCAGGTTCGAGACGGCCACGGCCCAGCCGCCGTACGCGTCGAAGTATCGCTCGACGATCGACAGTCGGCGATCACCCACGCGTCGTTCGACGATCTCGGGTAGACGATCGAGCCCCGGGACGGTCCGCCTGACCCCGAACAGTTCCGTCGCCTCCTCGTCGAATCCGCGTGCGAGGGTCCACTGTCCCAGTGTGGCGGCGACTGCGACGGCACCCCCGAGAACCGCCATCTCCGTCCGGGTGGGGACTGTCGCTGCGACGTAGCCGACGAACACCAGCGGCGGTTGCAGGATCTTCCCGACGAACATCCCCTCGGCGTAAAAGAGGATCACGAGGATCGGACCACCGACTGTGACTGCGACCGCGAGCGTTCGCGAGACGAGATCGAGTTCCGGCAGCACAGCCTACCCGAGACCTGGAGATTCGTCGACGGCGTTCATTCGTTTTCGGGACTGCTGGGGTGGTAGTCGGTGTCGTATTCGCCGGGGCGATCGTCGAGGCGGTCGGGATTGATCCGGCCGGAAAGCAGCATGAAATCCAGGATCGTGAGGTTCACCATCGCTTCCACGACCGGAACCGCACGCGGCGGCAGCGACGGGTCGTGCCGGCCGACGACCTGGATCTCTTTTTCTTCACCGGTCTCCCAGTCGGCGGTTCGTTGCGTTTTGGGGATCGACGTGGGCGCGTGGAGCGTCACTTCCCCGCAAATCGGCTGACCTGTGGTGATTCCACCCTGCAGGCCGCCGTGATCGTTGCCGACCGGTACTGGATCGCCCTCCTCGCTTACGGTTTCGGGATGCGACTCGCCGTCGTCGAACGTCCAGTCGTCGTTGCGTTCCGATCCAGTGACCGATGCCGCGTCCCGCCCGAGTCCGAACTCGAAGGCGGTCGTGGCTGGAACCGACAGCATAGCCTGTCCCAACCGTGCAGGGAACGCGTCGAACCGCGGGGCGCCGAGCCCGCGGGGCACCCCACGGGCCTCGAACTGGACGGAACCGCCGATCGAATCGCCTTCCTTCTGGTACCGCTCGATCGCCTCGCGCATCCGCTCTGCCGTCTCGGGGTCGGCACACCGGACCTCGTTTTCTTCGCTGTGTTCCAGCAACTGATCGAAGCTTACGTCGGGTGCTTCGATGTCGCCGATTCGGTTGACGTGGGCTTTCACGCGCACGTCGTACTCGCTCTGTTCGAGCACCGCCTCGGCGACGGCGCCGGCGGCGACCCAGTTTACGGTTTCGCGTGCCGACGAGCGGCCACCCCCGCCCCAGTTGCGGGTGCCGAACTTCGCCGAATAGGTGTAATCGCCGTGGGAGGGACGTGGCGCCGTCACGTAGGGTTCGTACTTGCCCGACCGCGCGTCCTTGTTCTGGATCACCATCCCGATCGGCGTTCCGGTGGTATAGCCGTCCTGGAGCCCGGAGTTGATGACGACCTCGTCGGGCTCCCCTCTCGAGGTGGTGATCATCGACTGACCCGGCTTTCGCCGGTCGAGCTCCCGCTGGATGCGCTCCTCGTCGAGTTCGACGCCGGCGGGACAGCCCGAGACGGTGACGCCCATCGCCGGCCCGTGGCTCTCGCCGTACGTGGTGACCTGGAACAGTCGGCCGAACCGATTTCCGTTCATTACCCGTTGTGGGGTCCCCCAGGTAATTTAAGTATTTGTTCGTCGATCGGTATCTCGATACCGAGAGTCTCTCACTCAGATCGCGATACCGACGCACCGAGATCGTACAGCGCGTCGAAGAACCCCGGGAACGAGACGTCGACGTGCTCTGCGCCGCGGATCGTCGTCGATCCGTCCGCGACGAGTCCGGCAACTGCAAGCGCCATCACGAGCCGGTGATCGCCTCGCCCGTCGACTGTCGCTCCCGTCAGGTCGGTTTCCTCGCCGTGGACGGTGAGGACGTCCCGCTCTTCGGTCACCTCCGCGCCCATCCGACCGAGCTCCTCGGCCATCGCCGTAACCCGATCCGTTTCCTTGTATCGAACGTGCTCGCAGTTGACGATCCGTGTGTCCCCGTCGGCGACGGCCCCCAGCGTTGCGATCGTCGGCAGCAGATCGGGGGTGTCGCCGACGTCGACGTCGACGCCCGAAAGCGCCGACTGTGCTACCCGAACCTGTCCGTTCTCGCGGTCCCACTCGATCGTCGCCCCCATCCGATCCAGTATGTCGACGATCGCGGCGTCGCCCTGCGCGCTCGGATGAGCACCGGCGACCAGAACGTCCTCGCCCGGGTCGCCCGCGACGGCGCCAGCGGCGAGCAGATACGACATCGACGAGAAGTCGCCCGGAACTGAGTACTCGCCCTCGGCTGGTTCGTACGACTGGCCCCCGGGAACGCAGAACCCGTCGGCACCCGCACTCACGACGTCGCCCGCACTCACGACGTCGCCCGCGCTCGCGACGTCGCCGTCGTCGGCCCCGCCGATCACGTCCACGGCTACACCGAACGAATCGAGCACGTCCAGCGTGATGTCGACGTACGGCGCCGACTTCAGCTCCGTCGTCAGCTCGATGTCGATTCCGTCCGTCGTGACCGCCCCGGCCATCAAAAGCGCCGTGACGTACTGGGAGGAGACGTCCCCCGGAATCGATACCTCGCCGCCATCGACCGGCCCGAACACGACCAGGGGAGCCTGTCCGTTTCTCCGGGTGCTCTCTGCCCGGGCACCCAACTGTCCGAGCGCATCCAGTAACGGCCCCTGCGGACGCGATCTGAGCGAGGCGTCCCCGGTCAGGACGGTGCCGCCGTCGGCGAGGGCGGCTGTCGCCGTCGTCAACCGCATCGTCGTCCCCGAGTTCGCACAGTCGATGACCTCCGCCGGCACGTCCGGTCGACCGTCGAATCCGGTGATCTCGAGGGTGCCGTCCTCCTTCAGGGATGCACGATCGACCCCGCCGCCGTACCGTTCGACGGCCCGGGCCGTTGCTTTCGTGTCGGCGCTCCACAGCGGGTTCCGGACCAGCGCGCCGGCGCTGTACCCGGCCGCGAGGATCGCCCGATGGGTGTAGCTCTTCGAGGGCGGGGCGCGTACCCGCCCGGAGACGGACGATCGGGAGACGTGTGCGTCCATGTCGCTATTCTCCACCGGACGGAGGAAAGGGGTTCCGGCCGCGGCCAGGTTTCCGGGACGTCGCCTCGCCATGTCCGGCTCAATCGTCTCCTGCAAGGGACGGAATCGCCGGCATCTCCTCGCGTCGGACGCTCGAGCGGTTCGTCGTCGCGTCCTTCTCGACGGTGAGCAGGTCGTCTGCGGCCGCGACGAGCTCCTCGTCGTGACTCACGATCACGATCTGGCGGACCCCGAATTCCCGCATCTCCTCCACGAGCGTGACCAGCCGGGAAACGTGGCCGGCGTCGAGGAACACGGTCGGTTCATCGAGAATGAGTGGCGGTGTCGGTGCGGCCCCTTCGATCCCGGCCGACAACAGCCGGTAGATCGCGACCCGCAACGCCAGGTTGAAAAGCGCCCGCTCTCCCCCTGAAAGCTGTGCGGGCTCGAGCGGTTCGCCGTCCTTCTGGTACACTGTGAGTTCGTACTCGCCGTCGAGTTCGATGTGCGAGTAGGCATCGTTGCCGTACACGAGTTCGAACGTCTCGTTGAGCATCCCCTCGAGTGTCTCGACGTTCCGCTGGCGCAACTCCGCACGGAGATCGCCGTACAGCTGTTCGAGCGACTCGGCCTCCTCGTGGACCGACTCCAGGGCGTCGACCCGTTCGGCCAACTGGTCCCGCTCTTCCCGCAGGCGTTCGAGTTCCGACAGCTCCTTTTTTACGCCGCCGATCGAGTTCTGGAGTTCGTCTCTCGTCTCCTCGAGCCCCTCGAGTTCGGGTTTCGCTTCTTCGAGGTACGCCTCGGCCGTTCGTTTGTTCTCTCTGGCCGCTTCGACCCGGTCGTCGTCGAACGACTCCCGGAGTTCGTCCCTCGCCTCGCGCTTTTCCCGGAGACGCTCTCGCCGTTCGTCGTTCAGTTCCTCGAGTGTCGACCGCCGTTCGCGGTGGCGGTCGATTCTCTCCTCCAGTTCGTCGATCTCTTCGAGCGTGGACTCGATCGACGAGAGCGTCTCCCGTTCGGACTCGATCGTTTCAAGTTTTCCTTCGAGGTGCTCGATGCGCTCTCGGGTCTCGGCTGCCTCCTCCCGTTTCGTCTCGGCGACCTCCGCGGCCTCGGCGGCCTGTTCCCGCAGCTCATCGGCCTTCTCACGAAGCGTTTCGGCCCGCTCTCGTCGCTCTTCGGCCGTCTCCCGGGCGTTCGTGAGCCGCTCCTCGCGGAGCTCTTTGGCGTTTTCCAGCTCCGCGAGACGCTGTTCGGCCTCGCGGAGTTCTTCAGCGTCCGCCAGTCGCTCTTCGAGACGGCTCACCGCATCGCGTGCGTCGGACAGTTCGGTCTCGAGTTCGGCGACGCGTTCGCGGTCCTCGTCGATCGAATCCACGTGCGGGGAGCCTTCGACCGGCTGTCCACACTCCGGGCACTTGCCGGCCGCGAGCAACTCTTCGACCTCCGCGACGCGCTCGCGAGCGTTCGACAGTTCGGTCTCGAGTTCGGCGACGCGTTCGCGGGCGGTCGACAGTTCCGACTGGATCTCCTCGCGCAGGCCGTCGGCGGTACCGGGTTCGACGTCCGCCTCGTCGAACTGATCCCGGACAGTGTCGATCTCGCCGTCGATCGACTCCAGCTTTTCCTCGTGTTCCTGTGCCGTCCGGTCGGCCGTCGCCGCGTCGGATTCTGCCTCCGCTGCGTCCGATTCGGTCTCCTCGGCCCGGTTTTCGAGCGTCGTCGCCTTCTCGGCGAGGTTCGTTGCCTGGTTCCGGAACCCCTCCTGGGTTACCCGAAGATCGCTCAGTTGCTCTTCGAGGTCGGCCTCCCTGTCGTCGAGTACGTCCCGACGGGCGGCGATCGCCTCGTCGGTCGCAGCCTCGAGCTCTGCGTCGTCCCGGGCCGTCTCGAGTTCGCTTTCGAGGTCGTCGATGCGTTCTCTGGTCTCGGTGATCCGTTCTCGGAGCGTTTCTCGCTCGGTTTCGGCCTCCCGTATCGTTTCCTCTATTTCCTCGATTTCGCCGTCTAACGCCTCGATCTCGGCCGTTTTCTCTTCGTACTCTTCGAGTACGCGCTCTGCGTTGGCTTTCGTCTCTTCGGCCTCGTCGATCTGCGATTCGACCCGTTCGATCTCGTCGTCGACCTCGCCGAGCCGCGATTCGAGTTCGTTGAGCCGGCCGTGGAGGTCGGCGTTTTCCTTCCGTTCGATTCGGTCGGTTTTGTCCTCCAGTAACGTCCGTTTGGAATTGAGCAGGTCCTCGACCCCGAGCCGCGCATCGCCGGCCCGCTCGCGGTAGGTTTCGAGTTTCCCGAGCTGCAGCAGGTCGTCGATCATGTCCTGTCGCTGACTCGGGCTCGCGTTGATCAGCTTGTTCACCTCCCCCTGTCGGACGTACGCGCAGTTGAGAAACGCCTCCGCGTCCATCCGGAGCAGTTCGGTGACGAACCGCCGGACGTCGCGCGCCCCGTCGACGGTGACGTCCGGTCCGTCGAGGGTGCAATCGACGGTGCTCACCCGGTCGCCGCTCGCGCGGATCCGGCGGTAGATCCGGTAGTCATTACCGTCGTGGTGAAACGCCAGTTCGATTTCGGTCTCCTCTTGCCCGTTGGTGACCACCTCCTCGAGGGTGCCGTCGAGCGCCTTCGCGCCGTACAGCGCGAAGAAACACGCCTCCAGGAGCGACGATTTCCCGCTGCCGTTGAGCCCGTGAATCACAGTGACGCCGTCCCGGAGTCGTACCTCCGCGTCGGCATACGGCTTGAAGTTCGTTAGTTCGAGGCGCTCGAACCTCATAGGTACTCCTCCATTGATCGTTGTCCGTCGGTTCCAGTTGCGTCCGATTCCTCTTTGCCGTCTCCGCTCCGGTCGACGTGCTCGTCCTTGCCGTCGTCCGTCTGGTTGACGTTCCCGTCCTTGCCGTCATTCGGTACATCGGGTTCAGTCGCCGTCAGCGCCTTCAGTCCCTCCGATTCGATCCGGTCGGACAGTCGGTTTTTCACCTCGGCACGAACGTTCGAATCCGGAATCTCCTCCGTGCGAACCACGTCGTCGAACTCCCGGGCGGCCGAAGAGAACCCCTCCTCCCGGATCCGTTCCCGAACCGCCTCGTCCGGGTCGCCGAACGAAACCGAAATCTCCTCCGCCGGGTCGACCTCCCGACGGTCGGTTACCCGCACGATCAACGCGCCTTTCTTTTGTGCTTTCTCTTCGATGGACGCCGGCGTCACCGGCTCACCACCTCCCTCGATCCGGACGATCACGACGGCGTCCTCGAGGTCGTGCTGTGTTACGCGTTCGCGAACACGTTCGACGCCCTCGCCGTCGGCCAGTTCGACCTCGACGAACACGAACGGTCTGGTCTCGATCGTCCGCCGGCGGATCTCGACGCCGTCCGGCCCCAGGGTGTCGGCGTCGAAGGTGACGAGGTTGTAGCCCCGGGGAGACTCCTCGCTCGCGCTGGTTCGTTCGGTCGAACCGCAGTAGGTCACTCGGGTTCCGTCGACCGTCGCGGTGTCTGGAACGTGGTTGTCGCCCAAAAGTATCGCGTCGAACGCGACCGTCGACTCCGAGAGCACGGTTTCGGTGTCCCAGTTCGCGTGGGCAAAGGGGGTAAACAGGCCGTGGCTCACGAGCGCGGCGTGAGGGGCATCGGTGGGTTCGAACTCGTACTCGAGTTCGTCCCGCCGGGATTCCGGCACGTGATCGAGGCCGTAAAACGCGGTTCCGCCGATCACGACTGGCTCCTCGCCGAGTCTGGTCGCGAGATCCATGCTCTCGAAGAGGTCCAGCCACTGTCCACCCCGCGTCGACTCGTGGTTTCCGACGACCGCGAGGAATGGAATCTCGGCCGCGTCGAGCCGCCGGAGCAACTCGAGCGTTCCCAGCAGATCCGGCAGCGACGGCCGACGGTCGTGAAACAGGTCGCCGGCGTGGACGACGGCGTCGACGTCCTCCTCGGTCGCGTCGTCGACGACCTGCTCGAACGCCTCGAGGAAGTCACGTCGTCGCTCGGGGGAGTGGTACTGCTCGTAGCCGACGTGGGTGTCGCCGGTGTGGATCACCCGCGTCGTTCCCTCGGGTGAGTCCGATCCGTCAGCCGGTGTCATTCGTCGAACGTTGCACCTTCTGTGGTATATGGGTTCCGCGAACGCTCCGGTTTGGCTCGCTGGGGCTTCCCTTTTCGGGGGGAGTTCGGCCCCGGTGTTCGGGTGACCGCGTCACATCCCCGGCTGCTGCCTCCCGGAGCCGCTGGTAGGCTCCGAGCGCCGTTTCTCCCCGCTCGGCGAGTTCCTCGCGCTCGTCGCGGCGGGCGGAGTCGGTCGCCTCGGAGAGCCGGATCAGTCCGTCGGTGTCGACGAACGATGCGGCGCGGTCGAGCTCTCCGAGTGCTGCATCGGCCTCCTCGATCACGCCGGCGTAGGGCGGTTTCGCGGTGGCTGTGCGTTCGGCGAGTGTTCGAAGCGTCCGGGCTATCGCGTCCGTGGTGACCACGGCGAGTGTGTTCCCGGTATCGTATATAAACGATCTCCCGGAGCGCAACGCGGCTCCGGCATCGAAACCCTTACTCTCGCGCCGAAACACCTCCGCGTATGAGCGAACCGACGGTTACGACCGACGACGTCGAACACGTCGCCGCACTCGCGCGGGTCGCGCTGGACGAGGGTGAGCCCGGGGAGTTCGCCGAGCAGTTCTCCGAGGTACTCGAGTACTTCGACACGCTGGACGAGGTGCCGGAGGTCGACCGCGAAACGGAACTCGTGAACGTCCTCCGCGAGGACGAAGTCGAAGACGGGCTGTCCCAGGAGGACGCGCTCGCGAACGCACCCGAGTCGGAGGACGGGAAGTTCAAGGGACCGCGGGTGTCGTGAGATGAGCACAGACCTCAACCTCTACATCACCGAGGAGACGGTCGACCGCGGGGCGGAGGGACCGCTCGCCGGGGAGACCATCGCGATCAAGGACAACATCTCCACAGAGGGCGTTCGAACCACCTGCGGCTCGGAGATGCTCGCAGACTACGTGCCACCGTACGACGCCACCGTCGTGGAGCGTGCCCTGGCGGCCGGGGCGACGATGGTCGGAAAGGCGAACATGGACGAGTTCGGGATGGGGACGACGACCGAGACGTCGGCGTTCGGCCCGACGCGAAACCCTGCCGACACCGATCGCGTTCCGGGCGGCTCCTCGGGCGGGTCGGCGGCGGCGGTCGCGGCGGGGGCTGCCGACCTCGCGCTCGGTTCCGACACCGGCGGATCGGTCCGGTGTCCGGCCGCGTTCTGTGGCGTCGTCGGCATCAAGCCCACCTACGGACTCGTCTCCAGGTACGGACTGGTAGCGTACGCCAACTCCCTGGAGCAGATCGGGCCGATCGCGTCCACTGTCGAGGACACCGCCGCGCTGCTGGACGCGATCGCCGGTCCCGACGAACGCGACGCGACGACCCGGTACGACGAAATCGACGAGTTCGACCGTCATCCAGCCGAAGCAACTGACTACGCGGCCGCCGCGGACGGCGACGTCGACGGGATGACGATCGGGATCCCGACGGAGCTTTTCGACGGCGCAGACGAACGCGTCGTCGAAACCGTCGATCACGCGATCGGATCCCTCGAGTCGAGGGGCGCAGAAACCGTCGAGGTGTCCCTTCCCTCGGTGGATCACGCGGTACAGGCGTATTACGTTATCGCGATGTCGGAGGCGTCCTCGAACCTTGCGCGGTTCGACGGCGTCAGGTACGGCCATTCGGCGGGTCACGACGGCAACTGGAACGAGACGTTCGCCGAGACGCGGGAGGCGTTCGGCGCGGAGGTCAAACGCCGGATCCTTCTGGGGACGTACGCCCTCTCGGAGGGGTATCACGACAAGTACTACAAGAAGGCCCAGGACGCTCGCGCGTGGGTGAAACAGGACTTCGACGCCGCCTTCGAGGAGGTGGACGTGCTGGCGTCGCCGACGATGCCGGTGTTGCCGTTCGAACTCGGCGAGAGCCTCGAGGATCCCTTACAGATGTATCTCGCCGACGCGAACACGACGCCAGTCAATCTCGCGAACCTGCCCGCCATCTCCGTCCCTGCGGGGACTGCCGACGGCCTTCCGGTCGGGCTCCAGTTCGTCGGTCCACGGTTCGGCGAGGAGACGATCATCCGGGCGGCAAGCGCCGTGGAAGACGCCGTCTGATCCGTCGTCTCCTTTCAGGTGGTCGACTCGTACTGAAGCTACGACTGCCAGTACGATCTGGTCAACAGCACGAGGACCGGGATGATTTCGATTCGGCCCACCCACATCAACAGGATCATCGCGACCTTGGTCGCGTCCGAAAACGGGTAGTAGTTGTCGAACGGGCCGGCGATGCCGAACGCCGGGCCGATGTTGAAGAAGGTCGCCGCCGCCGCACCGAGCGCCTCGAACTCGTCGATCCCGAGTCCGATCCGGGCGCTGTCGACGGCGACGAAGATCGCGAGTCCGAAAAAGAGCAAGAGGGACAACAAGGTGAACGCGTAGGTGTCCCGGATCGTCTCCTCGTCGACGACCTGACCGCTGAGTCGCACCGGTCTGATGGCGTCGGGATGTGCCGCAGTAAACAGGTCCCGACGGAGCGCCTTGACGACGATGAGCCAGCGGAGCAGTTTGATCGAACAGGTGGTGGATCCGGCCATGCCGCCGAGGAACATCAACACGAACAGGACGTGTTTGGCGGCCGGCGACCAGGTGTTGAAGTCGGCGGTCGCAAAGCCGGTCGTCGTCATGATCGAGACGACCTGGAACGTCGCGTGTCGGAGCCGCTCTTCGAAGGGATACGAGATGGATGGGTCCGTCAACAGCAACAGCACGACAAGCACCACCGTCCCGGCGAGCACGCCGAGATAAAACCGGAATTCCTCGTTTTCGGCCGGGCGCCCCCAGTCCCCCTGGACGAAGTAGTAGATGAGAATGAAGTTGGTCGCGCCGATGATCATAAACGGGATGATCGTCCACTGGGCCGCCGCCGAGAACGCCCCCAGACTCCCCGGCGACGGTGAGAAGCCGGCGGTCGCGACCCCGGTGAACGCGTGTGAAAGCGCCATGAACGGTGTCATGTTCGGCGCCATCCCCACGAGGTGGAGGCCGTACAGCGATGCCGCACACAGGGCGGTCACCCCGGCGTACAGCGACCACAGCGTCCGGGCAGTCTCGGCAATATGCGGCGAGAGTTTGTGAACGTCCTGCGTCCGTGATTCGGTCTCCATCAGCTGAGCCCCACCGATCGACAGCTGCGACAGTACCGACAGCGCGAGCACCAGGATTCCGAGCCCACCGATCCACTGGATCACCTGACGCCACATCAGCATGGAGTTCGAGTGTGCAGAGAAATCCTCGAGAACGGTCGCGCCGGTCGTCGTGATTCCTGACATCGCCTCGAACAGCGCGTCGATCGGCTGGCCGACGACGCCGTTTCCGGCCACCAGAAACGGGATCGCCCCGACGACGGCCACCGAAAGCCACGCCAGCGCGACCATCAGGAAGGCTTCCCGACCCCCTAGATTTCCTTTGCCGCGAAACTGCTCGAGCCCGCCCCCGACGCCGAGTGCGACCATGAGCGCGACGACGAACGGCGTCGTCGGTTCGCCGTAGTACACGGCGAGGAGGAGGGGGAACGAAAGCGGCAACGCGAGCCACTTGAGGATGCTTCCGACCAGCCCCAGACTCGCACGCCAGTTGACCCGGAGTCGCATCTATCGGTCGAATTCGACACCTCGCGGTTTAGACCTACCGCTGCTCGGCGTCGACGCGGGAAACAGTCTCGATCGCGTCGATCCCGAGTTGGGCGACGTCCTCGTCGAGATCGGCCTCCCGAAGCGCAGACCTGTCGTACCACTCCCAGCCGTCGGCCGCAACCTCGTCTTCGTCGTTCGGGCTGATCTCTCGGCTCTCGACCCGGGCGAAGTACACGTGGTCCACGTGTTGATGGCCGACGGTGCCGTCCGGATGGACGTTGATGTCCTCGAGCAGGAGGTGCTGTGGCGTCGGAATCGTCCGGGCAGTCTCGGACTCGTAGATCGGGCCGGTGGTTACAAGCGTTGGATCGAGGCCGGTCTCCTCGCGGGCTTCACGCAGCGCCGCCTCGTGAGGGAGTTCGTCGCGATCGATGTGGCCGCCCGGCGGGAGCCACAGTCCGAGCTTCGGATGCCGGTGCAACGCGGTTGCGCCGCCGTTGACGACGTACACCGTCGCCACGAAGTGGCGGGTCGTCTCCATGCCGGCCGATAACAGCGGTGATATAAAAAACAGCGGTGATATAAAAGGACCGTCGATCAGGCCATCGAGGAATCGGCTCGACGAGCGCTCACGGGAGCTGGACTTCCTCTTCGGCCTCGAGCAGCTCGTGATAGCGGTTCCGGATCGTCACCTCGGAGATGTTCGCGACCTCGCTCACGTCGTTTTGGGTCACCTTCTCGTTTGTGAGAAGCGCCGCGGCGTACACGGCGGCAGCTGCGAGCCCGACGGGCGACTTCCCGGAGTGGACGCCCTGATCTTTTGCGGTCTTGAGCAGCTGTCGCGCGCGGCGTTCGGCCTCCTCCGAGAGGCCCAGATCGCTCGCGAACCGGGGGACGTAGCTTTCGGGATCGGCGGGCTGGATCTCCAGTTTCAGTTCCCGGACGACGTAGCGGTACGTCCGGGCGATCTCGTCTTTCTCGACCCGCGAGACGGCCGCGATTTCGTCGAGGCTGCGAGGGGTACCGGCCTGGCGTGCGGCCGCATACAGCGCGGCGGTGGCGACGCCCTCGATCGAGCGGCCGGGCAGGAGGTCTTCATCGAGCGCACGGCGGTAGATGACCGAGGCGGTCTCGCGGACGTTCTCGGGCAGCCCCAGCGCCGAGGCCATGCGGTCGATCTCGCCGAGCGCCTGCTTGAGGTTGCGCTCCTTCGAGTCGCGAGTGCGGAACCGCTCGTTCCACGTCCGGAGCCGCTGCATCTTCTCCCGCTGGCGACTCGAGAGGGCCTTGCCGTAGGCGTCCTTGTCCTGCCAGCCGATGTTCGTCGACAGCCCCTTGTCGTGCATCATCTTCGTGGTCGGCGCGCCGACGCGGCTCTTCTCGTCTTTCTCCTTCGAGTCGAAGGCGCGCCACTCGGGGCCGCGGTCGATCTCGTCGGTCTCGACGACCAGTCCACAGTCTGCACATACGGTTTCACCGTGTTCGGTGTCCGTCTCGAGCTGGCCGCCACACTCCGGGCAGGTCACCTGTTCGTCGTCTCGTTCCTCCTCGGTCTCGCGACGGCGGACGCGGTCGTCCGTGTCCCGTCGGACGTTCTCACTCATATTTGGATCGGGGTGTTGGAGGTCGAACGGGAGAAGCGGGGCTCCCAGTCGGTTGACTCCTTGGTAATGAATTGTGTCTGAAGGAAAATAAAAGTACGGGTATTTTGAAAATTTGTTACTGGATATAACTACAAGACGGCGTCGGGGTGATTTTCGACCCGGAAACACTCCCGGATGTATCCCGTCTGTACGTCGCCTCCAATGCAGGTAGTATATATGGGTTTCGTGGGATCGGATCCGACAGACCCTCAGTGGATCTTGAGTTCTACGCGGCGTCCGTCGGGGTCCCGGACGTACGCGGCCCACGCCCGGCCGTACGCGCCGTATCGTTTCCGCGGCTCGCCGGATTCCACCTCTATCCCTCGTTCGCGTAGCTCTGCTAGCAATGCTTCGACCTCCGACCGGGAGTCGATCCGGTCGGAGCGCACGAGCAAACAGAGGTGCTCGCCGCCGACGTCGAATCCTGCGTTTCTCTCGTCGCCCTCTACTCCTTCGTCACCTTGGTCGGTCGGAACGAGATGGACGTGTCGGCCGCCAGCAACGACGGCGACGTACGGTACCTCGCCCGCCTCGTACCGGTCCCGGTCGCGGACCGGCATTCCGAGCAGGTCGTGGTAAAACGAAAGCGAGCGTTCCAGATCGGTCACGCGGATCGCGACGTGATCCATGTCGACGACATCGATGTCCATGCAGAACTGGGACGGCGGAATCGGCTTAGTGGTTCCGCCGATCGATTGTCTGTTACTCGGATTTCTTGTCGATGTGGTGGACGGCTTCCGGCGAGAGGAGGCGGTCGGTCGGAAGTTCGACCCAGCCGTTCGCAAGGAGACGAACGTTCCCCTCGTGGAGCACCGAGTCGGGATCCGCATCGCCGTACACCACGACGTTCTCGTACTCGCGATCCAGGAGGTCTCTGAGATCGACATCCGCGAGGTCGATCGCTGATTCGGTTGAGACGACCATGCAACGACTATCGGCGTACGTTTGTGAATACTTTCTGCCCGGCGAGGGAACGGGGTGGCGACCTCCGAACGCGATAGGGAGAACTAAGACGGTTACTACCGATATAGTGAATAACTATGCACCACCCCGGGCCCCCACGGTTTATCGGCGTCGGATCGACGATCAACCTCGCCCCCAGGGATCCCGATCCTTCGGCGGAGTACGAGTGGTCCGTCGGGAGCGCACCGAAGGGAAGCGACGCGAGCGTGGGACGCGATCCGGTCGAACAGTTTACACCCGACGTCCCCGGCACCTACGAGATTCGTCTCGACGCACCGGACGGCGAGCACGCGCTCACAGTGCGGGTGTTCCCGACGTCCCGGAAGCCGCCACTACCTGTCGACGATGGCGATGACGAGACCGAGGGTGACGGTGGCGACGGTGGTGACGGCAGCGCGAGCGGTGTTTTAAGTAGTGGGATAAGTGGTGGGGTGAGTGGCGGGGTGAGTGGTGGAATAAGTGGCGGCGTGAACGGTCTCTCGGGCGGGGAAGCCGGTCGCTCAGCAGGGGAATTCGCCGACGTTTCCGACGACGTGTTCCACGGCGGCGCGGGAGGGCGACCCAGACTTCGGCTCGACGGACGGATCGAGGAGGAGGAAGTCGTGCTTTCGGCGACGCCGAAGCCGGCGCCGGGGGCCGACGTTCCTGCCGGCGGATTCGCGGTCGAGTTCCTCGTCGACGACCGGGACCCGCTGTCGGATTCGGCCCTGACGATCGAGGGCCACGAGGCACGGATCGACCGGGCGGATCTCCCGGGGTACAGTCGGATCCATGCGGTTGCGGTGGATCCCGCAAACGACACCTACAGCGTGTCGGACGCGGTGGCAATAGCACCGACGGAGGACGGGCGGGTAGTCGTGGATCGACTCAACGAGCCGCCGGCGTGGAGTCGGTCGATTACGCTGTACGAGATCTACGTCCGGACGTTCGCCGACGGCGACGAGCCGACGTTCGAGGCGATCACAGACCGGCTCCCGGAACTCGCCGAGTTCGGGGTAGACTGCATCTGGTTGACGCCGGTGCTCCAGAACGACGGGTTCGATCACGGCTACAACATCACCGACTTCTTTTCGATCGCCGACGACCTGGGTACCCGGGAGGAGTTCGAGGCGTTCGTCGACGAGGCTCACGACTACGGGATCTCGGTGCTGTTCGACCTGGTGCTCAACCACTCCGCCCGCGAGCACGAGTTCTTCAGGCGCGCGAAAGCGGGAGATCCGGAGTATCGCGACTGGTACGAGTGGGAAAGCCAGGAGGAAGACGCCCCGGCCACCTACTTCGACTGGCCGTACATCGCGAACTTCAACTTCGACAACCTCCACGTGCGGCGGCACCTGCTCGACGTCGTCGACGAGTGGGCGCCGTCCGTCGACGGGTTCCGGTGTGACATGGCGTGGGCAGTACCCACGAGCTTCTGGCAGGAGATCCGCGACCGGGTGAAGTCCCACGACCGCGAGTTCCTGTTGCTCGACGAGACGATTCCGTACGTTCCCGAGTTCCACGAGCTCTGTTTCGACGTCCATTTCGACACCACGCTGTATCACAACCTGCGGCAGATCGGCCACGGCGAGATGCCCGCCCGGGCGGTGGTGGACGCGATCCGACAACGCGCCGAGACCGGCTTTCCGGACCACGCTGGATTCCTCCAGTACATGGAGAACCACGACGAGACTCGATTCCTCGAGGAGTGTGGTCGCCCTGAAACGGAGGCGGCCGCGGGTGCGATCTTCACGCTCCCCGGGATTCCGCTCCTGTATGCCGGCCAGGAGATCGGCGAGCGAACCCGCCGCGAGACGATTTCCTGGGCGGACACGGACGAGGAGCTCCGGAGCCACTACCGGGCGCTGAACGACCTCAGGCGGGAGCGCCCCGCGCTCGGTCCCGGCGGCGCGTTCGAGCCCGTCGAGATCGATGCCGTCCACGACGGCGTGGTGGCGTACGCTCGCGAAGCTGACGGCGAGCGGCTCGTCGTGGTGTTGAATTTCGCACCGATGCCCGAACACGTCAGTCTTCCCGGCGAGAGGGTCGAATCGATAGATCTCGTGTCGGGCTCCGACGTCGATACGCCATCGGGGGACCTCCGTGTCGAGAGCGTCGCCGTTGTTTCCGCCGAGAACCAGCGTTGACTGCCCTCTCGAATCACCGATTCAGCGACAGCACCTCGCCTGGTTTGGGGGTTCGCTTGCCCCACTTGTCGGCGCGAATCCAGACGTAGTCGCAGCCGCCGAGGTCGACGGTCAATTCGCCCCCGTCGACGCGATAGTCGCCCTCCCCGACGATCGCCGTTGAAACGTCCTCTGGGGGTTCGAACGCGCAGGTGACTTCCCTCGGTTCGTCCGCGAGGTTGTGTGCACATACGAGCAGGTTGTCTCCGTGATCGAAACGGTGGATCCAGACGTCGTCGCGGTCGACGTCGACGACCGAGTAGATCCCGTCGACGATCTCCGGACACTGGCTCCGGGCGTCGACGAGTTGTCTGACCTGCGAAAGCAACGATCCGGGATCGTCCAGTTGGTCGGCGACGTTGACTCGCTCGTAGCTGTACTCGCCGTCGTCGATGACGGGGTTGTGCACGTTCCCGGGATCGGACGTCGAGAAGCCGGCGTACTCCGAGTCGTCCCACTGCATCGGCGTTCGGACCGCCTCCCGCTCGTGTAGTGAGGGATCCGACCCCATTCCGATCTCGTCGCCTGCGAGCAACACCGGGACGTCGGGCAGCGACAGCAACATGCTGTGAGCCATCGCCACGCGGTCAAGATCGTTGTCGTAGATCTCGGCGAGCCGGAGGCGATGGCCGCGTTCGAAGATCCACGAGTCGCCCGCGTCGTCGCCGAACGCCTCGCGGGCGTGGTGGAACGCCTCCTCGGGGAGCTTCAACAGGTTCCACTCGTCGTGATTGCGCAGGAAGTTCGCCCACTTGCCGACCCCCTCGACGTCGGGGACGATCTCGTGGGCACGGTAGAGCGGCCAGGTGTCTTCGATCCCGATGGCGTAGGTGAGGTGGGCGTTCATCACGAAGTTGAACTGCAGGTCGAACGCCTCTCCGTCCCCGAAGTAGTAGGGAAGCTTCTCGGGTTGATCGTCCGCCTCCGCGAGCAGGATCGCTTCGGACTTCTCCTCGCTGACGACCCGTTTCAGTTCCGTGAACAGTTCGATCGGTTCCTCGAGCGTCCCGCCATCGTGTCCCTTGGGCATCAACATCGGGTGGGCGGCGTCGATCCGGAACCCGTCGGCGCCCTGGCGGAGCCAGAACCGGAGGACGTCGTGAAATTCCTCCCGGACCTCGGGATTTCGGACGTTCAGGTCGGGCTGGTGGTGGAAGAACTGATGGAAGTAGTGTTCGCCGGCGACATCGTCGTACGACCAGACGCCGTCCTCGTGTTCGGGGAAGATGTTGAACGTGTTGTAGGCGTTCTCGACGTCGTCGGTCCACAGGTAGTAGTCACGGTATTCCGACTCGGGATCCCGACGGGCCTGCTGGAACCACTCGTGGTCGATCGAGGTGTGGTTGAAGACGAGATCGGTGAGCACACGGATGCCCCGGTCGTGTGCCCGATCGGTGAACTCGCTGAAGTCCTCGACCGTCCCCAGACGGTCGTCGACGGCGTAGTAGTCGGCGACGTCGTAGCCGTTGTCCCGGAGCGGACTGGGGTAGAACGGCCGGATCCACAGGCAGTCGACCCCGAGATCGTCGATGTACTCGAGCTTCTCGATGAGTCCCCGGAAATCCCCCCAGCCGTCGCCGTCGCTGTCGTAGAACGTCTTCACATCGAGCGTGTAGATAGTTGCGTCGTCGAGCCAGGCGGTGTCGGTCATTCGTTCGAGAAAACGTCGTCGTGGAGAAAGCGCTTACGGAGACTGAAGGCGAAACCCCCCCGGGGAGAATGTCAACCGAGGCGCTCGTCGAGAATCAGTCGCGTTTTGGTGCTTTTCACCTCGTCCATCTCCCGCGCCTGGGAGATCAGTTCGTTCACTGCGCGAGTATCGACCGCGTCGACGATCAACACGACGTCCTCCTCGCCGGACACCTGCCAGACGTAGTCGACCTCCGGCCAGTCGGCCATCCGCTCTGACACGCCGGCGGTGTCGACGTCCATCGCCACCGAGATTTCGACCATCGCCTTCACGTTCCCCGTCCGGGTTGTGACCGTGAACCGTTCGATGATACCCTCCTCTGTCATGCGTTCGACCCGGTTGCGAACGGTTCCTTCGGAGGTACCGACCGACTCTGCGATCTCCGTGTACGGCGTTCGAGCGTCACGCCGGAGGATGTTCAGGATGCGACGATCGAGGTCGTCCATACACGAGAGTGTGTCTCCAGCACCTTACCGATTACGAATTTCGTAACTTCGCTTCGAACGACGCACTTATTACCCGGGAGTTCATTCGTTTCTCGTAATGTCGGGCGCCTACCTCGCGCTGGCCGACGGACGCGTGTTCGAAGCACGTTCCCGTTCGCCGGGGCGTACCCGTGGCGAACTGGTGTTTACGACTGCCTATACGGGGTACGAAGAGTCGCTTACGGACCCCTCGTACGAAGAGCAGATCCTCACGTTCTCGTACCCCCTGATCGGTAACTACGGCGTCCGAGCGGAGCGGTTCGAGTCCGACCGCGTCCATCCCCGTGCCGCGATCGCCCGCGAATTCACCGACGAGGTGGCCGCGTGGCTCGCCGATGAGGGCGTCCCGGCGATCGATCACCTCGATACACGCGAACTGGTGACGACCGTCCGGGAGGAGGGGGCGATGCGGTGCGGGATCGCCGCCGGTCCGGACGCGACGCCGGAGGACGCACGCGAGGAGCTCGCGAACGCAAAGGACATGAGCGAGCACGTGGACATCGGCTCGCAAGTGAGCGTCTCCTCGAAGACGACGTACCACGGCGGCGGCGAGTACGACGTTGCGCTCGTCGACTGCGGCGTCAAGGGCTCTATCGTCGACTCGCTTACCGCCCGTGGGGCGGACGTCCACGTCTTCCCGTACGACGCAGACGGGTCCGACGTTGCGGCCGTCGATCCGGATCTCCTGTTCGTCTCGAACGGGCCGGGCGACCCGGCGAACTTCCAGCAGGCCCAGTCGCTCGTTGAATCGTTCGTCGGCGACGTACCGATCGCGGGGATCTGTCTGGGACAGCAGATCGTCGCCCGGGCGTTCGGCGGCACCACCGAGAAGATGCGGTTCGGTCACCGCGGGGTCAACCAGCCGGTCCGTGACCTCCGCACCGATCAGGTCGTGATGACGACCCAGAACCACGGCTACACCGTCGACGAAGTCGGCGATCTCGAGGTGACACAGGTGAACGTCAACGACGGTACCGTCGAAGGACTGGAGTGTACGGAGTCGAACGTCATCACCCGCCAGTACCACCCGGAGGCCAATCCGGGACCGCACGACTCGCTCGGCTTCTTCGACGACGTACTCGAACTGGGGGAGTGTCGAATCCCCGTTGCGGCGGATTGAACGTCAAGTGACTCTTCGACAGGCACGGTTCTCGGCAGGCACGGTTCTCGACAGGCACAGTTCTCGACAGGCACGGTTCTCGGTAGCACCGCTTTTGGTAGCGACGTCTCTCGAACCGAGTTCCCGTCCAGCCGTTCTCGGAGCATCTATCAGCGTTCGGTGACAGCAACGTGTATGACCGAGCTCCTGCTCACGAACGACGACGGGATCGACGCCCCCGGGATTCGGGCGGTGTACGACGCCCTCTCGACGGAGTACGACGTGACGGTTGTCGCGCCGGCCACGAACCAGAGCGGCGCCGGCGGCGCTCGAACCTGGTGGGAGAGCACGCTCGAGTACGACGAGCACGAACTCGGATACGCCGTCCGAGGAACTCCCGCCGACTGCGTGGCGTTCGCGTTCGCTGGCCTCGATCTCGAGCCGTCCCTGGTCGTGTCCGGCTGCAACGACGGGCCGAACATCGGCGCACACATCCTCGGCCGGTCCGGGACGGTCGGCGCGGCCCACGAGGCGGCGCTGCTTTCGGTCCCCGGGATCGCGGTGTCGCTGTACGATCTCTCCGATCTACCCCCGACAAACGCCGTGCCGTCGGTCGACGACTTCGCGGTCGCTGCCGACGTCACCCATCGGCTCGTCGACCGGTGGCTCACGGACGGTCCGATCGAGGGTGCCGACTACCTGAACGTGAACGTGCCCGCCCCCGCCTCGGCGCGGAACCTCGGCAGTACCATCGGTGGAACGGATAGATCGGAATCGAACTGGCCGCCGATGCGGTTCACCCGTCCGGCGACGGGCTACGACGTGACGACCGTCGACCCGACCGATCCGGAGGTGACTGCACGGGGCGAGGCGGGGATCGAACTCCGCGACCGGTTCTGGCGGTCGTTTTTGAACCTCGACGTCCCGGATCCGGTGGGTACCGACCGCCGGGCAGCTGTCGACGGCGAAATCTCCATCTCGCCGCTGTCGGTGGGGCGCCCAGTCTCGACGGACATCGTCGGCGAGACGTTCGCGCTGGAGCGGGACGGTTCCGCCGCGAGCGATTAGCCGACGGTCATTCGACGACCGGGACGGTCCGCTGGCGGGACCGCGAATCCTTTATCGATGGCGCCCCCAGGGACGCACATGAAGCGGCGCCGGTTTCTCGCGGCCGCGGCGGTGCCGACGGCCGCGGGGCTCGCGGGCTGTTCGGGCGTGCTGGGGAACGAAGAGTACGACGTCGGGATGACCGCAACCGAGTTCGTCCCGGAGGAGCTGACCGTCGAGGTGGGGACGACCGTGGTGTGGAAAAACACGAGCGCCCGGGCTCACACCGTCACGGCCTACGAGAACCTCATCCCCGAGAGGGCGGAGTACTTCGCCAGCGGTGGCTACGACGACGAGATGACTGCTCGGCAGGAGTGGTGGGACGACTACGGCGGGATCATGGAGTCGGGCGACACCTTCTCGTACACCTTCGAGGTGCCGGGGGAATACGGCTACGTCTGTGTCCCCCACGAAACCGGGGGTATGACGGGCCGCGTTTACGTCGAAGACTGATACTGAGTCGGACAGTTACTCGTCGACTGCGACGTCTTCGGCGTCGACATCGACGGAAGCTTCCTCCTCTGCGGCGACTTCCTCGGGACGCGCCTCGAGGGTGAGCTTCTGGATCTCGACCCGGCGAAGCGGATAGATCTCCTTTGCGTCGCCGTAGATCGCCGAGGAGAGCCGCCCCTCGACGACGCTGTCGACGTACTGTGCGAAGGTGCGGTCTCCGGCGGCCGACTCGACCTGATCGATCATGATCCGGCGGATCGCCTCCTCCTGGGAGCGATCCGCGCGCTTGGTCGTGAACGCGACCGGCTGGACCTGTAGCCGGTAGTCGTCGGTCGTGAGCACCGTGATCGACGCGTCGATCTTCGAGGCGCCACGACGGACGAGCGACCGCAGGTAGTCCCGCGTGAGTTCGTGTTTGACGAACTCCGTGTACGCCGAGTCGGAGCCGACGTCCGTGATCTTGAACGTCAGCTTCGTGTTGTTCGCGCCGGCGTCGTCGGTGATGTCGCCGAGCGTCGTCTCGATGGTTCGTCCGATGATCATGTCCGATTCCTCCGCGATGGTTTCGCCGATCTCCGCCCGGTCGAACTGCTCGGGCGCGATCACGGTGTACCACCGCTTGCCTCGTTTCTGCTTGCTTACTGATCGTTCACTCATGATGTGTGTCGTTTGCGTCTGTTTCGTGTCGTATTCGGTCGGTCGATGCGATTCCTGAAACCTGCTCTGCGACGATCACGTTGACCACGTAGTCGTCCACCGTCGACTGGAGCCCGCCTGTCGTCTCCCGCCGGATGCGTGTCCGGACCACGCCGTCGGATTCGACCCCTTTGGTGTCGACGTCGGCGGTGTTGTCCGGCGCGATCGCGGCCGCGACCACCGCCGGATCGTCGTGTGCTGTCTCGATCCGCGCGAACCGGCCGTGGTCCCCGCGGTCCCAGTCGGTGTCGGAATCGACGTCGGTGTCGGTGTCGGCGGTGTTTCGGGTCATAATCGCCCTCTGACGGCGGCCGCGAACTCGGTCGGATCGCCGTCGAACCTTGCGGTCGCGCTCGCGGTCGTTCCCGAACCGGTACCGTCGAACTCGGCGGCCGCCTCCGAGAATGCCTCCTCGAGCGCCGTCCCGGATGTCCCGGGATCTCGGGTCGCCCCGGCAGCCGCCCCGCCGGAGCCGTCCGTACCCTGCTGGATCACGACCACAACCGGCTCCGGCGACCGATAGTCGCAAAGCAGCCGGGCGATCGTCGACAACACTTCGGGATCGGCGTCGACGCGGGCGAGCAGCGAGCCGTCGTATCGCCCGGTGGTCGCCGAATCGATCGCCCGGTGTGTCCGTCGGGCGTGGTCGCGCCACGTCTCGAGGGCGCTCTCGCGGAGTTCGACTGAGTGGTTCGGCCCCTCCGGGCCCTGTCGGTCGAGGGCGAGCGCGATCGCGGTCCCCGGCCGTTCGCTGGCCAGTACGTCGAGTACCTCGGCGTAGCCCGAAAGCGTCGCGAACGGCCCGTCGGTCGCGTACGGCCGCAACACGGCCTCGATGGCGGTCGCAGCCTCCGGGATCGCCCCGTCGGCGGTCGCGACCTCGATCGCGAGCAAGGAGGCGACCCGTTCCTTTCGGTCGGTCGCCAGCGTCGTCGCGTCGGCGTCCGCCGCGAGGCCCCACCGATCGAGGGCGTCTCCGGCCAGATCGGTGTCTCCCGAGAACGGGGCGAGAAACCGCACGGAGTGTGCGAGCCCGTCGGCGAGTTCCCGGACTGGAAGACCGACGCCGGGTCGCCGTTCGAGGCGGTCGCGTTCCTCCGCGCGATCGAGGATCGCCGCGGTGCCGACGTCGCCGGGAACGGTCCCCGCGGCGACCGCGCCCGCGAGTGCGAGCACCGGATCGGGGTCACCCCCGAGTTCCAGCGCCGTCCGGTATGCGGCTGCGCTGGCGGGTTTGCCGTCGGCTGTCGTCGCTATTCCGGCGAGAGAGGCGTCCGCGATCGTCGACTGGCATCCCACCACGAGCGTCCGATCGTCCGGGCCGTCGTTCGGAAGTCCCGCCGAAAGCAGGCCGTCCGGGTCGTCGATCGACCTGACCTGGAACGGGATCCCGGTCGCCCGCGCGGCGTCCGCGAGGAGGCCCGCGGCGGCGATCGCGTCGCCGGAACGGACGGGAAGCAGCGTCAGGAACGACGCCTCCCGGACGGTAGCGGCGACGCTTTTCGCGTCGGCGGACGGATCGACGGCGTCGGTTTCGGACATCGGGTGTGGGGGTACGGTAGTGGGGGGTGCGGTCGTGTGTGCTACTCTTCGAGCATCTCGACAGCGTTCTCGTGTTTGTACTTGAAGTCGTCGTCGAGCTTGTCGCCGCGGTAGTAGTTGGCCAGGCGACGGATCTTCGCCTCGGTGTTCTGGAGCGCCCGTTTGTTGCTGTGGTCCTGCGGGTTCTCCTGCATGTGCTTTCGAAGGCGGACGGCGCGTTCCATCAGGTTCCGGAGGTCCTCGGGGAACTCCGGATCGGCGTCGTTCTCCTCGAGGATCTCGGTGAGCTTCTTCCCGGTCGCGAGCTTCACGTCGGGGACCGGGACGCCTTTGACACCCTCGTCGCGCAGTTTCATGCCGATCTGACTGGGGTCGTACCCCTGGTCTGCGAGTTCGAGGACGCGCTCTTCGATGGCGTCTGGTTCGACGTCGCTCCACTCCGGTGGGTCGTCTGCGACGGGCCTGTCCGAACCGGACGAGCCGCGTCGGCGTGTGTGCATTCGTGCCATTGTCTGATTGGAACGCCGGCCGCAGAAGGCGAAACACCGACGTCTCCACGACGGGCTGGTGCGCCCGCCGGGAGCTGTCGGTGCACTTCCGCAATCCCAAGCCCGTACGGGCGAGTCAGATTTGCGGCCGTGCTGTTCCCGGCTGTGAGAAGGACGTGGAGGGTTTAATGGGTTTCCATCCGCGGCGAGGGGACAGTGGGTGAGTTGGAGAGAATCACTGCAACACGGTGACCTCGTTTATTTCGATCTCGAGGCACTGAATCGAACGTGAAATAGGGCCTGCGAATGTACTGTGGGGAGTCGTGGTACCGCGACCCTCGGAAGGGTTATCCCTCGTCCGGCCCTCTGTTTGTTTGTAATGGCAAACGGTAAGGTTGATTTCTTCAACGACACTGGCGGCTACGGTTTCATCTCGACTGACGACGGCGACCTCGACGACGACGAAGACGTTTTCTTCCACATGGAGGATGTCGGCGGCGAAGACCTCACGGAAGGTACTGAGGTCGAGTTCGACATCGAGTCCTCGCCCAAGGGGCCTCGTGCGGCGAACGTCGTCCGACAGTAACTGAGACCGAGACACAACTGTCGTTCAAAGCGACAGACAACAATTTCGATTTTTCAGAAGGTTGCACGCCCGAGCTGCCGCTATCTGCCCACTCGAACAGATTCCACGTTCGCAGATACCGCCGAACCACGTGCTACAATCGCGCCGTCCATCTTTCACGACCTGATTCTGTCCATCAAATAATTATCAGAAACCTGATATAAGATGGAGAGCGCGAGTTCACCACCCCGGATCAAGTCACGTTGCCGGCTTCAAACGTGTTCGAGTACATGTCAAGCGATATTTCTCTGTATATGGGATCATGCCGCTGTATATCGGACCCTTCTCGTAGCTCCCCTCGAAATTGACCATATCCACGGGATGCTGAAAGTAGTCTACGAGGTCGTCCCATACCCGACGCGACCGAGTCAGTCGTTACGGTTACCCCTGAGTCATTTTTATATATGTATGAGGGCTTTTCTTACTCGGACAAGTTACTACGATGGATACAGACGATCGTGACCCTTCCTGGTTCACGGAAGAACAAGCGATCGTAGTGTTCACCCTCGGAATTATCATTCTCGCTGTCCTCGTCATCATGCCGTATCTACAATATATCCTGTTCGGTGTTATTTTCGCGTATCTCCTTTCACCAATCCACCGACGGCTGGTGAATCACATTCGGCGTGATCTTTCTGCACTCGTGTTGACTATCATGACTGTAATCGGCGTCGCAATACCACTCGTATATCTCATTGGCCGGTTGGCACAAGAAGCGTTCGCGGTAGTACAAGCAATTCAGAACGCCGAGCTGGGAGTCACCGAAATCGAAGTGAGACTGCTGGAAATGGGCATCGAACTCGATATCCATGCCGTCGTTCGGGCCAATCGTGAGATGATCGAAAGTGCGGCCGAGATGCTTGCCGTACAAATCAGTCAAGCCATTCAGAACCTTCCCAATATCTTCATCGGCCTAACCATCACCGTGTTCGTTCTGTTCGTGATGCTTCGTGATGGCGATCGACTCGTGACCTGGGTTCGGGCAACCGTACCGATACGCAATGAGATCCAGAGCGAATTACATCAAAAAGTAAACCGACTCATGTGGGCATCGATCATCGGGAACGGTGGAGCTGGCCTCATCCAGACATTCGCGCTTGGCGTCGCCTTCTGGTTCCTTGGTTTTAACAACCTGGTGTTACTCATGGTGTTAACGTTCGTTCTCGCTTTGTTGCCGCTCGTCGGCGCGTTTGCGGTCTGGCTCCCCCTCGTGGGCTATCTTTTCGTGGTCGGTAGACCGACTGCGGCGGCGATGTTGTTCGTGTTTGGTAGTCTCGTTAGCGTGTCTGATTTTTATACACGGCCGATCATCATTGGGCATAGCGGTGCATTGAATTCAGCGGTCATCGTCGTGGGAGTGTTCGGCGGACTGGTGATATTTGGCCCGATCGGATTGCTCATCGGTCCGGTCATTCTCGGTGGGTCTAAGATAGCCATCGAGACTCTTGTCCGTGCCCGTGACGAGGATCTCACCGCCGCCGGGTAGACCACTCCGGCCCCGGAGGTCGGCAGTTCCGGATCTGACACTGATCTCCCTGACTCAATCGACCGGCGCCATCGGTAGTCGAAACACGGAGCCGACCACGACAGGTCAGGTACACCCCTTATACTGATCTGACCCTTTAACTGGGTAATGACAGATGTTCTCGTAATCGGCGGCGGGATCGGCGGTCTCTCTGCGGCCCACGAACTCGCAGAACGAGGGATCGACGTGACCGTGTACGAGGCGAACGATCGATTCGGGGGAAAGGCGCGCTCGATGCCGATCGACGACGGGCCCGCTCCGCTGCACGGCGAGCATGGCTTCCGGTTCTTCCCGGCGTTCTATCGGCACGTCGTCGACACGATGGATCGGATTCCGCTCCGGGCTGGGGATGAATTCGCCGACACTGAAGACGGGCCGACAGTCGCCGACAACCTCGTGGGGACAGAGGAGACGCTGGTCGCGAGCACGACGAGCCCCGGAAACGTCGCAACAGTCGCGACTCCCGAATCGGTCTCCGAATGGATCGAGACGCTGCGGCCGGCGTTCGTCGACGAACTCCCCCGCGAGGACGTCCGGTACTTGATCGAGCGGTTGCTGTACCTGCTCACGTCCTGTGACGAGCGCCGGGAGCACGAACTCGACGACGTATCGTGGTGGGAGTTCATCGACGCCGACAACCGATCGGAAGAGTTCCGGGACCGACTCGCGTACGCGACCCAGTCGCTCGTGGCGTTGCGACCACAACTCGGCAGCGCCCGGACGATCGGGATGATCTACCTCCAGCTGCTCTTTGGCCAGTTCGATCCCACGCGCCCGACCGAGCAGATCCTCAACGGCCCGACCAACGAGGCCTGGATCGACCCATGGGTCGAGTACCTCCAGTCGCTCGGCGTGACACTGCACACCGAAAGCCCGATCGATCGTCTGGAGTTCGACGGCCGGCGGATCACCGGCGCGGTGGTGGCCGAAGGGGCAGCCGCACCGGTGGCCGGAGAGACGGTCACTGCAGACGAGTACGTCCTCGGGGTGCCAGTCGAGGTGGCCCCCGATTTCGTCACTCCAGAGATGGCCACCGTCGCGCCGGAGCTGGGCCGGATCGCCAACCTCGATACCGCGTGGATGAACGGCATCCAGTTTTACCTCACGGAGGACGTCGACCTCGTGCGTGGCCACCAGGTGTACGCGGATGCGCCGTGGGCGCTGACGTCGATCTCCCAGCGCCAGTTCTGGACCGACTACGACGTCGACGCCCGCGGACCCGAAGAGGTCGAGGGCATCCTCTCGGTGATCGCCTCCGACTGGGACACCCCTGGACCTCTGTACGGCAAGCCGGCCCGGGAGTGTACGCGCGAGGAGATCGCCGAGGAGATCTGGGCGCAGGTACAATCGCATCTGAACGTCGCGGGCGACACCCTCACCGACGACATGCTGGTCGACTGGTTCCTGGATCCCGCGATCGTCGAGACCGACGACGGTGTCGAGAACCGATCGCCGTTGCTTATAAACACGGTTGGCTCGCTGCGGAATCGTCCGACTGCGGACGTGAACATCGCGAACCTCACCATCGCCGCAGATTACGTCCGGACGAACTCGGATCTGGCGTCGATGGAGTCCGCCAACGAGGCGGGCAGGCGGGCCGCGAACGCGATTCTCGAGCGGTCGGGGTACCGGGGCCGAATGGCCCGGATCTGGGACCTGGCGGAGCCGGCGGTGTTCGAGCCGTTCAAGCGACAGGACGCGATTCGGTATCGGCTCGGGCTGCCGCATCCGGCCGAGGTCACCCAGTCGGTTCGGGGGTTGACGACGCGGTTGCGCGGACGGGTGTGAAACTGACGAGTGAGCGCTCAGGTACTCGAGAGAGCCGCTTCTGCCGATTCAAGGGTTAAAAATTAATCACGAACCGATACGGCTGTCACAAAAAGTCGCTACGTCGACTCCGTGTTACGGGGGTCCACCGCCGGCGCTTTCTGGTCCGCCCTTACCATTACCGCCATCATCTTCGCCATCGAGCAATTCGACGGTGTTCAGTGCGTTGATGCGTCCGGCTCCGAGGTCGGAGTCACTCCGTCCGTCCCCTCCCTCCGCGCCCTTTTTGATGGCGCTTTCGACCTGCGAGGGGTTCGCGTCCGGCGCGAGTTCGCGCACGAGCGCGACGAGGCCGGCAGTGTTCGGCGCGGACATCGACGTGCCAGCCTTCCAGCCATAGGGGGCGCCCTCGTTGAGAGGTGACGTCGTGGAGAAGACGAGGTTGAACGGGTAGGGCCAGGCAGGACTTTCGAACTCGATTACTTCCGCTACCTCGTCCGGATCGAAGACGATGTTTCCGTCCTCGTCGAGCCAGAGTTCGCCTTCGTCGCCCTCTTCGAGCGGGTGTTCGCTCCGACGGAGCGGTGCGCCGGCGAATACCCACTCCCGGATACCGTAGAGTGTCTTCAGTAGCGTCTCGTACCCGCCGCCGCCGGCGCCGACATCGATTTCGTTCGTCCCGAAATTGGAAAAGAACGCCCGCCCGTCGTTCGGGGCGAGCGCGCTGATGCTCATCGCGCCCTTCGTGCTGTTTGGAAGCGAGAACAATCCGCTGCGCTGCAGGTCCGTGTCGGCGTTACCGGCGCTTGCGACGACGACGGTGCCCCGGTTGACAGCCGATCGGACTGTCGTTTCGTATGCTAAACGGATCGTTCGAAGGACCTCGTCCTGATGAACTCGGGGTGGGAATGGCGGCGTACCGAGGCTGAGGTTTACCGCGTCAAGGGCCTGTTCGGCACCGAAGTCGATCGCTGCCAGTACGTCACCAGTAGTCGTGGTCAGCCCCCAGTCAGGATCTTCGTCTTCGTCGCTAAAGTCTTCCCACCAGAATACCCGCTGTGAGACCAGACCAGCATCCGGAGCAATGCCCTGGACCCCGGATCCGAATCCTGCGAATCCTTCTTCAGGATCAGCGGCCGCGATTCCGGCGACGTGCGTCCCGTGGCCATGGACGTCTGAAGCGACGTGTTGATCGACTCGCTGGATATCGTTCTCCGGATCATTTACCACGATGTCTTCACCGTCTCCCGACAGGGTATCCCCTTCACGGAATAACTGACCCGCATCTTCATCGAGATTCGGAGTCAGGTCCGGATGCACGTAGTCGACACCGGTGTCGATAATACCGATCTGGGTCCCTTCACCGGTAGCAATGTCGTTCGCGGCCACCGCTTCACTGTTCTGTTTGTCCCATAAGTTCTCGTACCAGTCCGACTCAACACCGCCGTTCTCACCATTAGCTTCGACTAATTCCGTCTCGGCCGGCTCTTCCAACTCTAACCGAACGTCGCGGGTAGCACTCTGTACGCCGCGAACTCCATCGAGGTCCGCTGTCGCGCTCTCGGGGCCGTGCACCACCAGCACTTCGCCGCCAGCGAGTTCTTGTTTGATGTCAAATCCTTCCCGTTCGATCTGATTCGCCGCCCCACGCCCCTGCGTGACGACGACGTACTGTGCCTGTCCCCCACTTGCGCTCGCGTAGCCTGTGACGGCCAGCGAGGCGCCGACTGCACCGATACTCTTTAAAAGAGTTCTCCTCGTTTGTTTCATGTTACCATGCCTTGGTGAGGCAACGTTCACATAGGACTAAGATAGTATAATATTTGCTAATTCAGGATTGCTATCAGAAACGACCGACACCACTTGGTAGCTCCCGCCCAATTACTATCCGTGACCCGAATCGGAATCGTCGGCGCCGGAAGCGCCGCTGCGGCTGCCACGTTCGTCCTCGACACTGCCCTCAAGGACGCCGAAATCACCGTCCTCGAGAAGTCGGGCGGCGTCTGCGGACGCGCGGCCACACGCCGGCACGGCGACGTTACCTACGACTACGGCGCCAACTACGTCAAATCCGAAGACGAACGCGTCGCCGACCTCCTCACCGACACCCTCGACAGCGAGGGACTCGTCGACATCGTCGAACCCATCTACACCTTCGACGCCGCGGGCGAGATCACGCCGGGGCGGGACCCGGTTGGCCATCGGTGGTCCTATAAAAACGGTCTCACCCAGATCGCCAAGCGCCTCTTCGCCCGGACCGACGCCACCGTTCACCGCCGGACGCGTGTCGAAACCATCGTCCGGCACGATGTCGACGAAACCTGGACGCTCCGGGATGGGGACGACCGCAATTGGGGCCCCTTCGACACGATCCTTTTGAACCCCCCGGCGCCCCAGACTGCCGACCTCCTGGCTGACGCCCGGTGGGACCACCCGGCTCGGGAGGCGCTCGAGGACGCTGTCCGGAAGGTTCCCTACCGGCCAGTGTGGACCGCGATCCTCGGATACGAGTTCGAACTCGACGTCCCGTACTATGCCCTTATCAATACGGACGACGAGCACGAGATCGGCTGGGTCGCACGCGAGGAGTGCAAACCCGGACACGTGCCGACGGGCGAATCCGTCCTCGTCGTTCAGGCCGGGCCAGACTGGTCGCGCGAACGGTACGACGACCCACCTGACGAGAACGTCGCCGCCCTGACGGCGCTCACGGCGGACCTGATCGGGGACGATCGCCTCTGCGATCCGGCCTGGACCGACAACCAGGGGTGGCGCTACGCGCTTCCCGACGAGGGCGTCCGCCGGGGGCCGCTTCGCCGGGCCGAATCCGCGGGGCTGTACTGTGCGGGCGACTGGGTCGCCGGCGAGGCGCGCCTCCACGCAGCACTCGCGTGCGGGTTGGCGGTCGGCGAGCGGATGAGCTACTCCTTATAAACCTGGTCGCCAGCAACCTGGGTTGACGTGGCGTCCGCTTCATCCCGGATTAATTCGGCTTAAACGGACGGTCACTCCGGTGAATTCAGGTTCGCGGTTTCCCCCTCTTAAGGGGTCGAAGCCGCAGCATCCACGTGCATGAAACCGCAACAGATTCTCACAATAGGTATCGCACTGTCGGTGTTGCTCGGCGGTGCAATGGTGCTGGGCGTGGTCGCCGGCGCCGCGACAGGCGATCAGCCGACGAGTGCCTCCGATGTGGAAACGGACGAAGAAACGCCTGACGAACCGCCCGCGAACGAAACCGACGACACCGCCGACAACGAGTCCGACGCGTACGTAGGTGACGTTCCCGACAACTCCACCCAGATGGACCCCGAGGACGCTGACGCCAGCGACGATGTCGTCGACCGCCCCGGCGCTGATGACCGTCCTGACGCCGCCGACGAGCACGCCGGTAACGCAGACGAGAACGCCAGTAACGCCGACGGCGTGGGTCCCGCAGACGGGCTCCCCGAGCAGGCTGCAGATCACGTGAGCGAGATCCACGAGACGATCGATTCGTTCCCCGAGAACGACTTCGATTTCCTCGGTGACGCTTTGAGCGATCTCCTCTCGAACGGGGACGCAGCTGACGACGGGACAGTTGACGACGCGGCTGCTGACAGCTAATGGGACCGATCCATGAGAGACTCCCGTGAGTAGCGCCCAGAGGAGTCGTCGCTCCATCTGCGCAGATACTTGTATGTCGGAGTCATAAGATGCGGCAATCAATCAAATCAATGTCATCATTACCCTCTCGGATGCGAATTCTCCACGTCGACGACGACGTGAACTTCGCTGAGCTGACCGCGACGTTTCTCGAACGCGAAGACGACCGCTTCGCCGTCGAAACTGCGACCAGCGCTAGCGAGGGGCTCGAGGTCATCGCCGACACCGAGGTCGACTGTGTCGTCTCCGACTACGACATGCCCGGCCGAAACGGGATCGAGTTCCTCGAATCGATCCGTGAACGCTCGTCGGAGCTGCCGTTCATTCTGTTCACCGGGAAAGGTAGCGAGGAGGTCGCCAGCGACGCAATCTCGGCGGGGGTCACCGACTACCTCCAGAAGGAGCGCGGGACCGACCAGTACGCCATCCTGGCGAACCGCATCAAAAACGCCGTCGAAGGCCGGCGAGCACGGATTCAACGCGAACGCCAGCTCGACGCCATCGAAACCGCCCAGGAGGGGATCAGCATCCTCGACGCAAACGGGGTGTTCATCTTCGTCAACGAGGCGTACGCCGATCTCTACGGCTACGAACGCGAGGAGATGATCGGCGAACACTGGGAACTGATCTATCGGGACGACGATGTCGAGGCGATCCGCGAGCAGGTGCTTCCGGAAGTCGAACGAACCGGCCACTGGAACGGGATAACGACCGGTCTTCGAGCCGACGGGACCACGTTCGTCGAGGATCACGCCCTGGCGAGGACCGAACAGGGGGAACTCGTCTGTACCGTTCGTGACGTCTCAACGCAGCGCGAGTACGTCCAGACGATCGAGACGCTGCACGACTCCGCCGAGGAGATACTGCGGGCTCAAACCCAGGAATACGTGGCCGAGGTCGTGGTCGAGACGGTGGCAGACGTTCTCGACAGACCGCTCAACGGCGTGTGGATCCACGACGAGCGGACGGACGTCCTCGAACCGGTTGCCTGGACCGATCGGGCCGACGAACTCGTCGGCGACCCCCCGACGCTGGAATCGGGTCACGGTTCCGCGTGGGAGGCGTTCGACACCGGCGAGGTCGTCTCCTCGAACTGTGATCTACTGGATGAAACGTCGGAGGAAGCCGAGACGGAGCTTCGAAGTGCGGTCGTCATTCCGATCGGCACGTACGGCGTACTGACGCTCGGATCGACCGTCGGTGACGGCGTCGACGGCCTCGACGTCTCGCTTTCGGAGCTGGTCTGTCGTTACGCGGAGACAGCCTTCGACCGGATCGAACGAGAACAGGAGCTACAGCGGTACGAGACGATCATTCAGTCGATATCCGATGCGGTCTATACGCTCGACGACGAGGGACGAATCCAGTTCGTCAACGACAGTTACGTGGAGATGAAAGGGATTTCTCGCGAGGAACTCGTCGGGACGAAGATCGACCAGTGGGTCGACGAGGGGGTTCTCGAGCGGACGAAGCCGGAGTTCGAACGAATCAAAAAGGGGGAGCAAGAGACCGCCCAGATCAAGTACGCGTTCAAAAGAGCGACCGGTGAACGGATCCCCGTCGAGTTGCGTTTTGCCCCCCTCCCGACGTTCGGCGGCGACGAAACCGGACGCGTCGGCGTCATCCGCGACGTGACCGAGCGAAAACAGTGGGAACGGGAGCTCGAACGCCAGAACGAACGGCTCGATGCGTTTGCCAGGGTCGTCTCCCACGACCTGAAGAACCCGCTGAGCGTCGCCGACGGCCGGCTCGAACTGGCCCGCGAGGAGTGTGACAGTGATCACCTCGCGGCGGTCGATGGGGCGCTCGACCGGATGGACGAACTGATCGCCGACCTGTTGACGCTGGCCAAAAGCGGCGAGCAGGTCAGTGGGATGGAACCGTGCGATCTGGGAGCACTCGTCGACAGTTGTTGGGATAACGTCGACACGAAGAACGCAACGCTACAAAACGAGGTCGATGCGACGGTTCGTTGTGACCACAGCCGCGTCCAGCAACTCCTGGAGAACCTGATCAAAAACGCCGCGGAACACGGCGGTGAAGACGTGACGATCACAGTCGGTGATCTCCCGGATACGTCCGGGTTCTACGTCGAAGACGACGGTCCAGGAATCCCGAAACCGGAGCGAAAAAAGGTGTTCGAGAGCGGGTATTCGAACGCGAATGGCGGCACCGGATTCGGGCTTGCGATCGTCGACGAAATCGTCGGGGCACACGGCTGGACCGTCCACGTGACGGAAGGGACCGAGGAGGGCACACGCTTCGAGATTGGCGTTTCGGAACGGATGCCACCCTCCCCCGATTGATACGACAGAAGGGGACGCGACTGGCAAGGTCCGGAAGGTTGACCCGATGCCCGACCGGCCGAAACACTGCCGAAGGCACTACTGTGTGTGATGGGACCTTCAATCGGAAATTGATAGCTAAAGGCTGTCTAATCCCGGTTAAAACGCCGGGTTCTATTTAGTGTTCGGCATCGAAGATGATGTCATGACTTCGATCCGGGTATGGGCCGTGGCTGGTATCGCCGTGTTGGCAGTCGTCGGGATCGGGGTGATCGCGGCAGCCGACGGCGGAGCTGCCCAAGACGATGTCGTGGCGTTGACTGTCACCGTCGAGGACCGGGACGGCAACCCCGTCGGCGGTGCAGACCTTACAGCCACCTGGGAGGACGGCGAGACGACCGCGACGACCGCGAGCAATGGACGGGCGTTCGTGGACGTTCAACGCGGGGCGGACGTCGAGATCGAGGTCGAACACGACGAGTACGTCAGAAACACCCCGCTGCTCGTCGAGAACGCCACCGAACGGGACGTCACTGTCGACGTCGCCAGACAGGGTGGAATAGTCGTGACGACAACTCACGACGGCACGCCCGTCGATAACGTCAGCGTCACTGTGCGCAAGGACCGCGTGCGGATCGTCGACGGCGAAACGACGGCCGCCGGCGAGTTCGATTCGGGAGTGATCGAACAGGGCGAGTACACAGTTTCGGTCGTGAAGCAGGGCTACTTCCAGCAGACGCACGAGATCACTGTCGACGGGGACGTGACCCACGAGTTCGAACTCCGGCGCGGATCGGTCCTGCTTTCGATCCAACTCGCCGACGACTACTACGAGGAGCCCCGACCCATCGAAGGAGCACAGATCGACGTCGAAGACATCGGGACCGTAACGACGTTGAGTGACGGCGAGGCCACAGTCCGCGTTCCCGTCAACGCATGGCTTGCCGTCACTGCCGACAGGGAGGGATACAGTCCCACCTCGCAGTCGGTCCGGATACGCGAAGTAAACCGGAACGTCACGATGATGACAAACCGCGAACCAACGCTCACGGTGGAGCCGAGCAACGAGCGGATCGTCTCCGGCGAGCGTCTGACCGTCACTGTCCTCGACGAGTACGAAGATCCTGCCGAGGGTGCGACGATCCGCGTCGACGGTCAAGACGTCGGCGAAACCGTTGACGACGGCACCGCCACGTTCAGGCTTGAGGGACCGAGCCAGCGCGAGATCGTCGCCGTCCGTGACGGAATCGAGTCCGAACCGGTGACGGTCCGGGTTGTCGCCGATGAAACCCCGACGCCGACGCCTACCGCGACTCCGACGCCCACCGAGACGCCGACGCCCGAACCGACCCCCACCGAAGCCGAAGGCGCCGGGTTCGGTGTCGCCATCGGGATCGCTGCTCTCGTCGCCAGCCTGCTCGTGTTGCGTCGGTTCGACGACTGATTCGGAGCAAGCGAGTTCGGTTGCTGGCTTTTGTGTGGTGATTTTTATCGTCGTCGTAGCCGTCGGTTTGCTCGACACACATATCCCACATTAAATGATTATAAAATCCCTCATTTTACAGATAAGGAACAATAATCCGGGACGGCGAACCGTTATACGGAACCATGCCACAGGGAGGATACGCCGAAAAGCTGGTCGAGGTGAACCTGACCACAGGGGAGATCACGGAACTACCGTTTCCCGACGACGACGTGCTGAAAGAGTACGTCGGCTGTTCCGGGCTGGGTCTCCACCTGTTGTACGATCGGATCGAGCCGGGGATCGATCCGCTGGACCCGGAGAACCCGATGGTGTTGACGACCGGACCGCTCACCGGGCTCCCGATGGTCCCGGCGGCGACGAACGCGACGATCACGACGCTGAACGGCGACACCGGATTCACGGCGGGGCGGTCACACTCGCACGGCTGGTTCGGGCCGCGGCTGAAGCGCGCCGGCTACGACGGAATCGTCATAACCGGCAGTGCAGAGGAGTGGACGTCGCTCGTGATCGAAAACGGGGACATCCAGCTCCGGGACGCGAGAGATCTCGTCGGCGCCGACACCCACGAGACCGAAGACCTGCTCAAGGAGGAGTTGGGCTACACCACGGAGCTGCCCGGCGAGATGAGTGTGGCCGCGATCGGGCCAGCAGGCGAGAACCTGTGTGACGGGTCGCTCATCGAGAACGACAAGAACCACTCGTTTTCTCACTCCGGCGTCGGCCAGATCATGGGTTCGAAGAAACTGAAGGCGATCGGAGTGCGGGGGACCGGCGAGGTTCCGATTCACGACGAAGACCGGCTCCGTGAGGTCACAGAGCAGTGGCACGAGAACCTCGAGGAGAGCACGGTCTATCAGGGGCTGGCGGATGCCGGTATTCCCTCCGGCGAATACGAATACCCCAAGGAAACGTCGATGACGGTCGCGAAGAACATGCTCGAGGTGCCGGGTCCCGATCACGAGTGGGGACAAGGGATGTCCGATCACGACATCGATCCGCGCCCGTGTTTCGGCTGTCCGGTCGGCTGTTCGTACGACTTCGAGTACGTCGAGGGTCCCAACGAGGGGTACGTTGCGACGCCCGCCGGGGGCGGCGAGAACCTCGAGGGGTCGGCTTCGATCGTCGGCGTCTACGACACCGACTGGGTCCACTACCTCACGGATCAGTGCGACAGGCTCGGATTCGAGTCCAGCGGCATCGGGGCGTCGATGGCTGTCCTCATCGAGGCGTATCAGGAAGGGTTGATCGACGAGGAGGACACCGATGGGATCGAGCTCGAGTGGGGCGACCCCGAACTGGTCGAACGCCTCCTCGAGATGGCGGCCCACCGCGAGGGAACGCTCGGTGAAGTTCTCGCCGAGGGCCCCGGCTACGCCGCCGACTGGGCCGGCGGGGACGCCCACGACCGGGCTATCCACGTCAAAGACTCCGGGATGAACCTCCACGACTGGCGGGCCACCTGGGGGATCATGCTCGGGCAGATCGTCGGCCCGAGCGCGAGCTGGCCCGCGCCCGGGGCCGACGCGTGGGGTATCCCCCACGACGCCGGCTACGAGGAGTTCCAGGACCCCTTCGACTGGAAGGAAAAGCCGAAGGACGTCGTCAACACCTGGCCCGTGAAGTACTGGGACGACGCCAACGGCACCTGCTGGTTCGGGACCTGGGGCGTTCCGGATCAGGTCGAACTCTCCGCGCAGGCGGTTTCAGCGGCGACCGGGTGGGAGTTCACCCGGGAGGACGCTCTCGAGGTTGGGGAGCGGTTGGTCCACTTCGAGCGGGGGTTCGGGGCCCGTTTCGGCCACACCGCCGAGGACGACCTCGACGTTCCCGACCGCATCGTCGAGGAACCGCCCGAGGGCCTCGGTGCCGGAAAGGAGATGAAAAAGCATCTCGAGTGGATGGTTCGGGAGGTCTACCGGCTCAACGACTGGGACGAAAAGACCGGAAAGCCGCAGCGCTCCACCCTCGAGGAGGTCGGGCTGGAGAAGGTCGCAGACGACATCTGGGCGTAGGGACGTCGTGACCCCGCAGTCGGCGGGGTCGTCTCGAACGATCAGGTAGCTCTCGGCCGGATACGATCCGGGTATCGACTTGGCTCGTTCGGTCCGGTGAGCGTTCCACGGAAATTTTGACGAGAAAACGCTACCGACGGAGCTTTGAGGGGCCCGAGCTTGCAGACCGGATCCCAGCCGAGAACCTGTTTCGACCCGGTCAGAAGAGTTATCCTCCCGAGGACACGGTCATAAAAGTAGAGAACAGATCTGTGATCGACAACAACACCGAGTTCGATCGACGGACGGTTCTCGGCGTCCTGGCCGGGGTGGGGAACGCCGCACTCGCCGGCTGTTCCGGGTTCCAGTCCGAGCCGGACGCCGAAACTACCCAGATCGACGAGGATACTGCCCGGGAGTTGGCAGACAGCTTCGCGCCGTCGCTGTACTTCGACGAGTACGAGGAGTGGTACCCGACGGATCCGCGACAGTACACCAGCGAGCGCGACGGGGACACCGTCGTCCACGGATTCGACGCGGTCGAGGGGTATCACAGCGACTTCGACAGCGAGAGGGAGCCGCCGGAACCGACGGGCTTCTACCACGTCGTCGGCTACGAAGACTCGTCGCTCGTCGCCATCCAGTACTGGTTTTACTACGTATTCGACCAGTTCTCCTGTAACTTCCACTGGCACGACTGGGAAGTGTTGCACGTCTTCGTCGACACGGAGACTGGGGAGCCGCAACTCTACGTCGCAAGCTCTCACTCTCGGGACGTGCCCAACAACGAGTTTCTGGACCCCGACCCTGACGACGTACCACGGGTGCTGCCGGAGCTGGGTTCGCACTCGTCGACGCTCTCGGTCAACGAGGTTGCCGACAGGTTCCAGCGGTTCGGCGGCGACGACCTGATCCCGGACGTGACGAACGAGGCGATCGATGGGATCAAAGATCTCGTCGACATCCCGCTCGCCTACGGCCTGCCCAGGGACGAGGGTGCGCGCTTGCCGATGGTGATTCCCGAGCTCGATGGGATACCACTGTACGAGCACGACGCAGTGCCGTCGTTCACCCGCGAGTCGCTCATCGACGAGAAGCTGACGATCCGCTCGCTCGCCGAACTGGAGTCGCCGCCGACCGATATGCCCCTTCGAGAGACGGGACTGGTGTTCGAACACGCCGAACGGGACGGAGACGGTGACGGTGACGTCGAGTATGCGCTGCGTCCGACCACCGAGATCGAACACATCAGCGAGTTCACCGGCCCGCAGTTGAGCTTCGAGTTCCCGGTTCCGGAGATCGTTGAGGATGCGTTTTCACATCACATCTCGACGACGGGCACTCCCTGGGACCAGCCGAGATACGGCAATCCCGCGGCGGACATCACTGCCTCGACACACCGGGAGGCGCTGGCGAACCGGTATGAAGCGATCGGTGATCCAGGAGTCACCGACGCACTCATCGCACGGGTGACCGATACGACCACGAGCGAAGACGCCCCGGACGACGAGGGGCTGACGACCGTCGAGATGACCCAGGAGTCAGTCGCGCTGCTCGAAAGCGAGCCCCGGATGCGACCGACGTTTGCCGGTGTGGCGATGTTCGGAGACGTTGAACCGGGGGAACACCGGTTGACCGTCAACTCGGCCGGCAGCGCACCACACAGCGAGCATCTCGAGGTCACCGAAGACGGCCGCAACGACGGCGGCAACGGTGACGACGGCGACGCCGACGGTCACTTCAGGCGGGCGGGCGTCGACGGCGAAGTACCAGTGGTTGCCCGCGACAAGGCCAGACGACTGGAACTCTCCGACGAGGAGGCCGACGCGGAGGTCGTTCGTACCGCCATCGAGGACGACTTCGCCGGCCGCATCTACGAGTCTGCGGTCGAGGGGCACGACACCGTCTTCGTTCACGAAGGGGGCGCGTACACGACGGAGGTCCGCGACCGTGACGACGAGGTCGGCGCATTCCGGGTCAACCCGGATCCCGGATCGAACGGGGAGATCCGGATCGACCGACCGGAAACCGGGAAGGCATCGCTCGCGGCGTATCTTGCGGACGTTGCCGAGGAAACACGGGCCTCGGTTGCAGCTGTCGAGGGAGATGCCGACGGTGCGGAGAACGCTGTTCGGGGTCTCGAACGGGCGCTGGCAGCTGTCGTGGAGGCAGCAGAGATGGCGACGGAACGGGCTCGAGACGGAGACCGGGGCGGTGCCGACCAGCAACTCGAGGCGGTTAGAAAGCGACTCGAGACCGTTGCGGATCGGCTCGCCGATGCGAGCGAGGATCTGCCACCCGAGCTCTCGAACGCGGCGGAAAACCGGCTCGAACAGGCCGACCGTCGCGTCGATCAGGCTCGAACAGCCGAAAAACTTTGATCCCGTCGCTGTACGGTTAATCCGTTAGGGAGAAGGCTCGCGGCTTCGCCGCTCGCGTGATCGAGGCTCTCACTTCGTTCGAGCCTCGCAGTCCGCCCTCCCCGATTTGAACTCGCCGAGACGGTCCTGCTCGCCTCACTCCGTTCGGCTGCGCGGGCTGCGACTCGTCTGCTCAAATCGCATCGGTCGGATTTTCGGAAAAAATCCGCCCTCCCCGATTTGAACGGGGGGCAAGCCGATCTACAGTCGGCTGCTCTACCAGGCTGAGCTAAGGGCGGTCACTGTATCGTAGGCACGTCTCACAATTTAAGGGTTCTCATTCTCGGCGTCCGAACGACTGTCGGGTCCCGTTTCTCCCGGCGTTCGACATCCGTCACAGGCTCGAACGGTTTTATACGTCGGCTCCGAAAGTCGCAGGTAACGCGCATGGCGAACGAAGACGACGGCCGACAGGCGACGTTCGGCTCGGATGGAAGCCTCGAGACCGAAACGCCTCCGGAAGCCACTGGAACGAACGACTTCGGCGAAGAGAAATCCCCCGACGAAACCGACGGCGGCTACAACCGGTACGCCGTCTCGAGCCTGCTTCAAAAGGCGGTCAGGAGGTCAGACGAGGAGGTCGCCGCCTGGGCGGCCTGGGAACTCGCCCGCTCGGGGTACGCCTGGAACCTCTGGGACCGGCTCAACCTCTATGTCGTCGAGGACCTCCGGGCCGGCAACGAGATCGCCTTGCTGATCGAGCGGTACGAACAGCTCGCAACCGAGCGGTGGGAACCAGACGAGTGGCGGGGCCGGCTGTGTGCGGTCCACGCCGCGCTCGCGGCCGCCCGTGCGCCCTCGACTCGCGAGAGTTCGAACGCCGACGAGTACTTCCGACGGGTGGCCGACGTCCGGGCGGAGGCCCGGGAGAACGACGAAGCGCCCGCACACGACTTCCCAGTCGGCGATCTCGAACCCGGGGGCGAGTACGACGTCGCCTTCGATATGCACACCGGCGAAGGAAGCCGTCTCGGGCGGGGGACTCGCTTTTTCAAGACCCGGGGGGCGCGTGTCGGCCCGGAGGGCGAAAGCGACCTCAGCGCTCGCTGGCAGCGGCTCGCGATGGTTCTGGACCCCGAACGCGACTACTCCGAGGCAGAACTCGATCACGCGGTCGAACCGGTCCATCCGGCCGATCGCTGGGACGAACCCGACGAACTCGATTGACTGCCTACGAAAGGCGATCGATCACGGCGTGTGTCACCTCGGCGGTCGACGCTGACCCGCCGAGATCCGGGGTGTGAGGTCCGTCCGACAGCACGCCTTCGACTGCCGTTTCGACGGCTTCAGCTTCGGACTCGTGACCCAGGAACTCCAGCATCATCGCCGCCGACAGCAGCGCGGCGGTCGGATTCGCGACACCCTGGCCCGCAATATCGGGAGCAGTACCGTGAACGGGCTCGAAGACGCCGCGTTCGGGGCCGACGTTCGCCGACGGCAACAGGCCGAGCCCGCCGACGAGCCCGGCCGCCAGGTCCGAAAGCACGTCGCCCGCGAGGTTCGGACAGACGACGACATCGAACTGAGACGGATCGAGACACACGTGCGTCGCGAAGGCGTCCATCAGCACGGTGTCGGCGGGCACATCATGCTCGTCGGCCACCTCAAGCACCGTATCGCGGAACAACCCGTCCGTTTCGCGCATCACGTTTGCCTTGTGCGCGACCGTGAATCCCTCCTCGGCGGCGTACTCGCAGGCGTATTCTGCCAGCCGTTGCGAGGCGTTCTTCGTCACCACTCGAGTGAGCGTCGAGACGTCGTCGGTCAACCGCGCCTCGTGGCCGGCGTAGACGCCCTCGGTGTTCTCCCGGAGGAACACGAGGTCCGTCTCCGGGCGCAACGCGTCGACCCCGGGATACGCCCTGGCGGGCCGGACGTTCACGAACGAATCGACCGCCCGCCGGAGCGGAAGGATGACGTCCGCCGCGGTCTCGCCCGCCGCCCCGAACAGCGTCGCGTCAGCGCTTGCGACCGCCTCGCGGGTTTCCTTCGGCAGCGCCTCGCCGGTCGCTTCCTTCACAGCGTCGCCGGCGTCGACCTCCCGGAACGCGAACTCGATGTCGAGCGCCTCCAGGACGTCGATCGCGGCGGGCACCACTTCCTGCCCGATCCCGTCGCCCGGAACAACGACGATCTCGTCGGTCACGCCTCGTCCCCCGCATCGTCCCCCGAACCGCGCTCGCCCGGTACGTGCTCGTCGGGAACGTACGGCAGCGATCGGGCGACCTCCTCGACGGCCTCGCGGTTCGCCGCCATCAGCGCGGTGGTGTCCCACACGCCCTCGACGAGCGCCTTCCGCTGGGCCTCGTTCACATCGGCGTCCACGACCCGATCCGCATACCGGATCTCCTCGTTCTCGACGTCGATTTCGATCTCGGCGTCGGGGTGCTCCTCCACGTGCGACTGCAGCCGCCCGATCTCCTCGGCGCTCGCGGTCACGGTCGGAATCCCGAGCGCGAGGCAGTTGCCCGCGAAAATCTCCGCGAACGACTCCCCGACGACCGCGTCGATCCCCCACCGCATCAGCGCCTGCGGAGCGTGTTCCCGGGAGGAACCGCAGCCGAAGTTGGCGTTTACCACGAGCACGTTCGCGTCGCGGTAGCGGTCGTCGTTGAACGGGTGATCCTTTTCGTTGTCCTCGTCGTCGAACCGCTGGTCGAAGAAGGAAAACTGGCCCAGCCCGTCGAAGGTGACGACCTTCATGAACCGGGCGGGAATGATCTGGTCGGTGTCGATGTCGTTGCCACGGACCGGAACGCCGGTGCCCGACACGTCCGTCACCTTCTCTGCGGGAGCCTCGCCGTCGGCGAACTCCTCGTGATCGACGCTCATGCCGCCGACACCTCCGTCAGTTTCCGCACGTCGGTGACCTCGCCGGTCACCGCCGCCGCCGCGACCATGATCGGACTCATCAGGACAGTCCGACCGTCCTTCGATCCCTGTCGTCCGACGAAGTTCCGGTTCGAGGAGGACGCGCTCGCCTCGTCGCCGACGAGCTGGTCGTCGTTCATCCCCAGACACATCGAACAGCCGGGCTCGCGCCAGTCGAATCCTGCGGCTTCGAACACCTCGTCGAGGCCCTCCGCCTCGGCAGCGCGCTGGACGCGCTGGCTTCCGGGGACGACCATCGCGCGGACGCCCTCCGCGACGCTTCGCCCCTCGATGATCTCGGCCGCCTCGCGGAGATCTTTCAGGCGGGCGTTCGTACACGAGCCGAGGAACGCGACGTCGATCGGATAGCCTTCCATCGTTTCGCCGGGCTCGACGCCCATGTGTTCCTGTGCCCGCCGTGCGGTGTCCTGTTTGTCCTCGGGCAACGACGACGGCTCCGGGATCGGTTCCGAGATCCCGATCCCCTGTCCCGGGGTGGTTCCCCAGGTGACCATCGGTTCGATCGCCGAGCCGTCGATGGTGACGACGTCGTCGTACTCTGCGTCTTCATCCGATCGCACCGACTCCCAGTAGGGCTTCAGTTCCTCGAACGCGTCCGGGTCGTCGGCGAAGGCGTCCGTCTCTCGGAGCCACTCGTAGGTGGTTTCGTCGGGGTTGACGTAGCCCGCGCGGGCACCCCCTTCGATGGACATGTTGCAGATCGACATCCGACCCTCCATGCCGAGGCTCTCGATCGCGTCGCCGGCGTACTCGTAGACGTAACCGACGCCGCCGTCGGTGCCGAGCTCCCGGATGATCGTCAAGATCACGTCTTTCGCAGTCACAGCGGGTCCGAGTTCGCCGGTCACCTCCACCTTCCGAACTTTCTGTTTCTCCATCGCCACGCAGCCGGTCGCCAGCACGTCCCGGATCTGTGAGGTACCGATCCCGAACGCGAGCGCGCCGAACGCGCCGTGGGTGGAGGTATGCGAGTCGCCACAGACGATCGTCATCCCCGGCTGTGTGAGTCCCTGCTCGGGTCCGATCACGTGGACGATCCCCTGATCGCCCGTGTCGGGATGCGAGAATTCGATCCCGGCAGCGCGGACGTTCTCTTCCAGTTCGGCCATCATCTGCTCTGCGGCGTCGTCCGCGTAGGGACGGTCGCGGTTCCCCGTCGGGACGATGTGATCGACCGTCGCGTGGGTCCGTTCGGGAAACGCCACCTCGAGGTCGCGTTCCTGCAACATTCCGAACGCCTGCGGGCTCGTCACCTCGTGTACCAGATGGAGGCCGACGAACAGTTGATCCTGTCCGGTCGGCAGCGTGGTCACCCGGTGGCGATCCCACACCTTGTCGTACAGCGTGCCCTCGCTCATTTCAATCGTCCGATGCCCTCGGATCCTCGGATTCGACGACTACGTCCGGTACGCCGGGCACGTCCGGCACGTCGAGGCCGCGCTCCCAGACGTCGGCCACGTCCTCGTTGGGGGATTCGTGATCGATGTCCGCCATCGTTTTCCGTTCGGATTCCGACGTCGCGTCCCGCGGCTCACCCCCGTCGGCGACGGCCGGACCGCGTCGATACACTGTGCCGAAGGTCTCGCCGGTGTTCGGGTTCGTGTGGCTCACGTTTGCCATCGTCCGCGTCTCGCGTTCAGTCATCCATTGACACCTCCGTTTCTGCTGTCTCGTTCGATTCGTTACCGGCGTCGTCGCCCCACGCGAACAGCCCGCGGAGCTCGTCGCCGACGGCTTCGATCTCGTGTGCCTTGTCCGCCTGTCTGAGCTGTGTGTACTGGGGTCGCCCGGCCTGGTTCTCGTTGATCCACTCTCTGGCGAACGAACCGTTCTGTACTTCCTCGAGGACGACGTCCATCTCCTCGCGAACGTTATCGCCGACGATCCGGTCTCCGCGGGAGAGCCCGCCGTACTCGGCGGTATCCGAGACGGAGTTCCACATCTCCGCGAGACCCCCTTCGTACATCAGGTCGACGATCAGCTTCATTTCGTTGAGGCACTCGAAGTACGCCATTTCCGGCGAGTAGCCCGCCTCGACCAGCGTCTCGAAACCAGTTTTGACGAGCGAGGTGATTCCGCCACACAGCACGGCCTGCTCGCCGAACAGGTCCGTCTCGGTCTCCTCCTTGAACGTCGTCTCGACGACTCCCGCGCGAGTGCAGCCGATCGCGCTCGCGTACGCCAGTACCTCATCGACCGCCTCCCCGGTCGCGTCCTGGTACACCGCGAGCAGCCCCGGTGTCCCCTCGCCGTTTTCATAGTTTCGGCGGACCAGGTGCCCCGGTGACTTCGGCGCCACCATCGTGACGTCGACGTCCTCGGGGGGCTGGATCTGGTTGTAGTGGATGTTGAACCCGTGGGCGAACTGAAGGGTATCCCCCGGTTCGAGGTTTGGCTCGATGTCGTTTTCGTACACCGCCGGCTGCACAGTGTCGGGGACGAGGACGGAGACGATGTCTCCCTGTGCGGCTGCCTCCGCGGTGGTCGCGACCTCGAGCCCCTCCGCCTGGGCCGCCTCCCAGGAGGACGACCCCTCCGTTAGTCCGACCACGGCATTGATCCCGCTGTCCGCGAGGTTCCCCGCGTGAGCGTGCCCCTGGCTCCCGTAGCCGAGTACGGCGACTGTCTTGTCTTCGATGTACGATCGATCCGCGTCTTCGTCGTAGTATACTGTGGTAGTGAACTCGTGTGCGTCTTCAGTGTCCGTCATCGTGTGTTAACCTCCGTGTTCCGGTCCGCGTTCGCGTTCGTTTCCTCGTCCGATTCGATGCTCCCGTTTCGCTCGCGTTCGGCGTCCGCCGTCGTCGTCGGTTCGCCCATGTACGCCGGCCGCTCGCCGGGGACGGTGGTCTTCGAGCCGTGCGCCAGCGCCGTCGGTCCGGTCCGGGCGATCTCGATGATCCCGAACTGGCGGAACGCGTTCACCGCGTCGTCGATCGTCGCTGTGTCGCCGGTGAGCTGGACGGTGATCGTCTCCGGCCCGGCGTCCTTTGTCGTCCCGTCGTACATCTCCGTCACTGCGTGGACCTTGTCCGGCTCCTCGCCGCCGACCTTCAACAGCGCGACCTCGGTGCTGATCGCGTCGTCGTCGAGTTCGCCGACAGCGATCACCGGGATCAGTTTGCTCAGTTGCTTTTTGATCTGGTCGATCCCCGGATCCGGCTCCTCGACGGCCATCGTGATCCGGGCGTGGCCCTCGACGGTCGTCGGCCCGACCGTCAGGCTCTCGATGTTGAACTGCCGCCGCGACACGAGTCCGGAAACCCGCGAGAGGACGCCGGGTTCGTGGTCGACCAGTGCCGAGATCACTGCCCTGCGGGGCTGTTTTTCCGCCTCGGCTGCAGGATCGATCCGAATTCCCTGCTTGTTCCGTCTCCCCTCGGGGTGCGGGCGCTCTTCGGGTGCCGGTCCCGGCAGTCCGTCGCGGGGGACGTCCGACTCGCCGCTCATAGCTGGTCCTCCGAGAGGGCGAACAGTCCGTTCGCACCGCCGCTTGGCACCATCGGGTAGACGTTCTCGTCGGGGTCCACGTGGGCGTCGACGACCGACGGGCCGTCGTACGCCAGCGCCTCCTCGACGACCTCCGAAACCTCGTCGTAGTCGTCGATCCGGAACCCACGGGCTCCGAACGCCTCGGCGAGAGTGTCGAATTCCGGCATCCAGTTGTAGTCCGAGGCCATGTGTCGTCCCTCGAAGAAGGCGTCCTGCCACTGCCGGACCATCCCGATGTACTCGTTGTTGAGCACGACGAACGTGACGTCCATGTGCTCTCTGACCGCCACCGACAGCTCCTGCATCGTCATCAGGAACGAGCCGTCGCCGTCGAAGCAGACGACGTCGCGGTCTGTCTCGCCGGCGTCGTCCAGCGCGACGCGCGCGCCGATCGCGCCCGGGACGCCGTAGCCCATCGTCCCCAGCCCGTGGCTCGACAGCCAGGTGCGGGGCTCGGTGAACGTCCAGAACTGGGCGGCCCACATCTGGTGTTGGCCGACGCCGGCGGTGACGACGGTGTCGTCGTCGGTCGCCTCGTCGAACGCTTCGACGACGAACTGCGGTTTGAGCGGTTCGTCCTCGTCGGCCCGGTACGTCATCGGATACTCCTCGGTCCACTGCTCGCACTGGTCGCGCCACGCCTCGGCGTCCGGCGGCTGTTGGATCTCCGCACGCAACTGCTCCAGCACCGTACCGGCGTCGCCGATCAGTGGGTAATCCGCGTAAATGTTCTTCGAGACCTCCGCCGGGTCGATATCGACGTGAACCACCTCCGCCTCGGGGGCGAACGTCTCGACGCCGCCGGTGAGCCGGTCGTCGAAGCGGGTACCGACGCCGATCAGCAGGTCCGTGTGCGTGATCGCCATGTTTGCGTAGCCGGTGCCGTGCATCCCCGCCCACTCCAGACAGAGCGGATCGCCCTCGGGGAAACTGCCGATCCCCGGCATCGTCGTCACGACCGGAACTCCGAGTTCCCGGGCGAACGTCCGGGCCTCCTCGCTTGCGTCGCCTTTGATGACGCCGCCGCCGAAGAGGCACACCGGCCGTTCGGCCCGCTCGATCGCGCGAGCCGCCGTCTCGACTGCACTCGGATCCGCCGCGGGATCCGGGTCTGCGCGCGCCGGCGGCTCCGGCGGCGCCGGTTCGCCGTCCGCGTCGCCGAAGCTCACGTCCTTCGGCAGGTCGACCAGGGTCGGCCCGGGACGTCCCGTGTTCGCGAGCGCGAACGCCTCGCCGACGACGTCACCGACCGTCTTCGAATCCTCGGCGAAGTAGTTGTGTTTCGTGATCGGGGTAGTGATGCCGATCGTGTCGACCTCCTGGAAGGCATCGTTTCCGACGAACTCCGTGGGGACCTGTCCGGTCAGCGCGAGCATGGCGTCGGAATCCATCGACGCGTCCGCGATTCCGGTCACCAGGTTCGTCGCGCCCGGTCCGGACGTCGCCAGGCAGACACCGGGCTCGCCGGCGACGATGCCGTACGCGTCGGCCGCGTGGGCGGCTCCCTGCTCGTGAGCCATCGTGATGTGCCGCACTGACGAGCCGTACAGCTCGTCGTATACGGGCATGATGGCGCCACCCTGAACGCCGAACGCCGTGTCGACGTTGGCCGCCTCGAGTGCGGCGACGATGGCTGCTGCGCCCGTCTCCGGAACTGTCGAAGTTTCCCGTGTCTCGCCGTCTTCCTCGGTGTTCTCGCTTCCCCCTGCTTCCGGCGTCTCCGCCTCGGCCGCGCGCTTCCGTTCGGCTGCAGTTGGTGATTCGCTCATGCGTTTCCTCCGTTCGGTCGCGTGTCGTTCGGTTCTTTTCCGTTCGGTCGTGCGTTGTACCGTCGCGTTCCAGTTGTCATCCGTGTTCCGTGTCGTCGTGTAGGGCTCGGTCGGTTCTCGGGTCGCCGTTCCGGCGTGGCTTCGGTTTCGTGAAAAGCCCGCCGAGAACCCCCGCGGTCTGTCGCGAGGTGCGTAAAACCGCCGTCGCTTGGCGATCGTGCAATACGTGGATCAGAAGGTGGGTGTGGTGTAGGGGCTAGGCCCCTACAATAATCCGGCCGAGAACGGCTCCCGCGAGGGACCGACCCGAAGCGACCGCTCCGGACGGAGCGAGCCTGTCGGTGCTGTTCCCTCGCATACACGGTCGGAGAACGTCCGCTCTTAAATGTCTGTCGCGGGCTGCAACGATTGCGCCGTTCCGATCGGGACGGAGTCCACCCTGCAGGTCGACCTCGCAGTCGCTTTCCGGGGCGAACGTCGGCCGCGACCGCCATCTCAGGCAGTCACCTCGGAGTCCTCGGTGGCCGTCTCGATGTCTGCGGCCTTCGCGAACCGGACCACGTCGCCGGCGGTGACCTCCCGTTTGTTCGCGGCGTGTTCCTTCACGCGTTTGGTCACCGTCCGCACCTCCTCGTCGGTCGGCGTGAAGCCGGCCTCCTCCAGGTGCTGTCTGACGGCGTGGGTGCCGGTGTGCTTCCCGAGTACTACCTCACGCTGTGCGCCGACCATCTCCGGCGTCATTATACCGGGTTCGAAAGTGTCGCTGTTCTCGATGACGCCCGCGGCGTGGATACCGCTCTCGTGGGCGAACGCGTTCCGCCCCACGATCGGCTTGTTCGCGGGCACCGGGATGTCGCTCGCGCGCTCGACCATGCGTGAGACCTCCGTGATTCTCGTCGTATCGATCCCAGTGTCGGCGCCGTATATCGATTCGGCGGCCATGACGACCTCCTCCAGGGCCGCGTTGCCGGCACGCTCGCCGATCCCGTTGACCGACACCTGTGCCTGACTCGCGCCAGCCTCGAATCCGGCCAGCGCGTTCGCCGCGGCCAGCCCGAAGTCGTCGTGAGTGTGGACGTCGATCTTTGCGTCGGTGTGCTCACACACCGTGGCGATCAGTTTCCGGAACCGGCCCGGGGTCGCGACCCCGCAGGTGTCCGGGATATTGATCCAGTCGGTGCCGGCCTCCGTGACGGCCTCGATCACCTCTATCAGATACGTTTCGTCGGTTCGCGTCGCGTCCATCGGCGAGAACATCACCTCGACGCCGGCTTCGCGGACGCGCTCGACGCTCTCTACTGCTCGCTGTTTAGCCTCCTCGCGGGAGGCGTGCATCGAATCCTCGAGTTGGACGTCGCTGGTCGAGACGAACACGTGAACCATGTCGACGCCGGCGTCCAGTGCCGCCTCGATGTCGCCGTCGACCACGCGGGCCAACCCACAGGTAGTTGTCTCCGTCGCGCTCGCGATGTCGCGAACGGTTTCGAACTCCGTCTCCGAATTGACCGGGAATCCAGCCTCGATGACCCCCACGGCCATCTCGTCCAGCGCGGCCGCTATCTCGCGTTTTTCGTCGTTCGAAAAGGACGTACGTGGTGACTGCTCCCCGTCTCGGAGCGTCGTGTCGAAAATCTGTACTGAATCGAACTCGCCAGTGCTATCTAACGTGCCCTGGAAGAACTCGACCCGCCGGCTTCGCCGACGTGGCCTCCATGTCGTTGGACATTGTGCTTCTTTCTGAGCGGGGAACACTACTTAAGTATTTCGCTGTCACACAGCGTGACAACCGGTTGTACCGTCTCTTGTCGGACCAGTCTGCGCAAAATCGCAAGACACCGTCGCCCCCCTTCAATGCACTATGTCATTATATTCCTTATATTCTCGTGATTTCGAACGTCCGTAGATCCAGTATATATACTGGCTGGACGGACGTTTTTGCGGCGCAAGCGCTCGGAACTCGCTCGCGCGCGGTTCGAGCGTCCGGAGCGACAGCCCCACGGCGTGCGTGCCGACGCGACAGAACGTTTTTGCTGTCTCTCCGTGAGCCAACGGTATGGGCGAATTCGATCTGGACCTGCGGAACGCGGAAGAACAGCTGGACGCGATGATCGAGAAGGACGGCGTCGTGGTGCTGGCACGCCTCGACGGGACGACCGAACCCGAAGAGTGGATCGCGGAGGTACAAAGCGGGAAGACGCTCGTGCTCGCGGTGGAGGGGGACCTGAACGACCTCGCCGCCGGATTCGCCAGGGAGATCAGGGACATGGGCGGGGAGTTGATGCACTTCCGGGGGTTCCTCGTCGTCACCCCGCCGGGTGTCGATATCGACACAGATCGTCTGGGGTGAACGGCTTTCGCCGGCCGGCGCTCAGTACGGAAGGAGCGTCAACGCCGCCGCCAAGAACGGGTTCAACAGGTTGGTGTGGCGAACACGATCGAAAGCACCGTCAAGCTGAGTGCGTACGTGCTGAATATCGTCGCGGAGGTCGGAACGACCCCGTCGAGCACTCCGAGTTCGATGTGACCCCCGCATTGACTCGAGGGTGGTAGGCGACCACGAAGCCAGTCATTAGAATGAGCACCATCTGCATCGCGAACGTCAAGAACAGCCAGAAGCCGTCGTACCAGAACAGCACCGTCTCGAACGGCCCGGTCCCCTCGACGACGATCGCCGCCACGTACGCGATGTACGTCAGGATGATCGCGAACAGAAACGGGCTCGGCATCCAGTGTTCGACCACGCTGGCGAGCCGGTCGCCCAGCCGTTCGAAAGCGCTGCCGTTTGCTGCTGCAGTGGACATCGGACAACGGTTGTCAGGACCGGCACTTGTGAATTTTCATGTTCTGATACGTTAGTGAAACAGAAAATTTCAACCAGCTTCTGTAACCTGCTTTTTACTGATATAGAATTTATCTATTTATTTAACATTACTTCAAATACAGCGGTTCGCTCGAACCGGCTTCCCAAAAGACACGCGTTAAGTGCACTCTCGCGCAACAACGGTTCATGTCGGAGGCAACGGATCTCGAGGAGCTGGAGCACGGAACGGAACTCATCAAGCGCGGGTTTGCCCGCATGCAGAAGGGCGGCGTGATCATGGACGTGGTAAACCGCGAGCAGGCTCGCATCGCCGAGGACGCCGGCGCGGTCGCGGTGATGGCCCTCGAGGCGGTGCCCGCCGACATCCGCAAGCGCGGCGGTGTCGCCCGGATGCCCGATCCCCAAAACGTCATCGAGATCATCGACGAGGTTTCCATCCCGGTGATGGGCAAATCCCGCATCGGCCACCGCAAGGAGGCCGAAATCCTCCAGGCGCTCGGCGTCGACATGGTCGACGAATCGGAAGTGCTCACCCCCGCCGACGAGGCCTACCACATCGACAAACGCGCGTTTACCGCCCCGTTCGTCTGTGGCGCGCGCGACCTCCCCGAGGCGCTGCGCCGGATCAACGAGGGCGCTGCCATGATCCGGACGAAAGGCGAAGCCGGCACCGGCGACGTCAACCAGGCGGTCACACACCAGCGCACCATCCAGGAACAGATCCGCACGCTTTCGGGACTCCAGCACGAGGAGCGCGACGCCTGGGCGCGCGAACACGGTGCCCCCCGCGAGCTGGTGCACGAGACGGCCGAGATGGGCCGACTCCCGGTGGTCAACTTCGCCGCCGGCGGGATCGCCACCCCCGCCGACGCCGCCCTGATGATGCATCACGGCTGTGACGGCATCTTCGTCGGCTCGGGCATCTTCGGTGCCGAACGCCCCGAACAAATGGGGAACGCGATCGTCGAAGCTGTCACCAACTGGGACGACCCCGACACGCTGGCGGACATCGCCACCGACGCCGGCAGCGGCATGCGCGGGGAATCCACCGCCGACATGCCCGAGGAAGAACGCCTCCAGAGTCGCGGTGTCTGAAGGAAAGAGACACCGCCGGTCAGCGGTCCAGTACCGTCGCTCCGGGGCCGATCTCCGTCTGATACGCCCGCGCATCCACCCCTTCTTCGAGAAAGGCGTCCACCATCGCCGCGGCGACGGATCGCCGATCGGACGTCCGACAGCAGGCGAGGATAGCGGGACCGGCGCCGCTTACGGTGACGCCGGTCGCACCCGCTTCGAGGGCGGCGTCTCTGACGTCGGCGTAGCCGGTGATGAGTTCGGCTCGCGCCGGAGTCACCACGGTATCGATCATTCCGTTGCCGACGAGTTCCGGATCGGACCGGCACATCCCGAGGGTGAGCGTCGACGCCCGCCCGACGGTGTCCACGAGCGATTCGATGTCGACCGTCTCGGGAACCACGCGCCTGGCGTCGCGGGTCGACACCGCGACGTCGGGGAGACACGCCACCAGCGGAATCGACGCGTCTACCGACCGGATCCCGTCGGTCGAGGAGACGGTGAATCCGCCGAGCAGTGACGGGGCGACGTTGTCCGTGTGGGCCGTGCCGGAGACGACCGCCTCGCCCTCGGCGGCGATCGGCACCAGTTCCTCCCGGCTGTTTCCGCGATCGTACAGCCGGTCGAGCGCGAGCGCCGCGCCGGCGGCCGACGCCGCCGAGGACCCCAGCCCGGACGCCGGACGGACCCCCTTGTCGATGCGGATGTGTGCCGGCGCGTCCAGCGCGTCCGCGACGGCGCCGACGACGTTCGACTCCGGATCCTCGGGGATGTATTGGGCCCCCGTGCCGGTCACCTCTATTGTCGTCTCCTCGGCGCGTTCGACCGCCACGACGTCGGCCGGATGGGACAGCGCCACCCCGAAGACGTCGAAGCCGCTCCCGAGGTTCGCGCTCGTCGCCGGGGCCCGGACCGCGATCATAGCAATCCGTTCCACAACGCCGGGGAAAAATGTAGCGAACGACTCAATTGACGACCACGTCTGCGGGCAGTCGGGGGTATCAGTCTTCCGCGGTGTACCACAGCACCGGCCCCACGAGCAACAGGATCAGTCCGAAGAACATGTACCACAGCGGCACCAGGCTCTGTGGCGTCAACGCGAATATCAGTCCGAACGCCGTCACGTTCAACGCGAGCACTTTCCGTGAACCCAGGGGCAGACTCCCGAGGATCGCCAGTCCGAACACCAGAAGAAGGATCTGCCCGATGTGGTACTCCAGCAGAATGCTGTCCACGAACTGCAGGGGAATCATTACGCACGTATCAGCATACCGTCCCCATTAACGTTCCGCTCCCGGACGAAACGACCGAGGCAGAGACTCGGACCGGCCGAGTTTTGCGCACGTCACTGTGTGGGCTGGCTGGCCTCGGCAACGCCCGGCGGGACGTCGGCTTCGAACAGTCGATCACCACACCCATCGCAGGTCGCCGCGACGACATCGTAGCTCCGGCAGCAGGATTCGACGACCCGCTGATCGAGCGAGACGGCGCCGTCACACCGCGGACAGGTGTCCAGGAACAGCCGGAGGCCGCCGAGCAACTCGCCCCGGTGTGCGACCGGAACCGCGTTCCAGCCATCCCACCGCCGGGCGAACACGTCGGCGCCAGCCATGTCGGCGACGAACGCGGATCTGGACTCCCAGCGGCCGATACGTTCGTTCCCCAGGTGGGCGACGAACGCGAGCCCGCGCCACTCGAAGCCGAGTTCCCGCCCCTCGAGATCGTCCTCGTCGATCTCCAGGAACGCGGCGAGCAGCGCCTCGTCGGTGTCGGCGTCGGCGTACAGTCGGGCCCGGGATATCCACGCCGCGGCGAACTCGGATTCGAGGACGAAATCCATCGTTTCGGGGTCTTCGACGAGCACTCCTGCCGAGAGCAGCGTCCCCCCGATGTCGATCGAACTGCCGAACGTCTCCGGTGTTGTCGTCTCCTTGCCGAACCACCGGAGCACGCGAACCGGAAGGAACTGCTTCGTCAACGCTGGCGTCCCGGGAACGAGGTAGCCGCGCAGATAGATCGCTCCGACGGAGACGACAGCTACCGCCACGCCCAGCGCCGGCTGGATTACGGCAGCAATGAGAGCCAACACCGCGGCAATCGCGAGGTTGACTATCGTACACGGAAGACATCTGTTTTCGCCGGTGTACTCCGGTTTCGATAGTCGAGCCACTGTCCGGGAACTGAAATCGGCCATACCTATCGATGGTCGTCTCACCGGGTAGTTATGACGACCGTACCGACCGGCAGGATCACCGTACCACCGGTCAGAAGAGCGCGAAAATGCCGTACGGAACGAGGAACAGCACGACGAAGATAGCCACGAGGATGATGGCGTAACTCACTATCATCGCGCCGGCCGTCTGCCATGCGTCGTGTTCGAACTGGGAGAGTTCCATATCTAACGGTTCGGGGGGTGTCCTATAATAGTGTCGTCGGACGGCGGCGGTTCGGTGTGCCTGTGTTGCCGCAACCGTCCCGACTCACCTGCCGAATCCCGATTCACTCTCGGTGATCTGCCCGGCGACCCGGGCGGCGTGCCGGAGCCGCCCCGGGATCCCCGGTCGCTCGGTGAACGCCGTACAGAAGTGGATCCCATCCGGCGGAGTCAACTCGTCGAGCGCTTTCCAGGACCGGTCGTACGCAGGCATTCCTGGCTCTATCAGGTGAACGTCGATCGGTGTCGCCGGCGAACCGGTGAGCGTCTCGAACTCCCGGGCGATTTCCTCCCCGAGCGTCTCTTCTGACACCTCGAGCATCTCGGGATAGCTGCCCGGATCGACATAGCAGGTGAACAGCCCGTCCCGATGAAGAAAACTCGAGTTCCAGGTCGTGCCGCTGATCTTGGATGACTCGTACCACGGCACGAGCGTTCCGATCCCGGGACGATCGAACGCCGACTCCAGATACACCATCGCGATCGGGTTGTAGTTGAACCGCTCCAGCGTCTCGGCGGTCCCATCGTCAACTCCCGACAGCAACTCGGCGGCAGAATCCGCCTGCGTCGTGATGACCACCTCGTCGACCGAGGTGACTCCCCCCGCGGTTGCGATTTCGAATCCGTCGCCGTCGCGGCGGATCTCCGTCACTGGCGTTTCGAGCCGAATCGAGTCGGCGTTCGCCTCGTATAACGCGTCCGAAAGCGTACCGAGGCCGTCCTCGAACGTACAGATCTCGGGAACCTCCCGTCCGCCGATCAGTTTTCGAATCAGCCACAGCAGAATACTCCCGTCGATGCCGGCCCCCCGAAGCGCTTTCCCGAGGGAGTACTCCATCAGCATCTCGTCGGGATCGGTCCCGTAGAGTCCGCTGTACAGCGGCCCGAGGTATCGACGAGCGGCCTGCCGCCCGAACTTCCGCGTGAGGAACTCCTCGACGGTTTCGCCGTCCCGTGGCGGTTCGGTGAACGGCTCCTTCAGGATCCGGACCTTCCCCCCGATCGAGAGGAGATCGGTGGTGAACGCCTCCCGAACGGAAAGCGGGACGACCTTCAGCTCCCCGTCGAGGTAGACGTACATCGGCTGGTCGTCGTCGCCGATCCGGAGTTCCTCGCGCAGCCCCAGTTCGTCGATCAGCCCCGACATCTGTTCTGTGAGACGAAGCCGCTGGGGGCCGAGTTCGAGCACGTGTCCGTCGACCTGTCGGCTCCGCATGATACCTCCCGGCTCTTTGCGCGCCTCGAACCCGACAACGTCGACGCCGCGGTTCGAAAGCTCGCGTACCACCGCGAGCCCGGAGACGCCCGCACCGACGACGCCGACGGTCATCGGCTCCCCCCGAACGCGGTGTGTGACCACAGTGAGACTCCTGTCGAAACCATCTATCGCGAACCTACCGGCGTCGTACCAATAACCGCTTCGGCAAACGCTGAACAGTTTTTTGAGTGGCGACCGGCGGCGAGCCCCGTGCGACTGTGTGAGAACCCGATCGTCAGTCGTCGGCGACGGCCCACGGACACAGCGGATCGCTCCCGAGCGGGTCTCCGGTGGCGGCGTACGCCCGGGACCGGGAGCCGCCGCACTCCTCGGTGACGGGACAGTCGCCGCACGGACCGTTGAACGAGTTGCGATCCCGGAGCTGTTGCAGGGTCGGCGATTCCTGGTAGATCTCCGGAAGCGGGGTGTTCTGTACGTTTCCAGCCGACAACGGCATGAATCCGGATGGGTACACCTCGCCGGTGTGGCTCACGAACACGAACCCGTTGCCGGCGCCGGTAGAGCCCACCGGACCGCCACGGACGCCGTCTCGCTCCTGTAACTCGCGGGCGACTCGGCGGTAGAACGGCGCTTCGACGGTGATGAGACGGAAGGGGGCGTCCTGTCCACGGCGGTAGAGCCACTCCATGACCTCCCGGGCGCGCTCCGGGGACAGTTGTTCGAGTTCCTCCCCACGCCCGACGGGAATCAGGAAGAACACCTCCCACATCGCGGCGTCGTACTTCTCGACGAGATCCGCGATTTCCGGGAGGTCCTCTACTGTCGAGGCGGTGACGGTAGTGTTGAACTGGATCGAAACACCCAGATCGCGGGCGTGTTCTGCCGCCCGGATCGCCGTCTCGAAGGTTCCCTCCTCCCCTCTGAACGCGTCGTGGCTCTCTGCGGTCGCCCCGTCGAGGCTCAGCGCCATGCGTCCGATCCCGATGTCGGCGAACCGCTCTATGGTCTCCCGATCCAGAAGCGACGTCGTCGCCGGAGTTATCGACGGGGTCACGCCGGCTTCGACCGCGCCCTCGAGAAGTTCGAAGATGTCGGGGCGTTTGAGCGGGTCACCGCCGGACAGAACCATGAACGGTTGCGGAGAGAACTCCGCGACCTGTTCGAACAGTTCGATCCCCTCCGCTGTGGACAGTTCGTTCTGGTCCCTGTCCGTGTTCGCCTCCGCACGACAGTGGTCACAGGTGAGATCACACGCCTGGGACACCTCCCAGGTAACAACGAGTGGTGACTCACTGTAATCGCGGGCGCCGGGATGGCCGTCGGAGTCGGACGACCTGTTTGAATGTGGGTGATCGCTCGAGCCGGAACCCTCCGACTGGTTCGCGTGGGGATGGCTACTTGAATTTGCGTTTCGTCCGTGGTGAGCGGTCATTGTTCGAGAATACGGTTCCACGGGAAAGTGAATAACCCCTTATTTACCGGATATTTAAGTACTGCCGGCTCTGGAGGCGGCTCGGCGCGCCAACAACCCGCCCGCGAAGATGGCGAAAAAGCCGAGCAGAAATGCGGCAGGCTGGACGACGAGTCGTTGCAGCAAAACGACGGTTCCGTCGGATTCGATCGTTCGGGTCCACAGTTCGTACGTTTCCCCCTCGCGTTCGATCAGATAGAACCCGTTCTCCGGCGACGGGTTCTCGGGGTACGCGAACCGCTCGATTCGGTCGTCCGGATCGGTGACGGAAACCTCCCGGCTCTCGCGGGCGGCGTCGAACAGCTCCCGGGCGTCGGGTGGGAGCTGTTCGTATGCGATCGGATCCGTTCCGTAATCGGGAGTCGAGGCGTCGGCCGGCTGAACCGTGTGGACGTACTCTGTGCTCGGCTGTCCGACCGAGACGGGTAGATAAAACGGGTTCGCCATGAGGCCCACACCGACGACGAGGCAAACGACCGCCAATAACGCGTCGCGCCCGCGGGTCGACCCCTCGTCGGATCGTGCCATAACTGGAGTAGAACCCGGGGACAAATGGCTCTTGGCTTGTCCACCGGCTGGTCGAACGACGGCGTCTGAAAGCGGTGTTCGGGCGATACGTCGGATACAGGATTTCGGGGGCGGGTTTATGGTACTCCGTGTCGATTCGTTTCTCATGCGCGCAGTTCGCTTTCACGAACACGGTGGACCGGACGTACTGCAAGTAGACGACGTCGAGCGCCCGGAGGCGACGGGTCACAGCGTCGTAATCGAAGTGGCGGGAGCCGGCGTGAATCCCGTCGACACCTACTTCAGAGAAGGATCGTACGAACCGTTCACGCTGCCGATGATTCCCGGAGTCGATGTCGCGGGGACGGTCGCGGAGACATCCGAATACGTGGACTCCGTCGAGGTGGGGGACCCGGTGGTTGCGACGGGCCTCGGGAACGATCGGTACGGTGGGTACGCCGAGTACGTCGCGGTTCCGGAAAGTCGGCTCGCGGTGTTGCCCGAAAGCGCGGATCTCGTGGCGGCCGGCGGGATGGGCGTGGCCGGCGTCACGGCCTGGCGAGCCTTGATCGACCACGCCGGGCTCGAACCGGGCGAGTCGTGCCTGATTCACGGCGGCTCCGGCGGCGTCGGCCACGCGGCAGTGCAGATCGCCGCCGCGGCTGGCGCCCACGTCGTGGCCACGGCCGCATCCGAGTATCACGATCGAGTCGCCGCGCTCGGGGCGGACGTCGTCCTCGATTACGATCGCGACGACCTCGCCGACGCGGTCGTGGGGGCGGCGGTCGGGGACGGCGTCGACGTCATCCTCGATCATCGGCTGGACGACTACCTCCAGTTCGACGCCGAGGTCGCCGCAACGGGCGCCAGGCTGGTCGGCATCGGCGAGAACGACCCGTCGGTCGGCTTCTCGCAGTCGTCCGCCGCACGGGGCAAGGATCTGCAGGCGACGTTCATGAGCATGTTCAACACGCCCCGGCTCGCGGATCCGCTCTCGCGGCTGACGACGCTCGTCGGCGCCGGGGACTTGGAAACGTCGGTCGCCCGGACGTACGACCTCGAGGACGCAGCAGAGGCGCAACGAGCGGTGATGGAAGATTCGTTCCTCGGCAAAATCGTGTTGATCCCGTGAGCGTTACTGGCTGACTGATCGCTGATACGTACGTTTCGGGACCGCCACGAGCGGTGACCTTTTGATTCTCCCCGACGAGCGCCCCACAATGTCGAAGGGCTGGCTGTACGCCTGGGGACTCGGTTCGATTGCGCTGGGGGGCGCGTCGTTGATCGTCCCGCTGTACATCGTCGCCCTCGGTGGGACGGCGTTCACGCTGGGGATTCTCGCGGCGGTCGCCGCGTTTGTCGGCGTTCCGGCAGCACTCGTCTTCGGACGGCTCGCCGACAGAACCGGAAAGCGTCGGCTGTTCGTGCTCGGCGCACTGGGGCTGGTGACGGCGATGCTTCTGCTCATGCCGACGGTCGGGTCGATCGCCGTGGTCGTGGCGGCAAACGGGGTAATCTGGTTCGCCTTTGCGGCGGCGACCCCCGTTTTGACGCTGTTTGCGGTGGCCGACGCTCCCCCCGCCTCCTGGAGCACCCGGATTGCGACCTTGAACAAGTACCAGGGTATCGGATGGGCGTTCGGACTCCTTTTGGGCGCCGTGTGGACGGGGACGGCCGAACGGCTCCTCTCTCCGGGGTGGGTGTTCGACGGCTTCTTTCTGCTCACGGGGCTTTGCGCCGGGATCGGGCTGATCGTCGGCGCGCGAACGTTCCCGGCCGACCCCGGCACTCGACGGGAGACGGGGGAAGGCCGAACGGAGGACGACCCGAGAATCACGGGTGCCCGAGTACGGCGGGCGCTTCGGCGATCGAACCGGTACAGCGTACGGACAGTGACGTTCCCGTTCACCCCGATGCGAACCGACTTCCGAGGACTCCGGTTCGATCGTCTCGTAGAGCGCTTCACGACCGAGCTCGCGCTGTACTTCAGCGCGGTGTTCGTCTTCTTCGCCGGTTTCTCCGGCTTCTTTGCCCCGCTTCCGGCGTTTCTCGCCGACACCGGCTTCACGTCCGGCGAGATTTTCGTCCTGTATCTCGTCTCAGGTGTCGGTTCGGCGCTCGCATTCGGAACTGCCGGCCGGCTCGCCGCCCGGTTCGATGCCGGGGCGTTACAGGCGACTGGTCTCGTCGTCCGCGGGGCCGCGATTCCGGCCGTCGCGCTCGTCGGGCTGGCGTTCGGTGCGTCGCCGGTGAGTCTGGGGACGACTGCCGCCGTGTTCGCCGTGATCGGGCTCACCTGGGCGGTCATCGCCGTCACCGGAGGGACGCTTGTCACACGACTCGCTCCGATGACGGTCCGGGGTGAGGCGCTGGGCGTGTACGCCGCCCTCGGGGCGCTCGCCGGTGGGTTCGGCAGCATCGTCGGCGGCTATCTCGCCGCGATCGACTACCTCCTCGCGTTCGGGATCGCGGGTGTGCTCGTGGTCCTCGGGGCGGTGATCGTGCTCGCGATTCGCCGACGGGCGGGCTATCTGACCCCGCGGTGAACGTCCCGCATGACTCGCAGTCGATTTACAGGGATCAGCCTTTGATGTTGCAGACGGGGTACGTCCGGACCACTTTGTCGCCGATCCCCAGTTCGTCGCTCACCCGGACGACCTCGTCGACGTCCTTGTAGACGCCGGGTGCTTCCTCGGCGATCGTCGCCCCGGACTCTGCCTTCACGTAGATCTGGTTCATCTCCTCGAGGTCGTCCTGGACGTCGCCGCCCCAGAACTCCTGTTTCGCCTGGGTTCGGGACATCAATCGGCCGGCTCCGTGGGCGGTCGAGCCGAACGTGAGTTCCAGGGAGCGATCCCCGCCCCGGAGGACGTACGATCCCGCGCCCATGCTCCCGGGGATGATCACGGGTTGACCGACGTCGCGATACGCCGACGGGACCTCGGGTCTCCCGGCGGGGAACGCCCGCGTGGCACCTTTCCGGTGAACGTACAGCTCTCGATTCTCGGTGTCGACGGCGTCCGGGGAGTCGTTGGGCACGGCGGTCCCGTTTGCGTCGACGGACACCTCGTGGACCTCCTTTTTGCCGATGTTGTGGGCGACGTCGTAGAGGAGATCCATTTCGAGAGTCTCCCAGCTATCACCGAAGACGCGCTCGAAGACCCGGCGGGTCCGGTGGGTGATAAGCTGCCGGTTCACCCACGCGAAGTTGATCGCCGCGCACATCGCCCCGTAATACTGTTCTGCGAGCTCCGAGCCGGCGGGTGCGGCCGCGAGTTCCTTGTCGGGAAGCTCCGCGAGGAGGTCGCCGTGTCGCTTTTCGATCTTCCGGAGGTAGTCCGTACAGACCTGGTGCCCCAGTCCGCGGGAGCCACAGTGGATCAACACGACGATCTGGTTCTCAGTGAGCCCGTAGGCGTCGGCGACGTCCTCCCGGTAGACGTCCGTCACACGCTGGACCTCGAGGAAGTGGTTTCCGGAGCCGAGGCTGCCGATCTGGTTTTTCCCGCGGTTCTTCGCCTCCGCGGAGACCGCACCGGGATCCGCGTCGGGACGCATTCCCTCGTCCTCGCAGTGGCGGAGGTCATCCTCGACGGCGTAGCCGTGCTCGAGCGCCCAGTCGACGCCCCGATCGAGCACCTCGGTTACGGTGTCGACGTCCGTTTCCACGACGCCGCCGCCACCCAGTCCGGAGGGGATGTTCGCGAACAGCGCGTCGACGAGTTCCTCCTCTTTGCCCTCGATATCCTCGTAGGTGAGGTTGGTCTTCACCATCCGAACCCCGCAGTTGATGTCGTAGCCGATCGCCCCCGGCGAAATGCAGCCGTGTTCGGCGTCGATCGCGCCGACGCCGCCGACCGGGAAGCCGTACCCCTGATGGCCGTCGGGGAGACAGACGGCGTGGGAGGTCATTCCGGGGAGTTCGGTGGAGTTCCGGAGCTGTTCGAGCGTCTTGTCGTCGCTGATCTCCTCGAGCAGCGGCTCGCTTGCGTACACGCGAGCCGGCACGTTCATATCGCCTTCGCGGGGCATTTCCCAGACGTGTTCCCGCACCTTTTCGAGCGTGACGTCGCCGAACTCGCGAGTGGTCATATTTAAATCTCCGCCTCCAACTCCCAATAGCGTTACGGCGCTTTCGGTCACCCTCTCGGTCACGCCTCTCTCGTCTCTCTCGATGGGTTCTCTGCTCGTTCTCGTGGACACTAAACCACGGTAGCCACCAAATGAAGGGTTTCGACAATCATATTTTTATATGATGAAACTAACCACCCAACGTGGGACGACCATGAATTCAACACCTCCCCGATCCGGCGAAATCAACGACGCCGACCAGTCGTTGCGAGCCCGGTTGCGGATCACGCCGGATCCGGATCTGAACTGCGGTATCCTCGAAAGCGGAACAGAGGGTACTGTCGTTGCTCGCAACGAGGTGTGCATCGATCCGAGCTGCGCTGACGGCTGCGAGTGTCGCGCGGAACTGGAGATTGTCGACGACGAAATCGAGGTTCGGGATTTCGTCGCGAGCTCGGTCGACGAAGAAGCCTGCGTCTGTCCGGTGTTTCGAGAACGTGACTGCACCGCCAACATCGAATCGTACAAGAACGATTTTCTGTACGTGTCGATCACGGTACCCTCACGTGACGTCCTCTCGGACATCGTGGCGACGCTACGGGAGCGTGGTGCGTCCGTCAGCCTCGAGCGGATACAGTCGCTGTCGAGTGAAGAATCCGAAGGACGGACCGTCGAACTCGATGTCAGCACGATAACCAAAAAACAGCGGGAGGCTATCGAGATGGCCGTGGAGGCGGGATACTACGACTACTCCACTGAAAAGGCGGAATTGGAGGAACTTGCAGCGGAGTTGGACATTTCCCTGTCGGCGTTTACACAGCGACTTCGAGCGGCCGAATCGAAACTCGTCCGGGAACTGTCGATTGCGGACGGTTTCGAGTTTCGTAACGAGCCTGGTTCTACGGACACGCAGAAGTCTTCAACGCGAGTCGACTGACGAGCGGAGTTTCTGGGGTGCGGCCAGTTCCCGCCGAACGCGTTTCGTTGGTGTGATCCGTACCGTGCTTTGATCTCGAACTGCGGGGGAAGCGGTTTCCGTATAGAAACCTGAAACCGCACGTCAGATCAGCGCTTTTCGACGTCTACACGGATGTCACCGTAGTAGACCGAACTTCCGCTCAGGCGGTCGTACTCCGCAGGAATGATGTTGTTGTTGTGACTCCCCCGGGGAGATTCGCCGAATTCCGCTGCGGCGACTGTACCGTAGGCCCAGTGCCCATTTCCGTAGGGCTTACCAACTGTGCCCGGTCGGATTCCTTCCCACAATTTCGCGGTGCCGTCGATCTCACCGGTCGGCGAACTGATGCGGATTTCGTCTCCATCTCGGATGCCGAGTGCGTCGGCGTCCCGTGGATTGATCAGCGTGTAGTCCTCCTCCGGTTCCGAACCTGGATCGATGTCGCCGAACTCGTGTTTCCACGTACAGTTCGCCGAGCGGCCCTCCCTGTTGAGACCCGACTTGTAGTCGACGAACTTGAACGGATACTCGTCCTCGTCGCCGACCTCGTACGGTTCCTCGTAATGGGGGACGAAAGCGTGGCGGTCGCCGTCTGTGCGTGCCTGGTATTTGCAAACGTCGAGTACGGTATCGACGTCGGTGTCGTGCCGATCGGCGTGTGATTCCAGCCCGCCTTTCAGCGTTTCCGAGTAGAACTCGAACCGGCCAGTGTCCGTCGAGAACTCGCCGCCCTCCGAGGGCCACCGGTGTCTGTACTCCCACTTGTCAGTGTGCCAGATTCCGCGGTTACGGAACGTCTCCCAGCCGTCGATCTCCTCGCCGAGATCGTGATCGATCCCGGGATCCCATATCGGCTGGGTTCGGATCTTGATGGCGTTTCGGGAGAACGCCTGGGCACGCTTTTCTCGTGCGGTGAAGTCGTCCCCGGGAATCTCCTCGCGTACCGTCCGGCCCGTCTCCGGATCGGGAAACTCGCGTTCGAAGAACTCGAGCATGTTGTCGAACCCTCGATCGGCGAGCGCTTCCGCGATCAGGTACGGCACCTCCGTCTCGTCCGTCTTGACGTCCCACGTTCGACCGTTCTCGAGGACATCCTCTGGATCGTCCGGATCGTCTGCCAGCACAGGTTGCATCAGATTGATCGAGCGGTATCTCTGGCCGTCGCTCTGTAGTTGGCCCCACCGCTCGAACTGGTGGTGAGTGGCGGGGAGCACGATGTCGGCGAACCACGCCGTCTCGCTGGGATGGGTTTCGATGGTCGCGTGGAACGGAATCTTCTCGAGCGCCTCCAGCCAGCGCTGGTTTTCCGGGTTGGAGAACGCGAAGTTGTTCCAGTACGAGATCAGTACCTCGATCTCGTTTGGATCCTCGTCGAGGATGCCGTCCGCAGCGTTGTTGGTCACGACACCGCCGCCGGATTCGGCGTTGTTCAGTGCAGGGAACTCCAGGCGCCCACGCTGATCGATTTTCTCGTGGGCGAGTCCCTGTTCGGCGATTTCGTCGACGTACTCGTCCGGACCCGGGAGTCCCTGAACAGCCGACTCCGGGGCGAACAGGGTGCCACCGCGGTTTCCGACAGAGCCGACGAGGCCGTTGAGAACGTGTACCGCCATCGCGGTGTAGGTGCCTCGAACCTGCATGCTCGGTCCGCCGCCGAGCCAGGAGATGGCGTGTGGGCGCGCTTCCCCGAACCGTTGGGCCACGCGCTCGATCTGTTCCACCGGAACGCCGGTTACGTCATGGGCCCATTCCGGCGTTTTGTCCTTCAGTTCGAGGTTCCACCACTCGACGAGCCCGTGGACGTTCTCGCTCTCATCGAAGGCATCCGGTTCGATCTCCTCGCCCGATTCGAACTGGTTTACGCCGTCGTGGAAATCACCGACGAACTCTCTGTACCACAGTCCATTCGTCAGGAGGACGTGCGCAATGGCGGACGCCAGTGCGCCGTCGGTGCCGGGTTCGATCGGGAGCCACTCGTCGGATTTGGTGGCCGTCGACGACAGCCGAGGATCCACGACGGCCGCCTCCCCCTGATCGAGCAGTTCACCGAACGCCCGCATGTAGTGGGACACCTGTCGGTTTGCCGAAACTGGATCGGCACCCCAGGCGATCAAGTACTCCGTTTCAGTGACGTCGTACTGTCTGTAGGCCCACTCGCCCTCGGTGAACATCGGACCGGCCTTCTCGGCTTCCGCACAGATCGCACTGTGAGAGATGTTGTTCGGCGATCCCACGAGCTGTGGCACGTGGCTGTAGAGGATCGGGCGCAGGTAGGTGTACCGCCCCCTGGTGATCATGAACTTGTGGGTCTCCTCCGTTTCTCGAAGGTCCATGATGCGATCTGCGATCTCGTCGATCGCTTCCTCCCAGGAGATCGGTTCGAACTCCGGATCCTCGTCGGGACCTTTCTCCGGATTGGTCCGCCGCAACGGTTGTTTGATCCGGTCCGGGTCGTATAACTGCTGGATCGAGAGGTCCTGACGGGGACAGTCATTGTTCCCGTGAACCTTCGACCGCCGGTTGCCCTGTGATTTGAGCGCCCGGCCGCTCTGTTCGTCGACCAGAATCTGCGCGGAACACCAGGAGGTACAGCCGGCACAGGTACTGGGCCGCCAACTTCCGGAGTGTTCCACGAGCTGTGTGCGCGCGTCTTCTGCGGCAGACAGTGTGTTCAACTGGACTCCGATTCCGGCAGCGGCTGCTCCAACAGCCCCCGCTTTCATGAACCCTCGTCGATCGATTGCCGGCCCCGTGCTGTCGTTGCTGTCGTCGGAAACGTTCTTGCTCATGATATCAGTCCCCCAGTCCGGCATCGCCTTTGCCCGGTTCGTAGCTGCCGCCGTTGTACTCTCGGACGTACTTCACCTTCGGTTCCGTCCCTTTCTCGGGTTTGAGCACCTCTCCGCCGCCGTATTTGCCGAGGATATCGCTGACCTTCGATTCCGGATCGTTCAGGTCGCCGAAGATCCGGGCGTCCGTCGGACACTCCTCGACGCAGGCGGGCAATTCGTTTTCTCGCAAACGGTGGATACAGAAGTTACACTTCTCGACGATGCCCCTGTACCGGGTCGGATGTTCGGTATCGTCGACCTCGCGGTTCGGGTTGTAGTACGCCGGGGCGTCCTCGTCGATATCCAGTTCCTCCTTGAGTTCGGCCGGCGACGCGGTTCCCCCTTCGATGGCCGACTCGTCGTCCCGCCATCGTGGATGAGGATCTTCTTTATTGAAGAAAATCTCGTCGTACGGACAGTTGATCATGCAGTACTTGCAGCCGATACACTGGTCCGGATTCTGAACCGTGATTCCGCCCGGCCCCTTCTCCAGGGCGGTTGTCGGACACCCCTCGGCACACGGGGCGTCACGACACTGATTGCACAGGGTAGGAACGTACTCGTAGCTGACATTGGGGAACTCCCCCTCGGTCCGGGTTATCCGGCTGGAGTAGGCGACCCCCTCCTGCAGGTTGTTCTCGAGCTTGCAGGCGATGTTGCACCCTTCACAGCCGACACAACGCTGGAGGTCGATGACCATTCCCAGATCGACGTCCCGATCCTCCAGATCCGTCTGGTCCAGTTCGGCCTGCATTACCCTGTCGAGTGACGCAAGCTCCTCGTTCGTCGACGTTTCAGTCATCGTCATCACCCTTCATGGGACCGCCCGTGCAACTACTCATGTCTGTTTGCGCGAATTCCGGGATGATATCCAATGCAAACCATCGCATTCCGATCGTATAGACGAGTCCACAGAGGGCCACGGCGAAGACGACGAGCGCCCCCTCGACGAGCGATGGAGAGTAGCTCGCGATCGGATACTCGTATCCCGGGTCGGCAACCAGGGCGACGACCTGCCCACCGACGACGAACTCGTAGCGGGTGACGAACACTCCCACGATTACCGCCGCTGCGCTCGCAAATACGCCGTTTATCGTCCGGGTTTTCGGGTACGCCAGCAGTCCGAGTGGCACGACGAGTCCAACGAATATTCCCACTCCCCAGTAGATTGGCGCAAACGATCCAAGGAGCATCTGCTGGTATGCCATAGCCACTGTATCGCTCGTTGCCGTCAGACCGTAGATTCCCTTGAGAAATGCAAAAAGCAGCGTCAACCCGACGAGCGCACCGAGTCCCACCGCTACCGGTCGAGTCATGAACTCCTCGAGTTCAATACACATGCTCTCGTCTCTGATCTTGAACTCCGCGATAACGACGAACGCAACCAGCGCGAGGCCGGACGTAATGGCTGTCAGCAAGAAGTACAGTGGGGCGAAAATACCGCCCCAGTACGGTCGGGATTCGACCATGCCGAAGATGTACCCGGCTCCGAGTATCACGCCCAGAGCGACGATGAAACTTATCACACCGACCGCCTCCATAACCGGAGCGTCGACAAAATTGTCCAGCTCCATCAACACCGCAAGCAGCACGAGCACGGCGATCAACGAACCGGCGAACAGGACGACCCACCAGATCGGCGATGACAGGTTCGCGTTGAGGAACGCGTGAACGAATGGTCGTTCTGGACGACCCAGGGAGATGGTGATGCTGAACAGACCGGCAGTCACCGCCGCGATTCCGACGAAGATGCTCCGCTTCAGGACGATTTCAGCACCTCGAACGTGGAAAATAAGTGCAAGACTGACGACGCTGATAACGATCCCGGCACCCATCAACAGGAAGAACTCGTACGTCGAAACCAGCAAGCCCCACGGGAACTGGTCGGTGATTCCAAACGTGACGGCACCGACACTCAGGGCCTGATAGATGCCGTAAAGCCCGATCACCAGGCCTGCTCCGATTATAGCGTACCAGGCGTACTCGAGAGGCGATGTCGACTGTGGCCCCAGATCAGCGGCACGCCCCGTTTCTCCGCTCATGGCTTTCCCCGTTCCTCGGGCGGATTGTGTTGTGTATATTTCACATAACCGCCCACGTTTATACACCCTTTCGAACTGTTATCAGACATTGTCTTCACCACTATGTTGTTGGGTAACACGCAGTGGTGGCCCTGTTGCTTAATGGTGAAGTGATATAAATAGGGGTGGCAAAGTATGCGTTCAGACGCATCCAGCAATTCCGCTCATATATATCGCAACTCGTCACCGTATGCCAACCGCGGAACCTCGACGTGTATTCTCCACCAGTCACCAACAGACCATGTTAATCGTCAGCGACCGCCGCGTCGGGTCGATACTCCTCGCTGATTTTCTTCCATTTGTCCGTGCGGAACCGCCAGTAGTTGATCGCCGCCGGCACTGCGGTCTCGGCGACGAACGCCAGATACAGCCCCCACAGCCCGATGGCGGGCACGTCGATCGGGGGCGTGATCGCCCCGAGAACCGGAACCGTGACCGCCGGCACCGACAGCCCGACTGCGCCGAGATACGCGAGTGGAATCGACACGCCGAACATACCGAGCAACTGGCTCAGGAACGTTATCCGGGTGTCGCCGCTGGCGTCGAGCAGACCCGCAGCGGAGCTTTTCACCCCCTGGAATACGACCGCGAAACTCGCTGCATACACGAGGTTGATCGCGATCGGGATCTCGCCGCTCGCTGGATCGTCGGCGAACAGCACCACGATCTGTTCGGCGAAGACGGCGACCAGTAGCGCAGACACCAGATACGTCGCCACCGAAAACCGGGTGATATCTCGGCCATAGGCGGCGGCTTCCGTTTCGTCGTTCTGCCCGAGCGCCTGGCCGACCAGACTGGACGCCGCCAGCCCGAAGCCCCAGCCGGGCGTGTTCATCACGCCCCAGATCCGCCGGGCGATCACCCACGCGGCGACGGTGTTTTCCCCGAAGATGTCGAGGATCCCGAGCATCGGGAACTCGGCGGCCGTCCAGACGAGGTTGCGCAGTCCGACCGGCGTTCCGATCTCGACGAGGTCACGGATCATCCCAGGTTCGGCCCACTTGCCGGTCGCAGAAATGCGAACGGGGAACGGGACGATCCCTGGCAACCCACCGAGCAGCAGCCCGACGACGAACGCCGCCGTGATCGCCACGTTCGAAAGCACCGTCCCGAGCGCCGCGCCGGCGACGCCCATGCCGAACCCGAAGATGAACACCGCGTTGAGGGCGATGTTCGCCACCGCCCCGCCGGCCCGCACCAGCATCGCCGTGTAGGCGTCGTCACAGCCGACGAGCACGCGGCTCCCGACGAGGTTCAACCCCGCAAAGGGGATGCCGAGCCCGACGATCTTGAGATACGTCGCCCCCTCCCGGATCGCCGCCTCGTTGCCCGTGAGAAGCGAGATGAACTGTTCGGGATACGTCCAGAACATCGCAGAAAGCGGTAGTGTGAGGACGACGACGAGCAGCGTGCTCGACCGGACGGCCCGACCCAGTTCGCCCCACGCCTGCGCGCCGTACCGCTGGGAGACCAGCGCGATCGTCCCGCCCGCAACTCCACCGCCGATGGCGAACGCGAACCCCCAGAACGGGCTCGCGAACCCGACGCCCGCGACAGCAGAGGTCCCCACCGCGACGCCGACCATCGCGACGTCGACGGCGTTTTTCGACATCCGGGCGATCCCGGTCACGACGCGGGGCCAGGCGAGTGCAGTCGTCTTTACTGCCCGTTCGCGGTCGATCAACCCGAGCTTCGCCAGCCCGAGTCCGATCCAGAGAATGACCAGCCGGACGGGATTCGGCAGCCGGGACATCAACCCTGCCGGTCGGGATCGTCGAGCGTTTCCTCGATCGTTGGGAGGTCAGCCTCCTCGGTAAGGATCGGTTCGATGACCCGTTCGAGGAGTTCCTCGACGACGGTCCGGGTGTAGCTGTCGTTCTCCTCGCCGAGCGTGATCTGCCGGGTTCTGGCGCCATCCAGTGTCGCGACAAGAAGCGCAGCGGTCCGTTCGGGATCGACCGGCTCGAAGACGCCCTCCTCGATCCCGTCTTCGAGGATGTCGATCACGGTGGTCCGCAGGAGCCGGTCGCTCCGGACGAGCCGTTCGCGGATCCGGTCGTTGAACGCCCCCTGCGACCGCATTTCCAGAAGCGCGAGGTGAAACGCCTCCCGGTCCTCGTCGCCCGGCGCGAAGACGAATCGGGCCAGAAATTCCATCAGCCGTTCGCCCGGCGGGTCGGTCGACCGACACTCCAGGCGCTGTTCGTACGAATCGAGCAGATCGTCGAGAAACGCGACGAGTAGATCCTCCTTCGTGTCGAAGTGGTAGTGCAAAAGCGACTTGCTCTTCGAAGACTCGTCGGCGATGTCTTGCATCGTCAACTTCGCGTACCCGTGTTTCCGCAGGGCGCGGTCGACGGCCTCGAGTATTTCCTCGTCAGTTGCCGATTCCCGACCCATTGACTGACTGGTCAGTTAACGACGCCAAAAGGTCTTTCGGACCGGTCCAAAGTCCGGAGCACTTTCAGTCTGGCCGGCCGTGGTCGGACGCATGTACCTCGGCGTCGACGGCTGTCCTGACGGCTGGATCGCAATAGTGTACGACGTCGACGAGTACGCAGGATCAGGACTGTACACTCACGTCGAAGCGCTTTACGAAGATTACGGGGAGGAGGCCGAAAGTATCCTGGTCGACGTCCCGATCGGCCTCCGGGAGCACTCGAACAAAAAACGCCCCTGCGATGTGGCCGCCCGGCGGCTGCTTTCCCCCGATCGTCACGCCAGCGTCTTCGCCCCGCCGGTCCGGGCGGCAGTTCACGCCGACAGCTACGAAGCGGCCAAACGCATCCAGGAGGAGCGCACCGACGGCAGCCTCGGGGTCCAGTCGTGGGGAATCGCCGACGGGATCGCACAGCTGGACCGGTTCCTCCGGGAGACGCACTCCGATGCGGTCGACATCGTCCGGGAGGCCCACCCCGAAGTCGCGTTCTGGGCACTCGCCGGGGAGGAGGCGACCGAGTACTCGAAAACGGGACAACCAGCGGCCGCGTTCGTCGAGCGCGTCGACCGGCTCGAGGCGATCGATCCGGACGTTTCGGCGCATCTCCGGAGAGCCGGCAGAGATCTCGATGCCGAGGTGGGAGTCGACGATCTCGTCGACGCGTTCGCACTCGCAGTGACGGCCAGCCCGCTCACTGGTGATCTCCGGACGCTTCCCGACGAATGGCCCGACGACGATCCGGGGGATCCGGCGGGGCTTCCGATGGAGATGGTGTACGCCCGGCCGTGACGCCTGCGACTCCTCCACACCCGACTGAACCACAGACCTTTCATCAGTACCGGACGAAGGAACGAAAGTGAACGGATCACCGCGGAACCATCAACTCCGGTCACGGGGTACTGGACACCCGAGCGACCGCGGATTCGGCAGTCCCGAACGGTTCCGGAGGCGAACATGACCATGGCGTTCTGGGTGCTCGTCGTCCTCGCGACGGTGACCGGGCTGTTCATGGCATGGTCACTTGGTGCCAACAGCAACTCGCCCCCGTTCGCGCCGGCGATCGGCGCCAACGCCGTCTCGACGATGCGTGCGGCGTTCCTGATCGGAATCCTCGCGGCCGCCGGCGCGGTCACCCAGGGGGGAAGTATTTCCGAAACCGTCGGAACCGACCTCATACTGGGGACGACTATCACCCCGCTGGCGGCGACGACGGGACTACTCGTCGCCGCGACGTTCATGACGTTCGGCGTCTATTCGGGGTATCCCGTCCCGGCGGCGTTCGCGACGACCGGCGCGATGGTGGGGGTGGGCCTCTCGCTGGGCGGCGCTCCCGCGTTCGAGACGTACCGTCGGATCGGAACGTTCTGGCTGCTCGTCCCGCCGGTGTCGGGCGGACTCGCGTACCTGACTGCGACACTCCTCCGCCGGGACGACGTCCCCGAAACCGTCGGCGTTCCCCTGCTGGCGGCGGTCGTCGCAGCAATTCTCGCACACATCCGGCTCGGGGTGATTCCACATCCCGATCGCGCCCAGGGATCGGTTGCGGAGTTCGCGTCGCACGCGCTCGGTAGTCCGAGTATCTTCGGCGTCGATCCGGCACTCGGGGTCGTCACCGTCGTCTTCGCCGCAGTTGGATTCCTATACATTCGGCGGAAGGTGTCCGCGTCCGTCGATCGGGGGATCAGGTCGTTCCTCCTCGTCCTCGGCGGAATCGTCGCGTTCAGCAGCGGCGGGAGTCAGGTGGGGCTGGCGACCGGTCCACTGGAGGAGTTGTACGGGGTCGAACTCGGTCTTCCGGGGATCGTGTTGTTGACAATCGGGGCCATGGGGATCCTCGCCGGGGCGTGGATGGGGGCCCCACGACTGTTGCAGGCCACCTCCCGGGAGTACGCCCAGCTGGGCGTGCGACGTTCGATCGCGGCACTGGTTCCGGGGTTCATCATCGCGCAGGCCGCGATCGCGCTCGGGATTCCGATCTCCTTTAATAACATCATCATCTCGGGCGTGATCGGCGGCGGGCTGGCCGCCGGGGCCGCCGGCGTCTCCCGCAAGAAGATCGGGGTGACGATAACGTTCTGGCTGCTCACACTGGCATCGTCGATCGGGATCGGGTTCGGGCTGTATCGGCTGTTTTCGACGCTCCTGGGGATCCAGTGAGCGACACCGACCCGGTCAGTGCCGGGGCGTGAGTCACTGAACAACCGTTACGGGAACTGGCGATTCGCCGGTGACGGTGGTTGCGACGGTTCCCAACAACCGACGAACGACGCCGGTTCGCGGCCCGCCGTGACTCCCCATCACCACCTGATCCACGTCGGAGCCCTCGATGTACGCGAGTATCGTCTCCGCCGGATCGCCGGTCTCGATTGCCGTTTCGACCGTCCGATCCGCGGCCTCGGCCCGAACCCGGGCGCGTTCGATCAACCGTTCGGCACGCTCGTTGGCCTCCTCGAGCCGCGACATCTCGGGTTCGAGGATTCCGCCTTCGCTCATCTTCACGTCGATCGGCGTCACGACGTTCAGCACGGTGATTCGACAGTCGAATACATCGAGGGCGTAAACGAGCGCGTCGGCGGCTAATGGTGAACCGTCCAGCGGAACGAGCACGTGTGATGGCGTCACTACTGTCCTGTTTGGGGGGCTTCTTCTTATATTCGACGTGGTGATTAACCGTGTCCTCCACGAATAGGTCGCCATGTGCGGACGGAACTCACTGTTCGTCCCGCGGGAGCAGTTGGAAGCGCGGTTCGACGCCGAACTCGTCGCCGATGGTGGGTACGAACCGCGATACAATATCGCCCCCGGAGACAGCCTGGAAGTGATCACGGCCGAAGCCCCGGACGAGATCGATCGGTATCGCTGGGGAATCGTTCCGCCCTGGAGCGATAGTCCGGGTCGCGGAGAACTCCTGATCAACGCCCGAAGTGAAACAGTCGCCGAGAAGCCGACGTTTCGGGACGCGTGGAAAGCGCGTCCGTGTCTCGTCCTCTCGTCCGGATTTTACGAGTGGCAGTCGACGGCTGGGGGATCGAAACGGCCGTATCGGATCCACCGGGACGGGGACACCGTGTTCGCGATGGCGGGGCTGTGGGAGCCCCCCGACGCCCGGGAGGACAACGCAGGCGAAACGGTCCCGAGAGTAACGATCCTGACCACAGAGGCGAACCGGTTGATGGAGCCGATCCACGATCGGATGCCCGTTCTGCTTCCGGAAGAGACCGAATCCGAGTGGCTCGCTGCGGGACCTGCAGCTCGGGAAGAACTGTGTCGTCCGTACCCCGACGACGACCTCGATGCGTACGAGATCTCGACGCGGGTGAACGATCCCGGAAACGACGACGAGCGCGTGATCGAACCCCTCGAACACGAACAGTCCGGCCTGGGCGAGTTCTCCTGACACACCGCCCGACGAATGTGACGCGCCTTTCGAGTGCACGCGAAGAGAGCACGTTCTTGGTTTCGACACCGGTTTACCGATCGGTGGCCTAACGGCGACGATGACCCAACGATCCCTCCTCACCCGGGCGCTGTGGTTCCTCTTCGTGGGCTGGTGGACGACCCCGATCGTCGTCAACGTCGCCTGGGCGCTGAACGCCACCGTGATCCTCATCCCGATCGGAATCAAGCTAATAAACCTCGTCCCGACGGTGCTCACGCTGGCGGAACCGCGGTCGCTTTCCGACCAGTCCTCGAGCCGCGGCCAGTATTCGTTACTACTCCGGGCGATCTACTTCGTGCTCGTCGGCTGGTGGCTGAGTTTCCTGTGGGCCAACGTGGCCGCGCTGCTCGCGATCACCATAATCGGACTCCCGATCGCGATCTGGATGCTGAACCGGCTCCCGTTCGTGACGTCGCTCTACCGGTTCCACGGCTGAGTGTCAGGTCCGGGCGGGGTCCGGACGTGGTCCCCGCAATTAAAAGCCGACCGTCATTTGAACTGTTTGTCACTCGAGTTCGATCGTTCGGTCCGCCCACCGTTTGAGCTTCGCGAGGCTCTCCCGCTCCCGCCGGGAAACGGGGTCGTCCGTCCCCAGCTCTGCGCCATCGTAGGCGTTGACAACGGCACACCCGGCGCGGTCGCAGTACCCGGTCAGCTCATTCGGGTTCCCCACGTCGTGCTGGAACGGGATCGTGGCGTCGTTGACGAACACTGCCGCGGGTTTTTGCGGCGCGGCCTCGAGAAGCGTCCCGGCGCGATCGGCGTTGTCCCGGGCCAGCGCCTGCGTCTCGTCGTCGGTTGTTCCCTGGAGCCTCGGTGCGTGCGCCTCGAGGACGCCGTGCCAGACGCCCTCGGGAACGTCGAGAAACCGATCGAGTCGGCCGCCGATCACCCGACCGTCGCGTTCGACTTCCGGTCCGAATTCGAACACGACGACGCCGTCCGTTCCGTGCTGGTCGATCCAGGCCGAAAGCGCCCGGGCGGTAAGACGGGTTTTTCCCGCGCCCGAAGGGCCGACGATCAGCGTCGATCCCGACAGCGGAACGTCCAGATCCCCGTCGTCGCGGTCACTCATCCGGTCACCTCCTCGCGACCGTACTTCCCGACGAGGCCGACGATCGCGATCGCGAGCACGACGGCGAACGCGAGCACGAATCCGGAGATCGGATCGACGCCGGTCGAAACCTCCTCCCGAACGAAGTTGGCGGCGAGGGTTCCCGACACGGCAAACAGCACGATTCCGCCGAGGTTCGCCACCCGGGAGTTGGGTTCGGGCACCGCGTCGCTGTTCAGGAGGTACAACACGACCGCGATCGCGAACGGCGTCCCGACGGTTCCCAGCGCCAGCACGAGCACGAGTTGGCCGAGCACCTCCCCACCGATGAACGCGCCGGCGCCGGAAACGACGGCGAACCCCGCAAGCAGCAGCCGATAGCGTGCGTCGGCGATGGTCGTCTCCCAGCCGAGTTTGTCGGCGACCAGGAACGGCGGCACCACCGTGTTGGCGCCGAGCGTCGACACCGCGGCGCCGCCGAGTCCAAGCAGGAACAACAGCCTGGCGTGCTCGCCGACCAGCGGTCCCAGCGCCTCGGCGGCTCCCACCGCGGTCAGGTCCGGATCCGAGAGCACGCTCGCGGCGACGAGGAAGATCGCGACGCTGTAGATCCCGAAGGCCACGAGCATCGACGCGCCGACGTCGAACGTTGCGAGCCCATACTCTCGCTCCGTCCACCCGCGTGCCCGCATCGTGTACGAGTGCATCGTGATCAGCGTGATGTGGACCGCGCCGCCGAGCACGCCCGCCGCGACCAGCGCGCCGCCGGACGGGAGCGTGGGAACGAGCCCTGTCGCCGCCGTTCCCGCGTCGATCGGGACCACGAACAGTGAGGCGACGAACGCGGCCACCGCCAGCGCGACGAGCACCTTCGCCGCGAGCTCCAGGAGGTCGTACCCCCTCCCGGCAAGCCCGAGGAGGAGGATCAGCGCCCACAGCACGCCCCACGCACGGGCGTCGACACCCGTGAGCGTTGCCGACACGCTGGCGAGGGTGTTCATGATCACGAGCTGGGCGACGCCGGCGGCGATGACGACGTCTAACACCAGCACCCACGCCCACAACTCGCCGAGGTGGTCCTCCGTGACGCCGACGATCCCCCGTTCGGTAAGCAGCCCCAGACGCATCGCCAGGTACTGTGCGAGCGCGCCTGCTCCCGCCGACAGGACGACCACCCAAAGCAGGGCGTAATCGAACAGCGCGCCCGCGGTGATCAGGCTCGCCATCGTCGCCGGCCCAGCCGCGATCGCGCCGGCGATCCAGGACGGCCCCATCTCCCGCAGGTACGACCGGACCGTTCCCCGGGTGACGGCAGTCACGTCGGTCGTCGACTCCGTCGACTCAGGTGCCGTCGCTTCGCTCATGTCGGAGGATGACTGCTCCCGGTCGAAATAAGTTGGTGATACAATTCAGTTATGACTCCCGGCAGTACCGATTTGTATTTGCCGGTGGTAGCAACACCTATGGAGACACAGAGACGCGCCGCAACCGTACGGAAACCAGTCGTCTTGACGATCGCCGGCAGCGACTCCGGCGGTGGCGCCGGCATCCAGGCCGACCTCAAGACCATGGAGGCACTGGGGACGTTCGGGACGAGCGTCGTCACGAGCGTCACTGCACAGAACACCGTCGGCGTCGAGTCGACGCATCCGGTACCGGTCCCGGAGATCGAGGCACAGATCGACGCCGTTCTCTCGGATTTCGACGTGCGGGCCGTCAAAACCGGTATGCTCGGGACTCGAGCAGTCGTCGAGGCGATTACCGAGCGAGCAACCGATATGTCGATCCCGCTTGTCGTCGATCCGGTGATGGTCGCGGCGTCGGGCGATCGATTGCTGGAGCCGGCGGCCGAGGCGGCCTACGAGGAACTGATCGCGGAGTCGACGCTGGTGACGCCGAACGCCGACGAGGCTGCCGTGTTGACCGGAATGGAACCCGAAGGGGAGGAAACCGCACGCGAGGCGGGCGAACGATTGGTCGAACTCGGTGCCGAGGCCGCCCTCGTGAAGGGCGGACACGTGCCGGGCGACCGGATACGCGACGTGCTCGTCTTCGCCGGCGGCGAGGAAACGCGCGTCTTCGACCACCCTCGCGTCGATACCGATGCGACGCACGGCTCCGGCTGTACTCTCTCGAGTGCGATCGCCGCCCGGCTCGCACGGGGGGCTGCTCTCGAGGACGCGGTTCGTGACGGAATTTCGCTTCTGGAACGTGCGGTCCGGTATCCACTCGATGTCGGTTCCGGCCCGGGACCAGTGCATCACCTGGTCGGGATCCGGGAGCGTGCGTCGCGACATCCCACCGCCGAAGCGGTCGAGGGGATCGTCGACTCGCTGGTCGAGATGGACGCGCGACCGCTCGTCCCGGAGGTCGGTACGAACGTGGTCGGCGCCACGCCGTTCGCCGAGGCGCCGGCCGAGACCGCCGCCGTCGAGGGACGGATCGCCCGCACACGCTCGGGCGTCAGGCCGAACCGTGGGGTCCGTTTCGGGGCGTCGAGCCACGTCGCTCGCTTTCTACTTTCGGCCCGGGAACACGATCCGGACCTCCGGTTCGCGGCGAACCTCCGGTTCGACGACGGCGTCGAATCGGCGCTGTCGGCGCTGGAGGGCGCCGTCGAGATCGATCGCTCGACGGAACCCGCGCCAGACGTGGAGGGATCGACGATGGGCTGGGCCGCCGGCCGGGCGTTCGACCGCGCCGACGGAACACCCACGGCGGTGTTCGACCGGGGAGATGTCGGCAAGGAAGCGATGACCCGCCTGCTGGCATCGGATCCGGAAACGCTGGTGGGGCAGTTGCGAACTGTGCTCGAGGAACTCGATAACGGCGGCGCGAATTCCTGACTGCATAGAACAGTAATGATAATTTATTAAATACCGTCGGGATTGTTCACCTGGGGGAGGGAACACAACATGCCAGTGGACGATCTCGCAAGAAGCGACGTAGTGACGGCCGGAGTGGACACGACAGCAGCCCAACTCGCAACGACGATGCGCGACGAGAGCGTCGGTAGCGTCGTCATCGTGGACGGTACCGAACCGGTCGGTATCGTCACCGACCGCGATCTGACCGTGCGCATCATCGCAGCGGAAACTGATCCGACGGCGGTCACCGCGGCGGACGTGATGACCGAGGAAGTGGTTACGATCGACTGGAACGCCGGGTTCTACGAGGCGACCGCGCTCATGAGTAACCACGGCGTCCGGCGGCTTCCCGTGTGCCGGGACGGCGATCTCGTGGGGATCATCACCGCAGACGATCTGTTCGAACTCATCGCCGACGAGAAACAGCAGCTCGCAGAGGTCATCCGGGCACAGCGGCCGGAGTACTGACTCGGATCGCCCCGCTACCGGGCGTCCGGATCAGAACCACTCTTCGAACGAGCCGTCGAGTAACGTTTCGGTCTGGTTTTCGATGTACGCGCGTTGCATCCCCTGAATCGATGCATCCAGCGATCGGCCTGACTCGAACCACTCGCGTATCTTGTCCCGTTTCCAGCCGGCGGGCGTCATCCCGGATTCCAAACGCCATCTGAGCGGTCGGAGGATCTCTTCGGCCTGACGTTCGGTACAGCCCGCGGCGTTGAGCCCGACCGCCGCGTGATCGAGGAGGTCGGTAAACAGCCGTTCGGTGTCGGTGACCGATTGACCGTCGGCGTCGATCCAGACCAGGTCGGCTCCGAATCCATCGCGGACCGCGGCGTAAAAATTCTCTCGTGCGCGTTCCCACGGCTGTTCCCGGATCGGATGCTCTCGCCGGGGGAGCGCCTCCATCAGGCCGGCGAACGCCGCCTGCACCGCAGTCGAGTCCCGGACCGTCGGCTGTGCGGGGATCGGTCGGAACTCGATGCGTGCGTTGGCCTCCGAACGGGTCGCCCCGTCGAACACCGGGCGGACCCACCGCCAGTAGGTGCCGTGTTTCTCCCGCAGGGTGGCAAACGAGTCGTCGAACCGGTTCCCCGCCGACGGCAGCATCGGAACGAACGGTTCGTCGTTGGCAACGCGGTCGACTGCCTCCTCGACGTCCGCGAGGTCTTTCGGGAAGCGGACCTTCTCGGCCTCTGCGGCGTCGTTGAGCAACGATTCGAACACCGGGATCCGGTTTTCGTGCCACCCCTCCACGAGCACGTCCTCGCCGGTGGTCCCATCCGCGTACAGGTCCGGAGGGAACACCGGCGAATTGACAGAAAGCGCAAGTAGTGGGCCGGCGACCCGGAGTGCATAGTTGAACACGAGTGCGAGATCTGCCGCCTGCTTCACCTGATAGTGCGGCTGGATCGACGTGATGAGACTCTCGGGCATCACGGTGTCGGCCGACAGATCGACCAGCGGAGCGTCCACCGAAAACGCCCGATCGCCGTCCGTCTGATTCGCCATCGCGTGATACCGTACCGCGCGGCTCATGTTGGTCGCGATCCGGATCCCGCCGTCGCTGACGCTGTCAGTGAGATACCCCCGTGCGGTCTCGCCAACCGGCGGAATCGTCCACATTCCATCGCTGACGAGCCGCATTCCCTCCGCACGGGTACAGTTCAGCGCGGCCCTGAGGCGGGCCCGTACCTCCGCCTGCTGTGCCTGGAGTCCGTGGGCGTTGAACGGCTGCGGGTTCGTCGTCATCTCGGCGTTGTGCAGACCCAGCTCCTTCTCGAAGCCGATCAGTTCGAGCAACCGCCGCGGAACCCGCATCAGCGCGTACTCCCCGGCCTGTGATTCGCCGGACCAGCGTCCGTCGGCCACCGCGTAGAACTCGTATTCGAGGCCGACGATCGACTGGTGGTTGTCGAACGTTCCCTCGTGGATGGCCTCCGTTACCGCTTCCGCGTCGGCGGCCGCCCGCGAGCGGAACTCCTCGGGATCGACCTCGAGTACGTCCCGAACCGACTCCGCGAGGTCCTCGCTCATGAGTACGTCCCCACTGGAGCAGGACAAACGGTTAAAGCCGACGGCTCCCGTCGAAAACCGCCGTAAATCAATGAGGATATAATCATTGATACTGATCGTTGTTCGGCGTCAGGAGGCTTTTAACCCCTGATTGCGAAGCTTCCGAAGATGGGAGTCGTATCGGAATTATTCACGGCAAACCGGGTCGCGGTGGTCGGCGCTACACCCCGAGAGGGATCGATCGGTCGGGCCATCACCCGGAACCTCCTCGAGGACTACGAAGGCGAGGTGGTTCCGGTGAATCCAAACTACGATGAGGTGCTCGGCATTCCCGCAGTCGGCGATGTCGACGACGCCGACGCGGATCTCGCGGTCGTCGTCGTTCCCCCCTCGATCGTGATCGACGCGATCGAGTCCTGCGGGGAGGCGGGCGTTCGAAACGTCGTCGTCATCACGGCCGGTTTCGGCGAGGCTGGCGCCGAGGGCGCACAGCGCGAACGGCGGTTACAAGAAATCGCCGAGGAGTACGAGTTGAACCTCGTCGGCCCGAACAGCCTCGGGATCATGTCCACGCCGACGGGCATGAACGCCACGTTCGGACCCGAGAATGCGATTCCCGGGGGACTCTCGTTTATGAGCCAGTCGGGCGCGTTCATCACAGCGGTCCTGGACTGGGCGAACGACCAGGGAATCGGCTTCAAGGACGTCGTCTCGCTGGGGAACAAGGCGGTGCTCGACGAGACGGACTTCCTCCGCACGTGGGGCGACGACGAGGAGACAGACGTCGTGATCGGCTACCTCGAAGGGATCGAGGAGGGTCGGGAGTTCATCGACACCGCACGCGAGGTGACAAACGACACGCCGGTCGTGCTCGTCAAGTCCGGCCGGACGAGCGCGGGTGCGCAGGCGGCCTCCTCCCACACGGGGACGCTCGCAGGATCCGACCGAGCCTACGAGGCCGGGCTGGATCAGGCGGGCGTGCTCCGTGCGGAGTCGGTCCAGGAACTGTTCGATTACGCGGGCGTACTCGCCGGGCAGCCGCTTCCGGAGACCGAAGACGTTGCGGTGATCACGAACGCCGGCGGGCCGGGTGTGATGGCGACCGATGCGATCGGCGACTCGGACCTGTCGATGGCGTCGTTCACGACGGAGACGACCGACCGCCTCAAGGAGTCGATGCCCGAGGAGGCGAACATCCACAACCCGGTGGACATCATCGGCGATGCGGACATCGATCGGTTCAGGGAGGCCCTCGAGATCGTTCTTGCCGACGACAATGTTGGGTCTGCACTGGTGTTATCCGCCCCGACGGCAGTGCTTTCCTTCGACGATCTCGCGGAGGCGGCCGCGGACGTCCAGTCGGATACCGGACTCCCGATCGCGACCTGCCTGATGGGCGGGGACGACGCCAGGGCTGCCGGCCGGCAGCTCCAGGAGTACGGGATTCCCTCGTATTTCGATCCGGCACGCGCGGTCTCGAGCCTCGATGCGCTCGCGCGGTTCCGGCGCATAACCGAACGGGAGTACGAAACACCGACGGAGTTCGACGTCGACAGGGAGCGCGCACGGGAGATACTCGGCTCCGTGCTGGATCGCGACGACAACCGACTCGGCGTTGAGGCGATGGGCCTCCTCGACGCCTACGGCATCCCGATCCCGGACGGCGATATCGTCGACTCGCCCGACGAGGCGGAGTCGGTCGCCCGCGGGATCGAGGGGCCGGTGGTGATGAAGATCGTCTCGCCGGACATCCTCCACAAGTCCGACATCGGCGGCGTCGCCGTCGGAGTGGATGACGCCGACGTCGCCGACACGTACGAAGACCTCATTACGCGGGCTCGAAACTACCAGCCCGACGCGGATCTCCTGGGCGTTCAGGTCCAGGAGATGGTCGACCTCGAGGACGGCATCGAGACGATCGTCGGGATGAACCGGGACCCGCAGTTCGGACCGCTGTTGATGTTCGGACTCGGCGGGATCTTCGTCGAGGTGCTCGAGGACACCGCGTTCCGCGTGGCGCCGGTCGCGAAATCGGAGGCCCGCGAGATGACCGAAGAGGTGAAGACTGCGCCGTTGCTTCGCGGCGCTCGCGGGCGGGATCCGGTCGACGTCGACGGAGTCGTCGAGACGGTCCAGCGGCTCTCACAGCTCGTGACGGACTTCCCCGCGATCCTCGAACTCGACATCAATCCACTGGTCGCGCTTCCCGAAGCGACGGGAGACGCCGACGAGGCACAGCAGACGGCGGGCGTTACGGCCGTCGACATCGCACTCACTGTCGATCCGGAACAACTGGAGGCGGAACACAATGACTGACGACACATCGAACGAAAACGGCGGTACCGAAACCGAAACCGAAACCGAAACCGAAACCGAAACCGAAACCGAAACCACGACGGCGTCGAACCCGGGGGGCGAAACGGAGACGATCCTGGTTTCGGCCGTCGACGACGTGACCGGGAAGACGGCGGTCACCCTTGCGATCGCGACGCAGGCGGCCGAGGAGCGTTCGGTCGGCTACATGAAGCCGAAGGGGACGCGCCTCGAGAGCAAGGTGGGCAAGACGCTCGACACCGATCCGATGCTCGCCCGGGAGCTGCTCGGGCTCGAGGCCGAAATGCACGACCTCGAACCGGTCGTCTACTCGCCGACCTTCATAGAGGGGGCGATCCAGGGGCGCGAGGATTCCGCCGAGCTGCACGACCGCATCCGGGAGGCGTTCGACTCGCTCAGTTCCGGACACGACCTGATGTTCGTCGAGGGGGGCGGCCGATACACGACCGGCGGAGTCGTCGATCTCAGCGACGTCGACATCGCGGAGCTGCTGGACGCTCGCGTCGTCCTCGTGGCCGACTACGAGGAGCCGGGCGATCTCGACGATCTGCTCGGCGCTGCGGACGCGTTCGGCGACCGGCTGGAGGGCATCATCTTCAACGCGGTCGACGACGCAGCCTACGACGGGCTCGAACGGGACGCGATCCCGTTCCTCGAAGCCGAAGGAATCGACGTGTTCGGCGCGATTCCCGAGGTGCAGGAGCTATCCGGAGTCACTGTCGACGATCTGGCGGACGAACTCGGTGCGGACGTTCTCACGGACGTGCCTGGCGACGCGTTCGTGGAGCGGTTCCTGGTGGGCGCGATGGGCGGGGACGCCGCCCTCCGCCACTTCAGACGCGCCCGGGACGCGGCCGTGGTGACCGGCGGGGATCGGTCCGACGTCCAGACGGCGGCACTCGAGGCGCCGGGCGTCCGGTGTCTGGTGCTCACCGGCGGCCACCGCCCCTCCAGCGCCGTACTCGGGAAAGCCACAGAAGCGGGTATGCCGGTGCTCGCGGTGAACACCGACACGCTCACCGCGATCGAACGCGCAGAAGGAGTTGTGCGGGGGGGACGCACACGGTCGCCCGAAACCGTTGAGGTGATGCGCGGGCTGTTACACGAGCACGTGGATGTCGACCGGGTGTTGGAGGGAGAAGACTTTCGAGCCGACTACTGAGACGACCAGGTGAGCGGTGGTAATGGCTGATTACCGCCAGCGGCCGGCGGGATAGACAGAGCACAGTGGGGGTCGAGGCGCCCGGAACTGATCAGTATCAGGCGGCCCATACCTATTGGGTTTCGGGACTATTCTTCGTCCATGGGGTTCGTCTGGGAAGCCAGCCTTCGGTGTGGGAACTGCAACGCCGCGTTCAAGGGGCGACCGATCGAGTACGACGACCTCGGCTATCCGATCTGTCCCGCCTGCGGCGAGTCGCACGGCCCGACCTCGCCCGGTGGAACCCGGCGACGGGAATCCTCCACGGGTCAGGTGTAAGCGGTTTCGGCTGTCGCTCGTCACTGCTCGACGTCCGGGGCCGGGAGTTTATAGTGCACCCCTATGGGAAACTGTAGTATGGAACAACGACTGGCGACTGCCGTCGACACCGCCGAACCCTTGATCGGGAGCTGGGGATTCATTCCGCATCCGTCGACGGCCGAACTCGCAGCGAGCGTCGGGTACGACTTCGTCGTCGTCGACGCGGAACACTCGCCGATGTCGGACGAGACGGTGGCGGAGATGCTCCGTGGAATCGACGCCGCAGACGGCGACGCCGAAACGATGGTCCGCGTCGCCGACGACGACCCGACGACGCTACAGCGAACCCTCGATCTCGGTCCCGACGCGATCCTCGTTCCGATGGTCGATACCCCCAAACAGGCAGAGCGCATCGTCCGCGCCGCTCGCTACCCGCCGTCCGGCAGCCGTGGGATCGGACCCGCGCGATCGACGGGATACAGCCTCTCGCTCGCCGAGGCAGTCGAGGCCAACGACGACGCGTTCGGACTTCACGTCCAGCTCGAATCGGAGCAGGCGATCGACAACGCCGCCGAGATCGCTGCCGTCGACGGGGTCGACGGCGTGTTCGTCGGGCCGATGGACCTCTCGCTGTCGATGGGAGGGCTCGGCGAATACGACACCGACAGGTTTCAAACCGCGGTGGATCGGGCGCTTACCGCAGCCCGGGAGGAAGCCGTCGCGGTCGGAACCCTGGCCACCGACGCCACCGAACGCGAGCAACGGCTCGCGTGGGGGGTCGACTATCTCGTCGCCGGCGTCGACCTGCTCCACGTCGCCGACGGGGCGAAGGAGGCGCTCGCCCATAGCCGAGATCTCGTGGGGGATGAGTAGCGTCGCGGGCTGCTTTTGCCGACACGCCGAACGTCATGTCCGTAGATGGATGCCGACTATCCTCCGTCGTCAGTTCCGCTCCGGCCCAACTCGTAAAACTCGTCGTTCGGCCGCCAGTCGGCGAACGTCGCGAGCCGGTTCGAGAGGTTAAAAAACGCCGCGACGACGCCGATGTCCCACACTTCTGCCTCGGAGAACCCGGCATCGTACAGCCGGTCGAGGTCCTCGCGTGTGACTGACGCGGGTCGTTCGGTCAGTTTCACCGCCACGTCGAGCATGACCCGGTGAGCGTCGCTCACGTCGGCGGTGCGGTAGTTGGAGATCAGCTGCTCGGCGAGGTGTGGATCGCCGGCGTAGATCCGGCACAGCGCGCCGTGGGCGACGTTGCAGTACAGACAGTGGTTGACTCCCGAGACGGCGACGACGATCATCTCTATTTCCGCCCGGTCGAGCGCCCCCTCGTCGACGATCGCGTCGTGGAAGTCGACGAACGGCCGGAAGTGCTCCGGTCGGTGCGCGAGCGCGGCAAACACGTTCGGCGTGAAACCAGCGTCGGCGGTTTCCTCGGCGATCCGGTCCTGCAGGTCTGCGGGGAGATCGTCGAAGTCGGGCACCGGGAAGTTGCGCTGTGCGTCGTCGGAAAGCGTCGGTTCGGAACCGCTCATGATCGGCGGTTCGTCACACGTGCCCTTCAAACTACGACCGGCAATCGACAACGTTTGACCGCGCAGCTCAGGCCTGGTGCAGGCGGAGGCGTTCGAGGAACAGGTCGATCCCATCGTCGGTTTCGACGAACTCTACTGTCGACTGCCGCCCGCCCCGAGTGCGCGTCCGGAACTGCCACTCCTCGAGGTTCTCCGGGACGAGCGCGACGGTCCGTTCGTCGATCCCGTTTTCGAGGGTCACCCACAGAACCCCGTCACGTTCTTCGACCGTCGCCTCCCTGATCCCCGCGTACGCCTCGTAGCTCCCCACGAGCGGATCGATACTGTCGTGGTACGTGTAGTAGGGCACGACGTCGGCGGGGTCTTCCCCCTGGAGGGTGGCGACGATCCCCTCTGCGACCTGGGTCGGATGGGGTCTGGCACCGATATTGCAGGCGATCGCGACGCCGAGCCCCTCCTCGGGGAGAAAGCCGACGTACGCGGTCGAGACCATGATCGACCCGCCGTGGCCGACCAGTTGTGTGCCGGCGATCTTCCGGGTGCGCCAGCCGTAGCCGTACGGTCCCGACGGGGTCTCGACGTGGCCCTCGTGAGCCCGGGCCAGCAGATCCGGATCGACGAGTTGCGAGCCGTCCGGCAGTGGCTCGCCGCCCGAAAGATGGTAGCGCAGATAGGCTGCGAGTTCCTCGACGGTGCCGAAGAGCCCGCCGGGGCCGTGGCTCAGCTCACGGACGGGGAGTGACGCCTCCTCGGGGGCGTCCTCGCCCGGCCGGTAGGGCGTCATCACGTCCGGAGCGTCCTCGTCGTCGGTGTCCAGTCCGGGAAGGCTATCGGAAAGCAGCCGTGAACGATCCATGCCGAGCGGGGCGAAGATTTCGCTGTCGACGTATTCGGCGAACCGTCTACCGCTTTCACGTTCGACTGCGTCCGCGAGCAGGACGTACGCCTCGTTGTTGTACATGAATCGTCCCTCGCTGTGAGCGTCCCGCTCTCTCTCGGCGCCGTCGACGTGTGCGTACACGTCGTCCATGTCGCCCAGCGGGATTCCGTGTTCGCCGGCGCCGCCCTGGCGCGCGATCAGTACCTCGCTCGTTCCCAGGGACGGAACCCCCGAGGAGTGCGTCAGCAACTGATGGAGTGTGACTTCACCAGCCCCGTCGAACTCGGCCGGCGTGTGCTCGGCAATCGAGTCGGAGAGGTCGAACCAGCCCTTTTCAACCCCCTGGAGCACGGCAAGCGCCGTGAACGACTTCGTGACGGAGCCGAACCCGTACAGCGTGCTCGGCGTCGCCGGTGCGTTGCTCGCGAGGTCCCGCGAGCCGAATCCGTCGGCGTACACGACCTCGTCACGATCGGTGATCGCGATGCTCGCTCCCGGAACGTTCGCCTCGGCCATCCACTCGCGGACGAACGAGGCGATTTCGCGTTCGGTGTCGGTCGATAGGTCGGCCATATCGCTATCCGTGCGGCCAGCCGACTTCAAACTCCGCGTACCGGGAGAGACAGCCGGTTCGGCCGAAGTGAGTCCGGTTCCGACGGCAGACTTATTGGCCTGTTGTGTGATCATTCCGGTATGGCCGATCGGGACGTCGAGGTGCCGATCGACGGAGAACAGGTCGCCGGGACGGGGGCGAACGTCGAGGGAGCCCGGCCCGAAGACGAACCGGACGCAATCACTGAAAGCGCGACAGTTCACGACGACGACGTCGAGCTCGAACGGACGATCGGACTGGCGGGAGGGTTAGCGATCGGGATCGGCACGATGATCGGCGCGGGGATCTTCGTGTTTCCGGGATTGGCCGCGGGCAACGCGGGACCGGCAGCCGCAATCTCCTTCGCCATCGGCGGTGTGATCGCCCTGCTGGTCGCCCTGCCGGCATCGGAGCTGGCGACGGCAATGCCGCGAAGCGGCGGGGGATATTACTTCGTCTCCAGGAGCATGGGCACCGGATACGGCGCAATCGTGGGGCTCGGGCTATGGCTCGGATTGGTGTTTGCATCCGCCTTTTACCTGGTTGGACTCGGGCATTACGCTGCCGCGGTTTTCGCGGAGATCGGCGTCGCACTGCCAGTTAGCCCGGTGATCCCGCTCGGGTTACTGTTCGGGGTGCTGTTGACCGCACTGAGCATCGGCGGGACCGAAAACACCGCCAAGATTCAGAACGCGGTCGTCGGGATTTTATTGGTGATCCTGACAGTGTTCCTGTCGTATGGCGCCCTCGATGCGGTGGGCGTCTTCGGCCGGGAGACGGTGCCGGAGGCGTTCTTCCCGCGGGGATACCTGCCGGTACTGACCACCGCCGCGCTCGTGTTCACCTCGTATCTGGGGTTCGCGCAGGTGGCGACGGTCGCCGGGGACATCCAAAAGCCCAGCCGGAACCTCCCGCTCGCGATGGTCGGCTCCGTGATCGTCGTTACGGTCTTTTACGTGGCGACGATCTTCGTGGCGACCAGCGCGTTCGGGGCCGCAGAGCTCGAGGCGTTCGGCGAGACGGCGATGGTCGAGGTCGCCCGTGAATTCGTCGGCCTGCCCGGCGCGGTCGCGATCCTGTTTGCGGGGCTGCTGGCGACGTTCTCGAGTGCGAACGCCTCGATTCTCAGCGCCTCGCGCACCGTTTACGCGCTGAGCCGGGACGCGCTGTTGCCCAGGAAGGCAAGCGTGATCAACCTCAGGTATGGGACTCCCCACGTCGCGCTGCTCGCGGCCGGGGGCCCCATCCTGATTCTGGTCGCCACCGGGCAGGTCGAGGTGCTCGCGGAGGTGGCCTCGTTCCTTCACCTGATCATGTACGGGCTGATCTGCGTGGCGGTGATCGTGCTTCGGCGTCAGAGCCCGTCGTGGTATGAACCGACGTATCACATGCCAGGAGTGCCAGTCCTGCCGATCGTCGGCGCGGTCGCCAGCTTCGGTCTGATCGTCTTCATGCAGCCCGCCTCGATCGTCATCGGTGTCGGCGTGATGATCCTCTCGTACCTGTGGTACCGCTACTACGCCGGCACCGTCGAACTCAAAGGTGACTTCTGACCATGACAGATAGACCAAACGTACTCGTTCCGATCCAAATCCTCGAGGGGGAATCGATACCGGAAGGCATCCCCGAACTGCTCGCGAACGCCCACGTCGTCCTGCTGGGGTATCACGTCATCCCGGACCAGACTGCTCCCGGTCAGGCGCGGATGCAATTCGAAGAGCGCGCCGCACCACGTCTCGACCAGTTCGAGGAGATCCTCGAGAAGGCCGGAGCGACCGTCGATACCCGACTGGTGTTCACCCACAAGGCGCAGACGACGATCGACCGAATGATCTACGAACACGACTGCGTCGCTGCCATCGTTCCGAAGGCGACCCGCCCGCCGGAGGAGGTGCTCGTGGCCGTGCGCGGTACCGTCGGCGTCGACCGTATCGCCCGCGTGGTGGCGGGGCTGTTCGGGGACACTGACGTCTCGGTTACCCTGTATCACCTCGCCGCAGAGGACGCAACCGACGAGGACGTCCAGACGCTTCTGGATGGGGTCGCCGATCGACTGGTGGAACTGGGGATGGACGAAGATGCACTCGACACGCGAGTCGGGCGCGGAAAGAATCCAAAGCAGGCGATCGCCGACGCCGCAGACGAGTTCGACGCGATCGTGATGGGCGAGTCGGACCCGTCGATCGCGACGTTCGTGTTCGGGATGCGGGCCAAACAGGTTGCAGAGCGGTTCCTCGGTCCGGTGATCGTCGTCCAGCGAGAGCGCCCCCAAACGGAAGCGGAAACGGAAACTGAAACTGAAACGGACGGGAACCCTAACGAGGACGACTAGCCGACGTGTTGTAGAGAAGGAAAGGACCCATCGTCGGCGTCCGTTACTGCTAAACGCACGGCAACGGATTCGAAGACATGGACTATCACGAGGCAGCGAATTTCCTTTTCGGCCTCCGCCGGTTCGCCATCGATCCGGGAACCGACTCCGTGATGGAGCTTCTCGCAGAGCTTGGAGATCCCCAGAAGTCGTTCGACAGCGTCCAGATCGCCGGGAGCAACGGCAAGGGAAGCACCGCGCGGATGGTCGAGTCGATCCTCCGCGCGGAGGGGAAGACTGTCGGTCTGTACACCTCCCCCCATCTTGGTGACCTGGGCGAAGAGGTTCGGATCGACGGACGGCCGATGGCCGACGCCGCGATCGCAGAATTCGTTTCGGAAGTCCGACCCTTTCTTTTGGATCGGTCGCCGGCGGACGACCCGCTCACGTTCTTCGAGGTCGTCACCGCGATGGCACTGTGGCAGTTTGACCGTGCCGACGTTGACGTCGCGGTGCTCGAGGTCGGAATGGGCGGCGAGTACGACGCGACCAGCGCCGTCGACCCGATCGCCTCCTGTGTGACGAACGTCTCACTCGAGCACACGGAAGTGCTGGGCGACACCGTCGAGGAGATCGCCCGGACGAAGGCCGCCGTCGCGCCGACGGACGCCCCGCTGGTCACCGCCGCGACGGGCGACGCTCTCGCGGCGATCCGGGAGGTTGTAGGTGAGGTGTTCACCGTCGGTCCCGACGCCGATCGCGACCTGGTCGTGACACCGGACGGTCGGGTCTCGAGTCAGGAATCGGCGGTGAGACTCGCCGGCGACGGGTGGGAGTTCGACGCCCGGATCCCCCTCCTGGGAGACTACCAGGCCACGAACGCCGGAGTTGCAGTCGCTCTTGCCGGCCAGGTGATCGGGTTCGAATCGGTCGGGGAGACGCCGGACGACGCCCGCAGTCGTCGCGACTCCCCGTTCCACCGGGGACTCAGACGGGCGAACTGGCCGGGGCGGTTCGAGGTGCTCTCGGAATCGCCGCTCGTGGTTCTCGACGGTGCCCACAATCCGGACGCGTGCTCGACGGTTGCAGAGACGCTCTCGACGTTCGCGTACGACGACCTGGAGATCGTGCTCGCGGCGATGCACGACAAGGATCACGCCGGGATGGCGGCGGCGCTGCCCGACGCCGGCAGGGTGACGGTCTGCGAGGCGGACCTGGAACGGGCCGCCGACGCCGACGTCCTCTCCAGGGCCATCGAAGCGACCGTCGACCCCGAAACCGCCGTCGAGACCGCCAATTCGGTCCCGCAGGCGTTCGCGACCGCCAGAGAGCGTGCCGGAGACGACGACGCGGTTCTGCTCACCGGTTCGCTGTCGGCGGTTCGGGAGGCGCGGGCGGCGTACACCCGGCTCCAGGTCCCCACGCGCGTGGAGAACCCTGGAGACGCCGAACGCGTCCTCGAGAACGCCGACGTTCCTCCATCGGAGGCCCGCCAATTAGCCGACGGGATGTCCCACCACGTCGTTCGCACCCGTCTCGAGCCTGGCGAGGCACGGACCGTCCGCACCGAACTCCTCAGGGCCGGCGGCGAGTGTGGCGTCTCGGGGGTCGAATCGGGCGAACGGGTGTCCGTGGTGCTCTCGGGGACCCGCAGCGAGTTCGATCAGTTGATCGATGCACTCGAGAGCGATCGCGTCGGCCTGCCGACGATCGCGGCCGAATTGCGGCAGCGTCTCGAGTTGGATACAGGGACGGTGGACGAACCGGAGACTGGAAGAAACGGCGGCGAAACCGAAGACGGTATCGACGCCGGACCTGCCTACCCCTGGGAGGAAGGGACCGCAGTGATGGGTATCTTGAACGTCACACCCGACTCGTTTCACGATGGGGGCGAGTACTACGACCTCGAGGACGCCGTCACACAGGCGGAAACGATGGTCGAGGCCGGTGCGGACATCGTCGACGTCGGCGGGGAGTCGACCCGACCGGGCGCCGAACCGATCTCGATCGAGGAGGAGATCCGTCGCGTGGTTCCGGTGATAGAGGCGGTCTCGGAGGTCGACGCGCTGGTGTCGGTCGACAGCCGGCGGGCCGCCGTCGCCGAGGCAGCACTCGATGCGGGCGCCGACATTCTCAACGACGTGACCGGTCTCGAGGATCCGGAGATGCGCTTTCTCGCTGCAGAACGGGACGTCCCGGTCGTGGTGATGCACAGCGTCGACGCGCCGGTCGTTCCTGGCCAGTACGTCGAGTACGACGACGTCGTCGACGACGTCATGCGCGACCTCCGGGAGCGCGTGCTGCTCGCTGAGAAAGCGGGCGTCCCTCGGGAGAACGTCGTGATCGATCCGGGGCTCGGCTTCGGCAAGTCGGCGGCCGAGAGTTTCGAACTCCTCGACCGAATCGAGGAGTTCACGGCGCTGGGCTGTCCGGTGCTCGTGGGCCACTCCCACAAGTCGATGTTCGAACGTGCCGGCGGGGAGGCAGGGGACGCGTACGCCGAGACGGTCGCCGGGACAGCGATCGCGGTCGATCGTGGTGCTGACATCGTTCGGGTCCACGACGTCCCCGATAACGTCGCCGCCGTGAACGTCGCGGCGGCAACCCGCGAGGGAACGAAACAGCATCGACCGCGGTGAGACAATGAGCGATCCATACGAGGCCGTTGTCCCCTATCCCGACGGAAACGCGACCGCGAGCAGGTACGCGAAAACCGCCAGGAAGTACGGCTACGGCGGGATCGTCCTGCGGTCGCGGATCGACCGCGGCGACGGGGACCTTCCGCTGTCTGTCGTGGATTCCGAGAAGTCGACGATATACGGCGTCGACGTGGTTCCCGGCGTCGAAGTGGTTCCGGACTCCCAGACGCAGGTTGGTGGACTCGCCTCCTCCGTCCGGGAGCGAACGGTCGTGTTGACCGTTCGCGGCGGGAACTCGGGGGTCAACCGCGCCGCACTCGAGGATCCCAGGGTCGACGTCCTCTCCCGGCCGTTCGGCGATGACGGCACCGGCGGAGACGACGACGGCGACGTGAATCACGTGCTCGTGAAGGCGGCCCGCGACAACGACGTCGCGATCGAGTTCGACCTCTCCCCGGTGCTTCGACTCTCCGGCGGCCGCCGGGTTCGAGCTCTCGGACGGCTCCGGAAGTTGCGGGAACTGATCGATCACTACGGGGCGCCGTTCGTGGTGAGCGCCCGTCCCGACTCCCATCTCCGGATGCGTTCCGTTCGAGAACTGTCTGCGGTGGGATCTCAGATCGGGTTCGAGCCGGAGACGATACGCGAGGGGCTCGAGCGGTGGGGAAACATCGCAGATCGGAACCGCAAACGACTCTCCGAGTCGTTCATTGGGGAGGGGATCGAACGTGGACGATATGAAACGGAGTAATGAGGAACACGCCGAGCGCTTCTCCCGGAAAGCCGGCGAGTACGACGACTCGAACACCCCGGAGTACCGCGCCTGCGCCGACCTGGTGATCCAGCACGCTGCGCCCCGCCCGGACGACGTCGTTTTGGATCTGGGCACCGGAACCGGTGCGATCGCGCTGGCGCTTGCATCCCGGGCCGGGCGGGTCGTCGGCCGAGACATAAGCGAAGGAATGCTCGAAGAGGCCGAACGGAAACGCGAGGAAGGCGCCCACGACAACGTGACCTTCGGCGAGGGATCGTTCCGGGAGCCGAACTACGACGGGCCCGCCGACGTGGTCACCTCGAACTTCGCGTTACACCACCTCTCCGACGAAAAGAAACGGGAGGCGATCGAGGTCGTGGCAGACTACGAACCCCGGCGGTTCGTGCTCGGGGACGTGATGTTCTTCGGCGAACCCGACCCCGAGGAACCCTTTTACAGCCCGGACGTGGACGATCCGGCGACGGTGGGGGTTCTCGCGGACGCGTTCACCGACGCGGGATTCGCGCTCACCGCCGTCGAGCAAGTGCACCCGCAGGTGGGCGTTCTCGTCGGGGAGTACGCCGGGGACGGAGAGTACGCCGAGGACGGAGAGTACGCCGAGGACGGGGAGCCCGACGGCTCGCTGGAGTGAGGGAGTGAACTGATGAAACACCTCCCGAAACATCTCCAGCCGCGGTGGCGGTATCTCGCCGTCGGGATCGAGTCGTGGCCGGACGCGTCGATCGACCGGGGCGCATTCCAGCGCGAACTGTGGTACGCCGCCGGAAACCTGCTGGGGGATCCGGGGAGCGCCGACGCTGACCTCACAGTGTTCGCGTTCCGGTTCGCCGACGGCGAGGGGGAGGCAGTCGTCCGGGTCCGTCGCGGTGAGGTGGGGTCTGCACGGGCGGCGATCGCCTGCATCGGCGAGATCGACGGGGCGTCGGTCGGTGTCCGCGTGCGGGGCGTTTCCGGAACAGTTCGGGCGTGTTCGGAAAGGTATTTAGGACGTGCGGGCGGAAAAACCAACCAGAGAGACGTGGCGTTCGCGAACGAACGTCGGTCCGCGTGGAAACGCGACGAGTCGTACGACGTCCGGACCGACGACGGGTTCGTGGGCGCGACGGGACTCGATTTCGAGTGATACTATGCAGGGACAAGCCCAACAACAGGCGTACGACCGCGGGATCACCATCTTCTCGCCGGACGGACGGCTCTATCAGGTCGAATATGCACGCGAGGCGGTCAAGCGAGGCACCGCAAGCGTCGGCATCCGGACGGCAGAGGGAGTCGTGCTCGCGGCGGACAAGCGCCCGCGCTCCTCGCTCATGGAGCCGGCGAGCATCGAGAAGATCCACAAGGCGGACGACCACGTCGGCATCGCCTCGGCGGGACACGTCGCCGACGCCCGTCAGCTGATCGACTTCGCCCGGCGATTCGCCCAGATCAACCACCTCCGGTACGGGGAGGCGGTCGGCATCGAGACGCTGACGAAGACGGTGACCGACCACATCCAGCAGTACACCCAGATCGGCGGCGCGCGGCCGTTCGGGGTCGCGTTGATCATCGGTGGTGTCTCGAACGGCGAACCCCGGCTGTTCGAAACCGACCCCTCCGGCACCCCCTACGAGTGGAAGGCGCTGTCGATCGGCTCCAACCGGTCCGACATCCGCAACTACCTCGAGGAGCGGTACCACGACGATATCACCCTCCAGGAGGGGATCGGACTCGCGCTCGAGGCGATCGCCGAGAGCAACGACGAGGGGCTCACGCCCGAGGGCGTCGGCGTCGCGACCGTCCCGGTCGAGGACGAGCAGTTCCACGACCGGTCGCCCGAAGAGATCGAGGAGATCCTCGAGGAGCACGACCTGCTCGCGAGCGAGGAAGAGGAAGAGGAAGAGGAAGCAGCCGAAGACGACACCGACGAGGACAACGACACCACCGAGAGCGACGACACCGACCAGTAACGGTCCGATCACGCTCACCCACCATTCGATGGTCGCCGACCGAACGGACGAGTACGCGTTCGAAACCGGCACGCCCTCCCCGGAACGGTTCACCGAACTCCGCCGCCGTTCGGGGATGACGCCCCGGACGGTCGAGTCGGCCCGACGTGGGCTGCCGGGCACGCTGTACGGGGTCGTCGTCACAGTCGGTGAGGCTCCCGAATCCGCCGCAGGTGCCGACGACGCCCACGGAGTCCGCAAAGACGACGATACCGGGACGGTCGTCGCGATGGGTCGGATCGTCGGCGACGGCGGGGCAGTGTATCAGATCTCGGACGTGGCGGTAGATCCCGATCATCAGGGCAACGGCCTCGGCACTGCCATCATGGACCGTCTGATGGCGTATATCGAGGAGACTGCACCAGATGGGGCGTACGTCAACCTGATCGCGGATGTCGACGGATTCTACGAGCAGTGGGGGTTCGAACCCGTCGCTCCGGGATCGAAAGGGATGGGACGATACGTGGAATGAATCCGTCTGCGGCCCTCTTTCAGTATTCCTCGTAGGCGAGGTTCATCAGCCACTGGGAGAACGCGTCGCTTTGCGGATCGACCTCCTCCTCGCCGATGAACGGCGAGAGCATGTCGCCGGCCATCAGCAGTTCGAAGTCGAGATCCCGAGCCGTGGGTCGAAGGAAGTAGGTGTTGTGTCCCTGGTAGACGGTTTCCTCCCGCTCTATGAGCCCCGTACTCTCGAGTTTGGCCGCGATTCGACTCCCCTTCCGCGAGGAGATATCCAGCTCCTTCCAGAAGTCGCTTTGATGGATCCCCCCGGTCTCCCGGACGAGCTCGAGTCCCGCGAGCTCGTCGTCCGACAGTTCAGCTTCCTCCTCGGAGACGCTCATATACGTACTCCCGCCTGCAAGTCGCTTAAAACCTGCTCTCTCGGCCCGCCTCGAGTGTAAACGATGCGTCGGGGTCGACCGGTTCGGCGGGCGTCTCGCAGGGTGGACCGTCGGCGTAGTCGTACCGCACGCTCCCGTCGTTCGTGAGCCGCACCAGTGACATCGACCGGGTGCCGAAGCCGTCGGTGTGCACACAGACCCCGGCCTCGTGATCCCCGAACGCGTCGCCCGCCCGATCGAGCCAAGGATCGGCCGTTTCCCCCGGCTCCGGCTGGAGACGGGCCCGGAGTTCGTCGGCGTTCCGTGCCTGGGTTTCCCCCAGTTCGGCACGGTCGTGGGGGATCTCGTAGGCGCCGTCCGCACCGACGTTGACGACGACGTGGATGCCAGGGGCAAAGCTGTACACCTCGAGCTGCCCGGTCCACTCGAGGAAATGGGCCGCTCCAGCGTCGGCGAGGACGAGATTGAACCCTTCGTATGCGGTCTCGTCGAGCTCCCGTTCGACGTATCTCGCCGCGTCGGTCGCCGATTCGGCACCGAGACAGTCCGCGACCAGCAGCCCCCGGGATCGCTCCCCGTTCAGGTCCGCAGCGTTCCAGCGGTTGGTGATCGCAGCGAACACTCCGCGATCGTTGAGCCCGATCCAGGTACCCCCGGCGCGGTCGTCGACCGGCGCGAGCACCGACGGCCCGGATTCCTCGGGAGACGTCACGATCCCGTCGGGATGAACCCGCGGCGGCGACGACGGCCGATCGGTCGCTTCGTCCCGGTTTGCGGCCGCAACGATCGGCGCGTCGGGGAACACCTGCCAGGCGAGTATCAGGGTACACACAACGCAGGGTACGTCTGTTCGGATAATAAAAGACAGCCGGCCCGGGAGCGTCGCCTCGAAGAACGGGAATCCTCGAACCGCCTGTTTCAGGCGACGTCACGGCGCATCGCGATCTCGAACCAGGGACAGAGCCTGAGCTGGCGGTACAGCTTGGGGTTCTCGTGGAGGTGCTCGTAGTCGACCCACAGTCGGCCGCCGATTTCGGCGTCGTCCGGTGACAGCGTCGTATCCTCGAGCGTGACCTTCAGTACGGCGCACACCTCCCACTCGACGCCCTCGTTCGGGTAATAGCGTTTGTATTCGAACTTGTCGGTGACCTGGAGATCGCTGTACTGATCCGGCCTCACGCCGAGTTCCTCTTCGAGCCGTTGTCTCGTCGCCTCCTTCTGGCTCTGTCCTTCGACGGGGTGTGAAGCGACTGTGCCGTCCCAGTGGGTGTCCCAGAGCCGCTTTTCGGGCGCGCGCTGTGCGAGCAGAATCCGACCCGCGCCGTCGAACACCATGCAGGTGAACGCGCGGTGTCGGACACCGTCGCCGGTGTGTGCCTCGAGGCGGTTGACCGTCCCCGTCGCCTCGTCTTCGGCATCGACTGCGATTACGTCCTGGCGGGCGTTCTCGTGGGCGGGTTCGTCGCCTGCAAGCCGATCCGCGTCGGCGGAGCCGTGACCGCTCTCTGTGTTCGTCTGCTCGGAACTCATGTGCGCCGTGACGGTCAGCGGACACAATAAGGGTTCGGTGTCCGGTTTGGTGGTGTTCCTCGAGCCATTCGCTACGCTCATGGCTCATCGCTCGCTCTCGTCGCATTGTGCCGCCGAAAAGTGCGTGGGACCGGATTTGAACCGGCGGACCTCTACAGGACAGCGCCCTCAACGCTGCGCCGTTGGCCTGGCTTGGCTACCCACGCCCGATGTGAATTTTTGCCGCGGTCAATCGTACCCGGGGGATAATTAAAAGCCCTTCCCTTTGCCCCGCGAGTGCCGGGGAGTCCCACGGAAGATACCGACGGAATCCCGTCCGTTTTTCTCCCGGGAACCCGTACGACCAGTATGGAAGTTCGACGACGGGCACGAGACAACGTCCCTGCCCTGACTGCTATCCTCACGGTCGTCGCACTGACGCTCGTCTTCGGTGCCGCGCTCCAGGCGATCCCGACCGACCTGCTCCCGCAGGCGGGTGATCCGCTCCTCGATGCGATACCCACGATCAACGCCGCCCTGAGCCTGCTCGCGATCGGCTCCATCGCTGCCGGCTGGCGGTTCATCCGTACCGACCAGGTCGAAAAACACCGTGCCGCGATGCTCGCCTCGTTCGGCCTCTTTGCAGCCTTCCTCGTGTTGTACCTCTACCGCGTCGCCCTGCTGGGGCCGGCGGAGTTCCCCGGTCCGGCGACAGTCGAGACGTTCGTGTATCTCCCGCTTCTGGGAGTCCACATTCTGCTTGCCGTGCTCTGTGTCCCGCTGTTGTTTTACGTGCTCCTGCTTGCAGCCACCCGTCCGATCTCCGAAATCTACGACACCCGTCACCGGATTGTCGGCCGGGTGGCCGCCTCGCTGTGGCTCGTCTCCTTCGCGCTCGGTATCGTCGTCTACTTCCTGCTGTACGTCGTGTACTGAGCGACCGAGTTGCGATCGAACACGCCGTCAGTCGTCGCCGAGCGCCCGTTCGGGTTCGGTTTCCGGCCTCGTGATCGGTCGGTCCGTCTCCTCGCCGTCGATGTCGTACGGGTACGCACCGGTAACGCAGCCGAGACACAGGTCCTCGCGGCCGGTTCCGATCGCCTGCGCGACTGCGTCGACCGACAGGTACGAAAGCGAGTCGGCTCCGATCGCCTCGCGGATCTCCTCGACCGACCGGTCGGCGGCGATGAGTTCCTCCCGCGTGGCCATGTCGATACCGAGGTAACACGGCGCGACGATCGGCGGTGCCCCGATCCGGACGTGCACTTTCTCGGCCCCCGATTCCCGGAGCAGTTCAACCAGTTGCGTGGACGTCGTCCCCCGGACGATCGAGTCGTCGATCACCGTGACTGTCTTCCCGTCGACCGTGCTCTTGATCGGGTTGAGCTTCAGCCGGACGGCGCGTTCGCGCTCGTCCTGTGTCGGCATGATGAACGTCCGACCGACGTAGCGGTTCTTCATCAACCCCTCTGCGAACGCAACCCCATCGTCCTCAGGATCGCGAAGCTCGCCGTCGACGGTGGTTTCGGATGCGGCGTCGGCGTATCCGGCGGCGAACGCCCGTCCCGAGTCCGGTACCGGCATCACGACGTCCGTCTCGATTCCGGATTCGTTCCACAGTTGGCGCCCGAGTTCACGCCGAACTTCGTAGACGAGTTCGCCGTCGATGACGGAGTCCGGCCGGCCGAAGTACACGTGTTCGAAAAAGCAGTTGGCGGTGCGATCGCGTTCGAACAGTCGGTAGGAGTCGAATCCCGACCCGTCCGCATCGAGAACGATCAGTTCGCCCGGTCGGACGTCCCGAATCAGTTCGCCATCGAGGGTGTCGATCGCGGCCGACTCGCTCGCGAGGAGGTAGCCATCGTCTAACTTCCCGATGCACAGCGGTCGGTTTCCACCCGGATCCCGTACGCCGAGAACGGTGTCACCGTGAGTGATAGTAAGCGAGTACGAACCGTGGATCCGCTCCATCGTCCGCTTGATCGCCCGCACGAGATCCGCCTCCAGCAGGTTGCGGGCGAGATCGTGGGCGATCACCTCGGTGTCGCCCTCGCTGGTGAACGCGTGGCCCAGTCCCGCCAGTTCCTCGCGGATTTCGTCGGCGTTGACGAGGTTTCCGTTGTGGGCGAGCCCGAGCGAGCCCGACTTGAACGACACTGTAAACGGCTGTGCACAGGAGGCATCGACCCCGCCGGCCGTCGGATAGCGAACGTGGCCGATCCCGTTGGAGCCGTTGAGGGAGTCGAGCGTCTCCTCGTCGAAGACGTCGCCGACGAGACCGGTCTCGACGTGGCTGTGCTGCTGAAACCCGTCGTGGGTGACGATCCCCGCCGATTCCTGTCCCCGATGCTGGAGCGCGTACAGCGCGTAGTACAGCGGCCGTGCCGCCGCACGCTCTGTGAGCGAGACCCCGACGACGCCGCACTTCTCCCGCGGCCCGCCGATCCCGCCCGGCTCCCGGTCGGATACCATACCGGCGTTCACGTCCCGATCGGTAAAAATCCCCGTGGTTGTGACGTACTCTTCGATAGAGCCGGATGGATTATACATATTCTTGTACACCTATCGGAATGAGAGTCGTCCCACGGCAGTTTTTATCCCGGGGCACGACCCGCCGGTATGGACGTCACGTTCCTCGGAACCGGGAGCGCGATGCCGGTCCCCGAGCGGGTACAGACTGGACTGTTGCTGGAACGGGGGGACCGAACGCTGCTCGTCGACTGTGGGGCGGGAGTTCTCCATCGACTCTCCCGCCTCGAGGGGGGATACGAGTCGGTCGCGTCGGTCCTTCTGACACACCATCACCTCGACCACGTCGCCGATCTGCTTCCCCTTTTGAAGGCGCGATGGCTCGCCGGCGAGACCCACCTCGAGATCGCCGGGCCGCCGGGGACGAAGGCACTCGTCGACGAACTTCTCGACGTGCACGACTACCTGCGCGATAGAGTGGATCTCCGACTGCGGGAGGTTCATGCCGGCTCGGCGTTCGAGATCGCTGGGTTCGACATCGAGGCGTTCGAAACTCGGCACTCGATGACCTGCTTCGCCTATCGATTCGCCGACGGAGACTTCACGTACTCGGGCGACTCGGAGGCGTTTGCCGGTCTCGCCAACTTCGCGGACGGCTCGCGGGTGCTCGTCCACGACTGTTCGTTTCCGGACGGGCTGGACGTCTCCAACCATCCGACGCCGACCCAGCTCGGGAAAGCGCTCGCGGGGACCGACATCGATCGGCTGTATCTCACCCACCGCTATCCGCAAACCGAAGGAAAAGGCGAAGCCCTCGTCGAGAGCGTTCGAGCAGCCGGATTCGACGGCGAGGTCCGACTCGCTCGGGACGGGATTCGTGTCACCGTTTGAGGAGTTACTTCGCCGCTTTTGTAATTGATGTTGGTTTCATTATGCCGGAAATTACCCGTCAACTTAAGTCATCGTGTACAAAACTCCCGGATGATGACGGAGCCACTCGCTGACGACTTCGGTCGGGAGGAGACGGGGGCACTCTCGGACGACTTCGGCCGGGAGGTGACGGGGGTTCGGATCTCTCTTACGGATCGCTGTAACTTCGACTGTATTTACTGCCACAACGAAGGGCTCGGCGACACGCGGGGGCCGATGGAGCCGGAGGACGACGAGATGACCGCCGACGAAGTGGTCCGGTTCCTGGAGGTCGTCGAGGAGTACGGCGTCCGGAAGGCGAAGTTCACGGGCGGGGAGCCGATGCTCCGCGGGGATCTCGAGGAGATCGTCCGCCGCACTCCCGACTCGATGGAGACGTCCCTGACCACCAACGGGACGTTCCTTCCCGGGCGTGCGGAGGCGCTCCGCGAGGCCGGTCTCGAACGGGTCAACGTCTCTCAGGACGCGCTCGATCCCGAGGCGTTCGCGGAGATCACGAAGTCGGGCGCGTACGACCGGGTTCTCGAGGGCGTCGACGCCGCCCTGGATGCCGGGCTGGATCCGGTAAAGCTCAACATGGTCGTCTTCGAGCACACCGCCGGCTACGTCGAGGACATGGTCTACCACGTCGCCGAAAACGAGGGGCTCCAACTCCAGCTCATCGAGTACATGCCGGAGCTCACGGGGCGACCCGAGTGGAGCATCGACATCCAGCGAGTCCACGACTGGCTGGCCGATATCGCCGACCGGATCGAACACCGCGAAATGCACGACCGGAAGCGGTACTTCGTGAACGGCGGGATGATCGAAATCGTCGATCCCGTCGAAAACGAGGAGTTCTGTGCCAACTGTGGCCGGGTCCGGGTCACCCACGAGGGGTATCTGAAGGGCTGTCTCAACCGCAACGACGACCTTCGGCCGATGGGCGAGATGTCGCGCGAGGAAATCCGGGAGGCGTACGAAGAGACAGTCGCCAATCGGGTGCCGTACTACGGCGAATACCTGAAAAAGAACGGGAGCGGCGAGTACGAGATAAACGAGAGGTACATCGAGGCGCCGAAATCGACTACGAGCGACTGATTTTTGCGGCGTTTCGTGATCCGCCGAAACACCCGTCACCACTGAAACGCCTGTCACCGCCGAAACGCCCGCCTCCGGTTCGTGATGTTTAAATACAGTCACCCAGTTGTATCGTGTACACGTGAACTGTAGGGGCGAACGTCCCGAGTCCCGGACCGGTGGTCCGGTGGCGACGATACCAACCGCGAGTTGCGGTAGCCAAGCCTGGCCCAAGGCGCTGGGTTGCTAACTCAGTGGCGCAAGCCTCCGGGGTTCGAATCCCCGCCGCAACGCTGCAACGCAACCAGATATGAGTGCAGACGAACCACAGGACGGCTCTACGGAGGAGGACGAGGAGCTCCGTTACTTCGTCCGGGTCGGACAGACCGACCTCGACGGGACGAAGTCCGTAGAGCGAAGCCTGACAGAACTGAATGGAATCGGCACGCGTACGGCGCGTTTCGTGGCCGACACGGTCGGGATCGACCGGACTGCCACGTTCGGCGCGCTGGACGACGAAGTGATAGAGGAGGTCGTCGACGTGGTCGAAAACCTCTCGGAACACGCTCCCGAGTGGATGGCCAACCGTCGCAACGACTTCTACACCGGAGAGACGACCCACGAGACAGGCTCCGAGCTCGATCAGCGTCGCCGGTACGACATCAACCGGATGAAAATGATCGACTCCTACAAGGGCGCCCGGCACAAGCGCGGACAGAAAGTGCGCGGTCAGCGCACGAAGTCCACCGGACGGACCGAAGGGACGATCGGCGTCAACGTCGAGGAGATCCGCGAGGAGGCCGCAGAAGAAGCGGCAGCGGAAGAAGAGGAGGATGAGCTATGACGACCGGTAGCAACACGAAACGGTACGAGACGCCGAACCATCCCTACCAGGGCGAGCGGATCGCCGAGGAGTCCGGCCTGATCGGCCAGTACGGACTCAAGAACAAAGAGGAACTCTGGCGTGCGCAGTCGGAACTGCGCGACTACCGCCGCGAGGCCCGCCGACTGCTCGGCGAGGCGCAGGGTGACGTCGACCTCGCCGGGGAGTACGGCGCGGAGTTCGTTGCCCGACTGCGACGGTACGGGATCCTCTCGGAGAACGACGACATCAGCGCAGTCCTGGAACTGGACGTCACCGACGTCCTCGAACGGCGGCTACAGACGGTCGCCTACCGACAGGGGCTCGCGAGCACCACCAAACAGGCACGACAGTTCATCGTCCACGGCCACGTCATCGTCGACGGCGCGCGGGTCACCCGCCCGTCGAAGAAGGTGGCCGTCGGCGAGCAAGACCACATCGAGTTCGACGAAAACAGTCCGCTCGCGGACGAACTGCACCCCGAGCGGGCAGAGGGACAGGAGTAACCATGTCAGCAAACGATTCCGACAAGTGGGGAATCGCCCACGTGTTCGCGTCGTTCAACAACACGCTCATCACAATTACCGACCAGACCGGCGCCGAGACGATCGCCAAATCCTCTGGCGGCACCGTGGTGAAGCAGAACCGCGACGAAGCCTCGCCGTACGCCGCGATGCAGATGGCCGAGGTCGTCGCGGAGGAAGCACAGGCGAAGGGGATCGAGGGCGTTCACGTACGCGTTCGCGGCCCGGGCGGAAACGGCAACAAGTCGCCGGGCCCCGGCGCGCAGGCGACGATCCGTGCGCTGGCGCGTGCCGGCCTCGAGATCGGCCGGATCGAGGACGTGACGCCGATCCCCCACGACGGAACGAAGGCTCCGAAGAACATGGGCGTATGAGCGAAGAGTTCGACGTCGAGTTCATCGAGCGCGACGACCGGAGTGCCCGGTTTCTCGTCCGGGGGGCCTCCCCGGCGTTCGCAAACGGGCTTCGCCGCGCGATGATCGCAGATGTCCCGACGTTCTCCATCGACACGGTGCGGTTCGTGGAGAACTCCTCGGTGATGTTCGACGAGATGATCGGCCTTCGGCTGGGGCTGGTTCCGCTGACGACCCCGCTCGACGAGTTCGAGGTCGGCGACGAAGTCACCCTGGCGCTCGACGTCGAGGGGCCGGCGACGGCCTACTCCGGCGATCTGGTCTCCTCCGAGCCGATGGTCGAACCCGCCGACGAGAACGTGCCGATTATCGAACTCAAGGAGGGACACCGTCTCGAACTGGAAGCGGACGCGGTGCTCGACACCGGCAAGGAACATTCGAAACACCAGGGTGGTGTTTCCGTCGGTTATCGTCACCTCCAGCGCGTGGAGGTCGTCGGCGACGTCGGAGAGTTCCACGATGACGAGCCGCAGATCCTCCGGGGCGTCATCGAGACCCCCGACGGGGAACTGGTTCTCACCGACGAGTTCGATCACGATCTCACGAACCGGTACCCCGGAAAGGAGCTCGAAGTGACCGACGTTTCGGGCGCGTTCGTCTTCCACGTGGAGACGGACGGCTCGTTCACCGTCGAAGAACTGGTCCGCCGTGCGGCCACCACGATCGGCGACCGCGCGGACGAACTACGCGAGAAAGTCGCAGTATAATCCGAGTATGTGCCCGACCACCGACGATCCGGCGTTCGCCCGAAGCCCGGAAGCAACGCGTCCGTTCCGGACGCGTCAGGCGCCGACGGCGATCCGGACCGAAAGTGGTTTGAATGGGCACCTGGTACGTCGGAGTGCACGCAGGGATAGCCAAGTCAGGTCAACGGCGCAGCGTTCAGGGCGCTGTCCCATAGGGGTCCGCAGGTTCGAATCCTGCTCCCTGCACTCCGATTTTACCGTCTCCCCGATCGAACAGTACCCGCCTCGTTCGCGAGGTCGGGTCCGGGGGACGCTCACTTTCGAACATACACCCTCATACGGAGGGAACTGTCATGAGTAGCAAGACGAATCCACGATTACAGAACCTCATTGCCGAGCTGAAGTCGGTGTCCCGCGACTCCGGTGCCAACGTCTGGCAGGACGTCGCGACCCGGCTGGAAAAGCCACGGCGCACCCACGCGGAGGTCAACCTGGGCCGCATCGAGCGGTACGCCCAGGAGGACGAGACCGTCGTCGTCCCCGGCAAAGTGCTGGGAAGCGGTGTGCTCGAAAAGAACGTCACCGTCGCTGCCGTCGACTTCTCGGGGACCGCCCGAACGAAGATCGAACAGGCCGGCGAAGCGGTGAGCCTCGAACAGATTGCCGAACAGAACCCGGAAGGAACCAACGTCAGGGTGATCCGATGAGCCTCGCAGAGTTCGACGCAGACCTCGTCGTCGACGCCCGTGACTGCATTATGGGCCGGGTCGCCAGCGAGGTGGCCCAGTCCGCGCTCGACGGCGAGCGCGTTGCCGTGGTGAACGCCGAGCGGGCGGTCATCACCGGCAACGAGGAGTCGACGATGGAGACGTATCGCAAGCGCGCGGATCTGGGCTCCGACCGCGGACCGTACTATCCGAAGCGACCGGACCGGATCTTCAAGCGCTCCATTCGCGGGATGCTCCCGCACAAGAAACCGCGCGGCCGCGAGGCGTTCGAAAACGTCCGCGTCTACGTCGGCAACCCCTACGATGACGATCCCGACCGGGAAGCGGTCGTCCTGGACGGCACGTCGCTGGATCGCCTGTCGAACATCAAGTTCACCACGCTCGGGGAGATCTCCGAGGAACTGGGTGCTACTGTCACATGGTAACGAACACGTCCGGAAAGAAGAAGACGGCCATCGCCCGCGCCACCGTCCGAGACGGCGAAGGTCGCGTACGAATCAACTCCCAGCCCGTCGAACTGTGGGAGCCGGAATCGTCCCGCCTGAAGATGCTCGAGCCGTTCCGCATCGCCGGGGAGGACCTCCGGTCGCAGGTCGACATCGACGTCAGCATCTCCGGGGGCGGCTTCTCGGGACAGGCCGACGCCGCGCGGACGGCGATCGCCCGCGGGCTGGTGGAACATCTCAACGACGCCGAACTCCGCGAGGCGTACATGGAGTTCGACCGTTCGCTGCTCGTCAACGACGTCCGGCAGCCGGAACCCAAGAAGTGGGGCGGTCCGGGCGCCCGTGCCCGATACCAGAAGTCCTACCGCTGAGGTGATCAGTACATGATGATCCCAGTCCGGTGTTTCACCTGCGGCAACGTCGTGGGGGAACACTGGGAAGAGTTCAAGGCGAGAACGGAGGAGAACGGCGAGGACCCCGCAGCGGTGCTCGACGACCTGGGCATAACGCGACACTGCTGTCGCCGCATGCTCGTCTCCCATACGGACCTCGTCGACGTCGTCGCACCGTACCAATGATCGAACCCGAACCCACACGCCACGGATGACACGGCAACGCTACAACCGGTACGAGAAGGCACGGATCCTCGGAGCGCGAGCGCTACAGGTCTCTTACGGGGCACCCGTGCTGGTCGACACCGACCAGTCGGAGCCGATCCTCGTCGCTGCAGAGGAGTACGACGCCGGCGTCCTGCCGTTTACCGTCCGTCGGGGGGGGAAATGACGCGCATCAGGTCGATCTCGCTTCGTCGCGTGCTCGACTCCCGGGGGAACCCGACAGTCGAGGCCGACGTGCTCACCGAATCCGGCGGCTTCGGCCGGGCCGCTGCGCCGTCGGGCGCATCGACCGGCGAGTACGAGGCCGTCGAACGCCCACCGACGGAGGCGATCGCCGCCGCGCGAGAACACGCGGTCCCCCGCATCGAGGGGTTGTTCGCCGGCGACCAGCGGGAGGTCGACGCGGTGCTTCGCGCAGCCGACGGCACCGACGACTTCTCGGAGATCGGCGCGAACAGCGCAGTCGCGATCTCGATGGCGACGGCGAAGGCAGCCGCCGACGTCCTCGGCGCCCCGCTGTACCAGCATCTCGGCGGTGCCTTCAGGGGCGACAACTTCCCGATCCCGCTCGGTAACGTGATCGGCGGGGGCGAACACGCGCGCGACGCCACCCACATCCAGGAGTTCCTCGCAGCGCCCGTCGGCGCCCCGAGCGTCGTGGAGGCGGTTTTCGCCAACGCAGCGGTTCACGCCGCCGTCGCAGAGGAACTCGACGAGCGTGACGTTCCGGCGGCCAAAGGCGACGAGGGAGCCTGGGCTCCGGCCATCTCGGACGCGGAGGCGTTCGAGGTGATGGACGCCGCAGTCGAGACGATCGAAGACGAGGTCGGGTTCGAAATCCGATTCGGACTCGACGTCGCCGCCGCTGAGTTGTACGACTCCGACGAGGAGGTGTACGTCTACGGCGACGAGACGAAAACACGGGCGGAACAGATCGCGTACGTCGCCGAGATGATCGACGAGTACGACCTCGCGTACGTCGAGGACCCGCTCGACGAAGACGACTTCGAGGGATACGCGGAACTGACCGAACGGGTCGGCGTCGCGGGCGCCCGCCCGAGCCAGGCAGGCGACTGTCTGATCTGTGGTGACGACCTGTTCGTCACCAACACCGACCGGCTGCAAACCGGCATCGACGTCGGCGCGGGCAACAGCATCCTGATCAAGCCCAATCAGATCGGGACGCTTTCGGATGCGTTCGACGCCGTGGAACTGGCCCACCGGAACGGCTACGACGCGGTCGTCTCTCACCGCTCCGGGGAAACCGAGGACACGACGATCGCCCACCTCGCCGTCGCGACCGACGCCGCGTACATCAAGACCGGTACGGTCGGCGGCGAACGAACCGCCAAGCTCAACGAACTGATCCGCATCGCGGACGACGCAGTATGACTTACACCCAGACATGACGGACAACGAAGACGCGGTCGAGGTCGAGGCCGACGACGAGTCGCCGACCGAGGCCGACACGACCGAGGAACAGCCGGCCGACCGAGCCGACGAGGCGGCGGAATCCGCCGACTCGCCGGCGACGGACGCCGAAGAGACGACGGCCGAAGGCTCGGCCACCGAAGCGGAGCCCGAGGAGGCGGCCTCCCCGTTCGACGAGGACGTGATGCCCGACGACGAGGCGGATCTCCTCATTCCCGTCGAGGAGTACCTCTCGGCGGGGGTCCACATCGGGACCCAGCAGAAGACGAAGGACATGGGGCGGTTCATCCACCGCGTTCGCGACGACGGCCTGTACGTGCTCGACGTCTCCCGGACGGACGAGCGGATCCGCGTCGCGGCGGATTTCCTCGCGAATTACGCTCCCGAACAGATCCTGGTGACGTCCTCGCGGCAGTACGGCCGGTTCCCGGCCGAGAAGTTCGCCGACGCGATCGGCGCCCGCGCCCGAACTGGCCGGTTCATTCCCGGAACGCTCACCAACCCGAAGTACGACGGCTACATCGAACCGGACGTCGTCGTCGTTACGGACCCGATCGGCGACGCCCAGGCCGTAAAGGAAGCGATCACCGTCGGTATTCCGGTGATCGCGATGTGTGACTCGAACAACCAGCTGTCGAACGTCGATCTCGTCATCCCGACGAACAACAAGGGTCGGCGTGCGCTGTCGGTCGTCTACTGGCTGCTCGCCAACGAGACGCTCGATCGCCGCGGCGCCGACACCGTGTACGCGCTCGAGGACTTCGAGGCCGACATCTAGACGCCGTTACTGTTTGCCGTTGGTTTGCGAAAACTCAGTAGCCGTGAGCCGCATCGATCGACGCGATTGACGCGTGCAGTCCCCAGTTCCCCTCGATGCGACCGGCGGCCCGTCAGTTTTGCGACTCTTCCGCCGCGTATTTACCATCGTGCGCATCGTATAAAAGGTATCGGCGTGACACCCGTTGGCTCCCCCGGAAAGCCCCCGAGAGTGGCGCGGAGGATGTCACGTTTCGGCGATCGCGCAACCGAAGCCGATCCGAACCGGAGGCCGACCCTGGAGTTCCCGTACGCCGAGTACCGGGATCGAATCGCGGAGCGCAACACCTGTAACACCCGCCGTTTAATGAACGCGTATGACAGTCTCCAGCGCACCGGGGAAGGTCTATCTCTTCGGGGAGCACGCGGTCGTCTACGGGGAACCCGCGGTTCCGTGCGCGATCGAACGCCGGGCGACCGTCGAGGTCGTGCCCCGCGAGGACGATCACGTCCGGGTGCGGGCCGACGACCTGTCGTTGAACGGGTTCACCGTCGAATACGAGGGGAGAACCGGAGACGATCCCGACGTCGACGTCCCGCGACCGCTCGTGGAGGCGGCCATGGGATACATCGACGCGGCGGTCCGTCAGGCCCGTGCTGCCGCGGAAGCGCCGGCGGCCGGATTCGACATCACCGTCAGATCCGAGATTCCCCTCGGCGGCGGGCTCGGTTCTTCCGCAGCGGTCGTGGTCGCCGGGATCGACGCCGCCACCCGGGCGCTGGGCGAACCGCTCGAGAAGAGGGAGCTCGCGGACCGGGCCTACCGCGCGGAGTTCGAAGTCCAGGACGGACAGGCGTCCCGGGCGGACACGTTCTGTTCGACGATGGGTGGTGCCGTCAGAGTCGAAGGCGACGACTGCCGGACGATCGAGGCCCCGAACCTCCCGTTCGTGATCGGCTTCGACGGCGGCGCGGGTGAGACCGGGGAACTGGTTTCGGGAGTTCGGGAGCTTCGCGAGCGGTACGATTTCGCCGCCGAGACGCTGGCAACGATCGGCGACGTGGTTCGAAACGGGGAAGCGCTGCTCTCGGAGGCGATCCCCGAAACTGACCCGTCGCCGGAGTTGCTCGCGGATCTCGGCGACCTGATGGACTTCAACCACGGCCTGCTGTCTGCGCTTGGGGTGTCGGCCCGGTCGCTCGACGAGATGGTGTGGGCGGCTCGCGAGGCAGGCGCCCACGGCGCGAAACTCACCGGCGCCGGCGGCGGCGGCTGCATCGTCGCGCTCGATCGAACCCCGGAGTCCAGAACCGCCCTCGAGTTCACGCCCGGCTGTCAACGCGCGTTTCGGGCCGAACTCGCGACCGAAGGCGTCCGGGTCGAGGAGGCGTAATCGCGGATGCACAGCGCGGAACACGATCTCGTCGTGGTGAAGCTCGGCGGCAGCGTGATCACCGAAAAGGACCGGCCGGAAACGCTGGACGGACCGGCGCTTTCGGCCGCCGCCGACGCGATCGCCGCGGCGAGAGGCGACGGCGCCGCCGGGCGGCTCGCGATCGTCCACGGCGGCGGGAGCTTCGGCCACCACCACGCGAGCCGGCACGGCGTCACGACCGAACACGGAACCCACGACGCAGGGGCGGCGCTGTCGATTCACGGCGCGATGACCACGCTCAACCGGTTCGTGCTCTCCCGGCTCCACGACCGCGACGTCCCGGCGCTTCCGGTTCATCCCCTCTCGGTGGCCGCCCGCGACGCGGACGGCTCGCTTTCGTGTTCCCTCGAGCAGGTCGACGCCATGCTCGCGGAGGGGTTCGTTCCGGTGTTGCACGGCGACGGTGTCGCCCACCGCGGCGAGGGGATCACCGTGCTCTCGGGCGACGAACTCGTCTGCCGACTGGCCGATGGACTCGACGCAGACCGGGTGGGCGTCTGTTCGACCGTCCCCGGCGTGCTCGACGGCGACGGGGCAGTGATCCCGGAGATTACTGCCTTCGAGGATGTCGCAGACGCCCTCGGTGAAAGCGAATCCACCGACGTAAGCGGCGGGATGGCCGGCAAAGTCCGCGAGCTTCTGGCGCTTTCCGCGCCGGCGCACGTGTTCGGTCCCGACGATCTCCCGGCGTTCCTTCGCGGGGAGTCGCCCGGTACCAGGATCGATTGAACGCGGCGGGAACCGGCTCACGCCTCGTGGATCTTCTCGCCGCGGTTGAGTCGGTCGGCGATTCGATACGTCTGTTCGCCGGCCCGTCGGGTCGGGGTGTGCGCGGAGAGATATCGGGCCGTCGCGACGAGGTGTACCCGTCCGCGCTGTTCGTTCGCGGCGGCGTCGTACTGAGTGAACGCCGCCTCGAGGTTCTGTCGCGGGTGGAAACCGGCGTCCTCCCGCAGGAGTGCTTCGCCGAGAGTTCGTTTTAGCCGGTCGACGTCGCCGTCGACTGCGAGATACTCGGCCGTGAGCCGGCCGGCCCTGTCGACTTCTTCGTCGCTCTCGACTTCGAAACACTCCATGACGTCCTCGAGGATCTCCCCGGGCTCTCGGCCCCCGTCTGGATCGGGCAGTGGCGTCGGCGGCGTATTGAGGAACCTGTCGAGATAGACGTTCATCGCTGCGTCGAAGACGCCCCGATACACCTCGATGGCATCGGTTCGCCGGCTCAGACAGAACACCGCGTTCGCGTACGTGTACGTGTGGTGGACCGTGTTCCAGTCTCGAAACTCGTTGCTCGTTCCGAAGTGGGCGATCCGGCGGCCGGCGGCGTGGCTGACCACGGCAGCGAGCTCCTCGGCGGTCGCTCCGTTCGCGATGGCGTCGGTCAGCGCGTCGATGCTCTCGTGTGGATCCTCGCCCATCACGACGTCGATCAGTTCGTCCGGTTGTTCCCACGTCTCATTCGATCCCTGTTCGACCGCATCCGGAAGTTCCGCTGCGGCGTCGAAACACAGCTGGGCGGCGTCGATCGGCTGCCGCCACGAGGAGTTCTCCTCGGCGCGATCTGCGGTTGCGAGTCCGGGCACGAGACTCGGGAGCACCTCGTCGGCGTGCTCCCAGCCGACGTGATCGAGTGTCTCGAACGCCTTGTTGATGAAATCCAGGCGGTGGCCGTTGTCGAGGTACAGGTGATCCGTGGCGGCAGCGACCAACAGTTCGGCGATCTCTGCCTCCTCGAGGTCGGCCGCGATCCCGGCCCGGAGGACGCGCTCGGCGCCGTCGGAGTCGCGAACCTCGAGGTTGTTTTGAAACCACCGCTTGAGTCGCTCGGGTGTGACGTCGTCGGTGGAGAGTCGCTCCTGTGCAAAAAACGGGGGTTCGCCCGCACAGTCGTCGGCGACCTCCGAGAGCCCGACGTAGAGCGCTCGTCGCTTGTCCTCCGGACGGAGATCCCCGAGGAGGTTCGCCATCACGCCGAGCGTGGTGAGCCCGCGTCCCCAGCCGTCTTCCCGGTACCGGGTGCCGAACTCGGTTCCGATCCGGACCGGGACCGAGGAGGCAACGCCGGCGTCGTCGAGGCCGATCACGGACTTGGCGACGATCAACCCGAGATTCTCCTGGAGGCCGTGTTCGAGCCGTTTCCGCCAGCGTTGCTCCGGCGGTTCCTCCCTGGGCGGATGGGGGTCGACGTAGACGTCGCCGTCCCGTACCTCGACTGGATAGGTCCTGACGTCGTCCGCGAACGGATCGAACGTGTCTCCACAGGAGATCTCGAACCGGGCGTGATGCCAGGGACACGTCAGTATCCCGTCGTCGACCGACCCATCCGTGAGCGGAAACCCCATGTGGGGACACCGGTTGTCGGTCGCGTAAAACGCTCCGTCGTGATGAAACAGGCCGATCGTCCGGCCGTTGACGCGGAGGGTCTGTGGGCTCTCCGTTGTGGCTTCCTCCACGGACGTCGCTTTGACGTACCGGCCGTCGGACTCAGACGTCATCGCTCTGGACCACCCACGGAGTTGGATCTTCGTCGGCCAGTCCCGTTCGAGGGTTGTCAAGTATTGCCATACGGCACGTCAAGGAATCGGGCACGGTAAATTTTGCGCCGGGGCGGAGTTCGGCCTCGCTTCGGGCCGACAGGACCGAGCCGTTCTTTTCAAGTAGCACAGTCCATTAGGGGTCGACAACGAATGAGCGAGGACTTCTATGAGGTACTCGGGGTGTCACGCGACGCCGACGCCGACGAGATCAAACGCGCCTACCGGAAGAAGGCCGCAGAGTACCACCCCGACGTCAACGACGATCCGGACGCCGAAGAGAAGTTCAAGAAGGTCCAGAAGGCAAAGGAGGTGCTCACCGACGAGGAGAAGCGGCAGCTGTACGATCGCCTGGGCCACGACCAGTTCGAGCGGGCCGAAAAACACGGCGCGACCGACAACGGTGGTGCCGGCCGCGGTGCGGGGCGGGGCCCGTTCGGCGCCGGCGGTCCGTTCGGCGGCGCCGGCGGAGGCGGCTTCGAGGATCTGTTTTCGGATCTGTTCGGCGGCGGCAGCCGCGACCCGAACCGTCCCCGCCAGGGACGCGACCTCCGAACGGAGATCACGATCGACCTCGAGGAGGCGTTCCACGGGGCGGAAAAGCGGCTCACCGTCACCCGCCCCGCCGAGTGTGACGACTGCGGCGGCACCGGACACCCGCCGGACGCAGACGTCCGGACCTGTCCGCAGTGTAACGGTCGCGGCCAGGTGACGCAAGTTCAACAGACCGCGTTCGGACGGGTCCAGCAGACGACGACCTGTCCCCGGTGTGAGGGGGACGGCGACCTGTACTCCGAGACGTGCCCCTCCTGTGCGGGCGACGGCGTCGTCCGCGAGGACGCGACACTCACCGTCGAGATCCCTGCCGGGGTCGAAAGCGGCCAGACCCTCCGGATGGGCGGCGAGGGTGCCCCGGGTGAGAACGGCGGTCGACCGGGCGATCTCCTCATCGACGTGACCGTCGAGGAGAACGAACGGTTCGAACGCGACGGCGACGACCTCCATCTCAAGCAGCCGATATCGTTCCCGCAGGCTGTCTTCGGGGACACCATCGAGATCGAGACGCTCGACGGCACCGTCGAGATGGACGTTCCAGCCGGCACCCAGAGCGGCGAGACGTTCCGGCTGCGTGACAAGGGGATGCCCCGGCTCCGTGGTCGCGGGCGCGGCGACCTCTACGTCCGGGTGCAGGTGGTCACACCCGAGAGCCTCAACGAGGAACAGCGGGAGGCGCTCGAGGCGTTCGCCGAGGCGGGTGGCGAGGAGATCGAAGTCGAGGAGAGCTTCTTCGAGCGAATCAAGCGGAGTCTGTGATCTGCTGTGCTCACCGCCGGCGTCGTCCCGGGATCAGCCGGACACGACCTGAACCGGCACGAGCATGAAACACAGTAGTCCCAGCGCGAACGTGATGATTCCGACGAGCATTCGCGGCCAGCCCAGCTGTGACTCGTCGACGGGATCGGCGGGGCCGTTGAACGCGATAAACAGCGCGAACACGCCCCAAAACGCCCACAGTCCGACCGACTCGTTGAGGCCGTACTCCAGCACGTAGTAGAGGTACGCGGCGATCCCGAACAGGATAGCCGGCACCAGCGACGCGACGGTTTCCTGTCGCTCGCCGATCATCGCACGCATGATGTGGCCGCCGTCCAGTTGCCCCACCGGGAGCAGGTTGAGCAGTGTGAAGAACATCCCGACCCACCCGCCGATGACGACCGGGTGGGCGGCCTTGTTCGCCGCCTCGTAGGCGGTCGGCTCGCCCAGTGCCGACGCGATCAGCGTCAACAGCGGCGGATCGTTGAACCGGATCATGCTGCCGTCGGCCTCGAGGATGCGCTCGGGGATGGTGATCGGGTCCAGCGAGAGCCCGATCGCCGTCACGACGACCGTCGCCGCGAGTCCCGCAAGCGGCCCGGCAGCGCCGATGTCGAACAGCACTTTCCGGGAGGGCATCTGCCCTTTCATGCGAATCACCGCACCGAGGGTGCCGAACGGGAAGACGAACGGGATGACGTACGGCAACGAGACGTTCACACCGTAGTACCGTGCGGCGGCGTAGTGGCCCAGTTCGTGGACCAAAAGCACGCCCAGCACCGCTGCCGTGAACGGCCACGCCTGGAGGATGACCAGCGGGTTGGCGGTGATCTCCGAGAGGGGGACATAGTACCAGCCGTACGCGCCAACGAACAGCGTCGAGATCACCGTCGTCACGAACAACACGAGGTTGGTCCACGGGATCCCCTCGGGTCCGGCGCCGATCGGACGCGCGATAACGACGTCGGCCTCGCTGGTACGGGTGAGTTCGACCTCGTAGCCGATCTCTCGGAAGGCGGGAGCGATCCGACGCATGAGCGCTCGGTCGGGCACCAGCGACTCGCCGTAGTAGAGGATCCGATCGCCGTCCCGGCGCGTCGCTGTCAACTGAAAGAACGTTCGAAGCGGCTCCGGCCGGGGCGTCTCGCTGGGGGATTCCGCCTCGCCCACCGGGCCAGAGACCTCCTCGTCTGCCATCGAACTCAGTTAGGGATCCGCAGGCAAAACGCTTGTCGTACGGGCGGGAGCAGACGTGTCGTCGGGGGCGACAGTGGAGTCGCTCACGGCGAGGGTGCCGCCTTCTGGAGTGCGGTTTCGGCGATGTTGCCGCCGTAGTCCCCACACCGGGAGACGGAGTCGACGATGAGGCCGAGCAGCTGCGCCCTCGCGGGATCGAGGTTCCGCAGATACGAGTCGATCCGGCGGGCGTCCTCGTCGATCCGCTGGACGGATTTCCGCGCGTCGTTTGCGACCCGTGTCGCGACGTCTCTGTCCTCCGAAAACAGCGCGTCCATCGCGTCGTCGATCACCTGGGCGACCTCCTCGCGGAGTTCCTCGAGCGCCTCGAGTATCTCCTCCGGGACGGGTTGTTCCAGCTCCAGGGTAAGGTGGGCGATCTTGGTAGCGTGATCGCCGATGCGTTCGAGCTGTCTGGCGCTGGATTGGTAGTCGAAACAGACCTCCCGGGGGAGCCCCAGCTTCTCTGCGGCCTTCGGGGTCCGCAGCGTCGCCCTGAAGATCCGCGAGACCACGAGCCAGAGCCGGTCGAGGTCGTCGTCGCGCTCGATCACGTCCCGAGAGAGGTCGTCGTCGAGTTCCTCGAGCGCGGCGAGGGCGTCTTCCAGCATCGACAGCGCGATCAACCGCATCCGGGTCACGGCGTTGTGGATCGAAAGCTCCGAGGAGTCGAGCAGGTCACGGATCACGACCGTCTCTTTCGTCTCCTCGAACACCTCGAGGCCGACGAGGCTCTGGACCGCCTCCCGGATCGTGCGGCGCTGTCCGGTCGTGATCCGGCTGCTCTCGAGGACGATGTCGTCGAACCCGCTCACGTACATCGCCGTGACCGCCCGCACGAGCTCCTCGCCGGTCAGGTCGGTCACGTCCAGCGTCCCCTCCGTCCGTTCCTCCTCGGTTTTCGGCGTGAGAAACAGCGCGTCGCCCTCCGGATAGAACTCCACTTCGCTTCCGGCCCCGACGTCGTTTGCGGTCGCCCAGGACTTGGGAATCGAAACCGTGTACGTCGACCCCCCGGTGACCTGAACCTTCCGGGTCTCCATATCGGTAGATCCCGACCGTGTATATATAAATTTGTCCAAATATATACCTGGTCGACGCAGATCCGTTTCGGCTGCCAACCGCTCCGCCGCAGTTCACCGGCAGTATCGGCCGGATTTCCGCAGGACGTCGACCGGCCGAAAATAGAGGTAACGTGTCCCAAACATAGGTCTATATAGTTATTATAGTAGAGTATTTAGGTCGTCCTCGCGGACCCGAAACCGATGGAACGGAAACCCCCTGCAGGGGGGAACGAACGGTCGAACACTGACGACGGATCGGACGTCAGTCCGTCGAGATCGTCTCGTCGGCGGTTCCTTTCGGCAGTGGGCGCCTCCACCGCAGCCCTGTCGGTCTCCGGACTCGCGGGCTGTCTCGTTCGTGGAGAACCGAGCCACCTCGAAGGACAGATCGTCGTCGACGGCAGCAACACGTTGTTGCCTCACGGCGCCGCCGTCGCCGAGGAGTTCCAGTGGCGGAACAATCGGGTCCGGATCCCGGTTCGTGGATCCGGAACCGGGGCCGGATTTCAGCTGTTCTGTGAGGGCGCCACGGACGTCCAGAACGCCAGCCGACCGATCCTCGGGCCGGAAGACGTCCCCGAAGGACAGCTCAGCGAGGTAGAGCAGTGCGGGCAGGCCGGCGTCGACTACGTCGAGTTCGAGGCGGCCCTGGACGGGATCGCGATCTGGGTGCATCCCGACAACCACTGGTGTGACTGTCTCACCACCGAGGAGTTGCGACGGATCTGGGAACCCGGCTCCGATGTCGAAACGTGGGGAGACATTCGCGAGGAGTGGGCCGAAGCGGGTCACGATGGCGAACTGGAGCTTTACGGCCGCGACCCGGCCTCGGGAACGTTCGACTCGTTCACGAAAGCGATCAACGACGAGATCGGCGCGATCCGGTCGGACTACTCCGCCAGCGCCGACACCAACGTGATCGTTCGCGGGGTTCGCGGAAGCGAGAACGCCCTCGGCTGGGGCGGACTGGGCTACTACGAGGAGAACAAGGAGGACCTGAAACTCGTCGACATCGACGACGGCGACGGCTGTGTCACCCCGACCAGGGAGACGATCGAGACCGGGACCTACCAGCCGTTGACGCGGGCGATGTACGTCTACTTCAACGTGAACTCCTTCGAAAAGGAGCAGGTCAGAGAGTACGCCCGGTTTTATTTCTCCCCGATCGACGAGCGCGCGGACCGCAGCGACGTCGAACCCGGCGAACAGCTCACGTGGACGCAGTGGGCCGCACGGAAGGTCGGCTACTTCGCGACGACCGACGAATCGGTCCGGGAGGCACGCGACCGACTCGAGGAGGTGCTCGCCCGATATGAGTAGCGTCGACCTCACACGCGCCGGTTCCGGAATAGACGGAACGAAAAACCGGCTGATCCGGTACGTCTTCTTCGCCTGCGCCGCAGTTACCGTGTTGACGACTGCCGGGATCATCGTCGTCCTCGTCGAGGGTGCCGTCGCCTTCTTCAGGGAGGTGTCGATCGTGGAGTTCTTCACGACCGCCGACTGGTCACCGATCATCCGCCCCCGGTCGTACGGCGTGTTGCCGCTGATCTGGGGGACGATGCTCATCGTGGTCGGCAGCGCGGTCATCGCGATCCCGGTGGGAACGGCGACGGCGGTGTACCTCGCCGAATACGCCGACAGACGCGTCCGCAAGGTCGTCAAACCCACGCTGGAGGTACTCGCGGGAATTCCGACGATCGTATACGGCTTCTTCGCGCTGTCGTTCATCACGCCGCTGCTCCAGCGCTTTTTCCCCGAGACGGGGACGTTCAACGCGGCCGCCGGCGCGATCGTCGTCGGCGTCATGGTGATCCCGATGGTCTCGTCGCTTTCCGAGGACGCGATGTCGGCGGTCCCAGACGAGCTCCGTCAGGCGGCCTACGGGCTCGGAGCGACCAAATACGAGGTGTCCACCGACGTGGTGATCCCGGCGTCGGTCTCGGGGATCACTGCGGCGTACATCCTCGCGATCTCGCGGGCCATCGGCGAGACGATGGCAGTCACGCTCGCGGCGGGGATGCATCCGAACGTCACGTTCAATCCACTCGAACCGATCCAGACGATGACCGCTTACATGGTGCAGGTCGGGATCAGCGACGTGTCGGTCGGTTCGATCGGCTATCAGTCGCTGTTTGCGGTCGGCATCACCCTGTTTGCGATGACGCTTTCGATGAACCTGCTCAGCCTCTGGGTCAAATCCCGCTTCCGGGAGGAGTACCAATGAGTGAAGAACCGAGCACCGAACCGGCTGACCCGTTTGCGGGGATCGCCGACGACGTCCACCGAAAGCGGCTGATCGGGCAGGTCTTCGTCGCTATCTGTCTCGCCTCGACGCTCGTGGGGATCGTCGCGCTCGTCGCGCTCGTCGCCGACGTGCTTTATGAATCGTGGGGGTGGGTCACCTGGGAGTTTCTCTCGTATCCACCCTCGCGGTTCGTCGAGAACTACCTGCCCGGCGGACGGGGTGCGGGGATCTATCCGGCGTTGATCGGGTCGATCCTGTTGATCGTTCTCACCGCCGTCTTCACGCTGTTTCTGGGCGTCGGCGCCGCGATCTACCTCGAGGAGTACGCTGCCGACTCCTGGCTCACGAGTTTTATCGAGGCGAACATCGCCAACCTCGCCGGCGTCCCCTCGATCGTGTACGGCCTCCTCGGTCTGGCGCTGTTCGTCCGGGCGGCGGGTCTCGGATCGAGCCTTCTCGCGGGGGCGCTCACCCTCACACTTCTCATCCTCCCGATCGTGATCGTTTCTGCCCAGGAGGCGATCCGGGCGGTGCCCGATTCCCAGCGACGCGCCGCCTACGGCGTGGGGGCGACAGACTGGGAGGTGATCCGCGACATCGTGTTGCCGGCGTCCATGCCCGGGATCATGACCGGGACGATCCTGGCGCTGTCGCGAGCGATCGGGGAGACCGCCCCGATCTTGATGGTCGGCGCCGCGACGTCGATGTTCGTCGCGCCGGTCCGGGACGGTCCGCTCGGGCTGCCGGTGCCGGACTTCCTCGGGCCGTTCGCGGCGATGCCGATGCAGATTTTCGACTGGGCCCGGCTCCCGCAGGCGGATTTCCAACACGTCGCCGCCGCCGGGATCGTCGTGTTGCTCGCGGTGCTTTTGGGGATGAACGCGACGGCGATATACATCAGAAACAGGTACGAGAGACAATGAGTCAGGAATCACAGACAGCGAGTCAGGAAGGATCGCCTGCGAGTCAGGGGCGGATCGACGACGATCTCGAACCGAGCATCGAATCGACACCGGAGGCCCACACCGCGATCGAGACGCGCGACCTGGAGGTGTTTTACGGCGAGGAACGTGCGCTGTATCCGACCTCGGTCCGGCTCCCCGAAAAGCAGGTAACCGCGATCATCGGTCCATCGGGGTGCGGAAAATCGACGTTCCTCCGGTGTTTGAACCGGATGAACGACCTGATCGACGTCGCCCGTATCGAGGGCGAGGTGTTATTTAAAGGCAAGAACGTCTACGACGACGACGTCGACCCGGTGGCGCTGCGCCGCCGGATCGGGATGGTGTTTCAGAAGCCGAACCCGTTCCCGAAGTCGATCTACGACAACGTCGCCTACGGGCTGAAGATCCAGGGGTTCGACGGCGACCTCGACGCCCGCGTCGAGGAGTCGCTCCGCCGGGCGGCGCTGTGGAACGAGGTGAAAGACCAGCTCGGTTCCTCGGGGCTGGATCTCTCTGGGGGGCAACAACAGCGGCTCTGTATCGCCCGGGCGATCGCCCCCGATCCGGAAGTGGTGTTGATGGACGAGCCGGCCTCGGCGCTGGATCCAATCGCCACCTCGAAGGTGGAAGATCTCATCACCGAGCTCGCGGAGGATTACACCGTGATCGTCGTCACGCACAACATGCAGCAGGCGGCCCGCATCTCCGACAAGACGGCGGTGTTTCTGACCGGCGGCCGACTCGTGGAATTCGGAGACACCGACCGCATCTTCTCGAACCCCGAACACCAGCGGGTGGAGGATTACATCACTGGCAAGTTCGGATGATCCACCGTGGACTTCACCCCGAGGCGCCTCCACGGGCCGACACGGGCGAGCGGAGATAGCCTTTTGAAACGAGCCGACGTCACAGGGAACAACGACATGCCACGCACGGATTACCAGGAGAAATTGACCCAGCTCAGGGAGGACGTGCTGTTCATGAGCGAGGTGGTCACCGAGCGGTTACAGATGGGACTCGACGCGCTCGAACAGCAGGACGCCGAACTGGGAGAGGAAGTGATCACCCGAGATCACGAGGTGAACCAGCTGTATCTGGAACTGGAGAAAGACTGCATCGACCTGATCGCGCTCCAGCAGCCCGTCGCCGGCGACCTGCGCTTCATCGCCGCCTCGTTCAAGATCATCACCGACCTCGAACGGATCGCTGATCTCGCGACCAATCTCGGAGAGTACGCAAAGCAGGCCAATCGAAGCGTCTTCCCCGACGTCGACGCCCAGCAGATCGGCGCGAATACTCTCACGATGCTGGATACGGCGATGGAGGCGTACGCGAACGAGGACACGGAGGCGTGTTACGACGTCGCCGCGATGGACGACGACCTCGACCAGCTGTGCGAGGAGGCGAGCGAGGCGGTCGTCCGCGAACTCATCCAGCAGGAGCGGTTCGAGGACGAAGAGGAACTCGAGGGGCTCATGAACGAAGTATCGCGGCTCCTGCTTACGATTCGGGACCTCGAACGCGTCGGCGACCACTGCGTCAACGTCGCGGCGCGGTCGCTGTACATGATCGAAAACGACGACGAATTACTGTACTGATCTGGGCGGTTCGGTTTCCCATTCAATTGTCGATCAGTGGGAGCCGGCTCGATAACACGATCAGCACAACGGTGAGGACGGCAAGTACCAGGAAGGTTTCATCGAAGAATCCGCGGTCTGCGGCTGCGCCGAACGCGATGGGGCTCGCCGCACCGGCCGCGAACACCAGCGTGCGCAAGATTCCGAATCCTGTCCCCTCGACGTCCTCGGGAAGTGCGCCGACGAGATATGACTCGGTGGCAGTTTCGAACGAGAGTAGTGTCCCAAGGAGGATCGAGATGGCGACCAGAAGCCACAGGTGGTCGACAAACGGCAACGCCGCCAGGGCGAGGACGGACGCGACGATCGGGACCGCCGTGTACCGGACGTTGAGCCGGTCGTAGATCATTCCAGAAACCGGGTGAATAATCGCAGTCGAGACGAAATACAGCCCGAATAGCAGGCTGGCGATGACGGGCGAGACGCCTTTCTGCTCGATGAGATACGTCGGATAGAAGCCGGTGAACGCCTGCCAGATCGAAAACCCGACGATCAACACCAGGGTGGCGAGTAGAACCGGGGGGTTTTTGAGTTCACCGGCGACGTATCGCGCGGTCGCAACCGAGACCGTGTCGACTGCACTCCCGGTGTCGTCTGACTCGACCGGAACCGTCACCCACAGCGCGATCGCGACGAGGACGAACGCGGGGATCGCCACACCGAAGCCGAACTGCCATCCCAGCGCAACCGCGATCACGCCCGCGATGGGGGGTAACGCCGCCTGCCCGATCTCCGGGGCGACGTTCGTGATCCCGATCGCGGTGCCGTAGCCGTCGGGATACACCTTCGCGATCGCCGTAAAACGGGCGATCGCATAGAACCCGACGCCGAACCCGAACGCGGCGGTCGCCAGAAACAGCGCAATCGGGGACCCGGCGACGACGATCAACACGACCGAGCCGCCCGAAAGGACCATGCTTGCGACGAGCGTCTTCCGTTCGCCGATCCGGTCTGCAAACAGCCCGCCGGGAAGCTGGCCGAGCGCGTAGGCGGCGAAAAGCACCGTCAACAACGCCCCCGCGGTGGCGAGATCCAGGCCGTAGGCCACACGGAGGTCCGGCAATAACACCGGATAGATCGTTCGCGTCCCGATCGTGAGACCCCAGCCGGCCGCGATGGCAAGCAGGATCGGGCCCCGCCCCTCGCTTGCGAGGTGTCGAAGCTGGCTTGCGACTGACGGGAGATACCGGGAGCACATCGATCGTTCGGGAAGAGATCCGGTTCCGGTGCCTATCACTATTGACGCAAGGCACAGTATTGCCGCAACCGGAGGGTGAGTAACAACTTGCGCCTGGAGCGTCCGTCCTTCAAGCTCAAACCGACAGTTCTTATCTCCCCGGGTCGCCACCACACGGATATGACCGACGTCGATGTCGACGACCTCGCCGACAGCGTCCGGGAGGGGGAGCTCCGGCTCCACGAACTCGAGGAACACGCCGACGCCGACGTGGCGACAGCCGCCCGCCGGCTGCTCGTCTCCGAACAGTCCGGTGCCGACCTCGAAACGATCGGTTCCTACGGGTTCCCGGCCGAAGCGGCCGGACCCAACGTCGAGAACATGCTCGGCGCCGTCCAGGTACCGATCGGCGTGGCCGGCCCCGTCCGGATCCGCGGTGGGGCCCTCGACGACGAGCGGTACCTCCCGCTCGCGACGACCGAAGGGGCACTCGTGGCCTCGGTCAACCGGGGCTGTTCGGTGCTCGACGCCGCCGGCGGGGCATCGGCCCGCGTCACGAAGTCGGGAATGACCCGCGCACCGGTGTTCAAAGTCGAGGATGTCGTCGAAGCGGAGGCGCTCGCGGAGTGGGTTCGCGACAACGTCGACGAACTCGCAGACGCGGCCGAATCCACGACCAGCCACGGCGAACTGCTCGACGTCACGCCGTACGTCGTCGGCGACAACGTCTACCTCCGGTTCCGCTACGACACGAAGGACGCGATGGGGATGAACATGGCGACGATCGCGACCGGGGAGGCGTGTGACCTGATCGAATCGGAGACGGGTGCCTCGCTGGTCGCGCTGTCGGGCAACCTCTGTACGGACAAAAAGCCCGCGGCGGTAAACGCCATCGAGGGGCGTGGGCGGACGGTGACAGCAGACGCGATCATTCCCAGAGACGTCGTCGAGTCGCGGCTCCACACGACGCCGGAGGCGATCGCGGAGATCAACACCCGAAAGAACCTCGTCGGCTCCGCGAAGGCCGGAAGCCTGGGGTTCAACGCCCACGTCGCGAACGTGGTCGCGTCGATGTTTCTCGCGACCGGCCAGGACGAAGCCCAGGTCGTCGAGGGGGCCAACGCGATCACGACAGCGCGGACCCGCGGGGACCCGGGGGACGCCGATCTCTACGTATCGGTGTCGCTTGCGAGCCTCGAGGTCGGCACCGTCGGCGGCGGGACGAAGCTTCCCACCCAGTCTGAGGCGCTGTCACTGCTCGGCGTCGCGGGTGGCGGCGATCCGCCGGGAACGAACGCCGACGCCCTGGCAGAAGCAATCGCCGTCGGGGCGCTCGCCGGTGAACTCTCGCTTCTCGCGGCGCTGGCCTCCAGACATCTCTCGTCTGCGCATGCCGAACTCGGTCGGTGACACCCGCCAGTGGCAGACCGCGCGGGACTGGACTGGCTCCCCGGGAGGACAAAAGCGGCTTTATACTGTGCAACGACGCTCATGGGGATAGCTCGTCTACTATCGAATGGAGGAGCTTCCCGTGCAGACCAATCCCCAACTCGTCGACGATACTGCGCCGATCGACGAGGAGACGATCGACGGCGAACCGCGGGAGTCGTACTCTCCCGCGGAGACGCACCCCGAGCCCGAGCGGATACGGATCGGTGGGCACGACGACTACTCCCTCGATCGGGCGAGTGCGAGAGAGCGGTTCGAGTGGCAGCAGGTCGACTTCTCGACGCGGTGCCACTCCGGGACGCTCATCGAAGGGGTCTGGGAAGGGGTGCCCGTCGCCGACGTGCTGGATGCGGCCGACCCGTCGCCGGAGACGACGCACGTGGCCCTGATCGGCGTCGACGGCTACACTCGGTGCGTCCCGGTGCTCGAGGTGCTGGACGGGATCGTCGGGTTCGACTGCGTCGACGAACGGGACGACGGCGCACCCCGGGTGGTGGCGCCCGGGCTCGACTCCCAGGCGTCGGTGATGCGGCTGCGAGCGATCGAACCGCTGTCGCTTGCCCCCGGCGAGGACCCCGGGGACGTCGAGGTCGCGCTGCCAGAATAGCCCGTATCAGTCCCGCTTTAAAGCCGGATTGGTGACGGCCCCGTCGGCCGCCGAGCCGAAGTCGCGGGCGAACTTCGCGAGAACGCCGCCATCGTAAGGGGGGTCCGGCTCCTCCCACCCTTCGCGACGGCGTTCGAGTTCCTCCTTCGAGAGTGCCACGGACAGCTCCCTGTTCGGCACGTCGACGGTGACCTCGTCGCCCTCCTCGAGCAGCCCGATCGGGCCGCCGACGGCTGCCTCGGGGGCAACGTGGCCGATCATCGGTCCCCGGGTCCCGCCGGAGAACCGGCCGTCCGTAAGCAGCGCGACGTCGTCCTCGTGACCGGCACCCACGACCGCGGCGGTGACCCCAAGCATCTCCCGCATCCCCGGGCCGCCTTTCGGTCCCTCGTTGCGGATTACGATCACGTCGCCGGATTCGACGTCCCCGTCCTGGACGTACGCCATCGCGTCCTCCTCGTGTTCGAAGATCCGTGCGGGACCGACGTGATGAAAGGTGTCGTTGCCGGTCGCCTTCAGCACCGCGCCGTCGGGAGAGAGGTTCCCCGTGAGGATCTTGATCGCGCCCTCGGGCTGTTTCGGCTCGTCGACGGTGTAGAGGAACTCCGCGTCGATCTCGTCGTCGTCCGGGAGATCCAGGGTTTCGAGTTCCGCTTCGATCGTCCGCCCGGTGACGGTCTCGGCGTCGCCGTGGAACAGATCTGCCTCGAGCAGCCGGCGGATCACGATCGGCACGCCGCCCACCTCGTGGAGGTCGTTCATCACGTGGGCGCCGCCGGGCTGGAGGTCGGCGATCTTGGGCGTGCGCCTCGAGATCTCGTCGAACTCCTCGATCGAGAGGTCGACGTCGGCTTCGGCCGCGAGTGCAAGCAGGTGCAAGACGCCGTTGGTCGATCCGCCGATCGCCGTCTGGAGCGCGATCGCGTTCTCGAAGGACTTTCGCGAGAGGATGTCGGAGGGCCGGCGGTCCTCCTCGACGCACTCCAGTGCGAGTTCTCCCGCGCGCTCGGCGACCTCGTACCGTTCGGGATCCTCCGCGGGCGCCGACGCCGACCCCAGGGGTGCCATCCCGAGCGCCTCCGAGATCGACGCCATCGTGTTCGCAGTGAACATCCCGCCACACGATCCCGCACCGGGACAGGCGTTGCGCTCCAGTTCATCGAGTTCCTCGGCCTCCATCGATCCCTCGGCGTACGCGCCCACCCCCTCGAACACCTGCACGATGGTGACGTCCCGTCCCTCGTGTTGGCCCGGCATGATCGATCCGCCGTACAGGAACACCGACGGGAGGTTCGACCGGATCGCGGCCATCATCATCCCGGGGAGGTTCTTGTCACAGCCGCCGATCGTGACCAACGCGTCCATGCGCTCGCCGAACGCCACGAGTTCGACGGAGTCGGCGATCACCTCCCGGGAGATCAGCGAGGCTTTCATCCCCTCTGTGCCCATCGAGATGGCGTCGGAGATGGTGATCGTCCCGAACTCGATAGGCATCCCGCCGTCGTCGTCGATCCCGTCGATCGCGGCGTCGGCGACGTCCTCGAGGTGGACGTTACACGGCGTGATGTCCGCAGCCGGGTTCGCGACCCCGACCATCGGCGAGGAGAGGTCCTCGTCGTCGAATCCCATCGCCCTGAACATCGACCGGTGGGGCGCGCGTTCGGCCCCCGTCGTCACGTCGCTGCTGGGCAGCGACGGATCCTTTTCGCCGGCGAACCGCTCGCCGGAGGACTCTCGTTCGTTCATACCGCTTGGGAGGGGTTCCGGGGGGTTAAAAACCATCGGCCCGGCAGGGATTGCGCGCACGCCGACGTGGTGACACTCCACGTGGCTACGGATCGATCGTTCGGGCGGCCTCGAGCACGTCCTCGTGGACGCCACCGTTCGAGGCCACGAGGCCGCGGGAGTCGTATCGCCACGGCTCGCCGTCGAGATCGGTCACCCGCCCGTCGGCCGTGCGGACCAGATGGACGCCGGCGACGGAATCCCACGGGTTGCACTGGACGTTCGTGATCACGCCGTCGAGCGCGCCGGTCGCGAGCATCGCGAGCTCGAGCTGGGCACAGCCGACGCGCCGGAGGTCGGCAAACCGGGTGACGATCCCCTCGCAGGCGCGGGCGTACTCGTCGCGTCGGTCGAAGCCCCACCACACGGTCGGCGCGACCGCACACGTTTCGGGGTCGGTCCGGTCGCTCGTTTCCATCCGGTTTGCTCCAGGCAGGCCCACGAGGCTCCCGGAGTCGGCTGTCTCGGCGACGAGATCCGCGTCGATCGGTCCCTCGATGGCGACCGCCGTCCGGTCGTCGGCGAGGTACGACTCCCCCAGCGCTGGCGCGTCGATGGCCGTGGCGACCGGTTCCCCGTCGACCACTGCCGCGACCGCGGTAACCCAAAACGGGATGTCGCGGACGTAGTTGTTCGTCCCGTCGATCGGATCGACGATCCAGGCGGCCCCCTCGTCGGGAACCTCCTTCTCGGCGTCGCCTTCCTCGCCGACGATCACGTCTTCCGGAAACTTCTCCCGGATCGCCTCGGCCACTGCCGCCTGTGCGTCCCGGTCGGCGGCGGTGACGACGTTCGTCTTCCCGGTTTTGTTCTCGACGTCGATCCCGGTTCGGAACCGCTCGTGGGCCAGCGTCGCACCGGCCCGTGCGGCCCGCGCGGCGACCGCGACCCGTGGTTCGCTCATACCGCCTTTTCCTTTCGCCCCCATCCTGAAGCCGTCGATCCTCACGCCCAGTATTTAAGCCGCCGCCGACGAATCCGCCCGTATGCTCATGACACCGGGGCCCACGGAGGTCCCGAAACCGGTCAGGGAGGCGATGGGGGGCGAACTGATAAACCCGAACGTGGATCCGGAGTTCCGGGAGATCTATCGCGAACTGACCGAACAGTTGTCGATGGTATACGGGACGAGGAACACCGATCACCAGATCGTCGTCCCCGGCGGGGAGGGGATCCTCGGGCTGGAGGCATCGATCGCGTCGCTGGTGGAACCCGGAACCCGGGTACTCTGTCTCTCCAACGGGCTGTACGGCGACGGGTTCGCCGATTTCGTCGAGAGCTACGGCGGAGATGCGACGCTCGTGTCGGCGCCTGACACCGAACCGCTCCCGATGGAAAAACTCGAACGCCGGCTCCAGGAGGATACCTTCGAGGTCGCCACGATGGTCCACTGCGAGACGCCGACCGGGACGCTCAACCGGATCGAACCCGCGCTCGATCTGCTCGCCGATCATGACGTGCTCACCGTCGTCGACGCCGTCTCCTCGCTGGGGGGAACGCCGGTCCCCACCGGGAAGATCGACGTCTGCCTGGGCGCCTCACAGAAATGTTTCAGCGCACCACCGGGCCTGACGACCGCGGCGATAAACGAGGCCGCCTGGGACGCCATGGAGGAGCGGGGAAATCGGTCGCTGTACACGAACTTCCTCCCCTGGCGGGACACCGACGAAGCGTTCCCGTACACCCACCTGACGACGGAAGTCGTCGCGCTCCGGACGTCGCTCGAACTTCTGCTCGAGGAGGGGATCGAGTCGGTTTATCGCCGCCACGAGGAGGCAGCACGACACTGCCGCAAGCGGGGGGCCGAACTCGACCTCGAACTGTACCCCGACGCAGGCGAGGACCGGACGGCCCCAGAGCGGAGTTCGCCGACAGTTACGGCGTTTTCGGTCCCGGGTCGCGCCGAGGTGATTCAGCGCCGGCTCCGGGAGGACCACGACATAACGATCGCCACTGGACTGGCGAGCCACGCCGAGGACGTGATCCGGGTGGGACACATGGGCCACAACGCCCGGATCGAGAAGGTCGACCGGACGATGGACGCGCTCGGGGACATCATCTAGTCGCCGACCGTCGACCCCCCTGCACAAACGGCAAAAGTGATGACGTCCCCGGCGCAATCTCGGGTATGCTCGAACGACTCCTGCACGCGTTCGGTTACGCGTTCGCCCACCTGCTGTTTTTCCGGGCGGCGTCGCCGGACACGATCGTCCGTCGACTTCGGCTCGCCTACCGGCTGGTCGGCGTCCGGATCGTCGAAACGCCCCGCGTGGATGAGGTCCGCCGGACTATCTTTCTGTGTCCTTACCGGAACCTGGCGGCCGACCGGTTCGGCGAAAAGTGGCTGTGTCACCAGAAACTCGATCGGGTTGACGACGGCTACGTGACCTTCCTCCGGCGGCACCGGGACATCGACTATCAGCGTCCCCAGTGTTGTAGCGACCTGCCGTACTGTGACGACTCGGAGTACTGCTACTCCGAGGTTTCACGATCGAAAGCGCAAGCGGAACCGTAGGCGAGGAAAGCGCATGACCGATCCGGATCTCGCCCGGCGGATCGCCGACCAGTTCTCCGGGCGGGGCAAACGCGCCGACATCTGGCGGGGGTTCGACGCGTTCCTCGACACCGACGCGTTTCTCAACCTCGGGTACTCCCCGCGATACGGCAGTCATCTGCTGGGTTCGCCCCAGGACAGGCTCGCGAAGCTCGTCGTCGCGGAGCTGAACCGCCACCACAGACCCTCCACGGCGGAGGACGGATTCCCCGCGAGGTCGGCCGGAAAACTGCTCGATGTCGGCTGCGGACGGGGCGGTCCGACGTACCGGTTGGGAGAACGGACTCCCTTCGACGTCGTCGGAATCGACCTCGTGACCGAAAACGTCGTTCGGGCCCAGGACGGCGCAGAGTCGTCCCAACGTCGGGGAAGTGACACCGGTTTACCGTCGTTTCTGGTGGGCGACGCGACGAGGCTCCCTTTCACGACCGGCGCGTTTTCCGCCATCGTCGCCGTCGACTCGCTGGTGTACGTGCCGGCTATCGGGCGGGCGCTCGACGAGTTTTCCCGGGTGCTTGCCGACGGCGGCGTCGGCGTCGTTTCGGATCTCGTCGCCGATCGGAACGCCGGCGTCCCCGACGACGACCTCGAGCGGTTCGGCGAGGCGTGGGACATGCCTCGTCCCCGTCCACGGGAGAGGTATCTGTCGACGATGGCCGAACGCGGGCTCAGGGTTCGGCGGGTGAGAGATCTCACCGACAACAGCGTCGGTCGGTTCCGAAAGTGGTCGCAGCTGTATCTCGCAGTCGCGGACGGACCTGGGGGCGGGGTGCTGGAACGGCTCCTCCGGCGGGAGGGCCTCGATCCGGACGCCGTCACCGAACAGGTGCGGGCCGCCCACCGCGCGTTGCCGGCGCTCCGGCACGTTCTCGTCACCTTCGAACGATAGAAACGGACACATACGGTTCGCAAAACGGCTGTTCAGGCCAGGAACACGTGCCGCGGCCGGTCCGCAAGGACGTCCCGCCCCCAGTCGACGGTGTCGCGGAACGCGTCAGAGCGGAAGAACGCCATCGCGTCCTCGCGGGAGCGCCACTGACTGGCGATGAACGTGTCGTTTTCGTCTTCGACGTTGATCAGCAGATCCGTGTCGTGGTGGCCGTCCATTTCGGCGAGCATGCCGCCAACGGTTTCGAACTTCTCGATGAAATCGTCCCGGTGTTCCGGCTTGATCGTGTAGAACATCCCCATGGTTCCGAAGCCGGATTCCTCGCCCGCACGCGAGACGATTTCGGGGAGTTCAGACAGGAACCCGGCGGCAGTTTCGGCCGCGGAGTCGGTCTCCCAGATGCTCACGACCGCGTTGCGGTCGCGTTCGCGACCGCGGTAGACGGCGGTTTTGACGTGCGTGTCGTAGTGGTCGAAATTGGCACGGAGGCCGTCGACCTCCTCGAACAGGTCTTCCGCCTCCGCCTCGGAGTACAGCACTGTCGCATAGACGTCCTCGCCGTGTGGCTTCCCGGCGTAAATGTCCATTTCCTCGAGCTGGCCGCGGATCTCGTCAGTTTCGTCGGCCTCGTCGGCATCGGCGGTGTCGTCGGCATCGTCGGTCTCGCCAGGTGGGCCATGGCCGTGGCGTTCTCCATGGGCGTGTTCCTGCTCGGGTTCGTCGTGTTCGGCGGTGGGAACTTTCGCGCCTTCGAGGAACGCCCCCAGATCGCTCGGCGGGAACCGCCGGCCGACGTAGAAGTAGGGGAACTCGCCGTACAGCGAGGAGGCCTCGTCGAACCGCATCTCGTAGACGATATCCTTCAGGTGAACCGGATCGTCGGCGAACAGCGTGACTCCCCACTCGTGGTCGTCGAGTCCGACGGAGGAGGCGACCACCTGCGAGACGTCGCCGGCGTATTTGCGACCGAACTTCCCGTGGCCCTCCATCAACTCCGCGCGCTCGTCGAACGAGAGGGCGTACCAGTTGTACTTCTCCCCGCGTCGCTTGTTCATCGGGTAAAAGCAGAGGTACTCGTTTTCGGGAATCTCCGGTTCGAGCTTGCCTTCGATGTATCGACGCAGCCCCTCGTTGGTTTCCTCTGCGTCTTCCTTGAAGTAGTCGTCCGAGACGTACCCCGAGACCTCGGTCACCGAGACGTACGACGTCGATCGTTCGGTAAACGCGGCGAGTCCGGTCGTCTCGAACCGGCGCTCTAGCGCCGAGAGGTCATCGAGCGTCGGACGAAAATGAAGGATGAGCAGATCGGCTTCATGCCCCATCATCGAGAATATCGCCGACTGCCCGTCCTCGGCGTCTGCGAGGGCTTCACACTCCTCGAGGAACGCCTGTCCCTCCTCGATCGCTCGCGTTCGGCGGCGTTGCGGAGTCTCCTGCCAGTGCTGCCAGTCGATCGTCCGGAAGTCGTGGAGTACGTACCAGCCTTCGTCGGTCTGGGGTGGCTCTACCATGGACCCGAGTACGGACTGGAACTGTTTGGCTTTTGTGAGTCTTCGTTCCGACTCGTTCGCGGTCTTCGAGTCGAGATCCGCTGGAAATTGCCCGCGGGGGATTGAATACTGGTGGTTTCGCGCTAGTTGTTGTTTTCCATCAGAACCCGGAGTCAGCACCGACGACCTACGGACCCGAGAGTTCAACGTTTTCTGCCCAATCATAAACAACTGTATAATTAATCTCAAGAACCCGCTTATAAACACATGTATATTCGACATCACAACATATGTTCTTGAAGTCGAAACCTGAGTATGATGCCAGGGGACAGTCCAGCGGTTGACGAGGAGAGGGAACGCCAAACAACTGACAGCAGAGGTCGTGTTTCGACGCAGCGTCGGGCGGTACTGGCGGGGACGGCCGGGTTCGCGTCGGTGGCGCTGGCCGGCTGTGCCGGCGAAGAGGAGCCGACGCCGACGCCGGAGCCGACACCCGAACCGACGCCGGAACCGACGCCTGAGCCACAGAACTACGTCGTCACCGACGACATCATCGCCGGGTCCGCGGGCGTGCCCGAGGGTGCTGGCGGCTTCGCGCAGGCCTGCTCGCCCCAGCGGCAGTTCATCCCAGGAATGCAGCCGGTGTTCAAGATCGGCATCTGGGACCCTGCCACGGGCGACATCGTCGGCGACGACGTCGTCGACGAGGCCACCGTCGACATCGACGACGGGCCGACGCTCGAACTCGAATTCAGCGATGAGGACGCCGAATGGGACCAGAGCTGGGTGGTTCCCGACGACTGGGAGCCGGGAACCGTCACCTACGAGGTGCAGGTGACAAACGAGGGCGAGTACCGCAACGTCGGCATCCTCGAAAGCGAGTTCGAGGTCATCGACTTCGACGACCCCAAAAACTACGTCGTCACCGACGACATTCGTGCCTCCAGCGGCGGCATTCCGGACGGCGCACAGTTCGTCTCGACGTGTGGCCCCTCGCGTGCGTTCGTGCCGGGGATGACGCCGATCTTCGACATCGGCGTCTACGACGGTTCGACCGGCGAGCCGGTCGGACCCGAGGTGATCGACGAGGCGATGCTCATCACCGACCGGGACTTCGAGGCCGAACTCGAGTGGCAAGGAGAGGACGACGAGGACCAGTACTGGCAAACTACCTGGGAACCGATCCCGGAAGACGAAGAGACCGGAACGGTCACCTACGAGGTGCAAATCACCAACGAGGGCGAGTTCTACAACGTCGGTATTCTCGAAAGCGAATTCGAGATCATCGAGTGGGAATAAACCCACAAAGCGCGAGAACACCGAGTTCACGGTGCACGCCGGCGGATCGTCAGTTGATCGACCACCCGACGCGGTGAACCAGTCGGGCCCGTTTTTCTTTTGATTCGACGATTGAACGCGCCGGTAGCCAACGCTACGTTCGGCCCCGGGGAAGGGCCGTCAGTCGGGGACGACAAAAGCGATGCGGGTGCCAGGGGAGTGTTCTTCCCGCAAATGTAGATTACAGGTTATCTGTAATAGGCTTTTTGGTTCCGAGTGGATCCGGGACGCGGTTCCGGGACGACACGCGGGGTCGGATCGGAACGAAAAGAAACGAAAACGCTGTCAGAGACGGTCTGGGAGTTCTCGCCGATATCGATCAGGGGTTTTCGTCGATTGAAAAGTCCGCGCGCGGGTAGCTCACGCAGGTGAGGAGGTACCCATCCTCGATTTCATCGTCGTCGAGGTACTGATTGCCGTCCATCTCCTGCACCTCGTTGGCGTCACCGTCGGTTTTGGCTTTGCAGACCCCACAGACTCCAACTTCACACTGGTAGGGGAGGTCGAGTCCCTCCTCGAGGCCGGCGTCGAGAAGCGTTTCGTCTTCGGAGATGTCTAGCGTGGCGGCGTTGTTCTGGAACTCGACGGCGTGGGTGGCGTCGTCTTCGTCGTCGTCGACGTCGTCCCAGATGTCGTCTCCCTCGTCGGGATGGGTGTCGACCGGGAAGTCCGCGCGCGGGTAGCTCACGCAGGTGAGGAGGTAGCCCTCCGCGATCTCCTCGTCATCCAGGTACTGGTTGCCGTCCATCTCCTGGACCTCGGTTGCGTCGCGGTTGGTCTTGGCCTTGCAGACGCCACAGACCCCGGTTCTGCACTGGTAAGGGAGATCGAGTCCAGCTTCCTCACCGGCGTTCAACAGGTCCTGGTCCTCGGAAATGTTTACCACCGTCTCATCACGGAGGAAATTCACGTCGAACGCCTGGGCCTCATCGGGGTCCTCATCCTCATCCGGTTCCTCATCCTCATCGGGATCGGGGTCGGGATCGGGCTCTGCATCCGGTGGATCCGAACGGCCCACGTACCGCTTCTCTTCGGGAACTTCGAACATCCCGAGACAGCCTGCGAGCGCGACTGTCCCGCCGGCGGCCGCCGATTTCAGGAGAAGCCGACGCTTCGTCCGGGGACAGTCACCACCGTCACAACCTTCGGAAGTTGAGGTGTCGTCGGGACGTTGCCGTTCGTGATCGTCACTGCTCATACAATAACTGTCGACTCCAGAAGCCATTAGCACTGGTAAAGATTATGAAGATATTTAAGTCACATCGCGGGCCGATTTCGGAACCATCTTGATCGGAACCATCTTGAAGGATCCCATCGTGGCGGTGATCGTATTCGAGTTGCTGTTTGGAGTTTTCATCTCCAATATTCCAGTAGAGAAGATGTTCAGTTTGTCTTCTACAGTTGCTATCCGCACTTTCGTGACGGAATATCCAAAATCATCGTGATTATTCGTTAATACTGAAGGTAATTTTCACACGTGCTTCGACAGCACCCCCTGCGTTTCGTATCTCCCCGAAAAGGGCAGGATGACGCCAGTTGTCTCCAGTTGTGTCGGTTTGGGCGCGGGGGGACTGGATTCGGTTTGGCCGACAGGAGGTATATAAACTACTGTCATATTCAAACGGACCCTTTCCCTCCTCTAGTTAAATTATACAGCTATGAGTCAGGGAAACGATCCGCCGTATCGGGAGTCACAATCGACCCACGGTTTTCGTGACGCAGTTGGCAACGAGAAAGCCGAGGAGATCGACGAGGAACGCGCGCGGGAGATTCTGGCCGACGTGGAGTACGACACGGAGCTCGGAATCGAACTCGCTCGCGACTCCCGCCGACTGGCCGCCGGCGAGATGAGCGATCGCGAGTTCCACGAGAAATACAACGAGGCGATCCTCGAGGAGTTCGGTGTCGACGACCGGCCGACGGACCCCGAGATGGCACACACCACGTCCCGTGGCGAACCGGGACCTGCGGCGGGTGACCCGAATCCGGGCTCCGACGGCCCGCTCCCGGGGGTTCCCGGAAGCGACGGGCCGACCCGTCGTTCGGTCCTCAAGACTGCCGGAATGCTGGGGGCGGCCGCGGTCGGCGGCACCGCAGCGCTGCAGGGGGCCGGCGTCGCGGCGGACAGCCAGCCGGAGACCGAGCCCGACAAGCAGATGGGCATGGTGATCGACACCGAACGCTGTATCGCCTGTCTGCAGTGTATGCAAGCCTGCAACGAGGAGAACAACACCGCCGAGGGATCGCTGTGGATGTACGTGTTCCGGTACCAGCAGGACGACTACACCGACCAGGAACACTACCTCTCGCGGCCATGTCAGCACTGTTCGGACGCACCGTGTGTCAACGCTTGCCCGACGGCCTCCCGGTACCGCCGCGAGGAGGACGGAATCATCCTCACGGACTACGACCGGTGTACTGGTTGCCGATACTGTGAGATTTCGTGTCCGTACGGCGTCAACTACTTCCAGTGGATCGAATCCGAGGACGAATTCGACTACGATCAGGAGATCGACGGTCGGACAGCCGCCGGCGATCCGCCGCAGGGCGTGATGGGGAAATGTACTTTCTGCATTCAGCGTCAGGTTTCCGACGACCCCGAACTGCAGGGAACCACCGCCTGCGAGGACGCCTGTCCGGTCGACGCGATCCACTTCGGCGACCTCGAGGATTCGGAGAGTCCTCCGAGACAGCACCTCGAAGAGAAAAAGGACTCCTCGAAGTTCCGGCTGTTCAAGGATGCGAACACCAGCCCGAACGTGTTCTACATCGGCAACGAACCGGAGGGGCATCCCGAACCAGTAGACGGCCCGACGAAACCCGAAGACATCGGACTGAGCAGGGACCGTCCGGGTCGTGACGTCTACAGCGACGGAGGTGAAGACGATGGCAACTGATCAGGAAACATTCGCAGAGCAGACCGTACTGAACCCGCTAACCAGTATCAGCAAGAAGTATATCGCGGTACTGATCGCGCTGCTCGCGTTCGGGGCGATCTACGCCGAGGCGCTCGTCCACCAGCTCCGGTACGGACTGGTCGTCACCGACATGGCGTCGTGGGGAACACAGGCCGGCGTCACCTGGGGGCTGTACATCGGCGCCTTCGAGTGGTACGCCGGCTCCGCCCTCGGATCGATCGCGCTCGCGGGCTACATCCGATTCCGCGGGATCGACGACTACGAGATGTTGGCCCGACTGGGAGAGCTGTGGGCGGTGATCGCCGCCATCTGTGCGTCGTTCCTCATCGTCATCGACCTCGGTCGCCCCGAGCGGGTGATCTACGTGATGGAAAGCTGGCCAACAACGGTCCAGCACTCGCCGCTTGCGTGGGACGTGACGTTCGTCACCATGCTCATCGTGGTTTCGACGACGATGCTCGCGATGTCACTTCGCCGTGACTACGGCTGGATGGACGTCGAGTTGCCGCTTCGTGCCCGGATCCCGCAGAAACTGTTGACGGTGGGGTACTCACCAACGGAAGGACCGAAGCTCACCTCGATGCTGAAATACATGGGCGCCGGCATGCTGTTGCTGGTCGTCACCGCCGGAATGGTTCCGGGATGGCTGTTCGGCGTCGTCGGCCCACAGCCGGGATACTACGGCAAGATCCAGGGGGTCGTCTTCATCACCGGTGGTATCCCCGCCGGGATCGGGGCCCTTACCGTGATCGCGTACGCGATGCGGCGGATTTACGACCTCGAGGACGCCCTGCCAGACTCGATGTTCTTCAACCTGGGGAAGGCACTCGGCCTGTTCACCTTCGTGTACCTGATCGCGCTGTTCAATCAGTTCATGCCGATGGTGTTCCCGATGGCGCCGCTGGGCGGTGCCTCGATCGCGGACGCGATGCTGTACGGCGCGCTGTCGACGTACTTCTGGACATCGATCGCGTTGCTCGTGTTCCCGATGCTCGCACTGACGTGGGTGTACGTCTACCGGACGATCACGCCGGAGGTCACCGTCGTCGCATCGATGATCATCATGTTCGGCGTGTTCATCAAGAAGAACCTGGCCGTGCTGGAGCCGTTGATGTTCCCGGTCGGGCTCCCGTACGAACACGGCGTCTACTTCCCGACGACCGTCGAATGGGTGATTTCGCTCGGTGTGCTGTTCGTGGGGATCCTGGCGTTCATCGTCCTCATCAAGATCATTCCGATGTGTTCCGGGACCGGTGTCTGCTGTCGGAGTTCCGATGAATCGATCGAGGAGGTGGAAGCATGAGTACGACGACACTCGGCCTCTACGTGCTGTTCGGGGTCCTGTGGCTGCCGCTGTATTTGATCGTGATCGGGTGGTTTACGGACGGTCCACAGGACATGAGAACTGCGGCGATCGGTTTGGGATACTTCCTCGTGATCGCGACCGGGATAATCGCATCGACGGTGGTGTTGGCCCTGTTCCTGGGTCTGTTCACCGTGATATAAGCCCGGTTCGGACGAACGTCCGAATTCACCGCTATTACCCTCGAACGAAGGTTTTTTCGGGGTTTGAGCGTAAAGGCCCCTCGAAATTCCCTGTATATAAACCGACCGAATATACAGCCGAATATCAATCCCGGTCACTGACGTATTTTTCACCGTGAACGGGACGAATCGGTCGGTGATACACCGAAACGATGAGCCTCGACGGTGGTTGACGAGAGAAATCGACCGTCCCTGCTGAGTCGAGCACTGCCCAACACAGTGAAATTATGAACGACAACCCATACGACGACATCGACGAACGGGCCGAACGGCTCCTCGACGATGTCGACTACGACACCGAACTGGCAAAGCGGATGGCCAAGGACGCCCGCCGGATAACGAGCGGGGAGCTCTCCGAGGAGGAGTTTCACGAGCGATACCGCGAGGAGGTGAGCGAGGAGTTCGACGTCGACTACGCCGACTTCGAGGCGACGCTCGGTGGTGACTCCGAGGACAGAACTGACGACACTCCCCATCCACACATTCCGCTGGGTGACCAAGCGGTATCCCGCCGGACGGTAATGAAAGCCGGCGGAGCGGCCGCAGCCGGCGCGGCTGCTGCCGGGACATCCGGTTTCCTCTCGGAGGACTCGGAGGACGACACCTTCGAGAACCTCGATGCCGAGAGCAACCAGGAGAGCGTCGCCGCCCAGTCTATCGGTCAGCGCAGCATGGGCATGGTCATCGACACGGAGGCATGCATCAAATGCCTCCAGTGTGTCCAGGCCTGTAAAGAGGAAAACAAAACGCACGTCGGCGACTTCTGGATGTACGTCCACCGCTACCAGCGGGAGGACCGCGAATACGAGGACGAAACCGACTGCGAGTCGCTCCCTCGCCCGTGTCAACATTGTGACGACGCGCCCTGCGTGCGCGTGTGCCCGAACCACTCGCGGATCCAGCACTACGACGGCCGTGTCCTGTGTAACTACGACACGTGTCTCGGTTGCAAGTACTGCGAGGTCGCGTGCCCGTACCACGTCAATTCGTTCGTTTATTCCGACATGACCGGGTACTTCACTGGACAGCGGCGGGACGAAGTGGACCGGTGGGTCGCGGGGCCACCGCCGGACGGCTCCTGCAGCAAGTGTACGTTCTGTGCCCACCGTCGGTTCACCGAGGATGAAGAGGGGAGCACAGCGTGTTCCGACGCCTGTCCGGTGGACGCAATCCAATTCGGCGATCTCAACGATCCCGAAAGCGACCCGAACCAGTACCTGGAGGACTTCGACGACGACGATGTCTTCCAGCTCCACGCGGACGTGTCGAACCCGAACGTGACCTACGTGGGGGAAGATCCCTCCGACGTTGACACCGATCGGGTTTCGGGGCCGACGACGCACGCCGACCTGGGACTGGAGGCACCCGATCCCTACTGAGTACAGCACAGAGAAATGACAGCCATCAAAATACAATCAGGAGCCAAAAATCATGTTTGAATCACCCGGAGAACTGTGGGGGACGCTGATCGGAACGTACCTCTTCCTCGGCGGTCTGGCCGGGGGCGCTTACGTTACCGGAGCCGTCGCCGACTATCTGAGTTACCGCAACGAACAACGGTCGGACGCGTACCGTATGACAGCCAGATGGGGGATGGTCATCTCTGTTCTTGGCATCGCCGTCGGTGGTCTCGGACTGCTGTTCCACCTCGGTGAACCCACGAACGTCGCGTACTTCTGGCTGTTCACCCAAATGAATTCCTGGATGACGATCGGCGTCTGGATCATCGCCGTGTTCGTCCTGCTTGCCGTCATCCAGGCGCTCTGGCTCGGATTCGGTAAAGGAACTGGGTTCGGACTGCCGTTTAGACGGATCAACCGTCTCGCCGACTTCACTCGCCCGACGACAAAGGAGCGTCTCGCACTCAACGCGATCGGCGCAATCGTCGGCATCGTGTTGATCGTGTACACTGCGCTTTTGATCAGCGACGTCTACCCCGTCGTTCCGCTCTGGCACCCCGTGTTGCTCCCGTTGTTGTTCCTCGCAAGCGGGCTCTCGATGGGAATCTGTGCAACGATCGCCGTCACGGCAATAAAGAAGGGCGTCCACGGCACCGGCGTTCACGAGTTCAGCCTCGCAGACGACGTCGTCATCCTCAGCGAGATCGCGATCCTGGCGGTGTTCCTGTACGTCCTCCAGGCGCAGGGAGCGATCGGCGTTGCCACCTTCGAACGGTTGACTGAAACCTTCGCCTTCGAGTTCTGGATCGGGGTCGTCGTGATCGGCCTCATCCTGCCGCTCGTGATTTCGGGTGCGGTCATCCTGGCGAACCGCATGGACGGCTTCTCGATCGGTGGGACGACTGAAAAGGCCGCATACGTGACGAAGTTCGGGTTCGTCATCATCGGCGGCTGGTTCCTCCGGATGGCCGTCCTGTTCTCGGCGATCAACGTCCCGATCATTTGAACCGGATTTCGGAATTTCCGGTGTGACCGCTCCCTCCCGGTCGCGGTCGGTTGTTGTGGCCGATTTCAACTGTTTTATGGCGAGTTCGTGATGGGTTCGAGGGATACGTTGTGATCGGTGGAAATCGGGAGACATACGTGTCTATATTTTAAATACCGAGCGATGAGTTCGGGAACCTCCCGGTCGAACGGCTCCACGCGACACCGCGTTCTGCCACCGATTCCGACCGAACACGGCGCGTGGGTCATGCTCACTGCGGGTGTCTTGACTCCCATCGCCGTCGTCGTTGCGAGGGGACTGCCGGCAGACGGGAGGCTCGGGGCGTTCGCTGCGTTCGTCGTCCTCGCGATACTTGCGCTCCTGTTCCGGGAAGCGCTCCGCCGCCGCGGGATGCGCGAGGACCCCGCTGTTCGACGTCGCCTTCTCGTGATCGCGACGGTCGAAGCGGCGGCGATCCTGCTCGTGGCGGGAGGACTGGCGATCCAGGTTGCGCCAGTGTGGATACTCGCGACTGCCGCCGTCCCGGCGGTCGTACTCGACGTCAGAGTGCGAAATACGGGATGGCCGATCCCCCTCGGTGGGGAACTCTCCGGGCTCGCCGCGCTGTCGGTCGTCGTGCCCGCCGGCAGCGTGTTGCTGGGGCTGGAGAGCCGCACGGCTGGTCTCCTCTGGCTCCTGTTTCTGGCGTTTCACGTCGGCAGCGTGATCCGGGTCCAGAGCCTCCTTTCGGCGACGGGTCCTCGAGAGGCGCTGTTCCGCCGGGCGTCGTTGAGCTATCATGGACTCGCGCTGCTTGCTGTCACTGCGGGTTGGTACACTGGGCCGCTGGGACTCGGTGCACCCGTCGTGTTCGCCGTCGCCGGTGGTCGAACGTGGGTAGCCGGCGGTGACGCGACGCCTGCATTGAAGACTGTCGGTCGCCGGGAGGGGCTGCTCTCGACGCTGTTCGTCGCGAGTGCGCCGTGGCTGGTCGTCGTTTGAGAACCCCCGACGCCCCGGTTACTGTTTTTAAAAGGTCGAGATGTCGCCTTCGACGACCCGCCGGGTGACGTCCGTGACGTTCGCGAGTTCGTGGTCGACGATCGCCTCGATGTCGGCCTGGATCCCCGCGAGTTCGACGTCGTCGGCCGTCACGACCTGGGCGTCCGCGACGTGTGGCTGGTCGATCGGGCGGCCGATCTGGGAGAGCAAGCGGACCTGGAGGTCGCGGATTCCGTCGACCTCGTCGACGACCGACTCGGCGATCTCGGTCGAGAGCAGGTTGTAGATCTTTCCGATGTGATTCACCGGGTTCTTTCCGGAGGTGGCTTCCATGCTCATCGGCCGGTTCGGCGTGATGAGCCCGTTGGCACGGTTCCCCCGCCCGACCGACCCGTCGTCGCCCTGCTCTGCGGAGGTGCCGGTGACGGTGAGGTAGATCGAGCCGTCCTCGTAGTCGTCTGCGGTGTTGACGTCGACGTGGATCTCCCGGTCGGTGTGGTCGCGCGCGAGGTCGGTCACGAACTCGCGAACCCCCTCGACGGCGTCGTCATACGCTTCCAGGTCCTGGATGTGTTCGTCGATCATCGCCGCCGCGACGGTGATGTCGATGCGGTCGTCCTCGCGTTTGCCCATCACCTTGATGTCCGCGCCGAGTTCGGGGTTGTCGGCGGCGTAGGTCGTGTTGAGCTGTCGTTCGGTGGCGTAGACGATCCGTTCGGTTTCCGTCAGGGGGGCATGCCCCACGCCGAAGGAGGTGTCGTTCGCCATCGGGACCGTGGCACCCTCCTCTGAAAAGACCTCCTGCAGGTCGCCCGAGCCCTCGCCCAGCCGAGTGTCGACGACGACGTCCGTGCCGAAGTCCAGCTTCGGAATCTGCTCGGCGAGGTAGTCCCTGGCGGCCGCAAGCGCCGTCGAATCGACCGGGAGCGACTGGCCCTCGTACTTCCGGGTCGCCCGCCCGACGATAAGGATGTAGATCGGCTCGACGACTTCGCCGCCGCCGAACGCGGGTGCGGCCGACCCGGCGGCGAGCTGTGTCTCGTCGGTGTTGTAGTGGAGTACTCGGCCGACCCTGTCGAGATACATCTGCGAGAGTGCCCGCGAGACCGATTCGGCGATGCCGTCACAGATGGAGTCCGGATGTCCGACCCCCTTTCGCTCGACGATTTCGACTTCCTGGTCCTCGACCGCGCGCCGGTCGAGTTGGCTGACCTGGATGTTCCGACTCATTGCCGGCACTTTACCCGCAGTCGTGCTATAACTTGCGGAAACGTTCCGGGACCGGGGAATGCGTGGTGAGCATATTCCGGCGGAGTCATCCAGGAATCCGGGCGTCCGAGCGGCCGACTCGACAGAGCTTTTGGGCTGCCCCGGGGTCGTTCCCGCATGGAGGATGCCCGCGTACTCGTCACCGGCGGCGCCGGCTTCATCGGATCGGTCCTCGCGAACCGCCTCGCACCCCGAAACGACGTTCTCGCCGTCGACGACCTCTCCGTTGGAACCACCGACAACCTGGCGGACGATGTCGAGTTCATGGAGGCCAGCGTCCTCGATTCGGACCTGACGGGCGCTGTCCGGGATCGGCTCGGCGGCGTCGACGCGCTGTTCGTCTTTGCGGCGCTGTCCTCGCGGGACATGCACGACGCAGAGCCCGAACGCGGTGCTCGGGTCAACGTCGAGGGGTTCGTGAACACGGTGGAAACCGCGATCGATCTCGGCTGTGAGACGGTCGTCTACGCCTCCAGTTCTTCGGTGTATGGAACCCGGGAGCGGCCGTCGCCGGAGTCGCTATCCGTCCGACCGCAGACTCGATACGAGGCGTCGAAGCTCGCGAGGGAGCGGTACGCGTCGGCGTACGCGGACGATGACTGCTCGGTGGCTGGGCTGCGGTACTTTTCGGTGTATCAGGGGTTCGGCGGCAACGAAGCCCACAAGGGCGGCTACGCAAACACCGTCTCGCAGTTCGCCGACGCCATCGCCCGGGGCGAGTCGCCGGTGGTCTTCGGCGACGGTTCGCAAACACGTGATTTCGTCCACGTCGAGGACGCGGTCAGGGCGACCGAACAGGTCGCAGACGAGCGGCTCTCCGGGATATACAACGTCGGCACGGGCGAGGCGTACAGCTTCGACGAAATGATCGAGCGTCTCAACGAGGTACTCGGAACCGCCGTCGACCCCGAGTACGTCGACGTCCCGTACGACGAGTACGTCTACCACACGCGGGCGGATCCCTCGAAACTCGAAGCCGCGACCGGATGGCAACCTCGGATCGACTTCGAGACGGGGATCGAGCGCGTGTGTGCGCCGTATCTCGAGTAACCCTCCGATAACTCCCCGCTCCCCGTTTTCAGACTACGTCGGCTAGCCTGTCGTGAGCCCGTGCCAGCGCGTCGAGGTCGTCCTCCCTGAGGTACGCGCCGATCTCTCGGGCGGCGTCGACGAGCGTCTCTGCCTCGGCAGGATCGACGTCACCCTCCAGCGCCCGGACACGTTTGGTTCGATCCCGGAGCTTCCCCAGCACGGTCGTCACGTCGGTGTCGTCAGTGGCGTCAGTGGCGTCGGCGACTTCCTCGGCCGACGTGTCTCCCCCGAATGCGGCGCCCTCCTCGAGATCGCCCAGGTACGTCACCAGTTCGTCCCGGTAGGCTTCGACGACGGTCGCGACGGCCAGCCCCCGGGCCGGCGCCAGCTGCGCCGGGACCGCATCCGTCCCCGGCCTCTCGCCGTCGTCGGCGCCCTCCAGCAGTTCGAGCACGTAGAGGCTCGCCGCCTCGTCGGGTTCCCGGAGCCGTCTGTACGCGTCGACGACCTCCAGCAGTTCGCGGGCAGCCAGATAGGTGTCGTCGAGTTCCAGCAGCTCGCCGCCGCGGATGAACCCCCGTTTCCGGAGGTACTCGCGGAGGGTCGACCCCAGGTCGGCTGCGATCTCGTCGATCCCCTCGAGATCGGCGTCGGTCCCCCGAGTCGGCTCGGCGTCGGCGACCGCCTCCCGGAACCGCGTGAGATCCAGCGTCGCCGGCGCGTCGGTGTGGCGCCTGCGCTCGCGTTCGACGCCGACGCTCCGGAGGCTCCCGCAGTCGGGACACGCGACTTCCCCGGTGTCGTAGTAGGACCACCGCGTCCCGCAGTCGGTACACTCGCGCTCGCCGCGGACCTTCATGTCGGGACTGTCGTCGGGCAGCCTGTAAAACGAACCGGTGCAGCGACGTGGAGTTGTGTGGCGGCGTTCAGTGTTTTTTCTCCCCTTCGATCGCCTCCTCCCGGAGCCGGCGCCCCTTTTCAGTCGTCACCGCGAGATCCGGGACCGGGACGGGCGATCGGTCCTCGTCGATCGCGACGAACACGAAGTAGGATTCGGTGGTTCGTTCGGTCTCGCCGGTCCGGGGGTGTTCGCGGTACGCCTGCAGCCGGACGCGGACGCTCGTCCGCCCGGCGGCGTAGACGTACGACTGGATGAGAACGGTGTCGCCCTGCGGGACCGGCTTCTCGAAGTCCATCCCCTCGATGCTGGCTGTCACGCACGTCTGGCCGGCGAACCGCATCGCCGACATCGCCCCGACCTCGTCCATCCACTTCATCACGTTGCCCCCGTGTGCCATCCCGTAGTTGTTCGTGTGGTTCGGCTGAATGCGCGATCGGTTCTCGAGATAGGTGTCGAGCAAGTCGGGCATGAAACGACTGTCGATCCCGGCAGGGAAAAGGATCCTGACGGATCTTCGCGAACGAGCGGCCGACGAACCCGTCGGTGACCGGTTCGGTGTCGCTGAAAAACCCCTTGCGGGGTCACCCGGGGGGAGATGGGTGTCGGAGCGGATTCGGGACAATGCCCGTATCGGCGCTCCTACAATATTGTAGGGGACTGGTGGTACTTTTGTATTTACTGATTACCGAACGGTACTGAGAGATTTCTTCATTTATTGAGACATTAAAAATTCATTTTATTAGAGGTCGATCCGATCAGTAGTTTTGGACCCAGTCGAATTCGGCTTCCTCTCCGATTTCGGAGGTGTCTTCGGTGTTCGGAAGAGTCTCCTCTTTTCCGGTGCCCTCTCGGGATGTACTTTCCGAGGATGTGCTTTCTTGGGAGGCTCTTTCCGGTGAGGTACCACCATCGGTACGGGAGTTCGTTTCACCGTGCTTCGGTGCCGAGAACACCTCGGGACCGATAGCAAGCAGGTTGACCAGCAGCGCCACCAGGATCATCCCGATCAACCCGGATGTCCACACCGATCGTGGCACGTCCGGGAACGGGAGCGGCCCGTCGTCGTCTTCTGCATCCCGGGGATCGTCGACCGCAGGTTCCTCGGTTATTTGTTCCTCATCAGAGGGGGCCGCGTCATTGTCCGGTTCGACGACCACCTCGATCGGCTCTTCCCACTTTGTGAGAGTCACTTCGTAGGTGCCGGGCGATTCGAACGTCGCCGAGAGGTCGACAGTTTCCGACGTGCCGGGTTCGATCGACACCTCGGCGGTGGACACGACGTCGTCTTCGACGAGGAGTTGCGTCTCGTAGGCACCTTCAGCGTCGCCGACGTTCGCTATCGTTGCTCGCACAGTGACTGCGTCCCCGGTCAGAACAGTTCGATCGTCAACACCGGCATCGACGATTTCGAAGGCCGGTTCGGGAGCGCCCTCGACGGCAACCGCGAACTCGGAGAAGCCGGGTGTCACGGCGGCATACCGATCCCCACGGAGGTGTTCGGTTTCGAGTTCCTCCCACTCACCGTCGTGGTAGCGGAGCATCGTCACGTTCTCTTTTGTCGTGTCTGCCGGGAGTTGATGGCCGCGAAGTGTAATCACGAACTCTGCTTTCTCGATGTCCTCGTTCTCGATGTCGATCCGTTCCACCTCGACGTAGCCGATCGCCCGGTGTTCGGTCGGCTCCGGCGCTTCGCGGGGCGAACTGGCTGGTGGAGAGACGTCGAGCTGGAAGTCGTCGGCCTCCTCGCCGGGGGTAATCTGGAGGCTATTGTGGACGAACGAACCATCCCCGGGTTCATTCAGCTCCAACTCGAGCAGTTCCTGGCCCGGATCCGTCACCGAAACAAGTGCCCCGCCCGGGGAGCTGTCGATCGAAACCTCGGGTTCGGGGTCCGGTTGTTCGTCCCCGTCGTCGGGGGAACTTCCGAAGCCCGGCGGAGGTCCACCGCCTCCGCTGCCCCCACCATCTCCACCGCTCTCCCCGTCTCCGCTGTCCCCACCGTCGGTGGATTCGTCAGCTTCCCGAACGGTGAGGTTGCCCGCGAAGTGATCCTCGACGTGGAGTTGATAGTCTCCCGGATTCTCGAACGTATGAGTAATGTTAACGTTCTTCTGCGAATCCGGGGTGACGGTGACGTTCTGGGTTGCAAGCGTTTCGTTTCCAGCCAGGAGTGCAAGTGACCTGGTCCCCTCGACGTCGCCGAGGTTCTCGACAGTGACGTTCACGCCGACGGAGTCGCCCGCGTCGATCTCTTCGTCTCCGAGGGTCGCGTTCACGATTTCGACGTCCGCCGGGGCCAGCACATCGACGGATCCGACGTGAGTGTCGTCGACCGCGACCTCGTAGTTGCCAGCGGTATCGAACGTGTGGACGAACGTGAGATTCGCCGAGTCTCCCGCATCGAGTTGTTCCGTTTCAGTGGCGACAACGGTGTCGTTGACGAGTAGTTCGGCGGTGTGTTCGCCAACATCATCGCCGACGTTCTCGACGGTGATTTCGACGGTGACCGACTCGCCGTCGAGGAGTTCCTCGGGAGTCACCGTTCCATTGCTCAGTTCGAACGCGGGGGACCCGGGCTCGGTAACCGTGAGGTCTCCCGCGTGCGCGTCATCTATTTTCAGTTCGTACGTCCCGGTGTTCTCGTACGTCCGGTCGAACGTGACAGTCTCGGTTTCCCCGCCGGCAACCGTCACCGCGGTCGTCTCGACAGCGTCGCCATCACGGAACAGGGTTGCTTCGTGGGTGCCCTCGCGATCACCCACGTTCTCGACGGTCCCGGTGATCTGGACGGAGTCGCCGGCTTCGATCTCGCTTTCCGAAAGCGAAGCGTCCGTCGTTTCGAACGCCGCGGGCTCTTCCACGGCCAGGGTGATCGGACCGGCGTCGTCGATCATGACGGCGTATTCGCCCGCCGTATCGAACGTGCGTGTGAAGCTGACGGTCGTCGATTGGTCGGGATCGAGCTGCACCGTGTCGCTGGCGACGACGCTGTTGTTGACGATCAGTTCGGCGGTGTGTTCGCCGGTGTCGTCGCCGACGTTTTCGACTGTGGCAGTGATATCGACGGAGTCGCCCTCCAGGATCGGGTTCTCCTCGACTGCGAGGTCACGCGTCTCGAATGCGGGCTCACCTGGTTCGGTGACCGTCACCTCGCCGGCGGACTCGTCGCTCACAGCGAGGTAGTAGGTGCCGGCCTCGTCGAACGTCCGATCGAACGAAACTGTCGTCTCCTCTCCGGGATCGAGTTCGACAGCCGTTGTCTCCTCGACGCTATCGTCGACCTGGAACTCGGCAGTGAAGGAACCGGATTCGTCGCCGACGTTCTCCACGTCCGCAGTAACTGTGACCGTTTCCCCTTCCTCGATGGTGACGTCGCTCGTCTGGGCGTTCGAGACGACGAATTCGGCCGGATCGGGTTCGGAAACGGTCAGTGTACCGGCGTCGGCAGTGGTTTCACCGCCGTCATTGTCCTCGGCGACGATTTCCAGCCCGTACTCGCCTTCGGTTTCAGGCTCGTATTTGAAGGCGACGGTGGTGGATTCCCCGGCTGAAAGCGTCACATCAGTGCTTGCCTCGACGGTGCCGTTCACTTCGAGGTCAGCGGTGACAGTTCCCTCTTCGTCGCCGACGTTCTCGAGAGTGGCGGACGCCTCGACTGTTTCGCCGGGTTCGATCTCCGTTCGATTCAAAGTCCCATCGGAGAGTTCGAAGACGGCCGGCCCTTCGACCGCGAGTTGTCCGGCGGGTTCGCCGCTCACGTCGGCGCTGTAGGTGCCCGCCGAGTCGACGGTACCTGAAAGCGTAACAGTGGTCGACTCCTCGGCGTCGAGGTGGACGGTTTCGCTCGCGACAGTCAGTACGCTGCCGTCGTCGTCGGTCAGGCGGAACTCCGCCTCGAACTCGGTCGCTTCGGGATCGAGATTCTCGAGGGTGGCGGTGGCCTCGGCAGTCTCGCCCGTCTGGATCGTCTCGTCGGTCAGGGAGGCGTCCGACACGATCACGCCGCCAGTCTCGCGGTCGTCGACCGCGTAGGCGTCGTAGGCGGCCGTCGAGATCGCGTTGCCCCCATCGTCGAGGACCGCAACCTCCAGGTGGACGGTGTCGGTCCCCAGGTCGGTGTCGATGGTGGCGCGGTACTCGCCCGCGTCTGTGTCGACGGCGGTGACGGAGGCGTCGTGCCAGTCGTCGCTGGTGTCGGTGATCGATCCGTCGTAGGGATCACTCGTAACCGTCCCGTCGGCGTAGCGCACCAAGACCGTGAGATCCTCCGGGTTGTCGTCCTCGACGGTGAGGTCGATGTCGACGGGACCGGTCGGGAGGCTGTTTTCGGTCGAGAGTTCAGGTGGCGTGATCTCGGCGACCGTCGGCGGGGTGTTGTCGCCGCCCTCGGTGTAGGTCGTTCGGACGGCGGTGCGGGTCGACGTCGAGAGCGACCGATCCCCGTTTTCGGCCTGGGTGACGATCTCGTAGGTCGTGCCATCCGAAAGCGAGTCGTCCGCCGTGTAGGAGACCGTCGGACCATCGACCTGACCCTGATCGACGACGGAGCCGTCCCTGGTGACGGTGTAGTCAGTCGAGTCGTCGCGGGTTTCGAGGATTCCACGAACCGGGCCCTGGGAGACCTGGGGGTTCACTGTCAGCTGGACGTTGTCCTCCTCGACGTATTCGCCGACGTCGACGCTCGCAGTCCCAGTGAAGGGGTGTTTGTTCACCGCAACCGGAGTTTCCACGCCGCCAGCGGGCTTGAAGTCCTCGGCGGATCGGATGATCCAGTCCTCGTTTTCGTCCTCGACTTCGAGGCGGTAAGACGGCGCAGTCGGGATGTCGTGTGGTGAGGAGTAGATCGTCTGGTTCGTGCGGTCGCGGAGCGACCACTGGCCGGTGCCGATGGGATCGTTCAGGATGGGATTGTCGACGATCCGTTCGACATCGTAGGTTTGTGCGGAATCTTCCCGGTAGTAAGTCACGTTCTCGGCGGCGAGGTCGTCCTGCTCGACGACGAACGTTTCGTCACCGTTCACACCCTGGGTCTGATGGAACAGATGGAAAGCGTCTGGAGTATCGAGGTGGCGCTCCTCGTCGGGGTGGTGGCCATCGGGTGCGAGGAGATGGGAGACGGTGGCGTTGAAATCGCCTTCACTGAACCGGACGTCTCGGTTTTCAGGGAAAGAATCACGTACCTCATAATACGTTACGGTATCGTCTACGGTCCCTAATTTTGCATTCAGTCGTATGGTCTCCAGATCGCCGTGGATCGATTCCAATTCGGTGATATCAGGCGAATAGGTGACTGTTTCTGCTTCATCAAAGGTTATCGTCTTGTTTTCTGTCACAGTTACCGTTTCTGCCATTAGTATCGACTTCCCCGATGGGCCGTCAGTACCTACTGTGAAAACTGTATAATTACCCCCCATAACACCGAACGAGGCTTCCCCCTCAGAACTGTCGCTAGTAGTAGCAGAAATAGAGTCCGTCATGGTCTTACCATCGCGGTCGTGATCATGAATCCCAACGAAATCTCCGCTCACATCACCGTCATCGAGGGCTAATTTTTCGATAGTGAGTTCGTATCTTGCATCCACCGAATAGCCGAAGTTAGATTTATACTCGCCATCGTTTATCTGAAGATTCCCCGCATAGCTATTACGGGGAGTGTCAGCAGTAACATGGAGTTCGATCTGGACTGTTTCTGCTGGATCAATTGATATCTCAGTTTGATTTAGGCTAAGATTCCCTGCTTCTCCATCTATCGAGGTTGCAGATGCTGAAAGAGTTAGTTTTCGCTCACTCTCTCCTGAATTTGTTATCTCGATTGTTTCGTACGTAGAGCTGTCTGTAGAAATACTTCCAATATCAGTTGTTGGTTTGTTAATGATCAGATTCGAATCAAGAGAATCCGTAACGTTGAGACGGCCACTACCAGTTGTATACACATTGTAATCTCCAATATCATCCGTGGTAGTCACCAATTGGCTCTTCACTGCTGACGGTGATGGTTCACCGTTTTGTTCGATTACCAGTGCAGCAGCCCCGGCGACTACAGGAGTTGCCATACTTGTCCCACTTTTACTGGTGTAGTCGTCGGTATCGGCTTCGGCACTGGTGACTGTTACCCCCGGTGCTACTAGATCCGGCTTCACATGATTGCGGATCGGTGTTGGTCCGCGAGAGGAGAACCATGCAATATCATCGTAATTATCGCTAGCTCCGACCGTGATTGCGCTTGGTACAACACCTGGCGAAGCGATCGTTTCGAAATCGTCGCCGTCGTTACCGGCCGCAACGATCACTGTTGTTCCATTAGCGACGACTGTGTCAATCACATCGAAAAACGGATCATCCGAACTCGTTGATCCGCCAAGACTCATCGAAACGATATCCGCATCGTTCTCGTCGGCGTATTCGATTGCTTCAATGATGTCCGAAGCGCTTCCACCTCCACTACTATCCAGTACCCGCAGATCCATGATACTCGCATTAGGCGCGACGCCGACGTACGTCCCGTCACTGGCGTCGCCACTCCCTGCTACAATCCCCGCAACGTGGGTTCCGTGCCCGTGTTCGTCGTGAGTTGTTCCTTCTCCAGTGAAGTCTTTCTCGTGAACGACTGCATGCTGGAGGTCGGGATGATCGCTATCGACGCCGGTGTCGAGCACGGCGACCGTGACGCCCTCTCCGGAGACGTTGTAGTCTTCCCACGCTTCCTCGGCAGAAACTACGTCCCCCGCGTCGTCGAGTTGGACCTCGTATTTCGCGTCGTAGTGAACCCGTTCGATCGAGTCGTCGTCGCGGAATTGTTCGAAGGTAGCTTCCGCACCGGCTTTGTCGATTGATCCCGAGACGGCACCGATCGACGCGTGAGAGCTTGCGACGTCCAATCCTGTCGTTCCGGCCATTCCACGCTCGAACGCGTCGGAGACGCCGACCCGATCACTCGCGTTCTCGGCGGACTGAACGCCGATCCCGTTCCCTCGGTCCGGGCGATCCGTCCGTTCGCGGAGGATTACCGGGACGCTGTCAGTATCTTCGTCGGCGTAGCCGTCTTCAATCAGCCTGTCGACGTTGAACAGTTCCGGATCGAACCTGTCGAAGTCGACGCCTTCGGGAAAGACGTACGTTCCTTCGGCAGTCCGGACGGTGTGCATCGTGTCGTCAGTATCGGCGTCGTACCGGGGCTCATCGCCGGTTTCGATCACCTGCACCGTGTGGCCGGTGAGCAGCGTGACGTTCGTCCGAGGGACAGCCTCGACATCGGCCGAGGACTCGAACCGATCGTTATCATCTGATTCGTCGACTGTCGAGCGATCCAGTACCGGACCCGAATCGATCTCTGGGCCGAACTGTTGGGAGGCGTCAGGGTGACTCGAGCCGGGGTTCTCGATACTCGGTGTCGTGTCGGCCGTAGCGGCCATCCCGGCGGCCGGCGCGGCCGGCGCGACAAGCATGAGCAACGCGACCAAAACGACGACGGCGCAACGAATTGTCCCGCCCGTTCCCGTCCTACGCGATGAGGCCATTTCTGTTGGCAACTCCCCCTTATGGTTGAATACTGTTTTGATTCAGTTCTCATCTGTGATAATACACTTATACTTGACACGATATTCGGAATGTTGTGTTTCAGGCCCTCAGTAGATTATATACGAACAAAAATACAATAATATATATTATAGTAATCTCAAATTTTCATAATGAGATAACTAAACCGAGCCGTTTGATGATAAAAGAGAAATAGGTGTATCGATAACTGTGAGACGGCTATCCGGTAGTCCAATATCAACTGGAACGATCTTCAGTCACATGTTCACTGAGTCGATGATGGATCGTCCTCTGTTCAGGGGTGTCCTGAGACCACCCGCTTGGAGGACAACGAGTCTATACTTAAGCAGGAGATAGCGGAATTGAAGAATAACCGAGTCGAACCAGAACCATGTCATTGAGCAATTCGTTCGACGGGCTTCGACAGCCGGAGTACACCGGCGAGAACAGGTGTCTACCGTGTACAGTCGTCAATCTCGGGATCGCAACCGCCCTAGGGATCGGGGTCACCGGTGTCCTCGTCAGCTCCGGGACGACAATCGAACTGTCATCAGTCGTGGGCGGTGCCATCATCGCGGTATCGGCCGGGCTGATCTATCTGCGGGGGTATCTGGTTCCGGGCACGCCCACGCTGACCAAGCGGTACATGCCGCTGTGGATGCTCCGTCTGTTCGGAAAAGCGCCCGAACCCGTACGTGACGACCGGGGAAACGTCGAGGTGGAGTCGTTCCTCCTGGAGGCCGGCGTCATCGAGGAGTGTCCAGACGATGACGATCTCTGTCTCACTGAATCGTTCGAAACCGCCTGGCGAGACCGGATCGACGCGATGCGAGATGGAGCCAACGGAGAAGCGATCGACCCGGGCATCGACGACTTCGTCGACCGGGGCGAGGTGGAGGAGGACGTCGATCTCGGGGACGTCGTGTTCGAGGAGCGAGGGAGTGCTTATGTGGCCACCCTCGATGGCAGACGGATCGCCAAGTGGGAGTCTCGGCCGGCGTATCTCGCAGACGCTGCGGCGGCGGCAGAGCTTCGGCGACGGGCCGCCGGATGGCGCGTTCTCGGGTTCCCCGAGCGAACCGAAGTGGCTGGCAGTCTTCGGCTGTGGCTCGAAGAGTGTCCTGACTGCGAGGGTCCGGTGACGATGGATCAGGAGACGGTCCAGTCCTGCTGTCACGAGCGACAGGTGCTGGCGGCAACGTGTGACAACTGCGGAGTGCGGCTGTTCGAGGCGAACATCTCGCCAGGCGCGCTCGATTCGAACTGATCTCCTGGCTCAGAAGCGTCTGCGGTTCTCGTCGATTCCCGTCGTTTATTTCCACGCCTGTTTCAACTGAGCAACGCGTTCAGGTAGATCCAGCGTTGGCTCCACAGCTGGTAGCCCATCACGACAGCGAACACGAACAGGAACAAGGACGTCCAGAGGACCGGATCGACAGCGGAGACAAGTGGGACGTCGATGTGCGCAGCGAGGACGACGAAAAGCGAGAGCGTTCCGAGCATACGATAGACCTCGTCCCACGTGACACCGTAGTCCGTTACAACCTCCATGTAAATGCGGACTGATTTGGCGTCCTCCTCGAGCGTGACTGTCTTTCGGTCGGAATCGTACTCGATGACGCCGCGCCTGTCGAGTTTCGGGAGATGCGTCTGGTGAAGAGAGTTGTAGACGCTGTCGCGGATGTTCTTCGGTGGCGGCGACTCACCGGTTTCCTGTTCGGCGATTGCTACCGCGAGTTCCCGAAGCGTCGTCGATCCCACTGTTCGTTGCATGTGTTTGATGACCTGCTGTCGACGCTCGTTCCGGAGCAGGTCGTGGATTTGCGTTTCCGGCAACCTCTGGTAACGGTTCGTGATTCCCATCGTTGTGACCCGAGGGACCCCATCCGTCCCCCACGCTATCGAGTCACACGTACCCCTATTAGGTAAGTAATCAGCGCTTGTATCTGTGTTGTCGGACCGGTAGTGAGTGCCTGATACGACAAAAAATGTTATTTTTACACGACACTACAGAACGGGAAAAGCAGTACGTGGCCGGTTACGAGATTCATTGGTGTGGATCTACCACCGTTTTCCCGATTTTCGATGCGATCAATGCCGCCCTAGGGGGGCGATAAAAACGGGTTGGCGTGATTTCGGTCGGTGTCGGAAAAGCTGATCCGGATACAATACAACAGATCACATCCACGGACCTGGACATCTACACGGCTGCAAACATCGACGAACGACATGACATCTTCGCTGCGATCGGCGAGACGATCCGCACAGGCGAGGGTCTCCTCTTCGAGGGATCGTTCACTGACGCGATGCCCGAACTCGAATCCGGTAACGGAATAATTCTCAACGATCGAACAAATGATCTCGAGGAGACGTGGTATTTCGCCAAATCCGTGACGAAGCGTATTGTTCTCGAGTGGTGGTTACCGACTGGTGACGGTAACAAGGTGCAAACTGATCGCCTCGAATTTTATTTGGAATTCTACACCGATCAGTTCCGTCACAACGAAATCGAGGCCTGAATCGAATCGACAGCAGCCACTCGCGATTTTTATTCCCACGACAGGCGAGTCAATTCGCCCGTCTTCTCACCCGATTTATCAGAATTATTGGAAAACGTTGAGTATTACTACTAACTCCGAGGTAATGACTGATTATACACGATTTACGGTCGCGAAAGCTCTTGTTACCAAATTATCCAGGGATGTTCAGGCACTCCCAGTCATCCGACAACAACCCGTTTGAGAGACAATCGCGCGATTAGCTATGGGGGTAGGGGTAATGGGATCTACCAAGCCCGCCGGGACACCCGGCCGGGCGAGAACGACTATGTCAGACCGGAAATTCGAGCTGTCACGGCGGAAGGCATTGATCGGTCTCGGAACCGTGGGCGTGGCGTCCGCTGGTGCCGGTTTCGGGACCAGCGCATACTTCAGCGATCAGGAAGAGTTCACTGGTAACTCGATACAAGCAGGTGAATTTGAACTGACCGTTGAGCAGCAGGTTATCAGTATCGATCAAGACGATATTGGTCCGGATCACTTGGAGGCTGGCGAGGGTCCTGATGGTGGTGTTTGGGTTAAAGACACCATTGAGATTGAGGACGCGAAACCGGGTGACGAGTACGAATTCTGTTGGGACATCACCATCGACCACAACCCCGGATATGTAGCCGTGGCGGCCGATTACGACGACTGGACTGGAGCTGAGGCAAGTGGTTTGGATCCTGACGACCTCCATGACGTTGACGATGAGGGCGATATGACGACACTCGGTGAAGCAACAGAGGTCCAGTCGGTTTCGCTCGAGAACGGTGACGAAGTAACATACGAATATGACTATCTTGGGGACCTCCTCGCGGATCTCGAGAGCGGCGCACTTATAGATGATAACGATGACCCGATCCAGTTCGACGAAGGAGTAACTTGGACCCTGTGTGTCGAACTGAAGATTCCGACCGATGTCGGAAACGAACTCCAAGGCGCGCGCCTGGAGTGGGATCTGCTGTTCTACGCAGAACAGGCCCGACACAACGATGGCGCCGACATGGAATCCACTGCTGCGAATGCTCTTGTTGACTTTCCGAACAACCCGTTCCTAGACGACGCGCAGACCGATAACGGCGGTCTGTTCGCAAATCTCGGAGGCGGAGAGGTTGTCCCTCTCGAGGAAGGCACAAAAATGAGCGATTTCCCGACCGGTGAAGTGGACGCACTGGATACTCCATTCATGCAGTCAGTGTACGCGAACACGACTGACGAGTCGATCTCGATCGAGGTGGAGTCGATCGGGTTTGGGCCCACGGCCCAAGTATTGGGTGTTGATCCGTACAATGAGACCGAATTTGGCGTCGACGACCAGTGGTATCGCATTCCGATCGGGATCGGAACACCGTATCCGATCGATGCTCCCGAAACCGCATGGGATGAACACGGGAACTTTGAGGGAGCGCCAATGCAAGGTGGTCCGGAAGGCGACTACGAACTCGTTGAGGTCAGCGAGACTGAGGATGGGTTCAAAGTCGTATGGGAGTATCTTGGTGAATGAAATCAGTAGCCAGATTACAGAGATATCTCACAACCACCTGAGCAAGACGCTGATGGCATGATATAAAAATCAGCTCTCTTTCATATTTTTGATCTTGGGAAGGATAGGTATGGCGACCCCGGGGATGCCGAAATTAACGATAAGCTCAGCTTCGAACTCACCTTTTGAAAGTCCGATTTCACTCACCTCGCTGCCGATTGGCCCCATTATTTCGTGAGTAGGGGCGCCTTTCCGGATCGCAATCAGTCTATACGGCTTCAAAACGAGACGTTTGAGAGACAATCGCGCGATTAGCTATGGGGGTAGGGGTAATGGTATCTACCAAGCCCGCCGGGACACCCGGCCGGGCGAGAACGACTATGTCAGACCGGAAATTCGAGCTGTCACGGCGGAAGGCATTGATCGGTCTCGGAACAGTGGGCGCGGCGTCCGCTGGTGCGGGACTGGGAACGAGCGCGTACTTCAGCGACCAGGAGGAGTTCACCGACAACAGCATTCAGGCCGGTACGTTTGGTCTGACTGTTGACCAGTATGTAACAAACGTTGATCAAGATGGTCTTGGACCAGATCAGGAGGACTGGGAGGCTGACCAAAATGATACCGGAGTCTGGGTTAACACCCCCGAAATTGGAATTGAAGACGCCAAGCCCGGCGACGAGTACGAGTTCTGCTGGGAGGTAACAGTTGAAGATAACCCGGGATACGTTGCAGTCACAGGAGAATACGACGACTGGAACGGTGTTGATGTGGATAATATCGAGCTTGAAGACCTGTGGGACATTGATGATGAGGAAGATCTCTCGACAATTGGTGATGAAGCACTCGTCACGGAACTCACTATCACAGTTCCCGGCGAAGATGATGATGAAACGGTGTACAAGTTCGGAGGTGATTATGATACCTTCGGGGATCTCCTCGATGCTATTGAAGACGACGGCGTCCTGCTACACGACGAAGGGGGGGACGGCATCCAGATCGAGGCAGATCAAACGGTCACGGTCTGCCTGACGCTTGATATTCCCGGAGAAGACGTGGGCAACGAACTCCAGGGTGCAAAACTCGAGTGGGACCTCACGTTCTACGCCGAACAGGCCCGGCATAACGACCCTGAAGACGTAAAATCCGAAGCAGCCGGGCTCTGAGTTGAATCATGAGCAAAGAATTCCAATTGTCGCGCAGGAAGGCCCTCGTCGGGCTCGGCACGGTCGGCGTCGCGTCGGCCGGAGCCGGGTTCGGAACGAGTGCCTACTTCAGTGACCAAGAAGAGTTCACTGGGAACTCCATACAGGCCGGCGAATTCGAACTTACGGTCGAACTACTAACAGGAGAGAGTACCGTTGATCAAGACGGAATCGGGCCCGATGAAGAGATTGAAAGTTGGGCTTCGGCAGTCGGTGATGATGGTGCTGAATTCGGAATGCCGATCACGATTTCCGATGCCAAACCGGGAGACACATACGAGTTTTACTGGGAGATAACGATCAACGAAAATCCTGGTTACGTACAGGTGGAAGGTGATGTACAGGAAGATGAACCCGGAGGCGATGAAGATGATGACCGCTTCGAAGAGCTTGGAGTTACACCAATCCCACTAGGGCAGTCAGATAACATTACAGCGACGGTAGCCGTTGGTGATGAAGTAGAAGACGGCGAGTGGTCCGGTGCAGGAGAGTTCTCAAGTGAGACCTTCGATGGTGAGGGCCTTGGTGAGTTGTTCGATGCTCTTGACGGTGACGGATTAGCACTCCGGAACGAAGATGGAGAACTGCTCACGATAGGTCCCAACGGTGATTATGATTCTGTCGTGGTATGTGTTGAAATAGTCATATCGACGGAGGCAGGAAACGAGATTCAGAACGCATCCCACGCGTCTGACCTCAGGTTCTACGCCGAGCAAGCCCGCCACAACGAAGAGTTCAGGAGTGATTGAATATGAGCAAGAAAAATAACGGATTAAAACTGTCGCGACGGAAGGCTCTCGCCGGGATCGGTGCGATCGGTGCTGCGAGCGCTGGCGCCGGAATGGGTACGAGTGCCTTCTTCAGCGATCAGGAATCGTTCGAGGGGAATAGTCTCGCTGCCGGGGAACTCCAACTCCATGGCAGCTGGCAGCAAATCTACTACGGTGCATCACAGGAGACGCGCCCGCAGGACTACGGCGCGGCCGGTCGTCCGTGGGTGAACGCCTTCCCGGACGACGGTCAGTTCGTTGCTGATGCAGATTCCGACGGCATCCAGTCGTTGGGAGATCGCACCTACGTCGATGATCCAGATGTCGACCCGAAGTACGGCGATAATATTCAGCTCACCTGCGACGACTTCGAGGATCTACCGGACGCGCCGAGTCCGGTATTCGACCTCGAAGACGTCAAACCCGGCGATAAGGGTGAAGCCACGTTCGGGCTGAACCTCTGTGACAATCCCGGCTATCTCTGGTTGCAGTCGGAACTCGCCGACTACGAGAACAATCCGGGGACAGAGGATCACCTCAAGGACTTCATCAAGGCGAAAGTCTGGGTCGACGAGGATTGTGACAATGTCCCAGACGGGTGTAAAGATGCGGACATCATGCTGACGGTCGACTTCTCCGGATCGACCTTCTACGACTCGTACGGAGGGCTGGTCTCGGACGACCCAATCGAAATCGGTGGTCACGAGTACGACGAAACGACCCTCGTGGATCTGGCGGAACAAGCGATCTACGAGCTGATCGTGCATCTTCGCGACGACCTCGAGTGTGAGTACAACGTCGGTGCGGTCTTCTTCAGTGGATACGATGGAGATTCGATTTCCGGTGAGGGTTCCGGCGACGCGAAACTCAGAGTGGTCGACCCAACCACGGATCTCAGTGGGTTGATCGAAGACGGCGACTACAACACGGCGGACGTTCCGGCCGACACGGGCGACGATCCCAACGAGGGCGGAGAACTGCGAAACCTCCGATACCAGCTCGCCGAGATCATCGCGCACGATCCGGATCCGGACGACGATCCTGACGAGTACGTCTGGGATCCGCGCGAAGACGTCGACGAGGAGGACATCAGTACCGGCACGGCGCTCAAGGAAGGTATCGAAGAAGCGGAAGACGTGATGGAGGACGAGTTTGGAAACCAACACAACGTCCTCATCACCGATGGCTCACCGTGGGAAGACGGGAACCTCGGTTCAGACGACTACGAAGAGGTGTTGGAGATAGCTCACGACGCACGTGTGGACGATCTCGGCCCCCCGACGAGCATCTGTGTGATCGGCGATACGGACGAACGTGACGAGTCCGTCTACCTTCAGCAGGTGGTCGCGAACACTGCAGGCGTCGAGATCGACGTAGATGATGCTATGGATGCCATCAACAGCATGATGTCGTCTGACACAACCCTCGACGATCACGATCCAATGGACGTCGGTGGGAACCTCGCCCACTGGTTCCCTATCCGCGATGATAACGTGGCAACAGAACTGTACGTCATCTGTCTGAGCGATCTCCTCGGCGAGTACGTCCTCGGATACGGGACACTCGGAGATGTGCTCGACGATCTCAACAGTGATGGGATGCAGTTGTTCCAGACGCCACGGCTCGAAGCAGACGCGTGTTTCGAACCGGGACGGACCCACTGTATTGGGTTCAAGTGGTGGTTCCCCACTGGTCAGGACGACGTCAACGACGCCCAGGGTGACTCCCTGACGTTCGACCTGTCGTTCTACACCGAGCAGTGCCGCCACAACGAGAACCCAACTGGACCGCCAGCTGACGACTAACCGCGGAGTCGGTTAACGACTCCCGGTCTTTTGCCCCACACGGTGTACGCCGGTTCGACTCCGGCGGTGGGGCTTCCCCTTCGGGGGATGAGCGATAATGAGCAAGGAAAGCAGTTTCGAACTGTCGCGACGGAAGGCACTCGCCGGCATCGGCGCCGTCGGTGTGGCATCGACGGGTGCGGGGTTCGGCACGAGTGCGTACTTCAGCGACGAGGAATCGTTCGAGAACAACACGATGACGGCCGGGGAACTCGATCTCAGGCTCGACTGGCAGCAACTCTACTGGGGGATGCCCTATTATCATGATCAGGCACCCTACGGTTCCGCTGGACGGCCATTCGTGAACGCCCATCCCGACCATGACGATGACGGGATGCAGTCGTTGGATGATGACACCCGATACGTCGACGGTGATCCCGGCGACGATATGAACTGGTCCATGGAAGATGTCGAGGACGGCGCAAATATCCAGGAGGACCTAACTTGCGAGACCCTGGATAACTTCGGTGATCCCGACAGCTTCCACAACGACAACGGGTTCGAGCCCGACTCGCTGATCGATCTCGACGACGTGAAGCCGGGAGACTGCGGGGAAGTGACGTTCAGCTACCACCTGTGTGACAACCCCGGCTACGTCTGGCTTTTCGGCGAGTTGGCCGACGATATCGACGATGAACTCGCCGAAGCAATCGAGGTGAAGTTCTGGTACGATCTCGGCTGTAACAACGTTTTCGACGAGGAGCAGGATCAATTGATCTTCCAGTGGGGGAGCATGGCAGAACTGCTCCCGTACTTAACTGAGGGACTCCAACTTGATCCCCGAGTTTATGGGGAAAATCACGACGGAGACACCGGCGATGGGGGAGACGATAGTGGTGAATGCGTGAAAGTTGGCAAGGTCGATGTCAACGAAGACGGGACATTCGGTGAGGTCGATGGTGGCACCAAGGAGAATGGGAACGTATTCAATTTCGATGATGACGCGAACGCACCTCCGTGGTCCGGTGGTGGTGACTACAAAGCGCGGGACGTGACGGTAGAAGTCGAGATCACAGAGTTCGAAGATGAAGACAATGAGGAGGAACCGGTTTCGATTAAAGCAGAAGTCATCGACGGCGATTATGGACTCTGCCGAATCAGGGTAAATGGCGGTCAGGACAGTGAAACCTTCTATGACCTCGGGGAAGGTGAAGAGGCCTGCGTCACTGAAACGCGGGAACTGGAAACGAACCTTCGTAATCCCGGAGACCAGCGTGCTGCGATCAGTAACATCGAGTTCTTCGTCTGTGACATCGACGAAGACGACGTTCCACCACCGAACCTGTGCTTCCCGGCTGACGAGACGTTCTGTGTCGGATTTAAGTGGTGTCTACCAACTGATGTCGATGTCGAAACAATCGACGGGATCGACGACATCAACGATCTCCAGGCAATGTCCTTGAGCTTCGACCTCGGCTTCTACACCGAGCAGTGTCGCCACAACGACGATCCGACTGGCCCATCCGGAGCCATGGACTGAAGCCGACTCATCCCCCGACTCCCGATTTACGCCCACGCTGGTGCGCGACGCCGGTTCAATTCCGGCGGTGGGCTTCAATCACCGATATCGCATGCACCCCAAAAACGTCTCCCGTCGCCAACTGCTCGCTGGCGTGGCGAGCATGGGCGCAGCTTCGATAGCCGGCCTCGCCTTTGCGACCGAGCGCAGCCGCGCGTTCACCGAAACGACCCAGCTCCAGACCGGTTCGATCGACGGCCTCCTGCTTGACTGGCGGGAAAAGTACAACGACACACCCCTTACGGACACGACCGATGGTGCAGCGTCGCCGTCTCCCACCGGCCCAGCAATCTCGCTCGGAAACGTCCTCCCGGGCGATTCCGGATCACTCAGCGTCCAACTCCGACTCGACACTGAAAACGAAGACGCCGACGACGTCGAGGTCGAAACAGAACTGAGCTTCGATCTCACTGGCGACCTCCAGTCGCCGGGGCTTCAGGAGTTCATTCACGCCGCGGTCTGGTACGACACCGGCTTCCTGGAAGTGGACGCCTTCGGCGCGCGCAATGCGGAACGCGATCCCGGGGAGCAACTGGTCCACCCCGACGCCGAGGGAACGCTCGAGGACGTGACGACCGCGCTTTCGGACGGGGTCGCCCTCGATACGAACCCCAACGCCCCGACAGAATCGACCTGCCTCTCCGGGTCGGACAAAGTCACGGTCACGTTCTGGTGGTGGTTCCCCACGGACCAGGAGAACATCAACGCGGTCCAGGGCGATACCGTCGAGTTCGACATCCGATTCGACGCTGAACAATGTTAAGTCGGATCGCTCCAGCGCCCTACCTCGGTTTAGGGATTGATTTCCGAAGTAATCCGGTTCTCAGGCTCGGCCTTCACTGGCTACAATGAGCCTATACTCATATGATAACCTCGCGTGAGGTACTCACACGAACGTGGTGGAGGATGGGGTCACCACACCTGCAGCCATGGGGACGATACCACTATGTCCGATAAGGGATACTCGCGCCGACAGATTCTGGGGGCAATAGCAGGAGTCGGCGTAACTGGTGTTACTGCCGGATTCGCCACGCGAGCCTACTTCCACGATCGAGAGATATTCACCGGGAACAGATTCCAGGCTGGCGCTCTCTCGCTCGAACTCGCCGGCGCTGGCGTCGAAGACGAAGACTCCGTGACCGACTTCCCGACCGAAAGCGACTTCGAGAACGGGGATACGGTCTCCGTTACGTTTCCCGAACTCGAGCCCGGCGACGAAGGCGTGTTCTCGACTGCGTATCGACTGTGTGAAAACCCCGGGCGCGTGTGGGTGCGCACTCACCTTATCGGGGCAGAAGAAACCGAACTCGAGAACTATCTCGACGTCAGATTCGCTTCTCGTCCCGACTGTGAACCGCGCCCGGAAGGCGAAAAGGACATCCTCTTCGAAGGGACGCTCGGTGATTTTCACGGGACGTATTCCGGTGGCAAGCTACTGGAGTGTCGATACCTGGGGAAGATCGAACACGACGAGGACACGGGGGAGTTTTACTTCGACGACGAGGACGAGGGTGCGGTGACGAGTCAGGATCCCCCGGTATTCGAGTTCACTCCGGACGGCGAGGATTCGGTGACGATCGAACTGACAAACGTGAAGACGAACGACGACAGGGAGGTCATCGAGTTCGACTACGAGGTGACAGACGGCCCCGGCGTGTGCGAGGTCACGACTGTCGGCGGGGGTGATCCTCCCGGACCCAAACGAAAATACTACGTTTATGAGGGTTGCCGGAGTGTGGATTACGGACTGACGCCGCCGGATCACGACAAAACCGATGGCGTCTACGGGTTAAGCCACGTGGAGTTTTACGCCTGTGGCGGCTGCCACGGGTGTCCCCCGGGGTGTCTCGACCTCGAGTGGGTGTTCGACGACGATCCGCCCGAAGAGCTGCTGGACGATACGCTCGAACTGCAACTCGAGTTCCGCGCGATTCAGTGTCGACACCAGACCGAACCGAACAATCCCTGGAGCTAACATGCACCGACGAACCACCGCATCGATCGACCACCGAACTCCGAAGCCCTCGATTGGTGGAACTCTCGGGACTGTCGAGCTTTGCAACTGGAGGTGTCACCCATGTCGCTGACACGGCCAACCCTGCGCCAGGTCCTCAACATCGTGGGCTTGCTGCTTTTGCTCGCGATCGTGATCCCGTTCGTCATCTATGCTGTCCCCGGAATCATCGGCGCCGAGGGTGGCTACGTGGTGCTTTCTGGTAGTATGGAGCCCGCGATCAGCGTCGGCGACGTGGTGATCGTCGACGACGTCGAAGCCGAAGCTATCCAGGAGAACGACGTGATCACCTACGTTCGGGGTGGCGAGGAGACGCCGACGACCCACCGCGTCGTCGAGGTACTTGAAGAGGATGGCCAACTCGCCTTCCGCACACAGGGTGATGCAAACGACGAGCCGGATGCGACACCAGTGCCGGCAGAGCAGGTCAACGGCAAGGTTATTTTGACCTTCCCGTACATCGGCTACGTCGTCGAGTTCGCGAACACGCCGTACGGATTCGCTGCGCTGGTGGTCGTCCCGTTCCTGCTTTTGGTCATCTCGGAGCTGTACACCTTCTTCAAAGGGAAACGAGAAGAGATGTCCGAAACGCAGTCGGCGGACTCGCCGGAGGCTGCAGACGGACCCTCCGATGAGGCTGTAGATTCTTCCCCACCCGTTCCGGATGACGGAACGGCTGCTGCAGCCGCAGGCGACACCGGGGAGGACGGCGAAACTGACGACGATACGATCGCGATCACGCGTACCGATCTTCGCCTGTCGCTGTTGTTGCTCATCGGGATTGCGATCTACTCGGGATGGATCGTGACGCTGATCCAGGAACCGTGGTCGTTCGCAGTTGCATTCGCCTCGGGGATCGGCGTGCTGCTGGTCGGTGGGATGTACTATCTCGCGGGCACACAGGAACTGCCCGCGGAGCCCGAAACTGGGAGTGTCCCGGACGATCCGGCGATGGATTCGGAGCAGTCTGATCCGTCGACGTCGATAGACACCGGCGCCGGGATCGCCGCTAACGGGGCGTCTGACGGTGCTGGAGTTGCTACTGAGAGACAGGCTACCTCGCAAGGAAACACAGCCGCCTCCGACAGTCGAGTCATCTCCGGCACTCTGCGGTCGGAAACGCAGGAGTATCCCGAAGTCGTGGTCGACTCCTTCCGACAACTGGAAACGATGGCAACGACTGACGACGACTGGATCGTCGACGACGACGAAACGGGCGGATATCACCTCGTCCGGAACGGAACTATCTACAGCCGGTACGTGGAGCGTTCCCCGGATGCGGACGGGACTGACAGTGATCCAGGTTCCCCAGACTCGTCGGAAGAAGTGTCGGAAGCAACCAATGGCGAGGAGCCGATTGATTTCTTAGAATCGGAATCGGAGTCGGAACTGGAACCGGAGTCGGAACTGGAGGAACCGGAGTCGGAACTGGAGGAACCGGCGGAGTCAAAAGGATCTGACTCGGCTGTAAATTCGGAAGAACCGAACGTAGATCGAGAAAACAAGGAGGGTCGTCCCAATGCCAACTGACAGTCAGTCACGAAAAGTCGCCGTATTCGTTTTGGTTGTAACGATATTCTTCGCAGCACTCACCGGCGGATTCGCCACTCACGCCGCGTTCACAGATAGCGGAACCGCCGCCGTGGAGTTCGGCGTTGCAGCGGTGAACTCCGGGACTGCGGCAATGAACGACGAGACGACATCGGCGTTCGATTCACCGACCGTCCCATCTCAGACAGGGGATGATACGGGAGAAATGAGTCAGGAACTCCCAACCACTGCTGCCGCCGTTGGTTCCTTCGCCGGGGCTCGACTGCCAGCTATCTCGGATACCTCCCCACGCTTTTGACTCGAATCGAGCAGTACTGTCCTTTCTGCCGAGCGTCCGAATTATTGATCCAATAATTCATTGTTAAACTGAGTATATGTATGTGATAATGGTGGCGTTCGTGTTCGATTTGGATCGAAGCGATGGTGTCGGCAGTGTTTTGACACCACCAAACGCGAGCGTGTCAAGTAAATATCTTGAGAGTTTCTTAGATTATCCATAAATTATCAAAAATGACCTGCTCTTGAACGGAGTATATATTAAATAGTTGTCTTCCTAATGTGTCAGTACCGGGGGGTGAGTTCACATGGCATCCGGAACGGTAGAACAGTTATTGAGGGGGGAATCGCAGGAGTCAACGGAGACTCCGAACCAGGACGTACTTTCGCGGAACGATATATTCGAGGTACTGCGAAACGAACGACGACGATTAGCGCTTCAATATCTCGAGGAGTGTGACACAAACGCGGTACCACTGAACGAGGTAGTCGATTACGTGACGAGTCGGCAAACCGGTGAGTCGATGGATAATCTCGATTCGGGAAATCGGAAGGCCGTCTATACGGCTCTCCGCCAATCTCATTTTCCGAAAATGGACAAAATCGGGGTCATCGATTACGATCCGCTCCGGGGAGAGGTTGAAATCACTGACGCCGCAAAGGACGTTCAGATGTACCTGGAGTACGTCCCAGAAGACGAAATCCCGTGGCACGAGTATTATCTGGGGCTGACAGCCGTTACCGCTGCACTGGTTGCGGTAACGTGGCTCAGTATTTTCCCGTTTCATCAACTCTCCTGGCAGGTGGTTGCCGTGCTCATGGTCCTCCTTTTCGGCCTCTCTGCGGTGACACACACGTTTTACGCGAAACAAAACGAGATCCGCTTCGAGAACTTCTTTCGAGACGAACGGTGAGGAAAACACGAGATAAGACGTCTGTATCAGTCTGTGTTTCCCGAGATGGGAACACACGATCCGGAACGCTCCTTGTACTCTTTTCCGCTCGTTTTTCACCACCGAACTGTATCTCTCAAAGAACTGCGATCCCCATCACGAACACGTTCCACAGCGTCACCAACACCCCGAGCACGGCGAGCCCAAGCGGCACACCCACCCGATGGGGTGCCGGCACGACGCGCCAGAGCCCGTAACAGAGAACGAAAACGAGCATCTTCAGCCATATCATCGACGTGGTCCCGTATGCCCGGATCACGTCACCCACCACCGGCCCCGCCTCGACGACGTACTGCAACTGCAGTCCGATCGCGGTGGTCACGAGGTCGCCGATCCCGAAGAACACGACGGCGACGAGCCACAGAAACCGCTCGCTATCGAGCAGTAACTCGACGGAAGTCGGCTCACTCTGGCTCGTTTCGTACGCCATCCACACTGGCACTACGAACTGCTCCCTTATCGGTATGTGTTGCCTGAAAAGCGTTCGCGACGGGATCGGACAGTCTCGGACCGGCTACCTCTCGGGAGGCGCTACTCGTTTGCGTCCTCTTCGGCGTCCATCTTCGCCTTCTCGCGGGCGCTGGGATGCACCGACTCCTTGAACGGCACCTGGACGACCCGCGCCTCGACCGGCTCGCCCGGTTCCTCGGCGTACTCGTCTGGCAGGTGGACCAGATACTCGGTGCCCAAGTCGGTGCCGTCGACGGGCACGAATCCGAGCGCGATGTTCGTTTCCAGCTCCGGTGACCACCACGGCGAGGTGAGATACCCGACCTCGTCGCCCGTCTCGGGGTCAGCCACGAGCCAGAAGTCCGGCGCGTAGTCCCGGATCGGCTCGCCGCCCAGCTTCATGCCGACGAGTTCGTGGTTGAACGGCGGGTTCCCGGCCTCGATCTGCTCGCGCTGGCGCTCCAGTTCCTCCTTGCCGACGTAGTCGGCCTCCTTGTCGTCGGGCACCTGGTATGCCAGGTTCACCTGGAACGGCGACGTCTCGTGGTCCATGTCCTGGCCCCACGAGAGGATCCCCGCGGCGATCCGGCGATGATGGGCGGGCGCGATCACCTCGCCGTCGTAGGATTTCACGGCCTCGAGCACGGGGTTCCACACCGCCTCGGCGTTCTTCATGGAGTCTCTGACGTAGATCTCGAACCCCTTCTCGCCCGAAAAGCCCGTCTGACTCACGAGCACCGGACACCCGTTCACTTCGCCCTCCATCAGGCCGTAGTACGGGATGTCGTAGATCTGCTCGCCGAACAGGTCCTCCATCACGTCGGTCGACAGCGGCCCCTGGATCTGCATCGGGGAGACGTCGATCTCGTCGATTTCGACGTCGAACCCTTTCTCGACGTTGACACCCTGGAGCCACTGCATCAGCGTCGAGTCCGAGATCGAAAACCAGAACTCGTCGTCGGCGAGGCGCAACAGCACCGGATCGTTCAGGATGCCGCCGTCCTGGTTACAGAGGATGGCGTATTTCCCGTGCATCGGTTCGATCTCGGTCGCGTCGCGGGTGATCACGTAGTTGACGAGCTCCTCCGCCTCCGGACCCTTGACCCGGATCTGGCGCTCGACGGCGACGTTCCACAGCGTCACGCGGTTGACCAACGCGTCGTACTCGGCCATCGCGCCACCCTCCTCCTCGGTGCGCATCCCGCGCGGGTGATACATCCGGTTGTAGACGGTTGCGCGCCAGCAGCCCTCCTCCACGGAGAGATGCCAGAACGGAGACTTTCGAACCCGCGTCGAGATCAACATCTCGATGCCGGGATCGCCAGACTGCCTGAGGTTCCGGGGGAGCGTTCGATCGGACTGGTCGACTGAGGGAACGTTCGGATGACTGCCGGATTCCGCCGGCGATTCCTTGTCAGACATTTCCATTATTTGGATGGGCTACTATAATGAAAATGCATCGGTGAAATCGAGTTTGTACTGTGACGGGCACACGACGAACAGCGGTGGATAGGCACACGACGAACAGCGACGGACGAGCGCGCGAGGGCTCGCGGGGGCGATTGCCCGGACTGCGGTTGCGACTACGGTTTCCCGGTACCGTACGCACGCCCGGAGAGCGTTTCGGGGACGAGTTCGTACAGTCTGTTCTCGCTGCCACCGTCGGAGCCACTCCAGAGTTCGCGGTCGAGCGGGAAGTCGGTGTTCTCGCGAAGCACCGCAAACGCCTCCCGCTGGTCGGATTCGGGAACCGATCGCAGTTTCCCCGTGGCGATCACGCTCTCGACGACCCTGTTCGGGTGTTTCGCATACACGATGAAACAGGCCAACGGCTCCTCGTCGATGAAGTCGGCTTTCCGACCCCGCTTCGACTTGCTGAGCTGGAACACGAACCGGTCCCCGTCGTACCCGTACGACACCGGGACCCCATAGGGCTCGTTGTCGTCCGCGAACGTGAGCACGCCGTCGTCCTCACGCCGCAGCACTTCCTCGATCGTCTCCTCGGAGAAACGCTCCATTTTGACGTCCTCGGCTGCACCTACGGGCGCCCGGAGTAATAAGCCTGGGTCGCCGGACGGTGGTCCACTGTCGGTTCGGGCCGGAATGCGATCGGTGCACAGTTCGGTAAACAGTTTATACCTATTAACCAGGGATCGGAACACCCAGTAATGGGGTTGGAACTCGGCGGGGTTCTGGGTCGGTTTCGCAATCCGGACTACACCGGAAATAATCGGTGTATTCCGTGTACACTTTTGAACCTCTACGTCGCCGCACTCGTCGGGTTCACCATCGCGCTGGCCCAGCACCAACTCGTCGGGGCGACTGTGTTCGCCGTGCTCGCGCTTCTGGTGTACTTTCGGGGGTATCTGGTCCCCGGAATCCCGGCGCTGACGGCGGTGCCGAAAATCGTTCTCTCGCGGGTTCGACGATCCGAGAACAGGGACGAAACTGAATCGGAATCCGAGGGGGAATCCGAGGTGAAATCCCGGGAGGGGTCCCAGACGAAAGCGGGATCCGGCACCGAGGAACAGGAATCGACTTCGTTCGTGATGGAGCTCATCGCAGTGGACGTTCTCGAGCGACAGGGCGAACAGCTCGACCTCACTCGTAGTGCCCACACCGATTGGTGGAACCGGATTCGGACACTCGACCAGCGGGACTCCGTGCTCGAACCGCTCGCCCGACAGTACGGACTCGATCCGGATCGTGCATCGCTCGACTGGGTGGGGGAGTCACCGGTGCTGTCGGACGACGGACGGGCACTCGAGGTGTGGCCCTCGGAGGCTGCACTCGTCGCCGACGTCGCCATGGAGTTGGTGCTCGCAGACCGAGTCGACTGGCACCAGTTCGACCGGGCCGAGCGCAACCTGCATCTCGAGATGTTCCGCAGGTTTCTGGAAGCGTGTCCGAACTGCGGGACAGCACTCCAGTCGCCGAGCGGATCCGGCCATCGTGCGGACGACGCAGGGACGGACAGAAACGCAGCGCTCTCGATCGAGTGTCGCGACTGTGGAGCAACGATCCTGGAGAAGCGGTGAGGCGTGCAGTTGCAGTGCTGGTGGGTGACTCGTCGGAACCCGGAACCCGTCCGCGTTCCGTTCCGGTCGGACTGTCAGTCGATCTCGCTGATCTCGATTCGTTCGCCGTCCTCGACGCGAATTCGATAGCCGTCGTGTGTGAACGTCACGACGACGCCTAACGGCTCCCCGCCCGGCGGATCGAACAGCGCGTCGAGTCCCTCCGGATCGATCGAATCCGACAGCGGACGTTGCCCGGAGATGTCCTGCCCGGATACCTCCTCGAGAAGGACGCTCACCGCGACCGAGATGGAATCGCCGGGAACGTCGGAAACGCTCCTGCTGTAGGTACTCATGTGCCCGTTCCCGTCGACCGACGACGGTGCTGAAAGATCGCTGTTCGACGTATTATTCATATGAGAGTACTGACAGTGCAGAACGATGCAACGTAATTATATTCCATCAGGGTGTCTTTACTGGATTAATTCGGCTACGGGAACAGGTACTTGCCCAATAAATGTTGTCTATTTTACCTCTTTCGCGCTTTCGACGACAGACGTTTTCGACAACAGGTGCGAGTTCACCCGAAGTCACCGATACGATCCGTTGAATACCGACGCCCCACACTCCGTACAGTCCCGGGAGACGTTGACGTACTCGCCCGAACAGCAGGTTTTGGTGACGTCCTCGATCGACGTCAACTCCCCGTCACAGTCCGGGCACCGCTCGAGGAACGCGCGGAGACTGGCCAGCAGTTCGCCGCTCTGTCGTTGATCGAGTTCGTCCCAGACCGACAGCCACTCCCCCAGCGTGGGTTCCGCGCCGAGGTCGGCCAGAAATGCCGCCCGTGAACTCCACCGACCCGCTGTTACGCCGTCGATCGTCACCTCGAACGGGTCCTCGCCGGTGACGGAAACGTCGTCGGGATCGACCTCGAGGACGGCTGCGAGCTGCTCGAGAGCCAGGTCACCTTCCCGAAACCGTTCGATCCGGTCCCACCACGCCTCCTCGAACGCTGGAGTGAGACAGAGGTCGTCTACGTCTTCACAGTCGTCGACTATTCCGGCGTCTGCGAGCAGTTCTCCGACGTGTTCGTACTCCTCGAGCACGTGGTCGGTACCATCGTCCATTTCGGCCGCAACACCCCCGTCGGTGTCGAAGGCATCCTGGGTCGGGATCGGCTCCTTCCCGAACCACTGGAGCACGCGATCCGGAAAGTACCGCTGCGTGATCGTGGGGGTTCCCGGGACGAGGTACCCCCTGAAGTAGATCGCGGTTGCGCTCACCAGAAGCACGAGGAAGCCGGCGATCGCCGACACGAGACCAACCGCGAGGGCGAGAATCACCGCGAGCACCGAGTTCAGGAGCGTACACGGTACACACCGGTTTTCACCCGTGTACTCGGGGCGCCGAAGCCGATCGAGTCCAGTCGACATTGCCAGTATCATGGTAGTGAAGTTCCGTTTCCCGTTACATAGGTATAGGTCGATTACCCGCCGGAACTGTTGTGGTGACCCCCGTTCAGGGCTCCGTTGAGATGGGATCCCGGCGTGTTATCTCGCATCGAGGAACCACCGGGGAGTGATCGCGACCGAGACCGCCGTCGGCCGTTTTGCTCCCGAACCCGACGTTCAGGCCCTCCCTGATGTCGAATAACATGGAGTTACGTTCGGGGCAATGTCTGATTACCTAAGGGGGAGAGAACCGAACGACAGGCCAGGTGTTTGGGGGGATGGGTTCGAGCCTCGGAAAGCTGGCGGAGTATGCCCTGGCGCTGGTGCTGTTAGTGCTGGTCGTGTCGCTTCTCGTCGGCCACTTCCTCGGACAGCCGATGTTGCTCGCGTACGTCGAAACCGGCAGCATGGAGCCGACACTCCAGGCGGGCGACGGCTTCGTCGCGATCCCCTCCGCCATTGCCGGGGAAGTCACGGTCGGGGACGTCGTTGCCTTCGAGGCCGAACAGGTGCACGGCGGCGATCTGACCACCCATCGCGTCGTCGACGCGCGGTCCGGCGGCTACATCACACAGGGAGATAACAACCCGTTCACAGACCAGGGGCAGGGTGAACCGCCTGTCACTGACGGACAGATAAAGGCGGTTGCGCTCCAGGTAAACGGGGAAGTCGTTCGTATTCCACATCTCGGCACCGGCGTAATGGCCATGGGTGCCGCGATCGATCGGGCCGAGCGGTTCCTGGCCGGATTCTTCGGCACGCCACGCCTCGGGGATCAACAGCTGGCGTATCTGCTGTTCGGCTTCGGGGTCCTGATCTACGGGGTCAGTCTGGTCACCGGGGGCGAGGGGAGACGCGACAGGCCAGGCGGTCGCTCCCGATCCCGCTCCCGCGAGGGAGTGGTGGATCCACGGCTCCTCGTGATCGGGTTCACGATCCTCATCATGGTCGCCGCGACGGCCGCGATGGTCCTGCCTGCGGGCACCCAGTCGTACGGGATCGTGAGTACCGAGGGCGACTCGGCGAATCCGACGATCGTCCCGATGGGCGAGTCCGACGAGATGACGTTCGTGAGGCACAACGGTGGACAGCTTCCGGTCGTTTCGTACATGGAGCCGGCGAGCGACGGCGTCGAGGTGGAGCCACACGTAACGCATATGAGTGCAAACGAGACGGTTAACGCGACCATAACGTTCCACGCACCTCCGGAAACCGGCTACTACATGCGATCGGTAACGGAGTATCGCTATCTGCTGGTGCTTCCGGCCCCGGTGATTCAGGGGCTCTACGTCGTTCATCCGTGGCTCCCGTACCTCGCGGTGAACGCCCTCATCGGCGGGTTGATCGCGATCCCCGGACTGCTCTTGGTGGGCTCGGGAGATCTGCGGCTGCGGTCGCGAGACCGGGACCGGCGAGGCGGAATCGTGACACGCCTGCTCGAATGAACACGAGTGAAAAACACGAGAGACCATTCGGAGAGAGAAACGGAGGAACACGACATGATTCAACTGAACGGAGGACAGCACGATGACGAACCGTGACGAACCCTCGACGGCCGACGAGGACCGGCCGAACGTCTGGGAGTTCAGGCTGCGCCGGGCGCTCGATCGCCAGTTCGTCGTGGTCGTCGTCGCGCTGCTCGTCACTGCTGCACTGGGGGGGTATCTCGCCTACGAACCACACGTGGAACCGGGCGTCGAAATCGAAGAAGAGACGGTCACGGACTGGTCCGAACGGACGGCGTTCGGTCACTCCGCTACCGTACAGGAAGACAACCCCGTGTTTCCGGTCGGTGCTGACCTGACAGACCGGTCGCTATATTACACGAACCTCGCGCCGGAACTGGATGGGGTCTACGAGTACCGATACTCCAGCAGCGGTGGCGAAGGCGAGGTCGACGTAGAGATGGACATCCAACTCAGGTACCAATCAGTTGCAGGGGACGACGACGGCGTCTTCTGGGAGCGCACCGAACCGCTGACGACTGTCGAACACGAGGCGGTAAATCCCGGCGAGTCCGTTACTGCCGAGTTCCAGGTGAACGTTCCGGAAACCGAAGCACGGATAGAAGACATCCAAGAACAGTTGGGGACGACGATCGGTACGGCTGAAGTCGACGTTGTCGTCCAGACCAGGGTCCAGGGAACCGTCGACGGGGACGAGGTCAGCACAATACACCGACAACAGCTACAGATCTCTCCCGACGGTGCAACCTACGAGGTCGAGAATCCGGGAGCCGAAACGGAAGCACACCAGTCGACAATCACTGACGAGGTGCCCGTAGAGTACGGGCCGTTGCGCTCGTATGGATCACTCGGACTGATCGCCGCCTCGCTCCTTGGGCTGGTCGGACTCGGTGTCGCCCGCCGTAATGGAGCGATCGCTCCGACGGAACGCGAGATAGCCGCCGCCGAGTGGGCCAGAACCCGATCCGAGTTCGAGGAGTGGATCAGCCGAGGCCACGTTCCCGACGGTTCGCTCGAAACGCCCCGAATCGAACTCGAATCGCTGGATGACCTCGTCGACGTCGCGATCGATTCCAACAACCGCGTGATCGAAGACGCCGCCCGGGAGTGCTTTTACGTGGTCGGTTCCGACGTCCACTACGTCTTCGTCCCTGCCCAGTTCGGGAACGGGGAGCCGTTGCCCCCGAACGAACCCACGACGACTCCCAACCCCAGGTCGATCGTGGAGGACATCACGGACGACGGTATTTTCTCCGCCGCCGGCAGTGCCGACGCCGATGACAGCGATGAATCGACTACAGAGACGGCTGACGGAGATGCGCCGATCACGGAGACGGCTGACGGAGATGCGCCGATCACGGAGACGGCTGACGGAGATGCGCCGATCACGGAGACGGCTGACGGCGGCGAACCGCCGGCGGAATCGTCGGACTCCGAACGCGCCGAAAACGAATAAAAAACCCGTCGTGTGTCGGTTGGGGTCCAACCTGTTGCAGCCCCTCTGTAGTGATATGGCGACGGAAAACTGGAAACTCTCCGGGGACGTTTCGATCCAACCGGAGCGGATCGCGCTACAGCTATCCCGTCTTTCGATCGGTGTGCTCGCGGCGGGGTTCGTGCTGCTTTCCATAACCGGTCGGGGGATCACACTCGAATCCCAACTGGTCGTCTACCTGATCGGGATGGTGGCGCTCAACCTCCCTCACGGCGGCTACGAGCACTTCTCGAACCTCCGTCACCGGGGGTTCCCCTTCGGGGCCCGCTACGTCGCCCTGTACGTGGGGTTCGTCGTCGGATTTATCGCGCTGTTTTTGCTCGCGCCGGTGGTTGCCCTGGCGCTCGCGTTCGGCACCGCCGTCGCCAAGGGCGGCCACGGTGACCTCCACGTCATGGACGGGCTGATCGGCACCGACCACCTGACCACCCGGTTCCAGCGCGGGCTGGCGGCGTTCGTCCGCGGCGGCGCCGTGATGATCGTTCCCCTCGTGTTCTTCCCGGAGACGTTCTACACCTTCTCTGAGTACATGGTCGCCATCTTCCAGCCGGGCGCGCTCGCAGCCGTCGCGGGCGGCTTCGAGCTTTCGCGGCTCGTTCTCGGTGGCCTCTTCGGGGTCGCGCTCGTCGCTCACCTCGGTCTCGGCTTCGCGCGCGGCGGCGTCTCTTATAGCTGGCTCGTCGACGCGGGGGAGACGCTGCTCCTGGTCGCGTACTTCGCGTTTGTCCCGGTCGTCGTCGCAATCGGGCTGTACTTCCCGCTGTGGTACTCGCTTCGGCAGGCCGGCCGGAGCGTCGCCGTCGAACGACGGAACCCGGGCCGGGACGACGGCCTCGCGGTTCCCGTCGCGTGGGGGGTGCTGGTGATCGGCGCCCTCGCGACCGCACTGGTCGCGGCGGGGCTGTACGTGGTCGCACCGAACCCGCTCGGCGGTGCGGCCCTGCTCCCCGGCGTCGTCGCCTTTTATACCGTCTTCGTCTGCATCATCGCCTTGCCCCACGTCGTCGTCGGCGAGTGGCTGGACATGAAGCGGGGGATCTGGTACGTACCCTGAACTGCACCGATCTCGATCGGTGAGAGTTCACCCGTCGCCGAGAACGTTTTCGACCAGCGTCGACTGGGCGGCCGCCAGGTGTTCGGCGAACGTCGATCGGGCGATCCCGATCTCCTCGGCGACCCCTTCGGCGTTCGTCTCCCGGGGATACTCGAAGTAGCCCAGCCTGTGTGCTGTTTCGAGCACCTCCCGCTGTCGGGATGTGAGACGCGTCCTGTCGACGACGATCGGGTCTGCCCCGCCTTTCGTCTTCGTCCGGACGAGATACCGAAGCTCCGTCTCCGATCCCGTCGACTCGATCGCGTCGATGATCTCCTCGAGCGGTTCCGGGGAGGGGAGGTGAATGGTCACCACGAGTTCCGACGGATTACTCCGCACCTCTACCTCCGAGACAGGATGCCCACAGGATTCGATCACAGAGCAGGGACAGTCCGTGGTATCCTCCCGCTCGACCCGGTAGACGCTCTGTCCGTTCGCCTCGAAGTCGGCCTCCAGATCCAGTTCTGTTGGCGCCTTGAACTGTTCCGTGACGGGATCCATGCCGGCCGTCCATTCGACTGCTGTCGCGGTCGTTCCGCCTTCGAGCGACGCTGCGACCGGACAGTTCGGCGGTTCTCGTATCGACAGTCGCGCCCGAACTCCGCTCATGATCGAATGAAAGGAAGACTGACGGATAGCGTCGTAGCCTTACTAGTTCGCCCACCGGATGGATAACTCGAACCCGGTTCCGCCGGGTGGAAAATAAAAACCCCCTACAAACCGGTCCTCGTTCTCGGTGTTCGCGTCCCTTCCATCACGTATGGACGATGCTGTGCTCAGCGACGAATCGATCGCGATCGTCGGGTCGGGGTTCGGCGGCCTCTCGGCGGCAGCGTCTCTCGGCGCTGCCGGGGCGGACGTGACGGTGTTCGAAAAGAACGATAACGTCGGGGGAGTCGCCGGGCGCATCGAGCGCGACGGGTTCCGGTTCGACACCGGCCCCTCGTGGTATCTGATGCCGGATGTGTTCGAGAACTTCTTTGCGGCGTTCGGGACGGAGCCGACCGATCATTACGATCTCGTTCGACTCGATCCGAACTATCGGGTGTTCTGGCGCGACGGCGAGCGAGCCGACGTCCCCGCAGATCCCGCCGTTGCGGCGGAGCTGTTCGAATCCTACGAACCGGGTGCGGGGGCGGCGCTGGAACGCTACCTCGAGCAGGCCGAAGAAGCCTACGAGATCGGCATGAACCGGTTCGTTCGCGAAAACAGGACCCGGTTTCGGGACTACGTTTCCCTGGACGTGCTCCGCTCGGCCCGGGGGATTTCGTTTCTCGGGACGATGGACGACCACGTCGCCGACTATTTCGAGAATCCACGCCTCAGACAGCTCGTCCAGTACACCCTCGTGTTTCTGGGTGGGTCCCCCCACAACACGCCCGCGCTGTACACGCTCATGAGCCACGTCGATTACGGGCTGGGCGTCTACTATCCGCAGGGTGGGATGATGGCAGTCGTCGACGCCGTCGAAGCCGTCGCAGTCGATCAGGGAGCAACGGTTCACACGGGGACGGAGGTGACGCGGCTCTCGCCGACACAAGGCGGTGTCGAACTCGCCACGGCCGACAGGTCGGCGGAGACGTACGACAGGGTGGTCTGTAACGCGCCGCTGGCTCACGTCGAGCGTGATCTCCTCCCGGAGGGAACCGCGGATCGCTCCGACGGCTACTGGGACTCGCGGACCTATGCTCCGTCGGCGTACATGTTGTACCTCGGCGTCGAAGGGGACGTCGACCCGCTGGAACACCACACGCTTCTGCTACCGACAGACTGGGACGCGCACTTCGAGACGATCTTCGAGGATCCCGGCTGGCCGGACGATCCAGCCATGTACGTGAACGTCCCCTCCCGCACCGATCCCGACGTCGCCCCCGACGGCTGTGAAACCGTGGTCGTGCTCGTTCCGATCGCGCCGGGCCTCGAGGACACGCCGGAGCGTCGGGAGTCGTACCGGGAGAGCGTCCTCGAGACGATCGCCGAAGACGCCGGCGTCGAACTCCGCGGGCGGATCCGCACGGAGTCGACAGCCTGCGTTTCGGAGTTCGCCGAACGGTACCGGAAACCGCAGGGGACCGCCCTCGGGTTGGCGCACACGCTCAGACAGACCGGTCCACTTCGCCCCCGCCACCGGGCACCCGGCGTCGATCGGCTCTACTACGTGGGCGACGACACGAACCCCGGTATCGGCGTGCCGATGTGTCTCCTGAGCGGACAGCACGTCGCGGACACAGTCCGGGCTGACGCACGCGAGGGGCTTCTCTCTCGCATCCGCCCGTGATCGCTGTCCACAGCGTGGGCACGCCCGTTTCGGCTGTCGATGCATACAGGTCAGGTATTATTTTTACTCCTACAGGAGGCGTGCACTACTATGGAGCATGACAGAACTACTGGCAGCGGAAACGGTCGCCCTCGCCGGGGCGTTACCGATCGACTCGGTACTGGCAGCTGACGTAACGCAATCCCAGATGTTCGAGTACCTGCAGGAGGATGCGCTGTTGAACTCGTCGCTGTGGATAAACATCGCACTTGCGGGGCTTTCGATCCTGCTGTTCGTGTATATGGGGCGGAACATCGAGAACTCCCGCGCGAAGCTCATCTGGGTGGCGACACTGTGGGTGCCGCTGGTTTCGATCGCCAGTTACACCGGCCTCGCGTCGGGACTCACGCTCGGCGTCCTCCAGATGCCGCCCGGACACGCCCTCCACGGCGGCGAACTGGTTCTCGCTGACGGGACCACCATCGACGACGGCGCGATCACCATGTGGGGGCGGTATCTCACGTGGACGCTGTCGACGCCGTTCATACTGCTCGCGCTCGGCCTGCTCGCGAACACGAACTTCACCAAACTGTTCACCATCATCGTGGCCGACATCTCGATCATGGTGACCGGGCTGGCGGCCGCACTCACCACCTCCAGCTACGCGATGCGGTGGTTCTGGTACTTCATCAGCGTGTCCTTTTTCCTGGTCGTGGTGTACATCCTCCTGGTGGAGTGGCCCGAGGACGCCAAGGCTGCCGGAACCGCGGAGATATTCAACCTGCTCAAACTCCTCACGGTGGTGTTGTGGTTCGGCTACACGATCTGGTGGGCCCTCGGTAACGAGGGGCTCGCACTGATCGAGAGCGTCGCCATCACCTCGTGGGGCTACAGCATCTTCGACATCCTCGCGAAGTACGTCTTCGCGTTCCTGCTGTTGAACTGGATCACGGACAACGAGAGCATCATCGCCGAACACACCACGTTCGAAAGCGGGACGGCGGCGCCCAGCGACGATTGAGGCTCGATCACCGGCAGCGCAATCCGGTGTTCGTCCCGATTTGCAGACCGCCTCGCCGCGATTTTTGGATCGCCATCGTTCCGCCTGCCGCCCGTATCAGGACTGATCGGAACCTCTCTCCCCCCGCAGGAGGTGATCCACGAACAGTACGATCCCCACGATCGCCGGAACGATCCCCGCGGTGAACACACCGAGTACGAACAGGACGGCGAAGATTCCGACGGTCGCGAGCAGCTGGATGGCGATGGTCTGGTCCCGGAACCAGTCGAAGAAGGTATCGAGCGCGGACACGGATACCGGTTGGAGCTGACGGGGTATTGTTCTGTCGTCGACGAACGGTTGCAGAGAAGCTGTCGACGAGTCGTTGCCGTCGCCAGTCTCCACCCGAACGCTTACTTCGGGCTGCCGAGAAGGACAACTGTGCCAGCCACACGCGTGCTGTTCGTGTCGCCGTCCGGAGACGACGGCGCCGACGGCGTCGATGGCTTCCTCCGGGACCGCGGACGGAGTGTAACGACTGTCGAGAGTTCGACCGCCGCAGTGCGGGAGCTCCTGGACGGGCACTACGACTGTCTTGTGACCGAATATGAACTCCCAGGCGACGACGGCCTCGAACTCCTCAGAACAGCTGTCGAACTGGAACCGCAACTCCCCGTCATCTTGTTTGCCGACGCCGGCGACGACGTCGCGACGAAAGCCCTGAACATGGGGGCACAGCGGTTCATCCCACGCGGAGCGCCCGACGCCCTCGAACGGCTCGACGAAAACGTCACCGAGGTTACGGAGTCGTCCCCGTCCGCACCGGCGAAACAGGACATCTCCGACCACGAACCCGGCGACGACGAGATCGTCCACGCGATAGACGAGGCGCCGATCGGCATCACGCTCGCGGATCCGGCGCTCCCGGACGAGCCGCTGGTGTACATAAACGAGGCGTTCGAACGGGTCACCGGCTATCCGACCGACTACGTCAGGGGTCGGAACTGTCGGTTCCTGCAGGGGCCGGACACGGATCCCGAGACTGTCGGGGAGATGCGGTCCGCGATCGAACGGGAGGAACCCGTGACGGTGGTGGTTCGCAACTACCGGAAGGACGGCTCCCCGTTCTGGAACGAGGTGACGATCGCGCCGATCTACGACGACGACGGCGAACTGGTCCACTACGTCGGCTTTCAAAGCGACGTCAGCGAACGCGAACGGGCGAAGCGAACCGCAGAAAAGCGGGCCGAATCGCTGCGAAACGAACGGGTCGCGCTCGAACGGATTCTCGAGCGCGTCAACGGCGTCCTCAGCGACGTGGCCCGCGCACTCGTCGAGGAAACCGACAGACGGGCGATCGAGAAGCGCGTTTGCGAGACCGTCGTCTCCGCGCGGGGGTACGGCGCGGCGTGGATCGGGGAAATGAACGCGCCTGGGACCCGGATCGAACTCCGCGAGAGCGCCGGGTTGCTCGCGGACGCTGACACCAGTTGGGAGGTGGAATCGCTCCCGAGATCGGTCGGGGACGCCATCGAGTCCGGGCGCGTCGAGGGTTCGAGCCTGGAACCGCGCACCGACGGAGACACCGGATTGAACCCGATCGGCTGTCGGCGGATCGTCGTCGTGCCGCTGGCGTACGGCCGGACGACGTACGGACTGTTGGCCGTCTATTCCGAGGACGCCGACTCGCTTGACCGACGGGAGGAAGTCCTCTTCGAGTCGATCGGTCGAATGGTCGCAAGCGGCCTCAACGCGGTCGAAACCACGCGGATCCTCACTGTCGATCGGGTGACTGAGTTGGTGTTCGAGATCCGTGATCCGTCGTTCCCCCTTTCGGCGGTCGCAGACATGCTCGATGACCCCGTCGAGTACGTCGGGCTGACGGAAGGTGCCACAGCGGAGGAGTACCACCTGTATCTCACCGTCGCCGGCAGCGCGAGCGCCGATCCGGCGGTACTCACTGATCTCCCGTTCGTCGAGGACGTCCGGAAGATCGCCGACAGGGGGGAGCAATACGCGTTCTCGATCGTCCTCGAGGGAACGACCCCGTTCGTCGAACTCGCCGACTACGGCGCAACCGTCCAGTCGATCTCGGCCGAGCGAGATTCGGCGAGACTCGTGGTTCACTCCCTTCCGGAACACGATCACGACGCCCTTTTGAAACTCCTCGAGTCGGAGTACGACGCGGTGGAACTCCGATCCAAACGCGACCAGGAGCGTCGCGATCGGACCGCCCACGAGTTCGTCTCCGACGTGGAGTCGTCGCTGTCGGACCGACAGTACACCGCACTCAAGACCGCCCATCTCAACGGTTACTTCGAGTGGCCCCGGCCGGTCGACGGGACCGAACTCGCCGACTCGATGGACATCTCCCGGCAGACGTTCCACCAGCACCTCCGGCTGGCTCAGCGGAAACTCGTGGACGCCTTCTTCGAGGAATGAGATGTGGGGTGCACCACGAACCCCCGTTGAGTCGAACCTCCAGACAGGTCAGGCTTGATCTCTTTGACCGTAACGGCCGAACCATTCTCCATGAGAGCGCTCCAGGCAGCCGTTTCGCGGGATGAGCGTGTCAAAAGAGGCCCCCATGTCCGGCTCGCCGAACCGCTCCCTGACCACACGGCAGCGTCTACCGGTGAGCGATGACGCCGCCGTTGAGCTATCTCGAGTTTCATGCGGTGTTCGTCCTGCCGCCCATCCTCCTGCTCGGCTGGCTGGCCCGGCGTCGTTCCGGCGCCTGGTGGGGACGGCGGCCGCTTTCGGGACTCGGGATCATTCTGGTGTTGGCGGTGGTGTACACGACGCCGTGGGACAACCTCCTCATCGACGTCGGGGTGTGGTGGTACGGGGAGGGGACAGTCGTCGCGACGATCTGGCACGCCCCCGTCGAAGAGTATCTTTTCTTTGTTCTTCAGCCCATTCTCACCGCGTTTTTCTTATTTTTGATCCCGACGAGTGCCGACCTGTCGCTTCGGATCCCCGCGTCCCATCGGTTCGTCGGCGCGGCCGGCGGGATTGCCATCGGAGCGGTGGGCTGGCTCCTGATCGGCTCGCCGTCCACGTTCTATCTGGGGGCGATACTACTCTGGGCGGGGCCGATCCTCGCAATACAGTGGGCATTTGGGCTCACATATCTCTGGCGAGTCCGGCGCCGGGCGACGATCGCGATCCTCGTCCCGACAGTGTATCTCTGGATCGCGGATCGGATCGCGATCGGGATGGGCATCTGGGTCATCTCCGGGGAGTACACGACCGGGTACACCATGTTCGGCCTGCCGATCGAGGAGGCGGCGTTTTTCCTGGTGACGAACGTCTTCGTCGTGCAGGGGATCGTGCTGTACATGTGGCTTCTGGATCGCGCAGCCGAGGTTCCCGCCATCGCGGGCGCGATCGAACGCTCCCCCGTCACGTTCGATGTCGGGTGAGAGAGCCGTTGCGGCACGAATTGCGCTCGCTGGCGGACTCTTGACTGTTACCCTGGGGTTCGCGATCCGGGGCTTCGGAGGGACGATTCCACTCGCTTATCAGTACGTCCCGCTTCTCGTCAGCGCGCTGCTCCTCGGGGTTCCGCACGGGGCCGTCGATCACCTCGTGTTGCCACGCTCGCGGGGGAAGCCGATCACCCGTCGCTCGCTCGCGTTCGTCGGGGGGTTGTATCTCCTGATCGGCGGCGGCTACGCGTTCGTCTGGTTCCTGTCCCCGGCGCTCGCGTTCGCCCTGTTCATCCTCGTCACGCTGCTGCACTGGGGACAGGGAGACGTATACGCCCTCGTCGAGTTGACCGACGCCTCCCACCTGTCGACCCGGCGGATACGGGCGTCGACGGCGCTCGTCCGGGGCGGGCTCCCGATGGTGATCCCGCTCGTAGCGTTCCCGGAGCAGTACCGGTTCGTCGCGGCGACGTTGATCGGCGCGTTCGACCCCAGGGCGGTCGGAGCGCTGGATTGGGTCTTCACACCGGAGGTGCGACTCGCCGTTGCCGTCGGGTTCGGCCTGCTGATCGCGACAACGCTCGGTGCCGGCTATCGACGGGCGGTTCGCACAGACGGGGTCCGGCCGTGGCTGATCGACGCCGGGGAGACGCTTTCGCTTTTCGCGTACTTCGGGCTGGTACCGCCGATACTCGCGATCGGGCTGTACTTTCCGCTGTGGCACTCGCTTCGCCACATATTGCGGACGATGCTGCTCGACGACGTGGCAGCCTCGGCGCTTTCGGACCGATCCACCGGCCGGGCGTTCTGGCGGTTTACACGGGACGCGGCACCGCTTACGGCGGGAGCCTTCATCGTGCTCGGCGCAGTCGCGCTCGCCGTCCCCGAGACGCCGACCACCGTTCCTGACGCAGTCGGGGTGTATCTCGTCTTCATTGCGGTGTTGACGCTGCCCCACGTCGTCGTGGTCTCGCTTCTGGACAGACAGTTGGATCTCTGGTCGCCACAGCGCCTAAGCCGCTCGGGAACCTGAAACCCGTATGAAGGTTCTCGTCACCGGAGCGACAGGGTTCGTCGGCGGCCGTCTCGTCCCCGCACTGTTGGCCGCCGACCACGACGTTTCGGTGTTGGTCCGCGATCGCGACCGGTACGATCCGCCCGACGGGGTCACCGTCTTCGAGGGCGACGTCCTGGAGGAGGGTAGCTTCGAAGCCGCACTCGCCGACGTCGACGCCGCGTTCTATTTGATCCACGGGATGGGCGCAGGCGGCGGGTTCGAGGACAGGGACCGTCGGGCCGCCGACAACTTCGCCACGGCCGCTTCCGCCGCGGGCGTCACGCGGGTGATCTACCTCAGTGGACTCGGCGTGGACGATGACGACCTCTCTGCGCATCTTCGATCCCGTCGGGAGGTCGAACGGGTGCTCGCCGAGGGGAACTTCGATCTGACGGTGCTCCGTGCGGCGATCATCGTCGGCGACGGCAGTGCGAGCTTCAGGATGGTCCGTCAGCTCGCCTCGCGGCTTCCGGTGATGATAACGCCCCAGTGGGTGTCGACTCGCGTCCAGCCGATCGCGATATCGGACGTGATCGAGTATCTCGTCGCAATATTGGACGTGCCCGAAACGGCCGACGACACGTTCGAGATCGGTGGCCCGGACGTCCTCACCTACCGGGAGATGCTGATCGAAACCGGCAAGCTCCTCTCCGGCCGGGAACCGTTCGTCGTGCCGGTGCCGTTTCTCACGCCGCGACTCTCCGCCTACTGGGTGGATCTCGTGACTGACGTCCCAGCGAGCGTCGCCTACCCCCTCATCGACGGAATGACGACGGACGTCATCGTGACCGACGATCGAATCCGGTCGCTGGTCCCGATCGAACTCACCCCCTACGAGACTGCGGTGCGGCGGGCGCTCGAGGAGGCGGAGGGTGTGACGATCGCGGCCGACGCCCGGGCGATTCAGGGAGATCGATGAACCGGGGGACCCCGGCGCGATGAGTGGCCCAAACTACGGGGAGACGTGGGTATACGAGAGCATCGTGGGGACGATCCCGGGCGTCCGCGTCTCCGACCGGACCGCGATCGCGATCCAGCTGCTCGGCTTCGAGGCCGCCCTGCTGGTGGTGGCTGCAATTTACGGGCTGTGGAACGGCGTCCTCGCGGGGACCGTCGCCGTCGCCGTCGCGGGCGTCGGCAGCTGGCTGATGCTTCGGTTCAGTCGGGCGATCCGCGACATGGACGCGCCGGAGCCGTACCGGCGACTCCTGTTCGGCTCGAGCATCGAGATGGCGCTGAGCGTGTTCGCGTTCGTGCTGCTCGTAACCTATCTGTTCGTCGTCGATCCCCGGGGAACGGGTCCGACGCTCCTGGAGACGCTTCTCGGGCCGGATCCGCCGGCGGCTGCCGTCGCGTTGCTGCTGGTTATCTCCTGGGACGTCGTCTACCGGATCGGCACCTGCTGGTGGGCGACCGTCGTCGGGCTCTGGCGGGCGATACGCTACCAGTTCGATTCCGAAACGACTCGCCGGTACGTGCGGATTGATTCTCTGAACGTCGGTTTTGCGGGCGTACAGCTTCTCCTGGTGCCGTTCGTTATCGATCGACCTGTGCTTTTGATCGCACTCGGTGGTCACCTGGGAGCCGTCGTTCTCGTCGCCGGAGGCACTATCCTCCTCCAGCATCGAAAGACAGGGCGATAGCCGAACTGGATCGAAGAATTTCTGACAGATCCAGCATGATTGTGACACTTTACCACGATACCATTCATTATTCTCGAGGATAAACGATGCAAGAATTCTTCTTGTGGCCCACAATTCCGTCCGGATATTCCGACGTATTATGTAGACTGCTATAAAACCTGAACGGATCCAGAGAACCGTCTAACCGATCGGATCCCCTTGGTTTTCACGCAAGGGATTCAAATGTCAACAGATGGAACAACTGGATCGAGCGAGCGCGACCGGGTGGATCTCACCCGGCGGAAACTCGTTCAAGTTGGCGGCGTCGGAGCCGGGATAGCCGTAAGCGGCTGTCTCGGGATTTTCGATGAAGAGGAGCCGGAACCGGAGACTCCCGAGGAGACGGAGACGCCGACCGAAGAGCCGGAAGAGGAGGAACCGGAAGAGCCGACCGAACAGGTCGCGTACGGAAACTGCTGGATCTGTCATCACAACTGCGGACAGGAAGTCGTCGTCGAGAACGACGCGATCACCTACCTCACCGGCGTCGACGGGCATCCCCGCGGAAGCGCCGGCGAGGGGACAGAAGGAACAGTCTGTCCGAAAGGGCAGATCCAGATGGACAAGGTTCACGACCCCGCTCGGATCAAACAGCCACACGTCCGCCGGAACGGCGAACTCGAAGAGGTGAGCTGGGAGGAGGCGTTCGAGTACACCGCAAAGCGACTCGAGGAGTTCGACGAGGAACACGGCGCCGAAACGTTCCTGGACGCCGGCAGCTGGGCGACGACGGACGTCTTCCGGAACCTCTGGCGTGATCTGTACGGTACCCCCGAGCGGATCGGCCGCGGGATCCACGTCTGTGCCGGCCCGACGTTCCAGTCGGGCAGCACGATGGGCGTCGGATCGGACAACCGGTTCCCGGACTACCAGAACTCCGAGTACATCATCGCCTGGGGTCGCAACGTTCTCGAGACGTTCGCCGGCCAGTTCGAGGCGAAGGGGATCATGACGGCGTTCGAGGAGAACGACGCCACACTCGTCACGATCGACCCACAGCACACCGAGACCGCACAGAAGTCCGACAAGTGGCTCCAGATCGAGCCCCGGACCGACGGCGCGCTGGCGCTCGCGATGGGACACGTGATCATCGAGGAGGGGCTCTACGACGAGGAGTTCGTCGAGGAGCGGACCTACGGCTTCGATGCCTATCGGGAAGCTGTCGCGGACAAGACTCCCGAGTGGGCCGAAGAGATCACCGGCATCGACGCCGAGGACATCCGCGAGATCGCGACCGGCTTCGCCGAAGCCGCGCCACAGGCAGGAATCACGATCTGGACCGGTACCGCCCAGTACGGCAACGCCTGGAAGGCCTCACAGAGCATCACCGCGCTCAACGGACTGGTCGGCAACATCGACCGTCCCGGCGGCCTGCGGATGTGGCAGGGCGTTCCGCTCGCGAACCCGTTCGAAGAGCAGGGCGTCGATCTTCCGAACAATGCGGCGGGGGAGACCCCTGCACTACGGAAATACGAGGAGTACGAGGAGTACCCCGTCCGGCACACCACCGGAATCGCCCACAATCTCGTCCCGGAAATGGTCGAGAACGGGCACATCAACGGGATCTACTGTCACTACGACAACCCGCTCAAGGACGGCAACGCCGAGGCGTGGATCGAGGCGATCGAGGAGATGGATCTCGTGATCTCGGTGGACGCCTACTGGAGTGGCGTCTCGCGGATGGCCGACGTCGTGTTCCCGGAGGCGACCCAACTCGAAAAGGACACGCTGGGGACGGGAACCTGGAGCGCCTACAGCGAACACAGCTGGATCACCGGCTCGACGGCGGCAGTCGAGCCACAGTGGAACACCAAACCCGGCTTCGACATCATCGTCGGCATCGCCGAGGCGATGGGATGGGGCGAGTACTTCCCGTGGGACAGCCACGAGGAGTATCTCAACGATAAGCTCTCCACACTCGATCTGACGCTCGAGGACCTCGAAGCGGGCGGGGACAACTACGAACTCGTCGACGAGTATGGGTACGAGCAGTGGAAAAACGACGACGATTGGCAGTTCAGATTCGACATCGACGGACTCGACAACTTCGCCACGGCGGCGGAGGAAGCCGGGATGGGAACCGCCCCCGAGTGGGTCCCGCCGGGCACGTACGGCGACGAACTCAGCGACGACTACCCGCTCGAGCTGTTCGACACCCGTGCGGTGTTCTTCTCGCACGGCGGCGACCAGCACAACGAGCGGATGCTCGATCGGAACGCCCGCAGACACGGCCTCGAGGACGAGGACTACCGGGGCAACTACCTCGTCATCAACCCCGAGGACGCAGCGGAACGCGGCATCGAAACGGGCGACATGGTCCAGGTAGAATCCGAGACCGGCGATGGGGAACTGATGGCGTACGTCTCCGAGCGCACCAAGCCGGGCTTCGTGACGATGGAGTACGGCTTCGGCGAGGGCTCGGTCCAGCCGGACAACGAGGGAATGAACAGCATGAAAGTCCACGCAACGCAGATGGATCCGATCTCCGGACAGCCGGACAGACACGTTGCCGTCGACGTCGAGTCGGGGGGTGACTGACGATGTCCGAGTGGATCTTCTACTACGACTACAACAGGTGCATCGGTTGTCACGCCTGTTCGGTCTCGTGTAACGGGTTCCACGAACTCGACGTCGATCAGGACGACTGGCGGACCGTCGATCACGTCTCCAGCGGGACGGGAGCCGCCTTCGAGGAGGTCCCGATCTCCACGTCCTGTATGCACTGTCCGGACGCTCCCTGCGTGGACGTGTGCCCGGTCGACATCATCGAGAAGCGCGAGGAGGACGGCATCGTGGTCCACGAACGCGACGAGTGTATCTCCTGTTTCCAGTGTCGGGAGGCGTGCCCCTACAACGCGCCCACCTACCCCGGCGACGACCAGCTGATGGCAAAGTGCAACTTCTGTCTCGGCAAAGGCGCCGGGAGCGCGTACGGACAGCCGGAGAAACAGTCGGAAGCAGACGGCGGCAAAAAGCCGTCCTGTGTCGACAACTGCGTCGGCGGCGCGATCCAGGCAGGTCCAGTCGACGAGATGCTCGAACTCGCCTCCGACGAGGCGGTACAGCGGTACGAGGACGGCGAACAGAACCAGCGAGTGATCGTGGAACCGATGCACAAAGGGACCGAAGACATCGACACGCTCATCGAAACAGCCGTCTCGGAGGAGTAGTGAGTTCACCATGGCGGTCGCTCCAGCACACGAGGCCACGATGGCGACTGACGACACGCAGTCGATAGCCGAACTGTACGCGCTGCTGTCGACGTGCTTCCAGACTCCCGATCGCGCACTCGTCGAGGCTGCGAGGACTGGCACGCTCTACGAGCAACTGGTCGCTCGAACCGGATCGTTGGGGTTCCGACCCGAACGGCCCCCAACTGACGGGTTCGAAGGGGTTCCAGACCTGCACGAGGCGTATCTGCGGAGCTTCGAGGGGTTCGAGGGAGCGTATGCGCCACCGGCGGAATCCGCATACGAACAGTGGTGGGACGGTCGCGACGGGGGGCTCCTCTCCGGACCGGCGGCAGTGGACATGCGCCGCCGGTTCGACGCTGTCGAGGTCGATATCCCCGATCGATATCCGGCCGACCACATCGCGCTGCTGCTGGAGTACGGTGGCCTCCTGCTCGAGGCCGCCGAGATCGACGCATACGTGTCGTTCCACGAGGAGCACTTCGATTGGATTCCCGACTTTCACGAACGGGTCGAGGAGACCTGCGAGGACCCGTTTTACGTCTGGACCGTTCAGGTCCTTTCGGGGACAATCGAAGCCGTCGAAACCCAACTGCTTCGAACAGATCAGCCGGATGAACACGACGGATAATCGATCGGATTCGAGCGACGGAGCCACTCGCATTACGGTCACCGTTCCCGAATCGTCGGAAACCGAGGAGTTGCTACGCTGTCTGCTGGGACACAGCGAACTCGTCGACGAAGGGCAGATCCACCTGTCGATTGGGGATTCCCGTAGCGTCCAGACGGTGGTCGTGGCGGAGCTCACCCACAAGCAACGCCAGGCAGTTTTGACCGCAGACGAACTCGGTTACTACGACACTCCCCGGAGTGGTACCCTCGGTGACGTCGCCGCCGAACTCGAGATCTCGGACTCGGCTGCGTCCAGCCGACTCAAAACCGTCGAGCGAAAACTCGTGTCGGCGCTGGCGGAGGAACTCAGGGAGTAGTACCCGCTCGGGGAGTAGTACCCGCCAATTCCGATTGTATTCCCCCGAACTGCCTGATAATTTCTATTATTAAGGTCGATATTCGCGGTGATTCAGCTTCGGTAGTGCGTACTGCCGTCTCGTGGATTTCGAGCTACTATCGAGGGAGTTTGGCGGTCTACGTTTGTACACAATAACTCCTTAATTATGTTGTAGCACATTCGATACATCACATCCTTTTATTTTTAATAAGCACTACATATTCAAGAGACGAATCCACCCCCGTCTAGCTCTTACTCGATACCGTGACGGAGAGTCAGTGAAACGCCAGAAGGCAGCTCTCCGAGATGGACGACCCAGATGACACCTGAAACCGGTAAACCAACGATCCAGTCCACAGAAAGAATATGAGCAAGTCAACACAAGATGGAGAAACGGACGGAGAAGAGACGCGTGGAACGATACGGCGGCTCGCCGCTATCGGTGGCGCCGCCGTTGGAACGGCCAGTGCTGGCTGTCTCGGGATGTTCGAACTCCCCGAAGAGGAGCGGTACGTGGGTCGATCTGACCCACCGGATCCAGACATCGATCCCGAACCCGATCCCGATCCCGATGAGGTCGAGGAGCCCGACGTCGAACTCGGGATGGTCATCGACCTCCAGCGGTGCTGTGGCTGTCAGGCGTGTAACATCGCCTGCAAGAGCGAGAACAATGTCCAGCAGGGGTTCGCATGGGCCGACCGACTCACGGTCACCGAAGGGGAGTTCCCGGACACCAGCTACGAGTTCATTCCCACGCTGTGTAACCACTGCGATGACGCCCCCTGCATAGACGTGTGCCCCGTCGCCGGCGAGGCCCTTTATAAGGGACCGGGCGGCATCACGATGCAGAACCGCGACGCGTGTATCGGGTGCCAGCAGTGTGTCCCTGCCTGTCCCTACGACGCGATCGAGTTCTTCCAGGGAGAACAGTACGACTTCTGGCGCAACGACGACCGCCTCATGGAGGGGACCGCGACGCCACAGGAAGTCACCGAAGCAGTCGGCGATCGCGTCCCCCCGTACCAGAACCCTTCGAGGGACTCACTGGAGGGACACTATGCCGACCGCGCCGATGCAGACGGTGCCATGGACGCAGGAGTCGCCGAGAAGTGCGAGTTCTGCGTCTCCAGGGTCACCCAGGGCGAACTCCCTGCCTGTGTCGAGGCGTGTCCCAGCGACGCGCGGATCTTCGGCGACATGAACGACGAAGACAGCTCGGTGAGCCAGGTGCTCGACGAGCACGAGGCCCGCGTCGTCGACGAATGGTACGACGAGGACTTCGGTACCGAACCCAGGGTAAAATACATCCGCGAGTTCGACGGGAGCGAGGCCGGCGAACCGCTCGGCGTCGGAAAGGGTGAGGTTCCGGAACTCGACTGAGAGGTGACACACATGTCAAAAGCAAACAACGACACCGCGGCCGAACAGCGCGAGAAAGACGGCGGCCTGCCGACCGACCGCAGAGGGTTCCTCAAACTCGGCGCAGTGGGCGTTGCGGGGGCCGCAGCGACACCGCAACTGTCCGCGCTCGCCGAGGCAGCGGAGGCGGACGAGCCGGTGTTTTCGCCCCGGGACGCCCTCGCAGAGGAGACCGGAGAGTGGCGCGCCTCCACGTGTGCGGGCTGTACCTCGTGGTGTGCCTCCGAGATCCTGGTCGACGACGGGCGTGCACTGAAAGTCCGCGGGAACTCGAATTCCCAGATTCACGGTGTCGCCAACTGTCCCCGCAAGCACCTGGGCATCCAGCAGCTATACGACCCCGACAGGGTCACCCAGCCGATGCGACGGACCAACCCGAACAAGGGCCCCGACGAGGATCCCGAGTTCGAGGTCATCACCTGGGAGGAGGCGATCGAGGAGATCGCCGATCACATCATGATGCTCCGAGAGAACCAGGAGACCCACAAGGCGATGGTCACCCGCGGCCGGTATACGTACCTCCGGCCGATCCTCTACAGTCACTTCCCCGCGATTGTCGGTACTCCGAACAACATTTCCCACAGTGCGATCTGTGCTGAGGCCGAGAAATTCGGCCCCTACTACACCGAAGGCGAGTGGGCGTACCGCCAGTACGACATTGAGAACACAGACTACGTGATCGCATGGGGCGCAGACCCGATCAACTCCAACCGACAGGTCTCCTACTACTCCAGCGCATGGGGCGACATGCTGGACGACACCGACGTCGCAGTCGTGGAACCGCGTCTGAGTGCCACCGCCGCCATGGCCGACGAGTTCCTCCCGGTCGAACCCGGCGAGGACGGTGCAGTCGCCGTCGCGATGGCTCACGTGATCCTCACTGAGGGACTCTGGTGCCGCGAGTTCGTGGGCGAGTTCGACGACGGCGAAAACCGGTTCGTCGAGGGTGAGGAGGTCGACCCCGACACCTTCGAGGAGTCCGAAAACAGCACCGGTGTGGTCGACTGGTGGAATGAGGAACTGAAGGACAAAACCCCCGAGTGGGCCGAAGAGCAGTCCGGCGTGCCAGCCGACCAGATCGAGCGGGTCGCCGTCGACTTCGGCGAGGCAGGTCCGAACGCTCTCGTGTGGATGGGCGGCGGTCCAGTCATGCAGGTCCGGGGCAGCTACACCAGCATGGCGGTCCACGCCCTCAACGGGCTGGTTGGCTCCGCCGGCAACGAAGGCGGCACACTGTACTCCCCGCCGGACGGCACCGCTAGCCTCCCTGGCGCCGACGACTTCATCGACGACGTCGCCCAGCAGGGGCTCGACTACATCGATGAGCACAGCGACGAGGTGTCCGGCGACAAGATCGACCAGCGCGGCGCCAAGGACCAGCCTGTCCTCAAGGAAGGGAAATCCGGCGGCGGCGTCGTGACCAACAACGCCGCTGACGGGATCCTGGAGGAGGACCCGATGGAGATCAAGTTCCTGCTGTCGTACTGGAACAACTTCGCGTTCTCCAACCCCGAGAACCAGCGCTGGATCGAGGCACTGTCGAAGCTCGAGGGCGACGAATATCTCCACGTCACCGTCGAGACCAACCCGAGCGAAACGGCGTGGTTCGCCGACATCGTGCTCCCGGCGACCCACCACCAGTTCGAACGGTGGGGCCAGCTCCGCAGCACGGCAGCGCGCCGCCGGTCGATCAACCTCCACCAGCCGGTGCTGGCCGACGACCCCGACGACCCGGAGGATGTCCTCGAGAACGGCCGCCTCTGGAACGTCAAAAGCGACGAGACGGAGATCGTCTACATGATCGCCGACGAGCTGGCCGATCGCGGGTTCACCGAGATGCTCGACTACTGTGAGCAGTACGCGGACCCCGAGACCGGCCAGGCTCCAAGCGACGAGTACGACGACCGGGAGCTCCGTGCGCAGGCGTTCTCCCGGAACGCGATCAAGCTACGCACCCAGCCGATGTGGGATCCCGAGGTCGATCACCCTGGTGGTGACGACTACGACGGCTGGGAGGAGTTCAGGGAGGCCGGCATCTGGAACTCCGACGAGTGGGAGTACCGGCACCGCTGGCCCTCCGAAGGCGGCGAGTTCGCCACCGAGACGGGCACCTTCGAGTTCTACAGCGAGACGCTCGAAGAGGCGCTCGGGGGACACGCCGACCGCTACGACACGGACGTCGACGACATCCTCGAGACGTGTAACTACCTGGCCCGGGAGGACGACGAGGACGCACCACACCCATTCCTTCCGCACTACGAGGAGCCGTACATCCACGGCGAGGACGACTACGACTTCGAGTTCGTCGACCACAAAGCCCGGCTCAACAGGGAGGGACGGTCGGCGAACACCGAGTGGTATCAGGAGTTCGGCGACGCCGACCCCGGTGACGAACCCGGGGTGGACGTCGTCAAGCTCCACCCGGACGACGCTGCCGATCTCGGCATCGACGACGGCGACGAGGTGGTGATCGAGTCGCCCGTCGGCGAGATCGAGTGCACCGCAAAACTCTGGCAGGGTGTCCAGCCCGGAACCGTCGCGAAGACGTTCGGGCAGGGCCACTGGGCGTACGGCCGCACCGCCGCCGAGGTGTTCGGCGAGGAGGCGAAGGGCGGGAACAACAACCTCCTGATCCCGGCCGACTACGACCGCCTGAGCGGGAGCTCGGTGTTCTACGGCTGCGTCAAAGTTAACGTGGAGCCGAAGTAAACGGAACCGACACGAACGATGAACCAACAATCCAGGGACGAACTGCTGGCCGGGGCGGAACGCCGAGGGAACTCCTACAAGTTCCTCTCGGCGTGCTACCGCCTCCCGGACGAGGAGTGGCGGGAGACGATGAACGCGGCACGGGACGCGGCGTTGCACCCGAGCCTTGAAGAGTTGGTCGGGACGACCCCGCCCGAGCGCGAGGACCTACGGGTCGATTACGCCAAGCTGTTCGTCGGTCCGTTCGAAGTGCTCGCGCCGCCGTACGGCTCGGTGTACATGGAACAACACGGCAGGGCGATGGGCGACTCGACCCTGGATGTCGAGCGCAGATATCGACAGGAAGGGCTGGACATCGATCTCGAAGAGCCGGCCGATCACGTCGTCGCAGAACTGGAGTTCATGTACTACCTCGTCGTGAGCGAGGCGGAGGCGATCGGCGGCGACGATCCCGAGACGGGCCTCGAGTATCTGGAGAAACAGCAGTCGTTCCTCGAGACCCACCTCGGAAACTGGATCGGAGCGTTCGCAAACAACGTCGTCGAGAACGCCGACACCGAGTTCTACCGGACGCTCGGCGAGGAGACGGCGCCGTTCGTCGAAGAAGACCTGAGCCGGATCCGCGACCGGATCGATCGACTCGACGCCGAAACTCCGGAGTAGCTGCCGTCTGGATGCGAACAGCCGGGTGAGCGTCTTCACTCTGGGGCTCGCTCATTATTTGGGCCTTACTTAAGAGTAGCTATAAACAGTTTCCTGCCGACTGGGCAGTATGAACGCCTCCGACACCAAGCGCTTTCTGTTTTGCTCCCTGGACGCCGCGTTGATCACCGACCTCGCGTGGCAAGTTCACAGGGAGGGTCACGACGTCAAGTACTACATCGAAGCGGAAAGTGACAGGGAGATCGGCGACGGGTTTGTCCCGAAAACAGACGACTGGCGCGCGGACGTCGAGTGGGCCGACGTCATTGTCTTCGACGACATCTGGGTCGGTAACGAGGTCGGCACCGGGAAACTCGCACAGGACCTTCGCAAGGAGGGACACGCCGTTGTCGGGGGGACACCGAACACCGACCGACTCGAGGAGGACCGCGGCTACGCGATGGAGGTGCTGGAGGAACACGGGGTAAATACGATCGAACACCGGGAATTCACCGACTTCGAGGAGGGAATCCAGTTCGTCCGAGAAAATCCGGCCCCCTACGTCATCAAACCGCTCGGGGAGGTTCAAAACGTCAAGCGGCTGCTGTACGTCGGTCGCGACGACGACGGGAGCGACGTGATCGACGTTTTGCGTGCCTACAAGAAAGCGTGGGGACACCGGATGAAGGGCTTTCAACTTCAGCGCAAGGTCGACGGCGTCGAAATCGCCACCTGTGGCTTCTTCGACGGGGAGGAGTTCATCGACGAGGTGAACTTCAACTTCGAGCACAAGCGGCTCTTCCCGGGAAACATCGGCCCGCAGACCGGCGAAATGGGGACGTCGATGTTCTGGGCGGGACAGAACAAACTGTTTGCCGAAACGTTCGGCAAACTGGAGGGGTGGCTGGCCGAGGAGGGCTACGTGGGAAGCATCGACCTCAACTGCATCGTCAACGCCAACGGGATCTACCCGCTGGAGTTCACGCCCCGCTTTGGCTATCCGACGATCACGCTCCAGGAGGAGTCCCTCGAATCTTCGACCGGGCAGTTCTTCTACGATCTCGCTCACGGAACCGATCCCGAACTGGAGGTCCACAACGGGTTCCAGGTGGCGATCCGCGTCGTTTTGCCGCCGTTCCCGTTCGACGACGAGAAGACGTACGACGAGAACTCGCGAAACGCGGCTGTGGTCTTCGAAACCGACAGCCGAGAGGGGATCCACCTCGAGGACACGAAAAAGGTCGACGGGCAGTGGCGAGCCGCGGGGGAAAGCGGGATGCCCCTCGTCGTCACCGGAAAGGGGGAGACGATGCAGGAGGCCCGAGAGCAGTGTTACGGACGCGTCGACGACATCGTGATCCCGAACCTCTACTACCGCGACGACGTCGGCGAGCGCTGGATGGATGGCGAGGGGGATCGGCTGCAGGCGTGGGGATATCTCGGACCGATGCCGTGACTACTCGGCGGCGGTGACAGACGACCGTCCGCCGGACAACGATTTACTCGCGCTCGAATTTCATCGACCCTATTTTTAAGTAGCCGTCCAAAGGGAACGGCATGCGCAACGCCAAGATCGTCTGTACGCTCGGGCCGGCCTCCGACGACCGGAGGACGATCCGAGAACTCGCCCGGGCGGGCATGTCGGTCGCCCGGCTCAACGCCAGCCACGGGACGACCGACCATCGGGCCGACATCATCGACAGGATCCGGGAGGTCGACGACGCCACCGCTGAGCCAGTAGCGACCATGGTCGACCTCCAGGGACCCGAAGTCAGGACGGCAACGCTGGAGGAACCGATTCAGCTCGAATCGGGATCGACCGTCCGCTTTTTCGAAGGGGAGACCGCAACGCCGGAGGAGATCGGGCTGTCGGTGTCGATCGCGACGGCAACCCCAGGTGACACGGTACTGCTCGACGACGGAAAGATCGAGGCGACTGTCGAAGACGTCGACGGGCCGGACGTGTTCGCACGGATCGACTCCGGCGGGAAGCTGGGCGGCCGCAAGGGAGTGAACGTGCCGGGCGTGGATCTCGGCCTCGAACTCATCACAGCAGACGACGAGGCGGAGCTCCAGCTCGCCGCCAGGAAGGACGCCGACTTCGTCGCCGCGTCGTTCGTCCGGGATGCAGAGGACGTGTACGCTATCTCCGATTATCTCGAGGACGACTGTGGTGCAGACATCCCGATCGTCGCGAAGATCGAGCGCGCCGGCGCCGTGGAGAACCTCGCGGGAATCGTCGACGCCGCCGACGGCGTAATGGTCGCCAGAGGTGACCTCGGCGTGGAGTGTCCCCTCGAGGACGTCCCGATGATCCAAAAGCGGACGATCCGTCTGGCGATCGAACGTGGGGTGCCAGTGATCACCGCCACGGAGATGCTCGACTCGATGGTGCACTCGCCGCGTCCGACCCGTGCAGAGGCGTCGGACGTCGCAAACGCGGTGCTGGACGGCACCGACGCGGTGATGCTGTCGGGTGAGACTGCAGTCGGCGATCACCCGGTTGCGGTCGTGGAGACGATGGATCGAATCGTCCGCCAGATCGAAGGCAGCGAAGAGTACACCGAGACCCGTGAGAGCCGGGTCCCGGCGGCACAGCGGGAGTCGCGGACCGAGGCGCTGTCTCGTTCGGCCAGGTATCTCGCCCGCGACATCGGCGCAGCTGCTATCGTCGCCGTCTCGGAGTCGGGATACACCGCCCGAAAGACGGCGAAGTTCCGGCCCGGAGTGCCTGTCGTTGCCACCACTCCCGACGACCGGGTCCGTCGCCAACTCGCACTCTCGTGGGGGGTGCAGCCGAAATACGCCGACTACGCCGAGGGAATCGAGGAAATCCTCGACAACGCGGTCGAGGCGGCCCTCTCTGCGGGCGCCGCCGAGAGCGGCGACACCGTCGTCGTCCTGTCGGGGATGATGACCGAGGTGGAGGGGACGAACACGACGAACATGCTGAAAGTCCACGTCGCCGCCGAGGCAGTCGCGACGGGCAAGCGGATCGTGGGCGGCCGGGTCGCCGCACCGGTGGTTCGAACCGCCGACGGCGACCTCACCGAAATCGAGGGAGGGACGTTGCTGGCACTCGATGCGGATTTCGACGGGGAGTTCGAGGGCGACGTCAGGAAACTCGCCGGAATCGTCGACGCCCGACCGGGCATGACGGGCTATCCGGCGGTCGTCGCCAGGGAACTGGGTATCCCCATGGTGTCGGGCGCGCCGCTTCCCGACCGGATCGCCGACGGAACGGTGCTCACGCTCGATGCCGAACGCGGGGTCGTCTACGAGGGTGACGTGACGGTCGATGCGGTCCGACGATAGGAGACACTGTCGCTGTTTCTCGCTGAACCCCAGTCGACTCACTCCTCCATGTCGGTCGGCAACACCACGACCGGCCGGTCGGCGTTCAAAAGCAGAGAGCTTCGAACGCCTCCCGTAATCAGGTTCAGCCACTTGCCGGTTCCCCGTGAGGTGAACGCGATCGCTGAGGCGTCAACCTCGCCAGCGTACTCGATGATCGCGTCGGCGACATCAGTGCTGTAGCGGATCTCCGAGTCGATCTCGAGCCCGTCGGCCCCAGCGAGCATCCCGATCCGGTCGAACGCGTCCCGTGCGTGCTCCTCTCGCTGTTCGACGCCCGCTTTGTCGGGCGCACCGCCGGCTTTCTTCACGACGTAGACGACGTGTATTTCCACGTCTGTGTCGACGGTTCCGTCCGGGTCGACGACCTGCGGCCTGAACGACTCGTAGGTGTTTGCGGCGTCCTCGGGGCCGGCCACCGGGATCACGACGCGATCCAGAAGTGAGCTCATATTCGGCCGTTCGCTCGGCGGCTACTTATAAGGGAAGGAGGATACCTCCGTTTCCGCAACCGACGACCGGGCAGTCTATCAGCCGGACGCCAGACGAAAGGCCCTTATGTGGTTCCGGTGTATCCCCATATGGACTAGGCTGGGCGGTTAGGCCCCGCTCGGTAACCCGTAATAGAGTCTTTAGCGGGGGCCGAAATCCGGGGGCGTCCGGTCAGACCGACGCGGGCCCCGGAAGTCGACGTGGAAGCCTCGTCCGACGGGGACAGCGGTCCGCGGTGCCCGCCCGCAGGGGCGGTCCACCGCGGTTCGTCGGCGGCACCGGGTCAGGCGCGGAAGCGAGCAGCCCACCGTCGAACGCCCGTCGCTCGTCGGGTCGCGGGGTGGAGGAGACGACCGGGACTACCCGGGTCGGAACGCCGGGCAATCTCGGGGCGTCCACATTCATAACCTGCTGTCGATACGATCCGTACCAGTCATTACGCTGGGCGCACATCGGTCTACCGTTCAATGAGTCTCGAAATCGCCGTCGCGGTCCCGTTCCGTCAGGAGGGGACCGACCGGCTGGGGAGAGGCGAGTTCGTCGTCGCCCTCTCGCTGGATCGCGACTGGTTTTCCCCGGATCAGGCCAAGCGGCTCGTCGACATCGCGCAGGGCCGCGGTCTGCTCGCGGAGGAGGAGGGGGCGCTCCGAGCCCAGTTCGAACCCTCAAACGTCGAGGTGCCGGAAGAGTTCGTCCCCGACGAGTCGATACTTCGGGAGCAGTCTACGTTCGAACGGGTGCTCGATGCCCTGACCGAGGCAGGGGTCGAAAAGCGGGACGCCGTCGCCTCGATCAACGAGCGCCAGCGTCGGCTCGGCGTGGCGAACGAGGCGGCCGCGATACTCGTCGCACGCGAGCACGGGATCCAACTCGACGGGATCGCGGACCGTGCGCGAAGCGATCTGGTCGGGGAGGACGGGTGATGGTCGAAGACCGGCTGTCCGACGGCCCACGGATTGCAGCGCTTCTCGCCTCGGAGCTCACCGGCGGGACTGGGGCGCTCCGCGAGCTCGACGTCGTGGACGCCGACGCCGACGTCGAACCGTCCGTCGACGGTGCGTTCGCCTACGGCGTAACACAGGTCGACGGCGGGAGCGACGGTCGGACTGTCGCGGAGGTGTACGTGCAGCCGGACCGAGCCTACGTCGAGTTCCGGGCGGCTCCTGACGCCGTCGCCAGCGCGGCTCGCGAACGGGACCTGCGGGTGCGGCCGAAGGCGGTCCATCCGCCCCGAACGATCGTGTTCCTGGAGGACGGCGCCCAGGTGAAGCGGATCCTCGACGCGTTCGAGATCGTCACGAAAAAGAGGTAACGCAACTGCTTGCGGTCGGCCGGGAAGCGCAACTGAAGTCACTGGGTACAAAAGCCGCCGTCCCGACCCACAGGTATGCACACCGCCGAGACGCTGACGCTCGCCCGGCTCCCCTCCGGCGTGTCGCTTTCGACGACGGTTCACACCTACGGCGACGGCGAGCCCGTCGTCTACGTCCAGGCAGCCCAGCACGGCCGCGAGGTGAACGGCACCGAGGTTCTCCGTCGGCTCCACGGGGTCCTCGTCGAGGCTGACCTCGAGGGGACTGTCGTCGCGGTCCCGATCGCGGATCCCCTCACCTTCGATCGCGTAGCGTACGTCACACCCGAACCCATCGATCCGGTCAACTCGAATATGAACCGGGTGTGGCCGGGCGACCCGGAGGGAACCGTCCACCAACGGATGGCAGACCGCCTGTGGGAGTACGCCGGCCGGGCCGACTACGCCGTCGACCTGCATACTGGAAGCCCGGATACGCTGCTCCATACGGTCTATTACGAGGGAAAACCGGCGTGTCGACGACTCGCGGAGGCGTTCGGGACGGAGCTCCTGCTCGCGGAGCCGGCCGGCGACGAGGCGGACACGGAGTGGGACCAGCGGTCGTTCGCCGGCAAGTTCCGGGTCGCCGCCACCCGGGAGGGGATCCCGACGATCACTCCGGAACTGGCACACAACAGGCAACTTGTCGAGCCCGCAATCGAGGCCGGCGTCGACGGTATTCTGGACATCCTCCGGGAGATTGGCGTGCTCTCCGGGGAGCCGGAACCGTGGGATGGCACCGTCGCGCGGAACCACCTCGGACGGATCCGGGCGGAGGAGTCGGGGCTGTTCCGTCCTGCCGATGTGGCGACGCTGGGCCGGGAGGTCTCCCCCGGCGATCGACTGGGGACGCTCTATCATCCGACGACCTACGAGGAACTCCAGGCGGTCGAGGCTGATCGGGAGGGAATCCTGTATTCGGTCACCCGGGAGCCGACCGTCACCGCCGGCAGTAGCCTCGTGGGCGTCGCCGAACGCGTCGAGTGAGGCAGTTTCGAGGCAAGGCGTTCTCTCAAAATGGGAACCTCCCACGTCTTTTTAGGGGACCCTAAACGATTTTCTTTGTGTGAGAAGCAGCGGAACCCTTTTATTTTTAGGTCGACCTAAAAACACATATGCGACAGAGTGATACTGGTGACGAAGCCGTTTACGGCGTTGAAACCAACGATTTCGTGGACGAGAGCCGATCGAGTCGATCACCGGGAATCTACCCACGGAGTGGGCGTCGCCAGTTCCTCGCGGCGGGCGCCACGGCGGTCGGAATCGGCCTGGCCGGTTGCCTCGGCGGGGATGGTGGAACGACGTACGAGCGCAACTACGACGGGCCGGGCGTCTCACCCGAAGGGACCGACTGGGAGGATCTGCCCGACCTCCACGGCGAACTCACTATTTATTCCGGCCGGCGGGAGGCACAGATTGGGCCCGTATTGACGGAAATCGAGTCCTACTACGATGACCTCACGGTCAACGTCCGGTACGAGGACAACGAAACCCATCTCCGCGCCATCGACGAGGAGGGGCAAAACAGTCCGGCGGACATCCTCTATACGCAGGATTCTGGAACGCTCGGTGCCCTGAAGGCGCTCGGTCGGACCGTCGATCTCACTGACGACGTGCTCGAGACGGTACCCGGTAGCTGGCGCGATCCGGAGGGAACCTGGACGGGCCTTTCGGGACGAACGCGGTGTATTGCGTACAACACGGACACCTGGGACGGTGACGATCTGCCGACGGATCTGTTTGCGTATCCCGAAGACGACCGGTTCCACGGCGAGATGGGCTGGCGAGTCGATTCGGGGTCGTTCCTCGGGTTCGTTCGGGCGATGATGGTCGCAAACGGCGCGGACCGAACCGAGCAGTTCCTCGAGGACATGCTCGCGGCCGACGTCAACAACTACGAGGGCGGTTCAACGACGCCGAACGCGCTCGCCGACGGCGAAGTGTCGATCGGGCTCGTAAACCACTACTACGTCGGACGACTGATCGCAGATCAGCCGGACGCGCCGGTTGCTATTACCTTCACCGAAGGGGACGTCGGATCGCTATTTAACGTCTCGGGGGCAGCCGTTCTCGATTCGAGTGACGAACGGGAGCTCGGACAGGACTTCATCAGGCATCTGCTTGGTCGTCAGGGACAGGAGTTCTTCGTGGACACGAACAAAGAGTACGCGGTGATCGAGGGTGTCGACTACGTCGGTGATCTTCCGACCCTCGAGGACCTCAACCCGCCGGAGTTCGACCTCAACGAGCTTGCAGACATCGAACCGGCCGTCGACCTGCTCCGGGAGGTCGGGATGCGGTGAATCCTCCCTCGCTGTCGACGACTCGCGTCCGTCCCCCGGCAGGGAACGCAGCCACGTTTAGGAACCCCTAAAAACGTCCGGGAGCAAGAAGAGGCAACCTCATGGGTGTGACGGAGACGGAATCCGGGACGTCCGGAACCGCGGGCGGGGGCCCCGACGCCAGACAGGTGGGGCTCACGTTTCTCAGCGGCGCGATCGCCGCCGCGATGTTGCTCCCAGTCTCCTGGATCCTGCTGCGCGCGACCAGCGTGAACCTCGACCGTGCAATGGGGATCGTTTTTCGGGCCCGCACGCTGGAGATCGCTTTCAACAGCCTTCTCCTGATGGGTGTCGTGACCGGGTTGTCGGTTCTCATCGGGGTTCCGCTGGCGTATCTCACTGTCCGGACCGATCTCCCGTTTAGACGGTTCTGGACAATCGCCGTCGCGCTTCCGCTTGCGGTCCCCAGCTATCTGGGCGCGTTCGCGTTCATCGCCGTCTTTAGTCCCCGTGGACAGCTCCAGAGCCTACTCGAACCGTTGGGAGTTGAATCGCTCCCCTCGATCTACGGCCTCCACGGTGCGATCCTCATCATCACGCTGTACACGTATCCGTACGTGTATCTGACCACCAGAGCCGCGCTGAAGACGTTCGACACGTCGCTGGTCGACGCCGCACGGATGTTGAATCACGGCCGCTGGGAGACGTTCAAGCGGGTGACGTTCCCGCACGTCCGTCCGGCGGTCGTCGCCGGCGCGCTGCTTGTCGCCCTGTATGCCGTTTCCGACTTCGGGACGCCGGCGTTCCTGCAGGCTGAGGTGTTCACCCGGCAGATCTATCTGGAGCACCGATCGCTCGGCGGCGGCGATTACGCGGCGTTCCTCTCGTTGCAACTCGTGGTGTTGACGGTGTTCATTCTCGCACTCGAATCCCGGATCCGGGGCGACGAGACGATGCACGGCGACACCGCACGCGCCGGGACCCACCGGATCTCGCTGGGTCGATGGAAGTGGGTCGGCATGGCCGCCTGTGCCGCTATCGTCTTTTTCGCGATCGTTCTCCCGGTCGGCGTGTTCCTCCAGTGGCTCGCGACCTCGCAGGCGGACGTGCCCGCGAGCTTCCAGTTCCGGCTCGAGTACGTCGTAAACTCCGTTTCCGTGTCGCTTGCGGCGGCGGTCGTGGCGGGACTTGCGGCGCTACCGGTGGCGTATCTGGCGACACAGTACGACTCGTGGCTCGGTTTCCTCTTCGAACGGGCGACCTACGTCGGCTACGCCGTGCCGGGCATCGTCATCGGGCTCGCGCTGGTGTTCTTCGGGGCGAACTACGGCGGGCTCTTGTATCAGTCGATCCCGATCCTCGTGTTCGCGTACGTCGTTCGGTTCATCCCCCAGTCCGTGGGTTCGACCCGGACGTCGATGCTACAGGTCGATCCGAAGTTGGTCGAGGCATCGCGGTCGCTGGGGCGGTCGTCGACGTCGACGTTCCGGGAGGTGACCCTGCCGCTCATCGCGCCGGGGGTCGTCGCCGGCGCAGCACTGGTGTTTCTCACCACAATGAAGGAGCTTCCGGCGACGCTTCTGTTGCGTCCGACCGGCTTCGAGACGCTGGTAACTCGCATCTGGGCGGCCGAGTCGGCCGGACTCCACGGCTACGCCGCGATTCCGGCGCTGATCCTGGTCCTGGTGTCCGGGCTTTCGATGGTCGTCATACTGCGGCAGGAAGGCTACACCGAGGAGTGATCGCGTGATAGCGTTTCGCCTTGGATTCGTAAGGTAGGCAAAATCCCCCAGCGTGACCTCACAGGATCGTCGCCAGGATCATGCCGACCCCCGTCAAGATCCCGAGAACGACAAACAGCGCGTGCTCGAGGCGGATACCCTCCGGTTCGATAGAGCGCCCCTCGTTTTTGACTCCGTCCGGACCGACCTCGTCGACCTCGAACCGCCATTCGGATTCGACGTTGCTGGCTTCCTCGTCGCTGGCTTCCCTCTCGCTGGCTTCCTCGTCGCTAGCTTCCCTCTCGCTGGCTTCCTCGTCGCTCTCGTGTGTGTTGCCGCCTCCGTCCTGGGGACGATCACTCATCGCTCATACATCCTTACTGGGGCGTGCGTATAGGCGTGACGACCCGGCGTTCGTGCACGGGAATGATTAGGCGTTCGTGCACGGGAATGATTACGCCGGTTGTGGGTGGTGTATCCGAGTCGAAACGGTATTACGCCCGGCCGTCGGCGTGTGTGTATGGTCGAGAACGTGCTGTGGCCCGCGTACTTCGACGCGGCGCTGTCCCGGTCGGAGGGACGGCGCGTCCCGGTCGAACAGGCCGTAGAGGAGCCGGAGGTCGACGAGATCGCGACTGCGGTCCAGCAGGTCGGCTACGACGCGGTGATCGAACGCGACAAGGCCTACTCGCGGGAGTACCGCACCCGAGGTCGCGTCCTGGTTCAGGGTGCGACGGACGCCTCGAAGAACGATCTGGTGCAGGCGACGGCCGCCTACCTGAACCTGCTTCGGGAGGAGTAATGCACCGGCTCGGCACCGTCTCCCGGACCGCACAGGGGCTGGCCATTATCCAGTGTGACGCGGCCGACCCGCCCGACATCGGGGCGGAAGTCGTCGACGAGTCGCTGTCTCGGGTCGGTCGGGTCGTCGACGTCTTCGGACCGGTTTCGGCGCCGTACGTCGCGGTCACGACCGACGACCGGATCGACCTGGTCGATCTCGTCGGAGAGAAACTGTACGTGCGATGATCGGTTCTTCCAGACGGACGCGAACGGAAACCCACAAACGTCTCGACACCGAGCGGTAGAACATGGTTCCTCGCGAGTATCCGGCCGTCGGCTTCGCGGTCGCGATCTTCCTTCTCGTCCAGTTGGGCGCGCTGGCGCTGGTTCCGGGCTTTTTCGAGAGCGGTTACCAGGCGGTCGAAAACCCCGAAGACCCGGCCATCAGTCTCCTGTTTATCGGCGTCATCCTCGTGGCGACTGCGCTCATGCTCGCGGCGTTCAAGTACGATCTCGACCGCGTCGTCCGTGGGTTTATTCTGTTTGCGAGCGGGATGCTCGCGTGGTACGTTTTCAGCGTTCTCGTCCCGCCCGTCTACGCGTTGATCCCGGGAGTGTTGGTCGTGCTCGGGCTACTGTATCACCCGGAGTGGTACGTCATCGACCTCACTGGTGTCGTAATGGGAGCCGGCGCGGCAGGGCTGTTCGGGATCAGTTTCGGGCTGCTTCCGTGTATCCTGCTTTTGAGCGCGCTCGCGGTGTACGACGCGATCAGCGTCTACGGCACCGAACACATGCTCTCGCTGGCCGAGGGTGTAATGGAGCTGCGGATCCCGGTCGTCCTCGTCGTTCCGCTGTCGCTTTCATACTCGCTTCTGGATGACGATTTCGCCGGGCCGGAGGCGGGCGAAGAACAGACCCCCGAGGAGGGCGAGGAACAGATCCCGGATGAGGGCGAGGAACAGATCCCGGATGAGGGCGAGGAAGGTGAAGACGAGTCCCCACGACGGGACGCGTTCTTCATCGGCCTCGGCGACGCGGTGATGCCGGCGATCATGGTAGCCAGCGCCGCGTTCTTCTCGCCGGCGCCGAACTACGACGTCCCGATCATCGCGGTGAACCTGCCCGCGATCGGTGCGATGGTGGGCACGCTCCTGGGCTTGCTCGTGTTGCTCCGGTGGGTGATGCGCGGCCGGGCCCACGCCGGCCTCCCGCTTTTGAACGGCGGCGCGATCGGTGGCTATCTGCTCGCGTCGCTCGCGGCGGGGGTCACGCTCGCCGAGGCGCTCGGCGTCGCCGGATTCTTTTGAAGTCGCGGTCGGCACGTAGTCGCACAAGAGGTTAACTTCCGAGGTACTCCCCGGCGATCGCGGCGAGTTCCGACCGGAGCGCTCCGAGGTCGACTGTCGACTCGGGGTGGTGTAGTCGGCGGTGATGTCGCCTGAGCGCGTCTTCGAGCAGCCGTTCGTACAGCGAATCGACCGTCACCGGCGTGCCATGCGTTTCGAGGCGTCCCGCGATCCAGTCGAGTCGCGCGCCGGTCGCGTACTCCCGGGCGAACTCCGACGTGGACGCGGTGATCGGCTCCGGCGGTGATCCCGACTCGATGTCGAGGTCCGGATGGAGAAGCTTCCCCCGGGGACCGCGGGTGTTGCGGATCTCGATCCCGGCTGCGGGACCGTCGTACCACTGTGAGTCCGGTATCGCAGCCGGGGACGGATCGAAATCCCGCGGAGAAATCTCCTTGCGAACGGCGTTGATCGGCTCCAGTCCGAGGCGTTCGAAGACGCGGTCTGCGGCGTCGGGCGGCAGGAACCCGTCGTCGGACCACACCTCGACCCCCAGCACGGACGGCAGCCTGTCGAAGTCGTATTCGACAGTCAGTCGCTGGGTTGCGACGCCGAACAGGACCACAGATTCGACGTCCTCGACGGCCGCAACGAGTGCCTCCCTGTCGAGTCGTTCCCGCACGTGTCTGACCGCGTGTCGATACGCGTCCGGGACGTCGTCGTCCCCGAAAACGCGCTCGGCGTCGCCGAACCTGACGACGCCGGAGTGTTGGAGCTGGAACCGAAGCGGGGCGCCGTCGATCCACTCCCGGATCCACAGGTGTCCGCCCCCGAACAGCTCCCCGTCGACCGCCTCGAGATCCGGCGCCGGTGGGTACGGTCGCATGCTCGTTTCCGACGAGCGACCGCCGGACCCATATAGCCGTCGGCACGCTCCCGGTTGTGAGGGAAAGCGCTTTACTGCCCGGGGCCAGTGTCACGTCGTAGACGAAACCCCAGAATGACCGATCACGGAACTCCCGCCGGCGACGAGCGATCCGAGAGCCTGGTCGACTGGTATCGCGACATCCGTCTCCGGCTCTCGAGAGGTGTCGACCGATCGGCGATCGCCGGCGTCGGTCGTCGCGCGGCGGGCGCGGGCGAACGACTCGCCGACGTCGTCAAGGGGTCGTGGCTCTACCGCTGGCTCACCGCAGAACCCGAGCCGGACGTCATCGTGATCGACCTCCGGGAGACGTACACAGTCGGGCCGTTCATCCGCGTACTCGATTACCTCCTGGAACGCGCCGCAACGTCGGCCGAGGGATCTCGAGTCGTCTCCGGCGTGACGGCTGGCGTCGATCGCACCACTGCAGCCCCACTCCGCATCGGCGGCGCGGTCCTCGCGATCGCCGCGGCAGGTGGGCTGATCGCGAGCCTGCTATCGGGGGACATCTCGATGGCGGTCGGAGTCGGCTTCGTGGGACTGCTGCTCGTCGGCGCGCTGGCGACACGGGACGAACGGTCCTGGAAGGAACTGCGAGAGACGCGTCCCGTGCGACTGCTGGCTGCTGCGTTCGAACCGCCAGAGCCGCCTGGTTCCACGGAGCCGACCGAATCTACGGAGCCGACCGAATCTACGGAGCAGCTCGAAACAGCAGACCCGGGCCACGACAGTGAACGCACCGGGTGATCGACGTGCGGGTGACGATTCTTGGGACCGGCGCCGCGCTCGCGACGGGCGACCGCGTCCAGACGGGTCTGCTCGTGGATGTTAGCGGCTCGACGCTACTCGTCGACTGCGGGAGCGGCGTCCTCCACCGTCTCGCGGGTGTCGGTCGTGATCCAACCGAAATCGACGCCGTCCTGCTTTCCCACACACACCTCGATCACGTCTCGGACCTCCCGGGACTCGTGAAAGCGCGCTGGATGATCGATCAGTCACCGACCCAAATTATCGGCCCCCCGGGCACCCCCGACGACGTCGGTCCGCTGTTCGAGATCGACGGTCAGTCCGACCGAGTCGAGGTCAGTTCCTTCGAGACCGGCGCAAAACCGGGAGATCGGATCGAAATCGACGTTCCGGGAACGACTTGTGAAAGCGTTTCCGCGACGCCGACGGTTCATTCCAGACAGGGTGTGGGCTATCGATTCGGTACCCGGTTCGGCTTTGCCGGCGACACGGAAGCGAGCGCGACACTGCTCGCGTTCTTCGACGGGGTCGACGTGCTCGTCCACGACTGCGCGTTCCCCTCTGGTGGGGAGCCGGACAACCATCCGACGCCGGAGGCGCTCGCCGAGGCTCTCGAGAGCGCTGATCCCGACATCGATCGGCTGTATCTAACCCACCTGTATCCGGACGCCGCGTGCCGCGCGGACGAAGCGCGGGAAATCGTCGCCGAGGCGACCGACGCAGCGGTCCACGTCGCCGACGATACGGACGACGTCGTGGAATGAGGGCGATCACAGATATTGTTGTACGCTGCTGTCGAGCAGCGGGAGTATCCTTCGACTATCGATCGCGGATCCGTTCGGATGCCCGGTCGAGATCCGCCGGGCGGTTGACGTTCAGTCGCCATCCGCCCAGCGACGCGAGGTCGATTGCCTCCACCCGTGCGCCGGCCGCACAGAGGACGTCGACGGCGTCGGAGAGTTCGTACTCGCCGCGATCGCTCGGCCGGAGCAGCGACAGCGCCGAAAAGATCTCGGTGGGGAGTACATAACAGCCCGCGCTGGCGAGCGTCGACGGGGGATTCTCCGGCTTCTCGACGACGCCGCAGACGCGGACTGCTCCGTCGCCGCCGGGTGAATCGACCGGTTCGAACACCCCTGTCTCCGTCGCGTCTTCGAGCGACAGTCGTTCCGCGAGCGCTGTCACTGCGGCGTCGCTTTCGGCGTGTCGATCGAGCAGTTCGCCGAAGTCGAACGCCGAATCGAACACGTTGTCCCCGTTTACGAGCAAGAATTCCCCGTCCACGAACGGTTCCGAAAGCGACACTGCGTGACCGAGCCCGAGCCTGTCGCGCTGGTGGACGTACTGAAGGTCGAGCTCCCGATAGGAGTCGCCGTACCGGGCGACGACATCGCTGGCCCGGTAGCCGACCACGACGACCGCCTCCTCGATCCCGGCGGCGAGCAACTGGTCGAAAATGCGGGTCAAGAGCGGCGTCCCGTCGACCGCGAGCAATCCCTTCGGGCGCTCGCGAGTGAGCGGACGGAGCCGGGTCCCCTCCCCTGCCGCGGGGACGACAGCCTGTCGGATCATCGATCGATCCAACAACCGCGACGGTGTTGTCCCTTTCGCTCGCCGGGCAAACGACCGGATCGTCCTGACCAGCCTCCGGCTACTGGACCGGTGGTTGAAGCTCTCCGAGTTTCCGGATCCGGTAAAAGCGCACGTACCGGGCGACCCCACGCCACAGACCGACTGCGACGGCCGCACCCACGGCGTTTACGACCATGTCGCGGGTGCTGTAGGTCCGCTCTGGAACGGTCGCCTGAACGAGTTCGACGCCGGCCCCGTAGCCGACTGCGACCAGGAACACGACCGACAGGATCTGCCAGTCCGGTCGGGGAGAGTCGTGGAGCGCGTACGCGAGCACCAGCGCGAGCCCGCCATACGCCAGGAGATGCATCCACTTGCTGAACGGGAGGACCCCAAACGGCCCGGTTCTGAAGGCGTCGCCGCCCGGCATCGGGATGATGGAGTAGTAGAGAATCGTCCCCATTACCGCAGCCACGAGCGCCAGCCGAACCCAGCGCGGGAAAAGCGGGAGTCGGTACCGGCGGGATCGCATACTCGCAGGTGGTTCGGCCCGCCACTTAAACCACCGATCTCGGTGACGGGCGCGCCGAACATCGTTCCCCCAAACGGTAAGCGATCGCCCCGCGAACCGGTTCTCGTGACGTGGACGCGCCGGAGCATTGCGATCGCGCTCGTCGGGGGAGTGATCGTTCTCGCGGTCGCCGCCGGAGGGCTGTACCTCGAACTCGGCCAGGGTCCCGACCCGGCGGCGCTGTCGGCGGTCGAGGACGATCCGGACGTGACCGTCACTCACACCGTCGGCGGCCACCTGGTTCACTCCGGACCCGTTTCGTCCGACACGACGGGGATCGTGCTGTATCCGGGGGGACTGGTCGATCCGGAGAGTTACGTCCCGACCGCCGCAGCGATCGCCGCCGGGCACGACGTCGCCGTCGTCATTCCGAAGATGCCGTACAACCTGGCGATACTCGACGTCGACCGCGCAGGGTCGGCCCGCGACGCAGCCCCGGAGATCCGAGACTGGTACGTCGCCGGCCACTCGCTGGGCGGCGTGGCCGCCTGTCGGTACGCCGTCGCAAACCCGGAGGTGGTCGAGGGGATCGTGCTGTTCGCCTCCTACTGCGATCGCGACCTCTCCGACACTGATATCCGGGCGCTGTCGGTTTTGGGTACCGAAGACGAGGTACTCGATCGGGACGCCGAACACCGAAACCGGGAGCTGCTTCCAGCGAGTGCACGGATCGTCGAAATCGAGGGGATGAACCACGCACAGTTCGGTGCCTACGGGTCACAGCGTGGTGACGGCACCGCAACCATCGAAAACGAGGCGGCGAGAGCACAGCTCGCAGCCGAAGTGGTCGCCTGGCTGGAAGATCGAAAAACCGACGATTGAAGCCCTTCAACAGTCGGAGAGACCGATCCCCATATCAGGGGAGCTCGTCCGTTTCGATGGCGAACTCCTCGCGGGGCTGGCCGGTGCAGGTGAGGACGTACCCCTCCTCGATCTCGTCGTCGTCGAGGTAGTCGTTGCTCGTCATTTCGACGAGTTCGTGGCCGTCGCCGTCGACCTTCGCGGTACACTGGCCACAGACGCCGACTTCACACTGGTAGGGAAGATCCCAGCCCTGGTCGAGCCCGGCGTACAGCAGTTCCTCGTCTTCCGCCACCGGAATCGTCTCGCCCTCATTCAGGAACTCGATGTCGTACCCAGTACCGTCGTCCTCGCCAGTATCGGCATCGTCGTCATCCTGGTCTGCGCCGTCGCCCGGCTCCTCCGTCTCCTGAAGGTATTCAGGTTCCTCGAACAGGCCGATACAGCCGGCCGTCCCGGCAGCTGCGGCACCGGAGATGGCGGCCAGCAGTTTCCGGCGCTGTGTTTTACAGCCGCTGCGACCGTCACAGCCGGCACCGTTTCCACCGTCACACTCGCTCGCTTCCGGTACGTGGGGCGTTTCCCCCGGGGAACTCTCGTCCATTATGTTCGTGACTTGGCTTCTGTTTATTTCGGGGTTCGGTTGAATATGACAGTGGTTTAAATACCTCCGTCGGGTCGTCGGTCCGACGCACGGACTCACCGCGCACCGGTATCGCGTGTGGACGTGCGTCCTCGGAACCGACATTATAAGTCGACGGCTCCCGGCCCCAGTACCATGGGTCTGGAGGACTTCAGCGACTTCTCGGCGGACGACGAGGACGGTTCCGACGGGGACAACTCCGGCAGGAATTCCTCCGACGGGTCGGAGGGTACGTCGGAGACTCTCGAGGAGGAACCGGAGTCGACCGCGAGCAGCTTCCAGCGGTACGCAATGGAGCCGGTCGGCGACGACGCCGGGCTGGGGACGATATCCGTCTCCCAGGGCCTCCGTGTCGCGGAAGACGGCGACGAGACGACGCTCCGTGCGTTCATCACGACCGGGAACCGGGAGTCCGTCCGGATCGGAACGTACCTCCTCGTGCCGTATCCGGACGACGAACGGCTGTTCTGTCGGATCACGGCCCTGGAGTACGCCCAGGAGTTCCAGTCGGACGACGCGACCGAGATCCACGCCAGACGACAGATGCGACGCGACGAGTTCGAGGAGCGCGATTACAAGTTCACGGCGACGCTGGAACCGGTCGCCGTGCTCTTCGAGGACGAAAGCGACAGTTCGAAAGGGGCGGACGGATCGAGCGACGAGGGGCCGGAACTGAAGCGGCGGATGACCGATCGAGTGCCGAAACCCGGGGCAGTCGTCCGGGAAGCCACCGACGCGACAGACATCAAGACCGGTCTCAACATCCCCGAGGAGGGCGTCTTTTTGGGTCATCTCTCCGTCGGCGGCGAGAAGATCCGGACCGCCGCGGAGCCACCGACAGTCGATTATCGGATCGCCGACGACTACGCCGACGGGGATCCGCTGGTGTTTCGCCACACGCTCGTCGCCGGCGGCACCGGCTCCGGGAAGACGCACGCCTCGAAGAACGTCCTTCGGCAGTATCTCGCCGAGGACAGGCGATACCCGATGGACGACGGTCGACGGGTGGCTCCGGCGCTGGTGCAGTTCGACCCGCAAGACGAGTACGCCCAGATGCACGACGACAACCCCGAGATGGACGACGCGTTCCGGCGGCGGCTCGACAGGGAGGGAGTCGATTACGGCGGATACGACGACACGGTCGCGTTGATCCCGACCGAGGCGGGCGTCGAGTACGGCGGCGGCACTCACCGCGCCGAACAGCTCCGGTTTACGATCCCGTTTTCGATCGTCGACGAGTACGACATGCCGTGGCTGGTCGCGGGCGCGTCGCTCAACGACAACCAGTACGGGGCACTCACGCACCTGCTCTCGCGGTTCTTCCGACAGACAGGTGGCGCGGGAACCTATCGGGAGTTCTGTACCTTCCTGGACGACCCCGCGCTGAAGGAGGAACTCGACGAAACTGGACGGGTTCACGAGGCGACCTTCGACGCCGTGAAGCGTCGCGTTCACGGAGTGCCCTCGGGCGTGTTCGACGGCGACGCGGCGCCGATAACCGACCTCGATCACGAACTCGTCCGTCCCGGAGGGCTGTCGGTCGTGCCGACGTATCACCTCTCCTCGAGCCGGGCGAAAGAGCTCGTCGTGCTCGCGGTCTCGACGATGCTCGTGGACGACAAGCTCTCGAACAGCCCGAACAGCGAGCGCATCAAGCGGACGCCGATGATCCTCGGGATGGACGAGGCCCACAACTTCCTTTCGGAGGCCGACAACGTCCAGGCCCGGAAGGTTGTCCAGAAGTTCACCGAGGCGGCAAAGCAGGGCCGAAAGGAGCGGCTCGGCCTGTTTCTCATCACCCAGGACCCCCAGGACGTCGCCGAACCGGTGTTCAAGCAGGTGAACACGAAGGTCGTGCTCAACCTCGGCGACGAGGACGCCATCCAGAGCGTGAACATTCCGGCGAACCTCCAGCAGAAGGTGCCGTACATGGAGAAAGGCCAGATGGTCGTGTACTCGCCGGACAACTCTGACCCCGTCGAACTCATCGGGCTTTCGACGTGTCTGACCCGCCACGGGGATTGATCCGTCGTCGGGATGCGCGTGCGGCGATTTTCTCGCCACTTATTTTAAAATCCCCACCCGTTTTTGTAGCCGGACGGCGAACTGCCACACATGGTAGAACACGTGGTGATCGGGGTCGACGAGTCCGCGAAATCGAGAGCTGCAGTCCAGTTCGTCGTCGACGAGTGGGACGAGCTGAAAGTGACTCTCGTTCACGTGCTCAATCCCGGCGAGGCGGCAAGCGGCGGGAGCGTCGGTGGGTTCCCGTCGGGCGCCGAAGACTGGTACGAGGACGCAAACGAACGTGGACACCGGTATCTCTCGGACGCTGCTGAGACGATTCCCGACGGGTTCGAGGTGGACACCCGGGTCGAACTCGGCTCGCCGGCCGAACGGATCGTCGCCGTCGCCGAAGAGGAGGGCGCCGATCACATAGTCCTCGGGAGCCACGGTCGAAGCGGGGTTTCGCGGTTGCTGCTCGGGAGCGTCGCCGAACGGGTCGTTCGAACCTCGCCGGTTCCGGTGACGGTGATCAGGTAACTCCAACCGGACGCCAGCCTACTCTTCTTCGCGTGTTGCTTCCGTTTTCGGGCGGCTCGATCGCCGATCTCGGTGATCTGTATCGTGATCTCCGTGACCCTCCCTGTAGCTGAGCTCACGCTGTGGGTACGGGATGTCGATCCCCTCCTCGGAAAAGCGGTCGCTGATCGCGGCGATCAGTTCGCCGCGAGCCCTGGCCATCTCCCGGGGTGTGGGTTCCTCGACCCAGAGTCGAACGACGAACACCACTGCCGAGTCGTCGAACCGATCGATCACGACCTCCGGGGACGAGCCCGGAAACTCCTCGACGTCGACGAGGTCGCGTGCGACCGACAGCGCGACCTCCCGTGCGTGCTCGATGTCAACGCCGTAGTCAATCCCGACCTCGACTTCCGTCCGGAGCCGACCGTTCCGGGATCGGTTGGCGAGGATCTCGTTGCCGATGACGTCGTTCGGGACGACGACGTATTCCCCGTCGAACGCCTGGATTCGCGTACTCATCATCGTGATGTCGGTGACGATCCCCTCGTCGCCGTCGACGGCGACCCAGTCGCCGATCTCGAACGGGCGAGAGAACATGAGGACGAAGCCGGCGATCATCGATCCGAACGTCTTCCGCGCTGCCAGCCCGACCACGATCCCCAGGAACCCTGCGCCGACGAGTAGCCCGGCGATGTCGACGTTCCAGACGCCGAGTATCACGATGATCCCTCCGCCCCACAGTGTGAGCTGTGTCACGCGGAGGCTCACCTCGCGCTGGTGCCGGGTCAGCGCGTCGCTTTCGTCGGTAATATCATCGAGCAGTCGACCGGCGATCCCGGTGAACACCTGGACTGCGATCAGGACGATTATCGTGACGATCAGCTGGGGGGCGCGATCGTCGAGCCGGAGCACGCCGAACTGATCGAGAAGCGCCTCCGTCTGTCCCCAGATGTCCGCTAATGCAAGCGCCGTGAGGATCACGAGTCCGACGATCACCGCCGAACTCACCAGATCGACGCCAACAGGATGGAGTCGGCGGATGACCCGGCGACGTATGCTGCGAACCAGATACGCAAGGGCAATCGCCACCATCGGCACTATCACGGTGGCGAGCAGCTTCAGTTCCCAGGACGGGAATAGTTCCTGTAGTCCGAACATTCGATCGTGAGTTCCTGTCTTCGACGTCGTCTCTCGAAACCGCTGGCGGGGACTGTTCGCGTGGCGAAGGGAGTGGATTCGGGAGTACTCGGCCGTGAGTACACATGTATCCTCCGATATCGATGGACGAAAAGGCGGTGTCACCTGGCGTGAATCGACCCGGCGACTGAGAACAGTAGGTTTGAGTAGTTGCCTCGGGTTCTCCAGGGTATGGAGACGCACGGAACGACCGATCCCGACGATGGGGAAGTCGACTCCGGCGAACCGCTCCCCCGTCGGATCGCCGGACGGATCGCCGGGAGCGGGCGCGTTCCGACCTCGCTGCGGGCGGCGCTGGACCACTACGCCGACACGGGACGGCCCGCAATCGGGTCGATCCGAGCCCATCGCCGGGCCGAAGACCGGGTCGACGAAATCGTCGACGAGGCGTTCGGCGACGTCGAGCGAGCGATCGCGGCGGAGTTCGACCGGGGGGCCGAGGAGGTGACGTTCGACTACGGCACCAAACTCACGATGCCGGTCGAGTTGACGCTCGCACACGTATACGCCGATCGGGACGAACGCGGAGACGCCACCGTCGAAACCGCGGAGGCGGTCACGGAACTCGTGGTCGTGGCGCTGCTCGACGGCGACGTTCGGGACGCCCTGAACGACGGCGAGTACGATGATTTCCGGGTCAACTTCCCGCTGGAGGGCGAGACGGATCGTCGCCGACTCGCGGAGGTGGTCCAGGCGACGCTCCAGGCCGACGTCGACGCCCGGTTCGATGCGTTCGACGACGAGGTAAAAGCCGCATATGATCGCGCAGTAGAACTGTCTGAGGCTCACCAGGACAGGGATCCCCACTTCCGACAGCTCTTCGTGGACGCCAAGGAGGGCGAGGCGGAAGCACTCGACTCGATTCGCGAGGAGTACAAGTTCGCGGAGTTCGACGATCCGCCAGCGCTACTCTCGGAACTCCCAGTCGATCTGCCCTACTTCAAAACGCAGTACGGCCGTGTCGGCGTCATCTACGACGGGATGATCGACATGTACCGCGCCGCCGGAATCGACATCGACCCCGCCTTCGAACTGTCGATCGTGCTGTCGATCATCGGCGCACAGGTCTGGCTCGACGACGTCGACGACTATCGACGGGATCTCGCCGACGATCAACTGACTCCCGTCACCGCGGAATATCTGCTCGCCGAGTCGGACGCACAAGCGTACGACCGGATCGTCTCGATCACCGAGGCGTACCTCGACGCCGCGAAGCGCCGCGCCCTGGCGGCGGATTCGGACCTCGTCAGCATCGGCTCCCGGTACATCTACTACTCGGGTGACCCCGACGTTTTGCCGCGGTGAGGGGCTCGTTTCCTCTGGGTCACGTCAGGCGACGTTCCGCTCGACGTGGGTGAGGCCGGTTTCGAACCGGTCGCTCGCGAGCCCTGAGACGTCTATCGTCGACGCCTCGCCGTCGACGTACAGTTCGGCGACGACGGTGCCGGTCGCCGGGGCGTGCTGGAATCCATGGCCCGAATAGCCGACGGCGTTGATAAATCCGGGGACAGTCTCCTCGAGTATCGGGTGGTTGTCCGGGGTGACAGCGTACAGGCCGGCCCAACCGCGCCTGATCCGGGTTTCGGGACCGAAGTACGAGGCAACGTCGGCCGCCCGCTCGATCGCCGTCGCGGCCCACTCGAGGTCCGTTTTCTCGTCGTACCTGTCGGGATCCTGTTCCGGATCTTCGCCGCCGAATTCGCCACCGACGATCGCTGCCCCCTCCCGTTCGGGCCGGAAGTAGACGCCGACGTCGAGGTCGATCGAAAGCGGCGCGTCCTCGGGCACTGGCGTCGTGGGGTCCACCACGAGCGCCTGTCGCCGACGCGGCGAAACCGGCAGGTCAACCTCGGCCATCGCCGCCACTTCGCCCGCCCAGGGTCCAGCCGCGTTCACGACGGCGTCGGCGTCGACCTGTTCTCCGTCGGCAACCACGCCGGACACGGGGGCGTCTTCGTCGGACCCGTCCCGGAGCACGTCGGTCACCGGCGAGTGGGTGTGGATCGTCGCGCCTTCCTCGCGAGCGGCGGCGGCGTATCCCTGCAACGCGAGGTACGGGTCCGCAAACCCGTCACAGTCGGCGTAGGTACCGCCCTCGAACGCTTCGGCGTGGAGGTTCGGATACCGATCCCGGAGCTCTTCGGGTGCGAGAAACTCCACGGGGACGCCGAACTCCCGCTGCATGGCGACGTTTTCCCGGAACGTCGCCGCCGTTTTCTCCTCGCGGGCCAAGAAGAGATAGCCGACCTGTCGAAAGCCGATGTCGACGCCGAACTCTTCCTCGAAGGACTCCCAGACCGGAAGCGACGCCCGCGAGAGTTCGACGTTCACCGGAGTCGAGAACTGCGACCGGACGCCCCCCGCAGATCGGGCGGTGCTCCCGCCGCCGATCGATCCCGACTCGTACACGTCGACGTCGACGCCTCTCGAGGCGAGTTCGTACGCACAGGCCGCGCCGACGATCCCACACCCGACAACCACGACAGTCATACACTCACGTTCGTGCCGGCACGCAAAACCGTTGCGACGGCGGCGACGTCCACCGGACACGATCCAGCGGACGCAAACTCCTTGTCCTGGCGCGTCGTTTTCCCCCCATGCGCGTACTCTCCGACCACGACGTGAGCGCGGTTCTGGACCTTTCGGCGCTGCTTCCCGAGATCGCAGCGGCGTTTCGAAAGGACGCGGCCGGCGAGGTAGAGCGTCCCGAACGGCCTCACGTGCCGATCGGCGCGGGACTCGACGGCGACCGTCGAACCGATATGGATCCGCAGTCGATCGATGAACCGCTCGGGACTGGGCTCGTGATGCCGGCGTACATCCACGGATCGCCGTACTTCGTGGTCAAACTCGCGAACGTCCACGAGGGGAACCTAAAGCGGGGATATCCCACCGTGAACGCCACGATCTCACTTATTGCCGCCGATACTGGGCTTCCCGTCGGCTATCTGGCGGGCACTCGGATTACTAACGCGCGGACCGGCTGTATCGGCGGGCTCGCCGCGCGGGAACTCGCTGTCGACGGCCCGATCACGGTGGGAGTGATCGGCGCGGGTGCGCAGGCTCGATGGCAGGTCCGTGCGATCGCCGCCTCGAGGGAGCTCGAGGAAGTGTTCGTCTACTCGCCGAGCGACTCCCGGGACGTCTGTGCGTCCGATCTGCGGGACCGCGGGATCCCCGCCCGAGCAGTCGATACGACGGATGCCGCAGTCGAGGAAGGGGACGTCGTCGTCACGGCGACAACTGCGACCCGTCCGGTGTTCGACGGCGAGTCGCTCTCTCCGGGCACGCTCGTCGTCGCAGTCGGTGCCTACGAGGAATCGATGCGGGAGTTGGACGACCGGACGGTCGATCGCGCCGATCGACTGTTCGCCGACGTGCCGGAAGAGGTGGCAGAGACCGGCGACTTTCCACACCAGGAACCGGCGGATCTCACGCCGTTTTCTGCGGCGCTCTCCGGGGAGTCTGGCAGAACCGACGACGAGGAAATCATCGTGGTCGGCTCCGTCGGCACCGCCGTTCTCGATGCGGCCGCCGCCGCGTTCGTCTACGATCGTGCGGTCGACGCCGGCGTCGGCACGACAGTCGACCTGTGAACCGGCAATCTGTTCCGGGAGGAAAGATTAAGTCGTTCGGCCCGAAGATTGAGACGAGTTCACCCGAATGTACAGCCGTATCTTGATTCCGACGGACGGTTCGGCGGAAGTCGAACGCGCCGTCGACCACGCGCTCGACCTCGCCGAGGCCCACGGTGCGACAGTTCACGCGCTGTACGTCGTAAACACTGCAAGCTACGCGGGTCTACCGATGGAAACCGCCTGGGAGGGGGTCGACGAGCTGCTCCGGTCGGACGCAGAGGAGGCTGTCGAGACGGTTCGAGAGCGAGCCGAGGACCGTTCGATCCCGGTCGAAACGTCGATCGTGGAAGGGACGCCGAGCCGTTGTATCGTTCGGGAGGCCGAAGAGACCGGCTGTGATCTCATCGTGATGGGGACCCACGGTCGCGGGGGGATCGACCGTCTGCTGCTCGGCTCCGTCGCCGAGAAGGTCGTTCGTGCGTCTTCACTTCCCGTACTGACAGTCAGCGTCTCCCCGAGGGAAGACGATGCGATCGCCGAACGCCAGCCCGCGGAGAGTCGACCGTCCGACGCCGAAGCCGATCAGTCGTCTTGAGTTCCTCTCCGCGTGAAGGGCGAAGATTCCTCCGTGGGTAATCCACCCAGTCGATTACCCCGGCTGTGAACTTGCGGGTTCGCTGATGCTGGGTTGGTCAACTGAACCCGACTGTTCCCCAACCTCGGCGGGTCTCCAGTCGTGTTCGTTCCACTGCCAGTACGCTCCTTCACACTCATAATGATTATTGTAGCGATTTACCGGTCGATCGGCCACCCGGTGGGCCGATCGTCCGGTTACGGCCGAGAATAATCATTATCAGGGGAGTTCTCGGATGCGTCCCTGTCGCGTCCAGCAGACAGGCCAGCAGGCCGAGCCATCGGCCCCACTTCAGACTGCAACAGGTTCCACGCGCCTGCCACGTCACTGTGTGCCTCCAGCGCACAGTCGTGACAGCGGAATGAATCGCCACGCCGCGTCACCGTCTCACTCCCGTACGACGGGCACTCGCTGCTCGAGTCGGCTTCGCTCACCGCCTCGATTGCGATCCCACCGTCACCGAACGTCACTCGAATCCGGTCGAGCAGTTGGCGATGCGATCAGAACGCATGCGTCTTCTCGTTCACATCCGCCGGCCAGTGCGTCTCCAGTACATCAGTCAACTCGCCGACGTAGACGGTATCGACGTTGCGTGCAAGCAGCCACTCGGCGGCGTGTTTGATCGCCCCGTCCCGGCTGTGGTCCCGTGTGCGCGACCGCTGATCGTACAGGCGCTGGATCAACTGGCTCGTACACTGCTCGTCAGGGAGTGCTGACTGCAGTGTGGCAATTCGCTCGGTGTACTCCTGGAACCGTTCGAACTCGGGTCGGGCGTGGTAGACGGCCCTCTCACCCGTGTCGGTGACGATCGCGAGCGTGTTGTTCGTCCCGACGTCGATCGCGGCTGACTGCGTCGTGTTCTCTGAATCGAGTGTGCTCGTGGTCTCCTCCCAGTCGAAGCTGTACAGGTCGTTGCGGACGAGCCCGTGCAACTGGTAGCCGTCCTCCCGGGTGCCCCAGTATCCCGGTGGCGCTGGCTTTTCTGTGACTCTGGTGTCGGACGCGTCGTGGTAGGTCTCGAGCAACGAGAAGTGACTCCGCCAGGCCTCGCTGTTTTTGCGCGCGAGTTGCTGGCACGTCGCTTTCCCGAGGACCGGCGCGTACTCGTCGTAGAGGTCGGTGTATTCGGCATCCCACACGTCGCCGTTCTCAGCGAAGTACTGTTGCCGGCGTCGATAGGTAATCACGTTTCTGCGGTAGGTGGGTCGACGTGACTGAAACAGTTTGAAAACAAATGATTTCGTCGTTCTACTTCTCTAAATACATGTTCGACGGCGTTTCTGAAGCCGTGTTGTTCGACGCGATAGCTGTAGCCTTCACGGCGGAGCCCACCGATCAGATCGTCGGCGACATCGACGAGAAATACAGCATTTTCGATGTCGTGTTTCTCAGCTAATTCAGTAAGAAATTCTCGTGCGATCGAAATCGTATACGTCGGAAACAGCCCTGAGGGAAGGATCCTGTTCGTCTGTGGGTCGACAGCAGCGTACAGCCAGTACTGCTCGTCATTGAACCGGATCGCCTTTTGATCAACCGCAACGCGATCCGGATTATCACCGTCAGCTGGCTGTATATCGGCTTTTTGGATTCTGTTGTAAACAGCGACACGACTCCAGTCCACACCCAAATAATCAAGAAGAATAACTGTATTCGAGAGTGATAGTCCACCAAGATGGTGGCGAATACCCTTTTCAATGATCTTGCGGGGTGTCCGTTCTCGCTCCACAAATTAGTCGGACACGCCTCGGATACCATCGGGAAGATGCCCTCGGGCGGTATCAGAGGCCACGGTCGGGCCGTCCACAGGCCCCGATGCCTGCCGTCGCAACTCCCACTTCTGAACCTGCGGAAGTGTGTCGAGAGCAGGCACGGCAGTTGAACCGCTTTCCTCGCCGGTTCGCCCGTTCTGTGTGTCCGCAGACCGGGCACCGTTGACTGGTGGACTCAGAGTCAATATCGTCTGAAGGACTCCCCTGCCACGCCGCTTTGTACGTGATAACTCGCATATCTTTGAGGTCTTCAAAGACAATGACGGGTCGCCCGAACTGCTGTATCCACTCGACAACGCGCCGTGATACCGTGTGTAAGAGCAAGGACTCACAACCCCCGAGGTGGTGGTCGACGACCGAAGACTGCATAGCCACACGGTCAGGACCGGAACAACCACCACCGACCCGTCGCTGATCAGACGACTCCGTCCTCTTTCAGCCGTGCGACCTCGTCGTCGGAGTATCCGAGTTCGGCGAGCAGTTCGTCAGTGTGCTCGCCGAGTTCTGGCGGGTGTTTTCGGATCGATGTAGGTGTGCCGGAGAGATGCATCGGACATCCAGCCATCTCGATCGATCCGACCGACGGGTGATCGACCTGTCGGTGCATGTTCCGGGCTTCGACCTGGGGGTGGTCGAAAACGTCCGCCATGTCGTGAACTGCCCGCGCGGGCACGTCGTGGTCCTCGAACACCGCGAGGAGGTCATCAGTCTCGTAATCGGCCAGTTCTGCCTCGAGGAGGTCCTCGAGTGCCTCCCTGTGTTCCACCCGGTCGGCGTTCGTCAGGAACCGGTCGTCCTCGAGGAGATCCGGTCGCTCGAGGGCCTCACAGAAGTTCTCCCAGAGGTTCTCGGAGGCAGCCGCGACGACGACGTAGCCATCCCGAGTCGGAAAGGCCTGGTAGGGCGCGATAGTCGGGTGTTTGCTCCCCATTCGCTCGGGGGATTCGCCCGTCGCGAAGTAGTAGCTGGCCATGTAGGACATCCAGGCTACCTGGCCGTCGAAGAGGCTGACGTCCACCTTCTGACCGCCGGCGTCATGGAGTTCGCGGTGGAACAGCGCCGCGAGGATCGCCTGCGTTGCGTACATCCCCGCCCCGATGTCGGCGATCGCGACGCCGACCCGGACTGGCGTCTCGTCCGGATGGCCGGTGATGCTCATCAGCCCTCCTTCGGCCTGCATGATCAGATCGTATGCGGGCCGATCGGCGTAGGGTCCCCACTCCCCGTAGCCCGAAAGGGAACAGTAGACCAGATCGGGATTCTCGGCGGCGAGGTCCTCGTAGCCGAGACCCCACTCCTCGAGCGTTCCGACTCGGAAGTTCTCGACGAAGACGTCAGCCTCCCTGGCGAGATCACGTAGGATGTCACGTCCGCGTTCCGTCTTGAGGTTGAGGGTTACCGATCGCTTGTTGCGGTTCACACTCGCGTAGTAGGCGCTGACCGCGTTCTCACTCTCACCGAACTGCGGCGGATACCACCCGCGTGTCTGGTCGCCACCATCCGGCCGTTCGATCTTGATCACGTCGGCACCGAGGTCGCCGAGTTGCATCGTACAGAACGGCCCGACGAGGACCTGTGACGCGTCGACGACGGTGATTCCCTCGAGCGGCCCCGTCGTCCCTTCCGGTTTGCGTGCTTCGCCAACCATCGTCCTACTGGTAGGCCGGGATTCCGGTGAGGTCTTCACCGAGGATCAGCGTGTGGATGTCGTGGGTTCCCTCGTACGTGTAGACTGTCTCCATATTGGCCATGTGACGCATTGGGGAGTAGTCGGTAGTGATACCGTTGCCCCCGATGATCTCCCGGGCGACGCGGGCCTGGTCGCGGGCCATCCGGACGTTGTTGCGTTTTGCCATCGAGACGTGTTGGGGACGGAGGTCACCGCGTTCCTTGAGATCGGCCAGCCGGTAGACCAGCAACTGCCCGAGCGTAATCTGGGTGGCCATCTCCGCGAGTTTCTCCTGCTGGAGTTGGAACCGGGCGATCGGACCGCCGAACTGGTCCCGATCGAGCGCGTACTGGCGGGCTTGTTCGAAACAATCCCTCGCCGCCCCGACGGCCCCCCAGGCGATGCCATAGCGGGCCTGCGTCAGGCAGGACAGTGGACCTTTCATCCCTGTTACACCCGGGAGAACGTTCTCCTCGGGGACGATGACGTCGTTGAGGCCGATCTCACCTGTGATCGACGCCCGGAGGGAGATCTTGTCGGTGATCTTGTTGGTGGTGACCCCGTCGCGATCTGTCTCGACGAGAAAGCCCCGGACCGGCTGATCGTCGACTGAGCGGTCGCGGGCCCAGACGATCGCCACGTCCGATATCGGCGAGTTAGTGATCCAGGTTTTCGATCCGTTGAGAACGTAGTCGTTGCCGTCACGCTCGGCGGAGGTGTTCATCGCGGAGGGGTTCGAGCCGTGTTCCGGTTCGGTTAGGCCGAAGCAACCGACGGCCTCTCCCTGGCCGAGTTTCGGGAGCCACTCCGTTTTCTGCTCCTCACTCCCGTACGCGTGGATCGGGTACATCACGAGCGCACCCTGGACGGACACCATCGAGCGAAAGCCCGAGTCGCCCGCTTCCAGTTCCTGCATCAAGAGCCCGTAGGCCGTCTCGGAGACGTTCGGCGAGCCGTATCCCTCGAGGTTCGGGGCGTAGAATCCCAATTCACCCATCTTCGGGATCAGTTCCGTCGGAAACGTCCCCTCCTCGAAGTTGTCGCCGATGTCTGGTTTGACGTGTTCGTCGACGAACTCCCGGGCGGTGTCCCGGATCATTCGCTCCTCCTGGTCGAGGTCCGCCTCTAGAGAGACATAGTCTAACATTACAGGTGGAGATTCAAATACCAGCGCAATAATCTTTTTCGTCGGTCCGATCCAGTGCTGTTTTCGCCTCCGACGAAAGGCGATTGACGTGGTGATCGCCGCATCGTCCACGATCGCGAGGACCGCCGCCAGAACCCGAGAATGTCGACGGGACACCTCGAGGCCGGGGGGCCTGCCGTTTCACTGCTGGCGAAACTGGACTCCAGTTCGATGGTGGGACATCTCAAATCTGGGCTCAACTCCGTGACCGTGGCCACAGCGGTTCATGTTGTAGTGTTCATGTTGTAGTCTGGAGTGTTTCGGTATTGCCGAAATAAGACCGCTCCGGGTCTGGTTCTGTACTCCCGTTTTCCTCACCCCTCCCCGCCCACGTCCCCTTGTGAGAGACATATCTATTACAACCATAGATGCGTGATGTCCAACGACTTCGTTCAGGCGGAAACAGGTAACCAGTTCTAGGGGGTCATGACATAGAAACTACTATACGCCAAGTGCGGATACGATAGTACACCAATGGCCGACGAATCGGGTACAGGAACGGGGATCGGGGCGACGAAGACGACGTTCGCCATCGTCAAAACTCTCCACGAACTCCAGTACGCGCGACTGACAGAACTCGCCGAACGCGTCGGAATCGCGAACAGTACCGCACACAGCCACCTCGAAACGTTACAGGAACTGGATTACGTGATCAAAAAGGACGGGACGTACCGATTGGGGCTGAAGTTTCTCGGTGACGGGGTCCGTGCCAGACAGAACTACCAGGACCTCACGGAGGTTTCCCGACCGGTGCTCGAACAGTTGATCGAGCACACAGACGAAGCGGTGAATCTGCTCGTCGAAGAGTGTGGGTACGCAGTGTATCTGGATCGACTGACCGGCGATCGTGGCGTTCCGACCAACTCCTGGATGGGTCAACGAAAGAAGCTCCACACCCTCGCCGGGGGGAAGGCCATACTGGCCCACCTCCCCGACGAAACAGTCGACGAAATCGTCGAAACTCGCGGGCTCGCCCCGGTTACCGATCGGACGATAACGACCCGGGACCGGTTGCAGGAGGAACTCGAATCGGTCATCGACGACGGGGTCGCCTTCAACGACTGCGAGTCTCACGACAGCATCCGCGCCGTTGCTTCCCCGGTCATCCTCGAGGGAGAGGTCCAGGGCTCGGTTTCCATAGCAGGTCCCGCAAAACGACTGACTGGCACGTACTACCGGCGTGAAATACCGGACCTGTTGCTGGGCGCGGTCAACGAAATCGAGCTGAAACTATCCAACCGCTGACGGACTCGTTCGGGGCGTCCGGATCGGTGCTCACGTTCGCTATTCGGGGGTATGCTGCCGGATGACGAAATGGGTGCGGGGAACATCGGTTTCGGGTTGACGCGCCGACTGGCCAAGGCGTCACTCGCCTTGCTGGAGGAGTGCCGTCACGGTCTCTATAGGCAGTACTTCAGAGAGGACGGAATCCGTGTGCTCGCCGAGCCGTGGCTGTCCGTGACCCGACCGCTTCGTCGCGCCGGAGAATTCGATCGGGCAGACCGGAAACGGAAGGTCGACGCCGTCGATTTCGAGATCCGCAAGCGTCCCACTCGCCCGGAGGTGGTCGTCCTCGAACACTTCGATCGTGTTCCTCACCGGCGCGCCGGGAAGCCCATGATCGCGGAACAGTTCGAACCACTCCGCGGCCGTTTTCCGTTCGAAGATCCCCTCGAGTTCCGCAGCGAGAGCGTCTCGGTTTGCGACGCGGTCGTCGTTCGTCTCGAAGCGATCGTCAGTCATCAGGTCGGGACGGGCGATCGCGTCACAGAGTTCCCGCCAGGTACCCTCACTGCCGATCGCGACCGCGAACCAGCCGTCCGCTGTTTCGAATGCGCGGTATGGGGCCAGTGTCGGGTGGACCGTCCCCAGTCGGGGGTACGGTTCGTCGGTCACGAACGTCCGAGCCGCACGCTCGGTGAGCCAGGAAACGAGCCCCTCGAACATCGGGACCTCGACGCGACGACCGCCGCCTGAGTACAGCGCAGTCGTGATCCCAACGACGGCGTAAGTCCCGGCGCAGATGTCCCCGATCGGGATCCCCGGCCGCGCCGGTGGTCCATCAGGCTGGCCAGTGATGCTCATGCTGCCGGCGAGTGCCTGGACGACCATGTCGAACGCCGGGAGGTCCCGGTGCGGTCCGTTGAGAAAGCCCGTGATCGAACAGTAAATGAGATCCTCGTTGACCGATCGGAGGTCATCGTATCCGAGACCCCAGCCGGCCATCGTCCCGGGGCGGTAGTTCTCGACGAGAACGTCGGCCGTCTCTGCCAGCGACTCGAGTGCAGCGGCACCCTCTCCAGTGGACAGGTCCAGTTCGACGCTACGTTTACCCCTGTTCAGCGACGCGAAGTAGGCGCTGATCCCAGAATCGCCGATCTCGGGTCCGACGTTTCGCGTGATGTCTCCCTGGCCCGGCCGTTCGACTTTGATCACGTCCGCGCCGAGGTCAGCGAGCAACTGCGTCGCGAACGGCCCGGAGAGCATCTGGGTGCAGTCAATTACGGTGATGTCGTCGAGGGGTGGTGTTCCAGTCATGGTGGTGGTTAGAACGTCGTGGTCCCCTCGAGCGCATGTTCCGCGACGACGTCGCGATCGAGTTCGACGCCGATCCCCGGCGCTTCCGGTACCTCGACGTACCCGTCCTGGATGACTGGTTCGTCGCGAGCGAGTAGATCGTCCCACCACTCGACGTCCAAGGCGTGGTATTCCAGGACGTCGAAGTTGGGTATGGCGGCGCCAAGGTGCACGCAGGCCATCGTTCCGACAGGGGTGCAGACGTTGTGCGGAGAAATCGGAATGTAGTTCTCCTCGGCGCGATCGGCGATCCGCATCGTCTCGCCGAGGCCGCCGACGGTGGTCGGGTCCGGCGTCACGATATCGACCCCGTGCTCGTAGATCAGCTTCGAGAGTTCGTGGACGCGAAACCGGTTCTCGCCGGTCGCGACGGGGGTTCTGGTCGCCTTCGATACCTCGATCTGCGCGTCGATGTTCTCCGGCGGGATCAGGTCCTCCAGCCACATCAGGTCGTAGGGCTCCAGTTCTGTGCCGAGGCGTTTCGCGCTCTCGACGGTGTAGTCCCAGTGACAGTCGAAGGCAAGGTCAACCTCGTCGCCGATCTCGTCGCGGACGGCCCCGACGATCTGCCGTTTGTGCTCGATGGCCGCGTTCGAGAGCCGACCGTTGAACGGGTCCGGGTCGTTGTCCATCTCGAGGTCGAGGTCGAACTTGAGCGCGGTAAAGCCCATGTCGACGACGCGACGGGCCTCGTTGGCGTATGCCGCCGGCGAGTAGGCGTCGGCGTCGGCGTACTCGGTGTAGCCGTCCTCGACGGCGTAGGCTTCGCCGGCATGACAATCACAGTAAATACGGACCTCGTCGCGAAATTTTCCTCCCAATAGCTGGTAGACGGGCACGTCCAGTATCTTGCCCGCCACATCCCACAGCGCGATTTCGATTCCGGAGGCCGCTGTGACGACCTTTCCGGTCGTGCCGCCGTGACCTGACATCTCCTGGATGATTCGCCGGTAGAGTCGCTGGACGTCGAGGGGATTTTCGCCGATAAGGAATCGTTTCGTGTATTCGACCAGTTCGGGAATTCCGCCACCACGGTAGGCTTCGCCGATACCGATGACGCCCGCGTCGGTCTCGATTTCGATCAGGTTCCACTCGAAATTTCCCTCGACGACGCAGGTCCGGATGTCCGTGATCTTGACCTCGCGTCGCTCAGTTCGGTTCGTTATCTGGTTGGAGAAATCTTTCATTGGCGTAACGTCCTCAGTGGTCGGTCCTAAATCGGTCGATCGAGTCCCCGTCTATGGCCACACCGTCTCCCGGGTCGTCGGAGAGCGGCATCGTCCCGACGTCGGGCAAAAGGGGATCCTCGTCGACGAGCAGCGACACGATCGGCGGCTCGAACGTCTCGCCGAGTGGGTGTGCCCTTGTAGCCAAGCGTGTAGCCGATGTACTCACAGCAGCCGTCGGTCCGGGCTGACGAGATCGCGTGATCGCGATTGGTCAGCGTCCCCTTCGAGAACGAGGCAGGCCCCTCGAACGGTATCGCTACCGGTACGCTTTCGATCGTTGTGATCTCCACACCACTAGCAGGGCGGACTACTGCCAAAAGGGTTTACCCCTCGTCAAACGTTCGCACGGCAAACCACCGCCGTCGGAATTGTCCACCTCCTTCTCCGCTCCCTCTCCCCACTCCTTTCCACCGCCCCCATCTCCCCTCTCTCGCCTCATCGAACTCGGATCCTGATTTCGTGTGTCGCATTAGGCAGGTTCGAGAGTTCATACTATATACGTCGAGCCTCGATATATTTCAGTATGGAATTTCCCGATCGTTCCGAGATCGTCGATCTCATCGATCCCATATCTCATCCATCGTTCGTCAGGGTCAACTACGAACCGTCCACGATCAGCCTCGAGGACCCGCTCGCAGCGACGCGAGCGGAACTGGCGACCCTCCCGCTCGGCGACCTCGAGACTGGCGCAACGATCGCCATCGGCGTCGGCAGCAGGGGGATCCACAAAATCGACGACATCGTCGCCGAGACAGTCTCATTTCTCGACGATCGGGGATTCGAATCGGTCCTCGTTCCGGCTATGGGCAGCCACGGAGGCGCAACGGCTGCGGGCCAGCGCGAGGTACTCGAGGCGCTCGAAATCACGGAAGAACGCGTGGGAGCACCGATTGATGCGCGGATGGAGGGCGAACAGATCGGTACCGTTGATGTCGGCGGGTCGGAGACGGCAGTACATATCGCCGTCGCTGCCCTCGAAGCAGACGCGGTGATGGTGATCAACCGAGTGAAGCCACATACGAACTTCACCGGTCGAATCGAGAGCGGACTCTGCAAAATGCTCGCGGTCGGCCTCGGCAAACAGGCCGGGGCACGGATCTTTCATTCGACGGCCATCGAGCAGGGGTACGTCCCGACGATCGAATCGATGGTCGAAAGAATCCGCGAATCGGTACCGCTGCTTGGCGGACTCGCGATTGTCGAGAACTTCCACGAGGAAACGGGCCACGTCGAAGCGATCCCCGCGGATTGCCTCGAGGAGCGCGAGGAGGAACTGCTCGAATTGGCCCGCGAGGAAATGGCGACGTTGCCGTTCGAAGATCTCGACCTCCTCGTGGTCGACGAAGTCGGTAAAGAGATCTCCGGGGCGGGGATGGACACGAACGTGATCGGCCGTTACCGCGTCCTCAACGCGCCCGACCCAGCATCGCCAGACATCTCCCTGATATACGCCCGCAGCCTGACCGAAGGGACGAAAGGCAACGGAAACGGAATCGGGCTGGCCGACGTCACCCGACAGGCGGCGATCGAACAACTCGACCTGCAGAAAACCTACGCGAACGCGCTGACGAGCGGTTCTCTCGCAAAGTCGAAACTCCCTATCGTCGCGCCGGATGACGAACTGGCCCTGCGGATCGCGCTCAATGCACTCGGCAGGTACGACTCCGAGACGGTCCGGGTGGCCTGGATCGAGAACACGACCCATCTCAATGAGTTCCGCGTCTCCGAAGCGCTGCTCGAGGACCTGCCGGCCGACGCCGTCATCCGCGAGCACGAACGTCTCGCCTTCGGAAACGGGACCGCGACGTTCGAATCGGTCGAGTGAGTGAGGACCGAAGGCGGGCCGTCACGGACCGAGCCGCGTCGCGCTCGCGGACGGACTCGCGTTCCTACCCCGCGGACAGACAGTGGAGGTGGATCTGTAGGTGGCGGTGTATCCTCCGTTCGGGGTGATCGACGTGATCCGCGATCATCCAGAGCCAGGCAGGCCCGAACTCCCGGAGCCCCTGGACGATCACGAAGTTCGTTTTCGTATTCCGAATGCTTTGTAACCCCCTCTTCCGTTCGGAGTTAACATCACCGTTCGTTCGGTTCATATGATTATTGTAGCGATTTACCGGTCGGTCGGCCACCCGGCCCGCCGATCGTCCGGTTACGGCCGAGAATAATCATTATGATTCGCACCTTGTTCGTGCCGTATGATTCCACCCTGTTGGATTTGATTGTCGAAACGCAAACCGGCGGTGTTCAGATGAGCTGATTTCACGCAAAACTGAATGATCTGAACCAGCCGGCAGCAGATTTTTGCTTCGGCGTTTCTGAAGAAGTTTGCAAACAGGTAGGTACGTTATTTTACTATTTAGTAGATATGTTCGACGCTGTTGTGATCTTCGTGGCGTTCGACGCGGAGATCAAGGCCGTGTCGAGTGCATGCGTCTTTCAGAGAAAGCGAGCCGTCGGTGAGAAAGACAGCGTCGTCAACGTCGTGTTTCTCGCGGTGTTGTGCGAGAAACTGTTGAACGAGAACGCTGTTTGTTGTCGGCTCAAGCTGTGTATAGAGCAATTTGTTTGTTTGAGGACCGACAGCGGCGTACAGCCAGCATTGCTCGTCGTTGAGTCCGATCACAGTCTCATCAACCGCAACGTGATCCGGACTCAGTCCGTTCTCGTGCTGTAGATCTGCTTTGTGAACCCAATTATGGACCGTCGAACGAGCCCGTTTTATACCAAATATATCAAAAAGAGAAATAATATTCAAAAGAAATAATTCAGCAAGGTACAACTGAATACCGAGCTTCATCAGAAATCGCGGTGTCGCTTCGCGTTCATAAACGCAACCGTCCATATGCATGATTGCAACCTTCGACGCGTCAGCCCCCGACTGAGGCCCGCCAACCCCCTTTATGAAGCGATATATTGATCCACCGCTTTTAAGCAATCCCCACCCGAATCAGTGGTATGGCAGACATCGAACTCACAACCAGCCAGAAAACTATTCTCTCGGCACTCGTGAACCTCTATGGGGAATCGGAAGACGCCGTCAAGGGGGAGGAGATCGCCGAAGAAGTCGACAGGAACCCGGGCACGATTCGCAACCAGATGCAGAGCCTCAAAGCCCTCCAGCTCGTGGAGGGAGTCCCGGGGCCGAAAGGCGGGTACAAGCCGACCGCGACCGCCTACGACGCGCTGGAGATCCAGCGAATGGACGAACCCGCCTCGGTACCGCTGCAACACAACGGGGAGACGGTCGAAAACGCAAACGTCGAGGAGATCAACCTCTCTTCTGTCCACCATCCGGAGCTGTGCCGTGCCGAGGTCCACCTCCAGGGATCGATCCGTGAGTTCCACGAGGGCGACTCGGTGAGAGTCGGACCGACGCCGCTTTCGAAACTCGTCATCGAGGGGACCATCGACGGAAAAGACGACACCGCGAACGTGCTCGTCCTGCGGATCGACGACATGCGGGCCCCCGTGGCAGACCCAGTTCGCTGAGAAACCGACGACTATTCGACTACTTCTGGCGAGTGCAACGCTACATGTCCGGCCAGGCGTCCACGCTCCGCTTCGCCGAGGCGACGGTGTAGATCCACCTGGCGGCGATTGCCTTTTTCAACACTTTCGCCGGAAGGCCGCCGAACGTCGACACCGGGACACCCTGAACGTCGTGAGCGACCGCCTTCTCGCCGACGGAAACGACGGTCCCTTTGTCAGTGTGTGTCCATGTTTGCAGGGGTTCGCCACGGACGACACGCGCGAGGTTCTCCCCGGCGACCTCGGCTGCCTGCCAGGCCGCCTGTGCCGTCGGCGGGGCAAACTCTCGGTCGCCCTGGTCGACCAGTGCCGCGTCCCCGATCGCGAACACCCGGTCGTCGCTGGTGCGGAAATCCGACTCGGCGTACACCCGCCGGGATCGATCGTCCTTCTCGACGTTCACGTCGGCCATCTCTTCCTGGCCGGTTATCCCGCCGGTCCACACGAGCACGTCGTACGGGATAGGTTCGCCGTCAGCGTCCTCGCTTTGCCCATCGAGCGTAAGCGTGCCCTCGTCGACCTCGGAGACGAACTTCCCCGTACGGATCTCGATGTCGAGCGCTTCGAGACGGTTCCGGAGCGCCTCCTGGACTGCCGGATCCTTTCCGGGGAACACCTCGTCGAGCCCCTCCACGAGGGTGACCTCGATCGGGAGCTGCTTGTCGTCGCGGTAGGTCGCGATCTCACCGGCCGTCTGTATCCCCGAAAGGCCCGCACCGCCGACGACTACCCTGGCAGGCTCCGAGCGCGTTGCGTTCTTTCCTGCCTCAGTCACCTCGCTGTGGATCCGCTGGGCGTCCTCGAGCCCATTCAAGGTGACTGAGTGTTCCTCGAGGCCGTCGATTCCGTAAAACGCCGTCGTGGAGCCGATCCCGACGAGCAGGTAATCGTACGCGACCTCGCGACCGTCCGAAAGCGAGACGGTCCGCTCGTCGGTGTCGATCCCGGTGACGCGGCCGTGCAGGAAATCGGTGGCGTCGGACTTGATCTCCGACACCGGGATGGTGATCTTCGACGCGACATCGGGATCGCGGATGACGCGGTGGACCTCGTGTAACACGAGGTGATACTCGCGGTCCGAGATCCAGGTCAGTTCGGCTTCGCCGTCGCGAATGGCATCCTCGAAGGCCGTTACGGTCCCGGCACCGGCGTATCCGGAACCGACGACCACTACCTGGGCACCCATAGCAAGCGATGGGAAGCGATCGGATAAATGGCCTTTGAAACACCGTCGTGTGACGGCAAAAAATCGTGAAGATTAGGCGAACGCCAGCGCCTCGTCGGGATCGTCGTCGCCGGTCTGTGAGATCTTCTCGTAGGCGTCGAGGAAGTCCTGCATGTAGACTTCGGTCCGGTCGTCGCGGATCGCGAACATCCCCGCCTCCGTGCACATCGCCTTGATGTCCGCCCCGGAGGCCTCCCCGGTGAGATCGGCGAGCTCGGCGAAGTCGACGTCGACGTCGACGTTCATCTTCCGGGTGTGGATCTGGAAGATGACTTCGCGTCCCTCCTCGTCGGGCTTGGGGATCTCGATGAGCCGATCGAACCGACCGGGCCGCAGGATCGCCTCGTCGAGCATGTCGAAGCGGTTGGTGGCGGCGATGATCCGCACCTCCCCACGGTCCTCGAAGCCGTCCATCTCCGAGAGCAGTTGCATCATCGTCCGCTGGACCTCCGCGTCGCCGGAGGTCTTCGAGTCCGTCCGCTTCGAGGCGATCGCGTCGATCTCGTCGATGAAAAGCACAGCCGGCTCGTTTTCCCTCGCCACCTCGAACAGGTCGCGAACGAGCTTCGCGCCCTCGCCGATGAACTTGTGGACGAGCTCGGAGCCGGCCATCTTGATGAACGTCGCGTCCGTCTGGTTCGCGACCGCCTTCGCGAGCATCGTTTTGCCCGTCCCGGGCGGGCCGTACAGCAGGACGCCCGATGGCGGCTGGATTCCGACCTGTTCGAACATCTCCGGGCGATCCAGCGGCATCTCGACGGTTTCGCGGACCTCCTGCATCTGCTCTTCGAGGCCGCCGATGTCGGCGTAGGTGACGTCGGGGCTGTGTTCGACCTGCATCACGCGTGCCCGGACGTCGGTTTCGTTGTCCAGCCGCTTGACGATCGAAAGCGAGTTGTTGACCGCGACGCGCGAGTCCGGCTCGAGTTCCTCGCGCATCTCCTCGGTGACCTCGGTGAGCGCCTCCTGGTTGTTGCCGTGCTGTTTGATGACGACGCCCTCGTCGGCGATCTCCTGGACCGTCGCGACGAACAGCGGCGACTGCTTGAGCTTCTTGTTCTCGTGGGTCAGCCGCTCGAGTTTCTGCTGATATTTGTTGTTCTCCGCGTTCGCGTCGAGGAGTTGATCCCGCATCTCCTCGTTTTGTGACTCGAGGACCTCGAGCCGTTCACGAAGCGCCGATATCTTCTCCTGTTCGGACGAAACGTCTTCGTCGTACGGGAGATCTACGTCCTCAACCGTATCGCTCATTGGGGCTGGGTAAGGCCGTTGTGAATAAGAGGCTTCGGGTCACGACCCACCTCGCCGGTGACGAAACGGTTGCGTCCATGCGAAACGGTTCGCCAATCCGATCCCGTATCGCGGGACGGACGTCACCGGACGACTGTTACCGGGACCGGTGCACGCCGGACCACCGTTTCGGCGACGCTGCCGAGAAGGATCCTGGCGGTGCCGTCGCGACCGTGGCTTCCCATGACGATCGCGTCGAAGTCGTGGTCCTCCGCGTACTCGATGATCTCCTGGGACGGCTTGCCTTCGGCGGTCTCGGTCTCCAGTTCGCCCTCGTAGCCGGCTTCGCTCGCGATCTCGCCAGCCTGTTCGAACAGCTGTTCGGCGTGGCCGTACGCCCCCTCCAGCATCGGCTCCTCGAACGTGATCACCGACCCCTTGCCCGGGAGCGGTTCGAGGTGGATCACGTACAAGACTGTGATCTCCGCGTCGGGGTGGGTGTCGATCGCGTACTGCAGTGCTTTCTCCGCCACCGGCGATTCGTCCATCGGAACGAGGATCTGCTGTGTCATGGTTGCGTTGAGTCTGATTCCGTCTCTGTCGGTTCGTCGGCGAACTCGATACCTCTAATTCATAGTACACATACCCCGGTAATAACTGTACAGGTGTGTTGGACTCGAGCGAGAAAACGTTCACGTGGACAGAACCCGTGGGACCACGGTGAAACAACAACCATCGTTGGGTTCTCCCGCATGGAGCGGCTGCATCAATGCACCAATATATTACTATAAGACATATATAGAGATAGTAAATATTATCACACGGCATCTCATACGGGCTGGTACAGATGAGCGTAACCGAAGCCGTCCCGGCGGAAGAGGACAATAGAGATCGGTGGCAGGACGTCCGCGATCTCCCCCCGAGCGCGAAACTCGTCGCAAAAGTACTCGACTACAACGGCACTCTCACGCAGAGTCAACTGGCCGAAGAGACGCTGTTGCCGCCCCGTACGGTGCGGTACGCCCTCTCCCGGCTCGAGGAGGAGAACGTCGTCGAGTCCCGATTTTCCTTTTCGGACGCGCGCAAACGTCTATACTCACTTCAAGTGTGATTACTCGCACCGAGTGAGATCACTGAGGCAGTCTTTGGACTGTGATCCCTCGGAGGACCAGATCCGAAAGCAACCCGAAAGGTTGCCTTTATCAGCGTTCCGCCGCAACGACCGACCATGCGAAATCCGACCAGCGAGACAGGAGCGTTGGACCTCGGCGTCGACGAGTCGTCCGTCTTCGGCCCGGAGCTCGGTGAGTTCTCCGACTCCGAACGGCGGGCGGCCGAGATGGCCGAAGACAAGGAACTGAAGACGGGGACGACGACAGTCGGCCTGCGAACCGACGACGGAGTCGTCCTCGCGACGGACATGCGCGCGAGCATGGGACGGATGGTCTCCTCGAAGGACGTCCAGAAGGTCGAGCAGATCCATCCCACCGCCGCCTTGACGATCGCCGGCGGCGTCTCCGCCGCACAGTCGCTGATCTCTACCCTCCGCGCCGAGACGAACCTCTACGAGGCCCGCCGCGGAAAGCACATGTCGATGCAGGCGCTGTCGACACTCACCGGGAACCTGCTCCGGACCGGCGGGTTCCTCATCGTCCAGCCGATCCTGGGCGGCGTCGACGAGGAGGGCCCTCACGTCTACAGCATCGATCCGCTCGGATCGATCATCGAGGAGGAGTACACCGTAACTGGCTCCGGCAGCCAGTTCGCGCTGGGCGTTCTCGAACAGGAGTACGACGACGCGTTGTCCCTCGATGAGGCGAAACACGTGGCCGCAAAGGCGATCAAAAGCGCCCTCGAACGCGACACCGCCACCGGTAACGGCATCAACGTCGCCATCGTCACCGAAGACGGCGTCGAGGTATCCCGGCACAAGGACATCGACGAACTACTCGAAGACTGATTCTCTCGAACGACCGGACCTCACCGCGAAAGAAAGTCGACCGGGTTTCAGCAAGGTACGGAAACGACGGTCGTGTCCGCGGATCTGATCACCCGTTCGGTCGTACTTCCCAGCATGTCGGACGCGGCAGCACTCAACCCACGTTTGCCGAGCACGATCGCGTCTGCGTCGATCGATTCGGCGTAGTCGACGATCTCCCGTGAGGGAACTCCCTCGAGAATGGCGGTCTCGCAGTCGATTCCCGCTTCGTCCGCCAGGGTCGATGCCCGCTCGATCGCCGCTTCGGCACGGTCGTGTCGTTCCGGATCCCCCTCGTCGAACTTTCCGGCCTTGCCCGAGCGCCTGTACATCGGCAACTCCTCGATGACGAATAGCGCGTGGAGAACACCGTCGGCAGCCACGAGTTCGACGGCCTCCTCCGCTGCGCTATACGACTCGTCGCTACCGTCGATCGGAACGAGGATGGTGTCGTACATCGTTTTAAAATACACCCGGGGGGAAATTGTGCTTTTCGGCGGAACGGCTCGACACACGTGCGGCGGGACCGAAGTCGTTTTCGGCGGCGCAATCGATCGGTTCCGCATGGACGGGCCGATCGACGGAAATCAACTGGAGGAGTTCGTCGCCGAGAACCTCGACCGGTACGGCGAGACCCAGGGTGTGTTGCCCGACCGTCTCGACGAGTTCGGCACATTGTACCGCGAGCAGGGGCATCTCACCCGCGAACAGCTGTACGAGATCGCCTACGAGTCCTCGACACGGAGTGCATATCACGTCGAGCGAAACCCCGGGGACCGCTGCCGTGAGGTGACCGAAAACGCGCGCAGGGTCGATGGAGACTTCTCCACGATCCAGTTGCTGACCGGGCTGTACGGCTTCAAGGCGCCGACCGCCTCGTGTGTGCTCGCTGCGCTGGACCCGGATCGACACGCCGTCGTCGATACCCGCGTGTGGGCGTCGCTCGAGCGGCTCGGCTACCTCGAGGGGCCCAAGGAGTCGTTCGACGCCGACGACTACGTCACGATGATCGATCCGATCCGCGATATCGCCGCTGAAACCGGCTACACTGCAGCCGAGGTCGGCTACGCGCTGTTCGCGTACGACATCGAAGTCAGGGACGGTACGCTTCACTAGTCAAAAGAACACGTTGAACAGCCACAGGACGAGCGGGAAGAAGGTGCCCGATACCAGGCTGAACAGCTGACTGTTGTCGATGGGCTAGACCGGCGCCTGCGAGCGGATCCGCCACCCCGAGTCAGAAGAACTCTCTGAGACACACCCGCTGGGAAGGGAACGCTGCGGTCAACACTTCCCGCACGTCCGGTTCCCGGATCGTACAGTCGCCGACGCGTTCGGCAACCGGTACGTCGACGCTTCCCAGGTAGAGTCGAGAGAGCGTTCCGACGTCGAGTGACACGTCCGGCGTCACGTCGGCCGATGTGTCTCCGGCGGCCGATGTGTCTCCGGCGGCCGATGTGTTGCCGGAGGGCGCAGGTTCCACCGTCGCCGAGCCGTCGGAGACCCGAACCGCGAACCCACGGTCGTTGCGCTCCAGAAGTGGATCGTCGACGGCCAGGGAGAATCCGACGTCGACGCCGTCGGGCCATCCGTACCCCTCCAGGGCGGCCGCGACGTCGACGAGGCGGGCCATCGGCCCGACCCGAACGGTGCACTCCACGTCTCCGGGATCGTGGACCCGGTCGAGCAGTTCGGTCTCCGCCGCCCGGGGGAGTCGGACCGACGCCACCTGGGAGTCGTGGTCGGAAAGGAACGCGAGCAGCCCCAGGTATGCGTCGTCGTCGACGTGCGCGAGGTCCATCACCCGGAGCGTTCGATCGCCGTCTTCGGCGCGATCGACCGTGTACAGGACGTACCCACGGAGCTCGCCGCCGCGTTCGTAGCCGTACACGTACGGCTCGTTCCGTCCACTCCACGCCGACAACGTCCGATCCTGCCACCAGCGTTTCGAGCGGCGCATCGACAGCGCGGTTCCGGAGCCGAACGCGACCTCCACGGACCTGAGCCGCCCCCAGTCGTCTGGATCGAGCCGGTGGACCGTTCCCGCCGCCCCCCGGGCGAAGCGTAGCTGCTCGGGAGGGAGTTCGTAGACGGTGTACTTGTTCGCGATTCCCCAGCCAAGCTGCCGGTAGAAGGGTACTGAAAAGGGCCACAGCGTCACGACGTCGACGCCGACGTCCCGATACTCCGCGAGGGCCTCGGAAAGCAGCTGTCGGACGTACCCCTGTCTGCGGTGTTCGGGGGGCGTGGCGACGGCGCCGAGACCGCCGACAGTCGTGAACCCGTCGTGGAGATACGCGTCGAAATAGTACAGCTTGCAGACGCTGACGAGTTCCCCGTCGTCGAACAGCCCCCGGGGATCGAACAGCTCCGGCGGCCAGTCGTCCGTCTCCGGACCCGGGTCGTCCTCGTCGGCGCCGGGGCCCGCCTCGATATCGAAGGCGTGCTGGAGGACCGCCCAGTACTTCGCCGTTTGATCCGCCTCGATCGGGCGAAATTCGACCATGGAATACGATCCGGAGGGGACGACAAGAATCTGTCTCACCGCTCGTCCCGCGTGCGAACGACAACGCCTTTTACCGCGAGGGGCGCACGACCGGTATGTTACTGACCGTCTCCGGTCCGCCGGGCAGCGGGAAAAGCACCACCGCCGCCGCCCTGGCGGACGCGTTCGATCTCGAGCACGTCTCCGGGGGAGACATCTTCCGGGAGATGGCCGCCGAACGGGGGATGTCACCCGTCGAGTTCAACGAGCACGCCGAGGACGACGACACCATCGACCGCGAACTGGATCGCCGGCTGCGATCGATCGCGATCGAACGCGACGACGTCCTGCTGGAGTCGCGGCTCGCCGGCTGGCTCGCCGGCGAACACGCCGATCTCAAGGTGTGGCTCGACGCCCCCCTCACGGTACGGGCCGAGCGGATCGCCGACCGGGAGGACAAAGACGTCGAACTCGCACGGGTCGAGACCGCCCGCCGCGAGAAAAGCGAGGCGAAGCGGTACGAGGAGTACTACAGCATCGACATCCACGATCTCACGATCTATGACATCGCCTACAACACCGCCCGGTGGAGTCCCGAAGGGGTACTCGGCATGTTGACGACCGCGATCGACTCCTACGACCCCGACAGCGACGAGGGAAAGGCACCGGTCGAGGGCGTCAGCTACGACTTTTGAGTATGACAGACCCGACCGAAACCAGTGGTGCGCTCCGTCCGCCCCCGGACCAGCGAAGCCTCCCGGAACTGCTCCAGTTCGGCGTCGTCAACCTGGACAAACCACCGGGACCGTCGGCACACCAGGTCGCCGCCTGGGTCCGGGACCTCGCGGACGACGCGGTTCGGGAGCTGTCGGAGGGCACATCCGGGGAGACGGACGGCGTCTCCGAGGCCGCCCACGCCGGCACCCTCGACCCGAAGGTGACCGGCTGCCTGCCGGTGTTGACCGGCGCTGCCACCAGGCTGGCGCAGGCGTTCCTCGAAGGGGAAAAAGAGTACGTCACCGTCCTCGAACTCCACCGTCCCGCCCCCGCCGACCTGGAGTCGGTGCTCGACTCCTTCGAGGCGCCCCTGTACCAGAAGCCGCCCCGGAAAAGCGCCGTCTCCCGTCGGCTCCGGATCAGAGAGATCTACGAACTGGAGGCGCTCGAAACGCAGGAACGCCGGGTGCTCCTCCGGATCCGGTGTGAATCGGGGACGTACGTGCGGAAGCTGTGTCACGACCTCGGGCTCGCGCTGGGAACAGGCGCGCACATGGGCGACCTCCGGCGGACCGCGACGACCCCGTTCGACGACGCCACGCTCGTGACCCTTCACGACCTCGTCGACGCGCTGGAGTGGGCTATGGACGGTCACACGGAACAGCTCAGAACTGTCGTTCAGCCGGCCGAGCGAGCGATCTCGCATCTCCCCGCGGTGACGATCGCCGAGTCTGCAGCGAGGGAGGTCGCCAACGGCGCACCGGTGTACGCGCCGGGGGTGATCGCTGCCGACGACGACATCTACGCGGCGCTGGATGCCGATCCCGACGACGCTCCCCTCGTGGCGTGTTTCACGCCGGAGGGAACCGCAGTGTGTCTCGGTCGTCCCGTCGGCGACCCCGACGCGGACCAGGGGACTGTCGTCGATCTCGATCGCGTCCTTGTGTGAACCGGAGACGTCATCACAGATCGTACGGGTTTTTGGTCCACACCGACGAGTTCGGGATATGGCCAAACAGCCGCACCTGCTCGTCGAGGAGGGCGACGTAACCGACATCGCGATCATCCCGGGAGATCCGGGGCGCGTCGATCGAATCGCCGCCCAGTGTGAGAACGTCGAGGAGGTTTCACAGAATCGGGAGTACAAGGTCGTCAACGCCACCTACGACGGCCGCCCGGTGACGATCTGTTCGACCGGGATCGGCTGCCCCTCGGCGGCGATCGCCCTCGAGGAGCTCTCCCGCGTCGGCGTCGAGACGTTCCTGCGGTGTGGCACCACCGGCGCCCTCCAGGAGGGCATCGAGATCGGCGACATGGTGGTCGCCACTGGCGCTGCCAAAGAAGAGGGAACCAGCAAGCGCTACGAGCCCGAGGTGTACCCGGCGGTGCCCGACTACGGGGCGCTGTCTGCACTCGTCGACGCCGCCGAGGAGAACGACGAGGATGTCCACGTCGGACCGATCGTCTCAGACGACGCCTACTACAACGAATCCGACGAGTACATCGTCGACTGGGAGGACGCCGGACTGCTCGCGATCGAGATGGAGGCGGCGGCGGTGTTCTCGCTGGGCCGCCGGAAGGGGCTGGCCGCCAGCGCGATCTGTACCGTCGACGGCAATCTCGTCGAGGGCACTCAAAAGGGTGCGACCGACGACGAGGAACTCCCCGAAAAGGCCAAGAACAACGTCGAACGTGCGATCGCGATCACGCTCGAGGCAGCGACTGAATTGTAGTCAGTCTTCGTCGTCGGGGTCGGGAGAATCACCCAGGATGTCGGCGACCAGTCGGTCGGTGTCGTCGGTGTCGTCGGTGCCGAGCGCAGACTCGACGAGCAGGTGACCGCCGATCGCGGCTGGGCTCACCACCTCGTCTGCGCCGGCCCGGCGGAGCTTGTTCACGTTTTCCCGCTGGGTCGCGGCGGCGACGATCCGGACGTCGGGGTTGAGCTGCCGGGCGGTGAGGATCGCCAGCGCGTCCTGTGCGTCGTTGTTCGTCGCAACGAGCACCGCCCTGGCAGTGCCGATCCGAGCCTGCTGTAACGGCTCCACGTCGCTCGGATCCGCCGTCAACACCGGGATCTCCCGACTGGAGAGCTGCCGGGTAATGTTCTCTTCGGACGTGACGACGACGAATTCGATGTCGTCAGCCGCGGCGAGTTCTTCGAGTATCGGTTCCGTCAGTTCCCCGTACCCGAGCACGAGGACGTGGTCTTCCAGGAGTTCGAACTGTGTTTCTGTCATTCTTCCGAGTGCTTTCGAGAGCTGCGCTTCGATGGCAGGCGTGATCAGGACCCCGAGCGCGACCGCAAACGCAGCGACGTTCAAGATCAGCACCGAGAGGCTGAACAGCCGGCTGATCTCTGTCGTCGCGTGGACGTCACCGTAGCCGACGGTGCTCGCGGTGACGACCGTGTAGTAGAACGCGTCGGTGATGGTGACGATGCCCTCGAACTCATCGCGCAATGCATACGAGCCTAATGTGCCATACAGAAGCGCCGTCACGAGGGCCGTCCCAGCCGCCAGTTGCGTTGGCGAAGGGGAAACCGGGCGTCTGAACCGACGGCGGTTGATCACGAGTGCCGGGACAGCAAGCCCCGACAGCACGACCAGGGGATACGCGAACGGCGACGTCTGCAGGAGACCCTGGGCGGCCGTCACCGGGAGCAACACGATCGTCGCGTACCAGCCGAGGCGGTAGCCGCGCGCGAGGGCGAACGCGCCAAGCAGCATCACGAAGCCGGTGATGGTGCCGGTGAAGCCCACCGTCTGGCGGACGATCGGGGGGACAAACTCCACGAGCGGTCCCTCGACGCCGCCGGTGGCGATGTGGACGAGCCCGACGACGATCGACAGCACGCCCACGAGAAACGTGAGCACCACTGCCGCCCGCGCGGAAACCCACTCGCGGCTCCACTCCATGGCCGGCACCTCGGCGTCGGAGATATAAATGGCTGCGCTTCCCTCTCGGGAACGAGGCCAATCGCGATGATTGTTCACAAACGTCCACTGGGTACAGTTATCACCGTACAATATACAGAAATATCTGAAAATTCATCCGTGTGGGTTGGTTCGGTCACAACATGGGACGACAATCCCTTACCCGCCGACGCTTCGGTACAGGTCTCGCTGCCCTCACTGTTGTCGGTCTTGCCGGCTGTACGGGCGAGGATAACGGCGAAGAGACGGGGGACGAACAGGAGTTCGACCTCGATAACCCCGGAGATCTCACCATCCACCTCGAAAACGAGGACGGTGAACCGGTATCCTCCGGCGTGGTCGTGACGATCGAAAGCGTCGAGGAAGACTTCAGCGCCAACTTCCAGACCGCCATCCAGGACGGGGAACTCTCCGGTGCGAGCCTCATCTACGAGGGCGAGTACCGCATCACGGTCGAGAGCACCGAAGACGAGTTCGATCCCGTCGAGGAAACCGTCACGCTGGAGGAAGACGAAGACGAAACCGTGACGATCGTACTCGAGGGTGCAACCGGCGACGAATAGCGTCGAGCGACTCCGCGTTCCGTTTTATCTCTCCCATCGCGCGTCCGACAGCGTCCGCTGAACCGCCTCCTCGCCGACTGCCTCCGCCAACTTCTCGAACCCCTGTCGTGCGGCCCGGTCCCGGGCGTTCGCGACCAGCCGGGAGACGATGAACTCCGGGGTCGACTTGCCGATCGTTCCGAACCGGGGCTGGTAATCTACCTCGAGTTCGAGGTCCTGTGTGAGTCCCTCCGCGAAGATCCCGTCCACGCGGGCGGAATCGGGAAGCGGACTGAGATCGTCTGCGAGGTGGGTGACGTACACGCCGAGCGCGTCGCGGGAAACCGTAAGTTCGACGAGCCCGTTCAACAGGTCCGCCGCCCGGCCGGGTTCGGTGATCGCCTCGAACTCGTCGACCAGCATCAGCGTCCGGTCCTCGTCCGACAGCGGTGGCACGATACTTTTCAGTGTCGACTCCAGCACGCCGGCGTTGAAGGAAGCGTGACGTCGGTGAAAGACCACGGTGTCGAAGCGCCCGACAGTCGCCCGGTCGGCCGGCACCGGCAGCCCCATGTCGGCGAGCAAGGTCACCTGACACAGCGTCTCCAGGAGAGTCGTCTTCCCGCCGGAGTTGGCGCCGGTGAGGACCGCGACGCGATCGCCCGAGGGCGGCGCGGGTTCGCCTCCGTTCGAGGTGCCGGCGAGATCGTGCTCCCCCACCGCGTACGTCACCGGCTGGACCTCCCCCGAGAGGAAAAGGTTCCGCGCGTTCGAGACTGCAAGCACCGCCTCGTCGACCAGCGTCGGCTTCTGTAAGTCGTGAGCTGCGGCGAACCGCCCCAGCGAGAGCGCAAAGGCGATGTCGTCGACCGCAGCGATCGCCGCCTCGACGTCCTCGTCGGCGGTGGCGACGTCTTCCTGTAGCTCCGCGGCGACCTCCCGCTCCCGGTCGGTGACGCGCTCGCGCTGCTCGGCCACCAGTTCCCGGAGCGTCCGGCTGACGTAATCGGAGGCGTCGACTGCGTCGTCGGGCGCCGCCGACCGGATCTCGCCGGTCGAGAGGCCGGTTTCGCTTGCCACGTACTCCACGACGCCGCTTTGAAACGCCTCGAGATCCTGGGCCCCTCGTTCGCGAACCGTCTCGATCACGTCGAAGGCGGCGTTTTCCAGCTCCTCGACTGCCTCCAGCTCCTCCCGCAGCCGGTCGAGGCGACCATCGGTCCCGGACCGAACCGCCAGGTCGTCGGAATCCGCCTCGGCGACAGCGGCGCCCGGCGGGGCAGAATCCGCGAGTCTGACAGCTCCCAGGGCGTCGGCGGCGTCGGAGAGCCCACCCTCGTCGAGGTCGGCAAGCGCCCCGAAGGTCCCGCCCCGAAAGCCGGCCTCCCGGAGCGAAAGCGCAGCCCGCACTGCGGCCCGGTCGGTGGCGCCGGCGTCGTCGTAGGCGGCAAACGCCTCCGTGACCCGTTCGCGGGTCGGTTCCTCGAGGTCAATCCAGGCGTCCCGGGCTGCCGTCACCGTCTCGAGTCGCTCCCGTCTGGCCCCGTCGCTCGACAGGGGGGACATCACCCGAATCCGATCGCCCGCCCGTTCGGTCAGGGCATAGGAGGCCGCAAGCGACAGCAGCTCGTCGTACACGTCTCGGGCGTCGGAGGTACCGAACCGGTCGACGTCGCCGTCGGCGTTCGCGCGCCGCAGGATCCGAACCACGCGCCCCCGGGGGATCCCCGCGTCGACGAGCGCACCGATGTCCGCCGACTCGATCGCCTCGACGGCGCGTTCGGCCCCCAGTTCCGCTTCGAGCCGCTCGCGCGTCTTCGGCCCGACGCCCCAGTACGCTTCCAGTTGCATGTCCGGGGCGACGGGCGGTTTTTACTTATAAGATCGGATGCCGACCCGAGCAGCCCTCAAAAGGGCACCTCAGCCGCTCACGTTCGTCTCCCGCACGCGGATCCCCTTGCCAGCCAGGTGGCGGAGCTGCCGCCGGGCGAACTCCTCCTCGCGGCTCCCGCGGGTGGCGAGTACGAACACCAGCGCCGACCCGGCCGGACGCATCGTCCGACCCGCCCGCTGGGCGCCCTGCCGCCGGGAGCCGCCCAGTCCCGACGCCAGGATCGCCACCTCGGCGTCCGGGAGGTCGATCCCCTCGTCGGCGATCCGGGAGACGACGAGGGTCCGCCGCGTCCCCTCGCGGAGCTCGGAGAACAACTGTTCGCGACGGTAGTGAGGCGTGTCGCCGCTGACGAACGGCACCGATAGGGCCTCGGCGATCTTCTCGCCCTGGTCGAGGTAGTCGACGAACACGAGCGCCTTGCGATCGTCGTGTCTGGCGAGCAGGTACTCTACCTCGTCCAGTTTGGCGGGGTTCTGTGCGGCCAGTCGGTAGCGTTCCCGCCCGTCGGTGCTCGTGTACTCGTTTCTCGCCGTGTCGTCGCGCCATGGAACGTACCGGATCTCGAGTTCGGGCTCCTGGACGAACCCCGCCTCGAACAGCGCGTCCCAGTCGGTGCCGATCGGTGGCCCGATGAGCGTGAAGATCTCCGCCTCGCTTTCGTCCTCCCGGACCGGCGTCGCCGACAGCCCGAGCCGGTGGACCGCCTGGAGGTCGGCGCTGCGGCGGTAGACGTCGCTGGGGACGTGATGGACCTCGTCGTAGACGATCAGCCCCCACTTGCGGGAGTCGAACAGTTGACGATGTCTGTCCATCCCGGCGGTCTGGTAGGTCGCGATCGTGACCGGCCGGATCCGCTTTTCGCCGCCGTGGTAGGCGCCGATCTGCTCGCGAGTGAGGTCCGTGTGCGCGAGCAGTTCCTCCCGCCACTGTTCGGCGAGTTCGCGGGAGGGAACCAGAATCAGGGTCTCGCCGTCGACGGCGGCGATCGTCGCGATTGCGGCGACAGTCTTCCCGCTTCCGGGCGGCCCGACGAACACCCCCGCCTGTTTGTCGAGGAACGACTCGACCCACGACTGCTGGTATTCGCGCAGGTCCGTGGTGAGTTCGACGTCGAGACCGTCGCCGGTCTCCAGTTCGCGGTCGTCGACGACGGGGTAGCCGGCGTCGTACAGCGTCCGCTTGATCCCGGCGATACGGTCGCCGTTGATCCACGCCTCGGTGTCGGAGATCGGTGCCCGGATCGCGTCCTCGTCGAGTTTCTCCTCGGCGACGTTGCCCATCAAGCTCTCGGAGGCTGCCTCGAGCACGACGTAGCCGTCCTCGTGGGTGTACAGACGAAACTGGTGGGCGCGCTCCCACTGGTCTTCCATCCACTCCTCGAGGTGTGAATACCGCCGTGGGAGAGCGGATCGAACGGTCGACAGCAGTTCCTCGAACTCCTCGAACGGCGCGACCCAGACGTCTTCGGGCCGGACCCGGTAGAGGTACCCTCGAGTCCCGGGGTCGGTTCCGGTCGTGTCCACGAGATGGGCGAACTGCGTCAGTTGTGCCCGGGTGTACTGGGTGGGCTGATCGACGACGATCTCCCGCCGGGTCGGAAAGACGACGACACGCTCGCGACGCGCCAGTTTGCGCCACTCCGTGGGGTAGTACACGACTGGGTCAGTCTCCACGTCGACCCGTTCGATCTCTCCTCGCCTTGCGAGGTCGTCGAGCGCGTCCCTGGCCTGTGCCTGGGTACAGTCAAGTCGACGGGCAGCCTGCTGGGCGGTCAGTACGGGACGCTCTTCGCGCTCGACGACGTCGAGGAACCGGGAGAGCTGGATGGGGGTGGCGTCAGCGTCGGGGTCGGAGGGGTTCCCCTCGGTGTCGGTGTCGGGGGCGTTCCCTTCGGCGTCCGAATCGCCTCCGTCGGTCATCGGGGGCCGTATGGGACCAGGCGGGATACGGGTTGCGGCTGCCGGTCGTTTCCCGGATCGGGCTACATGCCCGACATCAGTCCGTGTCTGCCGACAGTTCGATCACTGCCCGCGACTGGGTGGGACGCCGGAGCGTCCCGTCGAAGTACTCGGCGAGTCGCTCCAGGAACGATTCGTCCGTATCGTCGGTGACCGCGAGTTCGATACGCCCGTACCTGGTCACGTCGTGTCCGTGTTCGAGCGCCAGCGAGAACAGTTCCCTGGACGTTATCGGCTGTCCAGTCTCGAGCCGGGCGGCGATCTCTTCGTGGGCCATCTCCACGCTCGTCTCGACGTCGAAACGGACGTCGACATCAACCATCGCCTCGAACTGGTCGGCGGCGTACGCTTCCTCCGCGCTGCGTACGGCCGGAACGAGGGCGTCTTCGAAATCTACACCCTGCTCTTTCAGTCCCAGATACGCGAACGCGATCATCGCCGTCACCCCGTCGAGCAACTGGTCGTCGTCCCCGACCGGCTCGAACACTTGTCGTCGATCCTTCTTCGAGAGCATCTGGACCAGGAGGTCGAAATCGAGAATGGCGTCGGTGACTCGCTGCCGGATGCGTGCCTCGGCGTTTCGCTTCGAGCCCTCGTGAGTCATCTCCCGTCTCCCGAGGAGATACGCCCTGTCTGCCTCCGTAAGGAAACCGCGGTCGCGGTTGATATCCGTGTTCATAATCGGATTTGGATTATCAATAATCCATTCATGAACATACTTAATAGTATAGGTCCCATGATCTGGGCTATCAGAATGCGATTTGACGTTCGTTCGACACGGCCCTGGAGAAAGCGCCTATACAAAACGATTGTTCCTCTCCGTGCGGCGATACCGCGTCGAAGTCGCCGGGGATCGCTCTTTTCGAGGAGTGATCGTCCGTGATCGCCCGCAGGTGGCTGGCGGTCGGGATCTCGGTGGTAGCGATCCTCGCCCTGCTGAGTGTTCCCGTTGCGGGCGAGATATTCACGCGGGGTGAACCCGATATCGACGTGTATCTTCCGGAAAACGAAGTCTCACCCGGCGAGGTCACCACCCTCGAGTTACAGCTCCAGAACGATGGTGATCTCTCGGCCGGAACCCAGCGCGAGGCCGTGACGACCGCCCGGAGCGTCACCGTCGAAGTCAGGGACTCCGGCCCCTTCGAACTCCGAACCGGCACGACCCCTGTGGGAACCATCCAAGACGGTATGACCGTGCCCGCGCCCGTCGGGATTACCGTCCCCGAAGACCTCGAACCCGGCGAGTACGAAATCGACGTCCGGGTCCGGTACTCCTACACACAACAGATTCAGGCGGACGCGAACTTCGCACAGGACCGCACCGCCAGAGACACCCACACGCTGACGGTGAAGGTCCTGCCCGATTCACAGTTCGAAATCGTTTCCGTTACGGGTGACGTCCAGCCCGGCTCCGGCGGCGACGCCACCGTCGAGATCCGCAACGTCGGCTCGGAAACCGCCCAGCAGGCCCGGGCGACGATCGTCGGCGGCGGCGGACTCGTCTTCGATGACGGCACCGCCGAAACCTTCCTCGGCGACCTCGAACCCAACGAATCAACCACCGTCGACGTCGACGCGTCGCTGGCGCCGGACGCAACCCAGTCGCCGAAACCCGTCTCGGCCACCATCCAGTACCGCGACGGCGACGGCCGAGATCTCGAAGCCCCCGCACGCAACGGGAGCCTCGCCCCCATCGCCGCCCAGGAGTTCGACGTCCGCGATCTCGACAGCGCGCTATCGGTCGGCTACGGCGGAGAAATCACCGCCACCGTCGTCAACGAAGGCCCCCGGACGGTCTCGGGTGCGACCGTCGCGCTCGAGGCGGACTCCCCCGCCGTAACGCTTGAAGAACCGCGTGCGCCGATCGGCACGCTCGATCCCGGCGAATCGACGACCGTCCGGTTCGACGCGGGCGTCGCCTCCGACATCGATCCCGGCCTCCGGGAAGTATCGTTCGTCGTCGAGTACGACGACGAGGCCCAAGACGACCTGCGCTCCGATCGGATGAAACGCGTCGTCGCCATCGAGGATCGCCAGTTCGAAGTGGTGGATCTGGCGGACACGCTGTCGGTGGGCTACGACGGGGAAATCACGGGGACACTGGTCAACGACGGGCCGGTGCCGATCGAGGACGGCGTGTTGACGATCGAACCGGCGACGGAGTCGTTGTTCGTCGAGGAGCGACGGTTCGCGTTGCCGCACCTCGAGCCGGGCGAGTCGGCCGCGTTTGCGTTCCCCACCGACGTCAGTGGACAGGCGGATGCGGGGCCTCGACAGGTGAGCTTCACCGTCGAGTACCGGAGCGCGACGGACAAGCGGGTGCAGTCCGAGACGATTACCCGACGGGTTATGGTAGAACCCAAGCGTCCGGAGTTTGCGCTGTCGAGTCCTGACGCTCGGGTGGATGCCGGCGGCGAGACGACATTGGAGATCGAAATCACGAACGAGCGACCGGAAACGCTGTCGAACATCGACGCGCGACTGTACGCGGAAAGCCCGTTCGACTCGACGAGCGACGAAGCGTTCGTTTCGACGTTGGAGTCGGGCGAAAGCGCAACGCTACAGTTCCACCTGTCGGCGGACCAGGGGACAATGGCAAAAACCTACCCCGTCGAACTGGACTTCCAGTACGACACCGAACGCGGTGACACCGTCCTCTCCGATACGTATCAGTATCCCGTCGAGGTGATTGAACCCGAGGACGGCGACGATGGCTGGGAGACACTCCTGCTTGTGATCGGAGCGGTGCTCGTGATAGCCGGGATCGTCGGTGGGGTTCTCCTCTTCCGGCGGCGTTGAGAGATGTCCAACAACGACCCGATTACCCGAGGGATAAACCGGCTCATCGTGGGCCATCCCTGGAAGGTGGTAGTGGGGTTTCTACTGGCAACAGTGGTGCTCGCCGGCGGGCTCGGCGCCGTCGAACAGGAGGCTGGCGGCGGGCAATACACCGCCGGACTCGAAGAGGAGCAGGCACTCGAGGATATGGAGGCGGAATTCGAGGCTGGGATCCGGTCGGGCGGCGGGGCAAGCGCGGTGATCGTGATCAGCGACGAGCGGAACGTCCTCTCGAAGTCGTCCCTGGAGCGTATGCTGTTGCTACAGTATCGGCTCGAAACGCGCGACAGGCTACGGATCAGCTCCACGACCAGCCCCGCCGACGCCGTCGCCATGGCGCTCGATCCGGACGCAAGAACCGTAGAAGGTCGGCTGCGTGCCGTGACTAGCGCTACCCAGCAGCAAGTACAGCACGCCGTTCGAGCCGCGGCGGCGGATGACGGGCTGGGAGCGGTCAGCGAAGACTTCTCGGAAGGATCCGCGAGCGCATCCGTAGTGCAGATGGGCGTCTCCTACGACCTTCCGCCGTCCGCAGACGATGACGATGCATTGGCCCTCCAGCAACGTACTCAAGGGGTCGTCGACGGGGTAGACGGCTACGACGAAGGGGAAAACGCGATCGTGTTCAGCACCGAGTTGACCGATCAGGAGGTGGTCGGGGTGCTCGGCGATACCGCGATTATCGTGTTCCCTGCCGCCATCCTGTTGATCTCGTTTTTCCTCCTCCTGGCGTATCGCGACCCGATTGATCTAGCCGGGGGCGTACTCACGCTCGCGATGACGCTGGTATGGGTGTTCGGCCTGATGGGATATCTCGGGATACCGTTCTCGGATGCCTTGACGCCCATCTTGCCGCTGTTGCTCGCAGTCGGGATCGACTTCGGGATCCACATCATCAACAGATACCGGGAGGAGCGCGACAACGGAAAGCCGATCGGGGAGGCGATGGAGATCACCGGTTCGCAGCTCTCGGCGGCGTTCCTCATCGTCGCCGCGACGACCGTCGCCAGCCTGGCGGCGAACCTCGCGAGTCCGTTCGATGCCCTCCAGGAATTCGGTATCGTCGCCTCCATCGGGCTCGTGTTCACGTTCCTCCTGTTTGCCGTCTTTCTCCCTGCTGGCAAGGTGGCCACCGATAGATTCCGGGAACGATTCGGCATCCCGACGTTTGGGACGGCTCCGCTGGGTCACGAGAACTCTTTCATTGGGCGGACCCTCCCAGTGAGTGTTCGGTTCGCCAAGGTCGCACCCGTCGTTATCGTTCTCGTCGTCGCAGTCGCCACCGGTGGGATCGCGTACTACGGAACCGGTATCGATACGGAGTTCTCTCAGGACGCGTTCTTCCCGGAAGAGGATCGGGTCGAACGATATCAGGAGGTACTGCCGGATCCGATCGCCCCCGGTGACTACTCGTTTATCAAGGTAAACCGCGTTCTCGAAGACGATTTCGACCAGGGGGTGATCGGGTCAGTCACCGTCTTTATCGACGACATCGACATCCGGTCTGACGGCGCCCTCCGGGACCTCGACAGGGCTCATCGGAACCCACCGGAGACGTTTGCGACGACCGACCGTCGGGCGGAAGCAAACAGCGTGGTGTCGATCATGAGAGCGCAGGCGGACACCGATTCCGAGGTGAACAACGCCGTGAGGCGAAACGACCGCACCGGCGACGGCGTGCCGGATCGGAACGTCGAGGAGGTGTACGACGCTCTGTTCGAAGCCGACGAGGAAACGGGGGTGTACCTGACCGAGGACCGAACCGCGACGCGGATCGAGTACCAACTGACGTCCGACGCCGACGCATCGACGGCCACAGCAAACGCCCGCGAGATCGCAAAACAGCTCGAACTAGATGCGACCGCGACAGGGGAGCTCGTCGTCAATCAGGCAGTCATCGAACTGCTGACCGAGTCCTCGATCAGATCGCTCGGCGTGGCGTTCCTGCTTACGACCATCGTCCTCGTCGCGAGCTATCGGCTGCTCGAAGGGAGAGGCGTGTACGGACTGCTCAACCTGTTTCCCGTGCTCGTCGGGGTCGCCGTCCTCGCCGGCTCGATGCGGCTGTTCGGCATTCCACTGACCCCGATCAACGCGCCGATATTCGCCCTCTCGATCGGTCTCGGGGTCGACTATACCGTCCATCTCATGCATCGCTACGTCGACGAGCGGGAAACGACAGACGACCCGGTGGAAGCGCTCGTTATCTCCATACGCGGGACGGGCGGCGCATTGACCGGGAGCATGCTCACGACCGTCAGCGGAATCGGCATCCTGTATCTGGCGTTGATTCCGGTGATCTCGGAGTACGGAATATTGATCGCGTTGGGTGTGCTGTACGCGTATCTCGCCGCTATTCTCGTCTTGCCCCCGACGATCCTTGCCTGGGAGCGGGTGAGAACGATCCGACGCTCACAGGAACACGTGCCTTGACTGTCTTCCGTCGCCTCGAACGGAAACCCGCGTCAAAGAGGAACGGACTTAAAACGCCCTCCCTACGGGGGAGACATGGACGTTGCGCTCGTGATTCTCGACGGCTGGGGGCTGGGCGATCACGACCGGCTCGACGCGGTGAAAGCTTCCGACACGCCGACATTCGACGCCTGCGCCGACGCAGGCGCGGACGGAACCCTCGAGGTGTCGGGTCGCCGCGTGGGCCTCCCGGCCGGACAGATGGGAAACAGCGAGGTGGGACATCTCAATATCGGCGCCGGACGGGTGGTAAAACAGGCGTACACCCGGATCAACGACGCGATAGCCGACGGGAGCTTCCGCGAGAACGACGCGATCCGGTCCGCCCTGTCGTACGCCGACGAGAATGACGGTTCGGTCCACCTGATGGGGCTGGTCTCGGACGGCGGCGTCCACTCGGATCTCCGGCACTTCGAGGCGCTCGTCGAACTGTGCGCTGACGCGGACGTGCCTGCCGTCATCCACGCGTTTACGGACGGGCGCGACACCGACCCCTACGGCGGAGCGGAGTTCCTCTCGCGGCTCGAATCGGCGATCGACGACGCCGGGACCGGCCACGTCGCCACCGTCTCGGGGCGCTATTACGCGATGGACAGGGACCACAACTGGGAACGCACGAAACGGGCCTACGACGCGATCGTCCACCGGGAGGCGGATCACGAGGCCCCTTCGGCTGTCGACGCGGTCGAGTCCTCCTACGATCGGGGAGATACCGACGAGTTCGTCGAGCCGACGGTCGTCCGTTCCCGAAACCCGGACCGCCGTGAGGAGGACTGGCAGCTCGCGGACGGCGATGCGGTCGTCTTCGTCAACTTCCGCGGGGACCGTGCGCGACAGCTCGTCCGGATGCTCTCGGACACCCAACCGGAGTGGCCCTTCGAGACGGACCCCCCGGAGACGCAGCTCGTGACGATGACCGAGTACGACCGGACATTCGAGTTCCCGGTGGCGTTTCCACCCGAGGAACCGACGGAGACGCTCGGAGAGGTTTTCGCGAACGCGGGGCACAGTCAGTTGCGGATCGCCGAATCCGAGAAGTACGCCCACGTGACGTACTTCCTCAACGGCGGACGGGAGGTCGAGTTCGACGGGGAGATCCGCCGAATCGTCGAGAGCCCCGACGTTCCCACCTACGATCTGCAGCCGGAGATGTCCGCCGCCGGCGTGACCGACGCGGCGATCGGCGTGATCGAGACCGCCGATCCCGACCTGGTGGTGCTCAACTACGCGAACCCGGACATGGTCGGTCACACCGGCGACTTCGGGGCGGCCGTCGAGGCCGTCGAGGCCGTCGACGAGCAGCTGGGGCGGCTACTCGCGGCGATCGACGCGGCCGGCGGGCACGCGATCGTCACTGCCGATCACGGGAACGCAGACGACATGGGGACTCCCGAAGAGCCGCACACTGCACACACCTGCAACCCCGTACCGTTCGTGTACCTGGCACCGACCGGCGGCGACGGGGTCGAGGAATCCGGCTCGACCGCGACGGATCGCTCCGGCGGCTACCGCGTTCGTGAGGGGGGCTCGCTTTGTGACATCGCTCCGACAGTGCTCGACCTTGTGGGGCTCGACCGGCCGGACGCGATGACGGGAACGGCGCTGCTGGAGTGAAGCGTATCCGTACAGCGTTCTCACGCGGTCGTGTCGGCAGACCCACGAATCCACGCCTTTTTATTACCAGCGTGATATGGTCCCTGTACCGACTCCCGCGGGACACTGGCCGCCGACGTCGATGCCGAGGTCGGCGGGCCAGAGCGGGGACCAGCGACCGACGTGTTGGAACGCGCCGGGGCCGTTGCCCCCACAGCGGGTACGATACTTGGAGGAAACTATGGAAATAGAAATCGCAACAATCGGCGGATTCGAAGAGGTCGGGCGCCAGATGACGGCGGTCCGTGCGGGCGAGGACGTCGTCGTCTTCGACATGGGCCTGAACCTCTCGCAGGTACTGATCCACGACAACGTGGAGACCGAACAGATGCACAGTCTCGATCTGATAGACATGGGCGCGATCCCGGACGACCGGGTGATGTCCGACCTCGAGGGGGACGTACAGGCGATCGTGCCGACACACGGCCACCTCGACCACATCGGCGCCATCTCGAAGCTCGCTCACCGGTACAACGCGCCGGTGGTGGCAACACCCTACACGATCGAGCTGGTGAAACAGCAGGTAAAAGGCGAAAACAAGTTCTCCGTCGACAACGACCTCGTAAAGATGGATGCCGGCGGGACGATGTCGATCGGACCGCAGTGCGAACTCGAATTCGTCAACGTCAGCCACTCGGTAATCGACGCCATCAATCCGGTGCTCCACACGCCGGAAGGGTCGGTCGTCTACGGGCTCGACAAGCGCATCGACCACAACCCGGTGATCGGCGACCCGATCGACATGGAGCGGTTCCGCGAGATCGGCCGCGAGGACAACGGCGTGCTCTGTTACATCGAAGACTGCACCAACGCCGGACACAAGGGTCGGACGCCGAGCGAATCGGTCGCCAGGACCCACCTGAAGGACACGCTCCAGTCCATCGAGGACTACGACGGCGGCATCGTGGCGACGACGTTCTCGAGTCACATCGCCCGGGTGAAGTCGCTCGTCGAGTTCGCCGAGGAAATCGGCCGCAAACCCGTGCTGCTCGGTCGATCGATGGAGAAGTACTCCGGCACCGCAGAACGGCTGGACTTCGTCGAGTTCCCCGGCGATCTCGGGATGTACGGTCACCGCAAGAGCGTCGACCGGACGTTCAAGCGGATCATGAAGGAGGGCAAAGAGAAGTTCCTCCCCGTGGTGACCGGACACCAGGGAGAGCCGCGCGCGATGCTCACCCGGATGGCCCGCGGCGAGACACCCTTCGAGCTCGACGACGGCGACAAGGTCATCTTCTCGGCGCGGGTAATCCCCGAGCCGACCAACGAGGGACAGCGCTACCAGGCCGAACGCCTGCTGAAGATGCAGGGTGCCCGGATCTACGACGAGATCCACGTCTCGGGACACCTTCGAGAGGAGGGTCACTACCAGATGCTCGACGCCCTCCAGCCCCAGCACGTCATCCCCGGCCACCAGGACCTCCAGGGCTTTGCTCCCTACGTGGACCTGGCGGAGTCACAGGGGTACGCGGTCGGCCGTGACCTTCACGTGACCAGAAACGGGAACATGATCACACTGGTGGAATGACACAGACCGCCGAGGAACGCGTCCTGGAAGCGATCCGGAAGCGACGCGAACTGGTGAACGGGTCCATCGACGAGGAGTTGCCGATCGGCAAGCCCGAGCGGCTCTACGAGGCCTCGCGGTACATCCTCGAGGCCGGCGGCAAGCGCCTCCGGCCGACGGTGACGCTGCTCGCAGCGGAGTCGCTGTCGGACATCGAACCGTTCTCACAGGAGTATCGGTCGTTCCCGACGCCCAGTTCCGACCGCGCCGGTCCGAACGCTATCGAGGGGACGACCACGGACGGCGCCGACCGGATCGACGTCCTCCGTGCGGCCGTCGCGATCGAGATCGTCCAGTCGTTCACGCTTATCCACGACGACATCATGGACGACGACGATCTCAGGCGCGGAGTTCCGGCGGTACACAAGCAGTACGACACCTCGACGGCGATCCTCGCGGGCGATACCCTCTACTCGAAGGCGTTCGAGTTGATGACCGACACCGGGGCGACACCGCACAACGGCCTGGAGACGATGCGGCTGCTCGCGACCACCTGCACGAAGATCTGCGAGGGACAGGCGCTGGACGTCGCCTTCGAGAGCCGAAACGACATCCTCCCCGACGAGTACCTCGAGATGGTGGAACTCAAGACGGCGGTCCTCTACGGGGCCGCCGCGTCGACGCCGGCGGTGCTTTTCGGCACGGACTCGGACGTCTCCGAGGCGCTGTACCGGTACGGGATCGACTCGGGACGCGCGTTCCAGATCCAGGACGACGTCCTGGATCTCACCGTCCCGAGCGAGAAACTCGGCAAGCAGCGTGGCTCCGACCTCGTCGAGAACAAGGAGACGCTCATCACGCTTCACGCCCGTCAACAGGGGATCGACGTCGACGACCTGGTCGAGACGGAGGACGTGGACGCAGTGACGGAAGCGGAGATCGACGACGCCGTAGAGGCCCTCGAAGCGGCCGGAAGCATCGACTGGGCCCGCGAGAAGGCCCGCGACCTCACCGAGCGGAGCAAAGACCACCTCTCGGTCCTGCCGGACAACGACGCGCGGCAGCTCCTCGAGGAGCTTGCGGACTACCTCATCACTCGCGGATACTGAACCCCCGTTCCGACGGTCCCGCCGCGCCGGTTCAAAGCTCCGGCACGTTGAGGTGGAACCCACCTTCGCGGGTTTCGACCAGACAGAGGTGGAAGCCGTTTTTCCGGGAGAGTTTCACGAAGCTCGCCCGCTTGCTGCGGTTGAGCAGCCCGCCGCCGGTCGCATCGGCCACGGCGTCGAGCGCGCCGGGGTCGAAGAAGCTCGCAGTGACCGAAAGCGCTGCCGCGAGTCCGTCGTGTTTCCCCGCGACGGAGACGGCATCGGAGACCAGCGTGTCGACCATCGGCTGGGTTGTCGGCTCCCTGGAGTCGTTCAGGTTCGCGACGAACAGCGGATCGCCCATCCGGTCGCGGAACACGACATCGAACTCGAACGCCTCGTTTTCCCGCTGTCCGTCCTCGCCGGTGCTCGAAACCGCGACGGTGCCGTCGAACTCGACGCGATCGATTTCGGGAATCGCGTCGTACAGGTCGCGGAGCCTGTCGACGTTGCCGGTTTCGCGGATCTCGAAGGGGAGCTGTTGGACGACCCAACGGCAGAACGTGTATTCGACCGTGTCCCGGAGGAACTCCCGATAGGCAACCCCATCGACGAGGAGATCCTCCTCCTCGAAGGTGGTGTGATGCTCCAGTTTGAGGTTCGATGAAAGCTCCTCGCGGGTCGCCTCCCCCGCATGGACAGCGTCGAGCGTCGGCTTCCCCTTGGACTCGTAGCGAACGAACAGGTTTGTCCCGGAGATCGCCGCCTCGGGCTCCATCGTCCGGTCGCCCTCGGGGACGTCGCCGGCCGTCGCCGACAGTTCGTCCCGGAGTCGTTCGATCTCCGTCTCCAGTTCCTCGACCCGGTCTTCGAGTTTCGAGGCCCGTTCCCGGAAACGGTCGCGTTCGGTTGTGAGCTCCTCGCGCCGCTCTTCGAGCGCCTCTTTCCTGTTTCGTTCCTCCTCGAGGGCGGCTTCGAGCTCCTCGATCCGGCTTTTCAGCGCGTCCGTGGCTTCGTCGGTCGCCTGTGGGTCGGCCGTGCCGGACGCCGCCCTGGACCCGTCACCGGACCGCCGACCGGCCGCGTCTCGGGTCGGTTCGACCTCCTCGCGTTCCCGCGAGCTCCGTCCGGATCGGCGTTCGACCGCGTTTCGACGGCCAGAGCGGTCCTGGGGACTCCGTCCCGGGCCCGTTTCGTCCCGAAGACGGGCAGTTTCCTCGGGATCCAGCGCCGGAATCGTCTGTGCCTGACGCCAGGCAGCCTCCTCGGAAAAGACGCCATCGGCTCCGTCAGTCCCCGATCGGTCGGTTTCCGATCGGGATCTTCTCTCCGGCGAGTTCGGCTGTCGCGGTGGTTCGGCCCCGTCGGATTCGTCCGGAGAGGCACCACCCTCGACCGATTCCGTGCTCGTAGCGTCCGTCCCCGCGTCCGACCCGGCGTCAACAACGATTTCCGCGTCGGCGTCCTGGTCGGCCGCTTCGTCGTCCTCTCTTTCGGTCGCTTCGTCGTCCTCTCTTTCGGCCGCTTCGTCGTCCTCTCTTTCGACCTCTTTTTTGCTCTCCGCGGAGGAAGGCCCCGAATCGGAGCCGACCCGTTCGACCGACTCCGGTTCGCCGGGATCCGTCTCGTCGGCGGTCGCCTGGTCCGGAGACGTGTCCCCTGTCGTCGCGTCCTCACTCCGCGACCCCTCTACCGACTTGCTCTGTGAATCCGAGACGGCTGTCGATTCCTCCGGTTCCGCCGGCTCCGGGAGTTCGACGATATCGAGATTGACGTCGTAAACCTCGTAGATCCCCACCTCGTCGTCTGCGCGCTCGAAGGCTTCCTCGCCAGTGTAGAGGGTTTCGTTGTTGCCGACGAAAGCGACTCCGGTCGACTTCCCTCCGGAGTAGACGACGTAGTAATCCCCCGAGAGCACGTTCTCGGAGAGTTCGACGTACCCGGTGAATCCCCCCTCAGAGAGGGTTTCGTCGACGGTGGAGATCGGAGTCTCTTCGGTGTAATACTGTGCCCTGGACTCGCCGCTTTTCTCCTGCATTGCGAAAAGCAACGCGAGTGACGGGTCCGGCGCCACGTAGGCGGTCCCGTCGGCGTCCTCGAACGCCGAGAGGTCCCCCCCGTAGACGCCCACGATTCGTCCGTTGACGAGCACCGCCCACGCCGCGCCCTCAGTGACCGCGCCGGAGAAGCCGCGGTCGACGAGCGAGCGCAGGCCGTCGTAGCCGCCGTCGAACGGTCGCGTCTCCCACTCGGTCATCCGCTCTGTCCGCTCGGGTTTCATTGACCTTATTTCCCGAGAGCCGAGGCAAATACTTTCCGGAGCGGTCCGTCCCGTCGAAACGGAGGCCGAGCCGTCGAGACCCCCGCCGGTCGTGAACGTATCCGAACCCCTTAACCGATCCCCGCGACATGGGTGAACTGATGCGCCTGCTCGTGGTCGGTGCGGGGGAGATGGGCCGGTGGGTCGCCGACGCGATCGCGGCGTCCCCGGACGCCTTCGACGGCGACGTCTCGGTTACGTTCGCGGACGCGGACCGCGAGGTAGCAGAAGACGCCGCCGCCACCCGCGATGCTGCGGTGTACCCGTCCGACGCCGAACCGGGATCGGAGGGGCCGTTCGACGCAGTCTGTCTCGCCGTGCCGATCCCGGCTGTCGAGCCGGCGATCGCCGAGTGGGCACCGGCCGCCGACGGTGCCCTGTTCGACGTCGCCGGAACGATGGGGCTACCGCTTTCCGCCATGCGGTCGGCCGCGGCTGAAGCCGACGGTACCGTCCGCGAGTACGGCAGCTTCCACCCGCTTTTTGCACCCCCACGGACGCCAGGCACAGTCGCGTTCGTCCCCGGCGAGGACGGGCCGCTGCTTTCGGGCGTCCGCGAGGCGATCCGCGCGGGCGGAAACGAGGTGTTCGAAACGACCGCGGCCGAACACGACGCCGCCATGGAGACCGTTCAGGCGAGCGCCCACGCCGCCATCCTCGCGTACGGACTCGTCGCCGCCGACGCCGACGTCCGCGAGGAGTTTCACACCCCGGTGTCCGAGCGTCTCGAAGGGCTCGTAGAGACGGTCACCGAGGGATCACCGGACGTGTACGCCGACATCCAGCTCGCGTTCGACGGGGCCGAATCCGTCGCAGCGGCCGCAAGCCGGATCGCCGACGCGAGAGGGGACAGGGAGGCGTTCCGGACGCTGTACCGCGAGGCCGGGACCGCTCGGCGGAGGGAGAGACACGAGTAATGATCGACAGAACCGCCGTCGTGAACAACGCGAAGTATCTGCGGAACGTCCGCCCGATCGATCCCGACGAACTGGTCGATTACCTCGAGGAGAGCGCCCATCCGGGCGTCGTCAGGCGTATCCTCCGAGAGGAGGCGTTCGACCTCGGACTGTTCGAGCGCCCGGACGGCACGTTCGTTCCCGTCGCGGACGAACCCGTCCACCCACGGGGCTGGGAGCCCGAGTCGTTTCCGGAGCCGTACGCGTTCGCGTTCGAGGAACTGCTCGTGGAACAGTACGGCCCGGACTGGCACACGGGAGCGACTGGGGATCGCCTGCGGACGACGATCGACCGCCTGAAAGCCGACTACTTCCACGGCAACGACGTCACCTACGACGAAGACGCCGCCTTCGGCTACGCAATATACCACCTCCCGGACTACTACGCAGTGATGGGATACGTGCTGGAAGAACTCGCGGAGCCCGGACACCTCCCTCGACGGCTCCGCGTTTTGGATGTCGGCGCAGGGACCGGCGGTCCGGCGCTGGGACTGTGTGATTACCTGTTCGGACGCCCGGACGCCGACCCGCCGAACTCCCCGGAGGCGACGTCCGCCCCCGAATCGGCGACAGACAGTTCCGACGCCACAGGTCCGATCGTCGACTACCACGCCGTCGAACCGAGCGCAAACGCCGACGTTCTCGAAGCACTCCTCGAGGAAACCGACCGCAACTTCCGAACCGAGATCCACCGCGAGCGGATCGAAGCGGTCGACCCGGCGTCGCTCGTCTCCGGTGACGGCTCGAAAGGTTGGGATCTCGTCGTCTTCGGCAACGTCCTCTCGGAACTCGAGGAGCCACAACGCGAGGTCGAACGCGGCCTCGACGCGCTGGCCGAGTCGGGATCGCTCGTCGCACTCGCGCCGGCCGACCTGGAGACGTCGACGGGTCTCAGAGCCGTCGAACGGGCCCTCGCACGCGACCGGGAGGACGTCACCGTCTACGCCCCTGAGCTTCGTCTGTGGCCCGGCGCGGAGCCGTCCGATCGCGGGTGGTCGTTCGCGGTCGCTCCCGACCTCGAGGTGCCGTCGTTCCAGCGACTGCTCGACGAGGCCGCCCCTCGCGGTCCCGAGGACGAGCCGGGACGATACGTGAACGTCGACGTGCAGTATTCGTACTCGATTCTCCGGCGGGACGGACGGAGACGGTTCCCGATCCGGGCGAATACGAACCGACACGCCCGGATGGCAGAAAGCGACCGCCACGTGACCCGGCGGATCGACCTGCTCGCGGTGAAGCTGAGCGAGAACCTCGCCGACGGGGACGCGAACCCGCTGTTCAGGATCGGCGACGGGAGCCAACAGTTCGACCATTATGCGGTTCTCACCCGGGAGTCGGGCCTCAATCGGGCGCTCCGTGAAGCGCCGTACGGGGCGGTACTCGAATTTCAAAACGCCCTGCTGCTGTGGAACGACGACGAGGGCGCGTACAACCTGGTCGTCGACGGGGAAACGACAGTCGACATCGCGGCGGCGTGACGCTCGCGTCGGTCATCCGCCGACCGTCGGGACGCCCACGTCGGTCTCCGGGGAGATGCGCCGAACGGCCCGGGCGGCGACGATCGCGATCGCGACCTCGAGCCCGCCGACGAGCAGGAACGCCTCGAGGTACCCGATCACGTCGGCCGTGATCCCGCCGACGAGAAAGCCCGCGAGGAACCCGAGCGAGCCGAACACGTTGAATCCGCCCATCGCGGCTCCGCGCTCGTCGACGGCTGCGACGTCGGTGACGAGCGCGAGCGTCGCCGGGGAGACGAGACCGCCACAGATTCCGACGAACACCATTCCCAGCGCCGCGATCGCGTAGGTCGGCGACAGGCCGACGAACGCGATCGCGATCCCGTAACCGATCGAACCGACGACCACCGGGAGAAACCGACCGATCCGGTCGGAGAGAACGCCAAACGGGTACTGCAACAGCGCGAACGGGACGAAAAACAGCGCCAGTGTGAGTCCGGCGCCGAACGCGTCGAGTCCGAAGATGTCACGAAAGTAGTACACTCCAACGAGTGAGAAGAAGCCGGCGGTGAGCCGGTCGACGAAGCCGAAGGCGTATGGGACCGACAGCTGTGGCCGGCTGGAAAGCCCAGAGAGCACCTCTCCGACGGGAATCGCGCCGCCGGAGGCCCGGTCCGGGACGGTCGCCGCAAGCAACGCGACGGCAACCAGGGCGACCGCCCCGCCGTAGACGGGCGCGAGCGGATCGATCGTCGCGAGCCCCCCACCGACGACGGCACCAAGGCCCGCCCCCGCTCCGATGGCGATCCCGGCGGCGCCCATGTTCCGACCGTGCCCCCCGGACAGATCCATCAGCATCGTGATCGAAAGGGAGAAAGCGCCGATCGTGAGCGCGCCGCCGAGCACGCGGACGAACAGGACGCCGCCGAATCCGACCTCCAGCGACGGAAGCGTTACCAACAACAGGTACGCGACCGCACCCCCCAGGGCGCCGGCCACGACGAGGGGGACCCGCCGCCCGAGCGCGTCGCTCGCGGCGCCCCACACCGTCGCGAACGCGACGAACGCGGCGAACTCCGCGACGAGGAACCACATCCCGGCGCGGATCCCCGGCGGTCCGCCGAGCGCCGCGATGACGTCCTCGACACCCGGATAAAGCATGACCTGTGAGACCAACACGCCCCACACGACCATCGCGAGTTTCGCGCGCTCGCCCGGGAACTGCTCCCCTCCGACTGCATCGGCAGTGACCACGGTATCTTCCTCTGTTAGGGAGGGCTACATAAAGGTAGTTTCGTCGGCGCTTCCGAACGATCCTCGAACGGTCGATCGACGATCGTCGACCGGCTCGCTCAGATGCGCCCGACGTTCTCGACGGAGACGGATTCGACGTCGTCGACGCCCGCGAACGCCTCCTCGACGGCTTCGGTGCCGCCAGCGTCGTCGGGGACGATCACTGTCGGGAGCAACGCGACCAGGCCGAACGCGACGTCGTCGCGTTCGAACCCCTTGATCTTTGCACCCTCCGGAAGCGCGGCCTCGAGTCGCTCCTGGAGCGAATCGAGATCGACCTCCGGGCTCTGCGGCATGACCTTGAGTTTGGCTGCGACCTTCCCCATGGTCAGGGCCCCCTGAACTCACAGTCGGGACACTCGTAGAGGTTGCTCTGTTTTCGACATTTCGCACACCGGCTGACCTCGGTGCCGCAGACCGGACAGTCGAACGTGGCCGCGTTCTTGCCGGACACGCGGATGCCACAGGAAACGCAGTGTCGCGCTTCCCGTTGGTGGCTCTGGCTCATACAGGTGTAAACCCGCGCGCTGCTTTTAACGGTTGTCTTTGGCAGCGACGACGAAGTCCGAGCCCCATACCGCAACCCGTGGTCATATAACTACGCGGCCCTGACTGATCGGTAACGCGAATGAGCCAGGTGAGGCGACGCATCGCCGAGTACGTGCGTTCGAACCCCGGCGTCCACTTCAGCGCCATCGTCCGGGAGCTGGATCTCGCCACCGGACAGACGCAGTACCATCTGCGGAAGCTCCTGCGTCGGGGCGAGGTCACGGCCGAGGAGCGACACGGGCAGACCCACTACTTCGATGACGGATACGACGACTGGGAGCGGGCCGCGATCACGCTGCTGCGCAGGGAGACCGACCGGGCGATCGTCGCGCTCGTGCTCGAAGCGGAGTCGATCGCCCCGGACGCGATCGCGACGCGACTCGACGTCGCCAGAAGCACCGTCGAGTGGCACCTCGACCGACTGACCGAAGAGCGCGTGCTCGAGAAACGGTACGACTCGAAGGGTCGAGTCACGGTCGTCGCCGTCGACCCCGAGAGGACCCGAACGTTGCTTTCGACGCTCGACCCCGGCGTCGCCGACCGGCTCGTCGATCGGTTCACGCGGCTGGTCGACGGGGCGATGACCGTAGACGATGTCGACTCCGGACACCTCGACTCCGAGTGAACGGGCGAGGAAAAACGCGACGGCAAGCGTTTAGCCCGGCGAGAACCAACCGAATGCCATGAGCGAGGAGTTCCTGGAACTCACCGTCCGGGGCGCACAGAAGCGCGACGCCGGGCGGGGGATCGCCCGGCTCCCGGAGTCGGCACGCCGGGCGCTGGGCGTCTTGAGCGGCGACACGGTGGTCGTCGAGGGGGAGCAAACCGCGGTCGCGAAGGTGTGGCCGGGCGGGGCGAACGTCGACGACGGCGAGGTCCGGATCGACGCCGACACCCGTGCGAACGCCGGCGCGAAGATCGGCGAGACGGTCCGGCTGTCTACCGTGTCGGTGACGAACGCGAAACGCGTCGTCCTCGACGCGCCGGCGGAACTGGCCTCCGTCGACGTGACCAGGGAGGCGATCGAGCGCGCGCTCGCCAGGGAACTTCGCGACCGACCGCTCCGAACGGGCGAACAGGTCCACGTCGAACGGCTCGGCGGGATCCGGTTTCTCGTCAGCGAGACGGTTCCCTCCGGGACCGTCCGGGTCGCCGACTCCACCGATGTCGAACTCGAATACCGCCAGCCGGACGCCGAAGCGTCGAAACAGGGAAGCCGGAGCGAACGAAGCTCGGAGGCGGGCGTCGCCGACCGAACCGGCGAGGGGGACGACACCGGAGGCCGGATAACGCCGACACCGCCGCCGACGACTGGGGTCACCTACGAAGACATCGGCGGGCTCGACGAGGAGCTCGACCTGGTCCGGGAGATGATCGAACTCCCGCTGTCGGAGCCGGAGGTGTTCGCCAGACTCGGCGTCGAACCGCCAAAGGGCGTCCTCTTGCACGGCCCGCCAGGAACCGGAAAGACGCTGATCGCCCGCGCGGTGGCAAACGAGGTGGACGCCACGTTTATCACGATCGACGGCCCGGAGATCATGTCGAAGTACAAGGGCGAAAGCGAAGAGCGGCTCCGGGAGGTGTTCCAGGAGGCGGAGGCGGAGGCGCCCGCGATCGTCTTCTTCGACGAACTCGACTCGATCGCCGGGAAACGCGACGACGGCGGCGACGTCGAAAACCGGGTGGTCGGCCAGCTCCTCTCGCTGATGGACGGGCTCGACGCCAGGGGCGACGTGATCGTCATCGGCGCGACCAACCGGGTGGACACACTGGATCCCGCCCTCCGGCGCGGCGGACGGTTCGACAGGGAGATCCAGATCGGCGTCCCCGGGGAGGCGGGCCGCCGGGAGATCCTCGACGTCCACACCCGTCGGATGCCGCTCGCCGATGACGTCGACGTCGACAGGCTCGCCGCCCGGACCCACGGGTTCGTCGGCGCCGACCTCGAGAGCCTGGTCAAAGAGGCGGCGATGACGGCGCTGCGCCGGGCCCGGGACGCGAGCAGATCGCTGACGGACGTGAAGGTGGAAAAGCGGGACTTCGAGGCCGCGATGGCGGCCGTCGAACCCAGCGCCATGCGGGAACACGTCGCCGAGACCCCCTCGACGGGGTTCGACGATGTCGGCGGCCTCGAGGACGCCAAACGCAAGCTCGAACGCGCGGTGACCTGGCCGCTCACGTACGCGCCGCTTTTCGAGGCCGCGAACACGACACCCCCGACGGGAATCCTGCTGTACGGCCCGCCCGGGACCGGAAAGACCCTGCTTGCGCGGGCGATCGCCGGCGAAAGCGAGGTGAACTTCATTCGGGTCGACGGTCCCGAACTGCTCGATCGATACGTCGGGGAGTCCGAAAAGGCCGTCCGGGAGGTGTTCGAACGCGCCAGGCAGGCCGCACCGAGCATCCTCTTTTTCGACGAGATCGACGCCGTCGCCGGCGACCGTGACGCGCTCGGCTCCGACTCCGGGGTGGGCGAACGCGTCGTCTCCCAGCTCCTGACCGAGCTCGATCGCACCGCCGACAACCCCAATCTGGTGGTGCTGGCGGCGACGAACCGCCGGGACGTGCTCGACGAGGCCCTGCTCCGGCCGGGACGTCTCGAAACCCACGTCGAGGTTCCGAACCCGGACAGGGACGCGAGACATGCGATCCTCGAGGTGCACACCCGCGGGAAGCCGCTCGCCGAGGACGTCGATCTGGGCGAGATCGCCGAGGAAACCGACGGCTACTCCGGCGCGGATCTCACGGCCGTCTGTCGGGAGGCTGCGCTGCTCGCGATCCAGAAGATCGCCGACAGCTACGAGGGTACCGAGGCGAACGAACACGCCGAGGAGCTGCTACTCACGGCCGACCACTTCCAGGTCGCACTCGAGGCCGTGGGACCGTTTGACGCCGAATAACGCGGTGAGACCCTCTACTGCAGCTAACGACCGGTTTCAATTCGTGCTGACGATTTTGACGACGTCGCCCTCCGAGAGCTCGTATTCGTCGGAGATCCGTCGCTCAGACTTCGCGTCGACGGCGTGGAGGTAGCTCTCGCCGATGTCGGTGTGGATCTCGAAGGCGAGATCCCGGGGGGTCGAGCCCCGCGGGAGCAGGTGGGCGTCCGGGAGCACGTTCCCCTGTGCGTCGGTCCACTTGCCGGCGTCCTGGACGGGATACACGGTGATCACGTCCAGCAGATCGTAGACGGCGGTGTTCAGTGCTTCCTGCACGCCGGTACCGCCGTACTCGTCGATCAGTTCGCGAACGGTTTCTAGTCCGGCACGCTGGGCGTCGGTGAGCTCTCCGGTGAGCTCGAAGGAGTCGTCGCCCGGGTCGTACTCGACGGCACTCGCCCGTGAGGCCCGGCGCAACGCGAGTTCGCCCTCCGCAGACGCCGGCATCACCGGTCGGTTCGCCTCGAGAAGCCGCGTTAGGTTCTCCTCCGGGGCGATGTCGGCTTTGTTCGCCACCAGCACCAGCGGTTTCGTCTGTCGGCGGACCGCCCGGGCAAGCGTCTCCCGGTGGTCGTCCGTCCAGTTTTTGGGGTCGTCGGGGTAGTCGAACTCACGGAGGACGGCGCCGACGTCGGCCTCGGTTGCGCCGAACCCGGTGAGCATCTCGGTCAGCGCCTCGTCGATGTCGAAGTTCGGCGACCGGGACTTTCGCTCGACCGACTCCCAGTTGCGATCGACGATTCCGACGAGCCACCGGTCCATCTCCTCTTCGATGAAGTCGACCTCATCCAGTGGGTCGTACGTACCGATGTCGACGGGTTCCCCTTCGGCGTTCGTGCCGCCGGAGGCGTCGACGACGTTGAGGATGACGTCGGCGTTGGTAAGTTGATCGAGGAACTGGTTTCCGAGCCCTTTCCCCTCGTGGGCGCCGGGGACGAGCCCGGCGACGTCGACGAGTTCGACCGGGACGTAGCGCTTGCCGTTTCGACACCGCTCGTTCCCGCATCCGGAGTCGAGATCGAGACACGGGCACTCCGTCCGGACGTGTGCGATCCCGCGGTTGGCATCGATCGTCGTAAATGGGTAGTTGCCGACGTCGACGTCTGCCATCGTCGCCGCCGTGAAGAACGTGGACTTGCCGGCGTTGGGCTTGCCCGCGAGTGCGACCGTGATCATCGGATGATGTCCGTCACGCGCCGGGGTTCCCCGGACAGCTCCGGTTCGGGCTCGACCAGCTTGATGACCTCGTGATCGGTGACGTCGGGCCAATCTTTCCCCGTCGCCTCCTCAATCATCTCCTTGTCGAGCCTGAACTCCGTCCCCTCGTACACGACGTCGACGCCGTCCTCGTCGAAGGAGAGAATCGTCATAGCAGTCCCTTATCGCCGATCCGGTTTAACCTGTTCGAGAACCGCCTCGTAGGCGTCGGCGTACGCCTCGGCTATCCCGCCCGGGTCCGCGCGAACCCCGGACGGGAGCGCAGGGAGCTCCCGGGTCGCGACCGGCTCGACCATCTCCGCGACGCGCCCGGTGCGTTCCTCGAGGCGACCCTCCCGTGGACTCCCGCTCGCGACCGACCGGGCTCGAAGCCACCGATCGCCGCGGTACACGCGCAGCCGCGTCGGCGCCACCGCCGCGACAACGTCGAGTTCGAGGACCTCCCGCAGGTTTTCGAGGGGAACAGCGATGTCTCCATACGACTCGATGACGACCGGCCGGGTTCCGGCCGCCTTTCTGATCCGTTCAGCCAGCCGTTCGAACGCCGGGAGATGCAACTCCCGCATGGCCGCGTTGAACTCGACGACCGACCCCACCCGCCGGGCGTCCGCGAGGGGCAATCGCTCGGAGATTGGAGCTGGAATCAGTCCGTCCGCCTCGGCGGCGCCGTTGACCAGATACCTCGTCTCCCCGTCGGGCGTCACGCGGTCGACGAGCGCGGTGCGGTCCGCCTCCCCCAGAGTCCCGGTCCGACCGGGAGTCGGACGCCACAGGCGATGAACCGGGTTGAGACGTTCGATCGCTCCGGGCCCTCCGGGCGATTCGGTTGTACCTGAGACGTCGGCCAAACGTGCCGCGTCCTTGCCGTAGAGCCGCCGTTCGTCGGTTGCGGCGCGGACGTCGTCGTGGTCGAACCAGTAGTCGTTGCCCGCTCGGGGTTTGAATCCGATGGGCGACGGATCCGCCTCGGCTACTGTCCTCCCGAGACGGTCGAGCAGCCCGACCGAAAACGTCGTCTTGCCGGCGTCGACTCTCGCGTCGCCCACGACCAGTACCGTCGGCTGTGAACTCATCGGAGACAGTTCCTCGACGTGGATCGTTCAGTCGTCGTCCCCGGACCGCTCGGCGAACCGCTCGCGGTCGGCGTCGGTCTTGAGGCCGTAGTAGCCCGGTTCACCCTCGTCGCCGGGTTCGGCGACCACGAGGTCGTCGGCGTGGACCATCACCCACGGGATCGCCCAGTCGAGCAACACCCCCTCGGTGGCGTCGTCGAGCTCCGCGTCCGGCTCCAGCTCCTGGAGGAGCCGTGCGATCTCCGGAACCGTATACAGTTCGTCGGGGTCGAGAAGCTCCTCTGGGGTGTAGAAGTCGCAGGGATACAGACGGTCGGTTTCGGACTTCGGCTTCGGCATGCGACCGGCTATGGGTCGTGGACCGATAAAAATGCGAGGTCGCTGTGTCGTCGCAGCGTCGACGATCGGAGTCGATCACCGACGATCGGAGTCGATCGCCGACGACCAGCGGTCGGCTACCGACTCACTCGAACAGCTCGACGGCCTCTTCACAGCGCCGGGCCGGCTCCTCCCAGTCGACGACCTCGAAGAAGTTCTCGATGAACTCTCCGCGGGCCGGACCGTAGTCGTGATAGTAGGAGTGCTCCCAGACGTCCAGCGCCAGGATCGGGTGGCCGCCCCAGATCGCGCCCTGGTCGTGCTTGTCGACGACGACGTTTCGAAGCTGGTTCGAGAACGTATCGTACACCAGAAGCGCCCAGCCGGAGGCGCCCTTCGCGGCCGCCTCGAACTCGCCGCGCCACGCCTCGTAGGAGCCGAAGTCCTCCTCGATTCGCTCGCGGAGCGCGCCCGTCGGCTCGTCGCCGCCGTCGGGGCTCATGTTCTGCCAGAACAGGTCGTGCAGGATGTGCCCCGAAGAGTTGTGCGTGACCGAACGGATCGCGCCCGCGGACGACGAGAAGTCGCCCGCCTCGCGGTTCGCCTCCAGCTCTTCTTCGGCGCTGTTCCAGCCGTTCACGTAGCTTTGATGGTGGGTGTCGTGGTGCCACTTCAGCACCTGTTCGGAGAGGTGCGGTTCGAGTGCGTCGTAGTCGTACGGTAACGGATCGAGTTCGTAATCAGTCATACTGTCTCACCGAGTGTGTACACGGACGGAATCCTGTTAAATATTGAGGATAGGGATGTTACCACACAACAGAGAGGAGTAACTGATTGCGGTTACATCAAAGCGGCCATTGACGCAACGAGTTACGGTTCCCCGGCCCGAATAAACTGGCACTCTCGATTACATCAGCGATCAGTCAAACTCCGACTCGTCACGCCCGCCTGTGGCGTCGGTCCCGGCCGTCCGGACGACGTCGAACCGCCGGTCGTACTCGATTACCGTCGCGATCCGGTCGGCGACGTCGGGGTCGGCGACGTCGGTGTCGGCGACGTCGGGGTCGGCGATCCGTTCGACGAGGTACAGCGCGAGATCGAGCCCGGAGGTGACCCCACCGGCAGTGAGCAGGTCGCCGTCGTCGACGACCCGAGCGTCCCGCACGTCTGCGCCGGTCTCCCGGAGTTCCTCCAGGGCACTGGCGTGTGTCACCGCCGGTCGATCGTCGGTAAGTCCGGCGGTCGCGAGCAGCAATCCCCCAGTACAGACCCCTGCCACGCGTGCACCGGCCCGGTGGTGGGCCGAGAGCGCACGTGGGACATCCCCGCGCTGAGCCTCTACCCACGCGGAGGCCTCCCCGTCGCGCGAACTCCAGCCACCCCCTGGAACCACGAGCAGATCGGGTGCGTCCGAAGCCCCCGGTTCGGGGAGCGTCCCGTCCGGGAGGATCCGCGTCCCGTGGCTGGCGGTGACCTGTTCTACGGGCTCGAGCGTCCGGTAGCTGGGATCGATCCCGACACCGAACTCCCGGGCGTAGTCGAACACCTCGTAGGGACCGATCGCGTCGAGTTCGTCGAATCCGTCATAAAGCAGGATGTGGACGGACGTGGTGTCGCTGCCGCCGTACACCGACGGCACCGCACGGACGACGTCACCGTCTTCGACCGGCGTCTCCAGCCCGTCGAGATGGCGGACGTCCGTCCCGTTTTTCGTGACCACCGTGTCGCCGGCGAGGTCCGTTCCCTCGGCGTCGAGCAGTTCCCCCTCCAGTTCCGGATGACGTCCCTCGAGTTCCCCGAGGAGTTCGCGATACGTGTTCGCGTCGGTCTCGACGGCGAGTTGGTTCGTACCGGCGGCGTCGCGGAACGGTCCAAAGAGGCGGAATTCGACGTTCACACGCGCTGTGAGGGCCCGATCCTCTTGTAGTCGACGGTCGCGTTCCCACGTCCTCACAACACCACGTCCCGGAGGCGATCCCGTCCCCGAGGCTTCTTTTGACGGGCACCCCCCAGTGGACGTATGGATCGAATCGAACGCCGCGCCGGAACGCTGTTGCGCGAGCGCGAGGAGACCGTCGCCGTCGCGGAATCGCTCACTGGAGGACACATTTCGGATCTGCTCACGGACGTTCCCGGATCGAGCGACTACTTCGATCGGGGGATCGTCACGTACGCCTACGACGCCAAACGGGGGGAACTCGCCGTACCGCGGGAGGCGCTCGACGAGCACGGGGCGGTGAGCGAACCCGTCGCCCGCGCGATGGCCCGCGGCGTTCGAGACGTCGCCGACGTGAGCTGGGGAGTCGCCGCCACCGGGATCGCGGGCCCGTCCGGCGGCACCGAGGAAAAGCCAGTCGGACTCGTGTATCTCGGCGTCGCGTACGCCGCCCCGTGGGGTACAGGGGAGTCGTTCGCCCGGGTGAAACGGGAGGTGTTCGACGGCGAGCGTGCGGAGATCAAGGACGCGAGCGCTCGCGGCGCGCTGTCGTTGCTGGTGGAGACGATCGAATCGACGCCAGTTCCCGACGGGACGTAGCTCGAAAAGGAACCGTCACTCGTCCTCGAGGATCCGGCCGATCGCCTCCAGCCGTTCGCCGTCGTAGGTGGTGAGATTGTACCGCGTGGCGCTTACTGTCTCTCCCCACCGATCGATGACGTCGAACTCGACGAGCGCCCCCAGCGCGGCACCCAGCGTCCGGGGCGTCGTCGTCGGCTCCTCCAGCGACGCGTGGATCTGCCTGGCCTGCGGATAGTTCCGCCCGCACGTTTCGATCCCGCGTTTGGCCTCCCGCCAGTGCTGTCGGAGATATCCGTACTTGGTCGGCTCCTCGCACCGGAACCGGTCGATCGTCGCCTGCAGGTCGTCGACGGCTTGCGCTTCGCCCGCTCCGACGACCGCGTCGAATGACGCCCGAAGTCGCTGGAACGAGGAGTCCTCGAACTCCTCGGGGTCACAGTACGCGTACAGCGTTGCGTCGGCCGCGGAAACCGACTCCGAAAGCGTCTCGAGCGCGTCGATGGCTCCGTCGACGTCGTCGTCGCCGAGCAGTCCCGACAGGGAATCGACGAAAACGACCGGAGCGTACCCCTCCGCTCCCCAGCCGTCGACATAGCTCCGTGCGGGTCCGAGAATCTCGGCCGCGCGGACGGGCCGAGACAGCGTCGTCAACGCGACGTCACCGTCACAGGTGACGCGCGTGTCCGGGATCGACGGCACCGTCGGCTGTGGATCCGACTGAAGCCCGTCGGGCGCGGCGGTCGGCCCGTCCGATCCCCCCTCGACCGCGGTTCCGGCGCTTCCCCTCGCGACGTCGTGGACGTCGACGTACGCCTCTCGTTCGGGCGCCCAACTGGTCTCCCGTCGCCAGCGACGACGCCAGCCCTCCGCGTCGTGGTCGAACAGTACCGCGAGAGCGCGATCGGCCCCCGTCGCTGTCGGCGGGACGACTCCCCCGGGACCGTCGCAAACGAGCGTCGTCGTTCCGGATTCGGCGAGCACGCGGCGATCGGGGATCATCTCAAGTTATATACAACCCGGTTCCGTGCTGGTATAAGTATATCGGTGAGAAAAGTTATCGGCTCGAGTGCGGATGTCCAGGCGTTGCCGCTCTCGGAACGTCCAGGCGTTGCCGCTCTCGGAACGTCCAGGCGTTGCCACTCTCGGTGTGACTTCGTTATATGTCGCTCTGTGGCTCAAAACAACCCAGTGATCCCTCTCTTCGGCTTGTTAGACGGAACGGAGAAAGATCCCTCTCCGCTCTAACGTGTCTCTGCTGTATGAATGGCGAGGCGGCGATCCGGATTTTCCAGAGGTTCGCACACTCCAGTACTCCCCGCAACGCTGGCGGGCTTAACTTCCGTGTTCGGTATGGGTACGGGTGTTCCCCCGCCGCTCTGGCCGCCTCAACACCGACCGACGGACTCGAACCGTCGTCTCTCACCTGTGTCGGCCGCTCACACCTCGCGTCCGTCTCGCTTTGACGCCTTTGTGTCCGTGCAATCCAGCTTCCGCCTGAACCCGCCTCCCGGCGTGGTCGTATACGATGACTGTGGCTCGGTCTGTTAGTTCTCGTGGGCTCAACACCTCGTTCCCTCGGTGCGTACACCCCGAGTCTATCTACCTCCTCTTCTAGGAGGGACCTCTACGGTACCTCTTTTGCGTGTGGGTTTCGAGCTTAGATGCGTTCAGCTCTTACCCCGTGTCGCGTAGCTACCCGGCATCTGCCCTTCCGGACAACCGGTACACCAGTGGCGACCACTCGCAGTTCCTCTCGTACTATGCGAGCGTTCACGGCAGGTACCTCACACCCCCAATAGATAGCAGCCGACCTGTCTCACGACGGTCTAAACCCAGCTCACGACCTCCTTTAATAGGCGAACAACCTCACCCTTGCCCGCTTCTGCACGGGCAGGATGGAGGGAACCGACATCGAGGTAGCAAGCCACTCGGTCGATATGTGCTCTTGCGAGTGACGACTCTGTTATCCCTAAGGTAGCTTTTCTGTCGTACCCCGGGTCCATTGAGGACCCTGGACCGTTCGCTAAACCACGCTCTCGCGTCAGCGTCTCGTGTTAGGAAAGACACTGTCAGGCCACCTTCTGCTCTTGCGCTCTTCTCCGGGGCTCTGACCCGGATGAGGTGACCATTGGGCGCGCTCGATATCTTTTCGAGCACGTACCGCCCCAGTCAAACTGCCCGGCTACCGGTGTTCTCCTCCCGGAGTGAGGGTCGCAGTCACTGACGGGTAGTATTTCACGCTTGCCTCGGTGACGTGCTGGCGCACGTACCTGTGTCTCGGCTCCTACCTATCCTGCACATCAGCGACCACGTCCCAGCGACAGCCTGCAGTAAAGCTCTATAGGGTCTTCGCTTCCCCTTGGGGGTCTCCAGACTCCGCACTGGAACGTACAGTTCACCGGGTCCAGCGTTGGGACAGTGGCACTCTCGTTGATCCATTCATGCAAGCCGCTACTGAAGCGGCAAGGTACTACGCTACCTTAAGAGGGTCATAGTTACCCCCGCCGTTGACGGGTCCTTCGTCCTGTTGTACCAGGTGTTCAGATACCCGCACTGGGCAGGATTCAGTGACCGTACGCGTCCTTGCGGATTTGCGGTCACCTGTGTTGTTACTAGACAGTCGGAGCGCCCGAGTCACTGCGACCTGCTCTCTGCAAAGCAGGCATCCCTTCTTCCGAAGGTACGGGACTAACTTGCCGAATTCCCTAACGCCGGTTCTCCCGACAGGCCTTGCCTTTCTCTGGCCGAGCACCTGTGTCGGATCTCGGTACGATCACTCCACTCGCCTTTTCACGGGCCCCAGGTACCGTCGAGTTTCCCTCTCCCGGGCTTCGATCGCTTCTTGCCATGACGGCGTCCACGACCTTCCCCGGTTCGACTGGGCGATTGCCCAGCTCGACGTTTCCTCGGGCGTCGGCTTTCTCTGTGGAGCGGCACTGGAATATTAACCAGTTTCCCCTTCGTCTCCCGCGTCTTACGAGGAGACTTAGGATCGGCTAACCCTCGGCTGACTGACAGTGCCGAGGAACCCTTGCTCTTCAGGCCGTCGGGGTTCTCACCCGACTTTCGCTGCTACTGTGACCAGGATTTTCGTTCCCGACCGGTCCATACGAACCCTCGTCCGTACTTCCACCCGATCGCGACGCCGACCTACTGGATCACCACTATGGGTGCCGCCAGGTCTCGCAAGTGGACTTGAGCCCCGATCATTTTCGGCGCCTCGAACCTCGGCCGGTAAGCTGTTACGCTTTTCTTGGAGGGTAGCTGCTTCTAAGCTCACCTCCCGGCTGTCTGGGGCTCGAGACCACCTTCGATCGCACTTAGTCCACATTTTGGGTCCTTAACCTAGCGCTGGGTTGTCTCCCTTACGGTGCACAGGCTTACCCCGCACACCGGACTCCCCGCGTCCACGGCGCCCGTAGGTTCGGAGTTCGACAGGATGGCCGACACCTCTCGGTGGCGGGTCATCCAATCGGTCGCTCTACCCCACGAGCTACCTCGACGGAGGTCATGCTTCGACATGTTTCGGTCGGAACCAGCTGTTGCCAGGTTCGATGGGCCTTTCACCCCTACACACGGGTCACGAGAGGGTATTGTAAGACACCAACTCTAACGGGCCTCCACGTGGCTTTCGCCACGCTTCACCCTGCCCCTGCGTAGATCACCTGGTTTCGGGTCGTACCCGCTTGACTCCCCGCGCTTGAACACGGCGGCCCTCGCACGTCGAAACGCGCTGCGGCCCTGTCGGTTTCCCTTCGCCTTCCCCGATTCTCGGGTTAGACTCGCCAAGCAAGTACAGTCCCTGGTTCGTTTTTCAAAACGTACGACGCAACACCGGCTCCGATCGATTCCTACTGGAGGATCGCCCCTCGGTCGTTTCTCGATCGGCCTTTCGTGCCACGTCGCTCTATCGCCATCTGATTTCAAGCCCTTTGCACCGCCCTTCTCGGGGTGCTTTTCAGCGTTCGCTGAGGCAACTTGTTCGCTATCGGTCTCGAGGAGTGTTTAGTCTTCCCAGTCGATGCCTGGGTCCTTCACAGAGGATATCCAACCCCTGCTACTCTGGTACCGGTCCGCGGGAGTTTTGACACGATACGGGGCTGTCACCCTGTCTCGCGCTTCGTTCCAGAAGACTTCTCGCGTCGCCGCTCCCGGTTGTGACCAGCCCGTACACCACATTGCCCGAAGGCTTCGGTTTGGACTGTGTCGCGTTTACTCGCCGTTACTGACGACATCGCTGTTGCGTTCTGTTCCTGCTCCTACTGAGATGTTTCAATTCGGAGCGTTCCCCATTGCGCAAGGCAATTGCTGTGGGGATTCCCATTCGGAAATCTCCGGTTCTTCGCCTTCTTGCGGCTCCCCGGAGCATATCGCTGCTTGACACGTCCGTCATCGGCTCTCGAGCCGAGCTATTCACCAGATGGCACAGTAGCCATTCTGTAATTGTATACGTCCACGACCCGCAAAGCGGGTTCAGTGGGCGTCTGGATTGCACGTACACACGGCGTCATCGATGCCGCCCGGGTGTGAACGGGCAGCGATCTCGAACCCTTCCCATCCTCGCTCTCGCGGCATGGTGCATCGGTCGTCCATCCCACCGTTCCCGATCCGCCCCCATAAGGGGACTGATTCGTAACGGCGGGGCGGGCATGGACCCGCTGGGATTCGAACCCAGGGCATCCTCCTTGCAAAGGAGGCACTCTACCACTGAGCTACGGGCCCTCCCCCCACTCGCCAGGGACCATCCCTGGCGAGTGGGGTCTGTGTGAGCCGCGATCGTTCGTTAGTGCCCCAAATGTCGAATGGGCGAACCGTGGAGCTTCCTCCACCTCGGTGGGTTCCGAACGGAACCCGTACAGCGAATGGGCGCTGTGGAGTGATCCACAGCGTCCCGGTCTGTAGGAGGTGATCCAGCCGCAGATTCCCCTACGGCTACCTTGTTACGACTTAAGCCCCCTTGCAAAGCCCAGATTCGACTCGCGTGAACGAGCCTCATCCGGACCTCACTCGGGTGCTTTGACGGGCGGTGTGTGCAAGGAGCAGGGACGTATTCACCGCGCGCTAATGACACGCGATTACTACCGAATCCAGCTTCATGAGGGCGAGTTTCAGCCCTCAATCCGAACTACGACCAGGTTTGTGAGATTACCTCTCCCTTTCGGGGTCGGAACCCATTGTCCTGGCCATTGTAGCCCGCGTGTTGCCCAGCCCATTCGGGGCATACTGACCTACCGTTGCCCGTTCCTTCCTCCGCCTTGGCGGCGGCAGTCTCCGTAATGTACCCATCGACCCAGGGGTCATGCTGGCAATTACGGACGCGGGTCTCGCTCGTTGCCTGACTTAACAGGACGCCTCACGGTACGAGCTGACGGCGGCCATGCACCTCCTCTCTGCAGCTCGTGGCTAGGTCATCAACCTGACCGTCATTACTGCAGTCGGGGCTGGTGAGATGTCCGGCGTTGAGTCCAATTAAACCGCAGGCTCCTCCGGTTGTAGTGCTCCCCCGCCAATTCCTTTAAGTTTCATCCTTGCGGACGTACTTCCCAGGCGGCTCGCTTAGCGGCTTCCCTACGGCACAGCACCCGCTCGTAGCGGGAGCCACACCTAGCGAGCATCGTTTACGGCTAGGACTACCCGGGTATCTAATCCGGTTCGAGACCCTAGCTTTCGTCCCTCACCGTCGGATCCGTCTTCCCAGCGTGCTTTCGCCATCGGCGGTCCGTTCGGGATTACAGGATTTCACTCCTACCCCGGACGTACCCGCTGGGTCTTCCGGTCCCAAGCCGAGCAGGTTCCGCCGGACGCCCACGCGTTGAGCGCGTGGATTTCCCGACGGACTTGCTCGGCCGGCTACGGACGCTTTAGGCCCAATAAAATCGGCCATCACTCGGGCTGCCGGTATTACCGCGGCGGCTGGCACCGGTCTTGCCCAGCCCTTGTTCGTACACCTCCCTACGGTGTACAAAAGCGAGGACGATATGCCCTCGCACTCGGGGTCCCCTTATCGCACTGGCGTGCAGTGTAAAGGTTTCGCGCCTGCTGCGCCCCGTAGGGCCCGGAATCTTGTCTCAGATTCCGTCTCCGGGTTCTTGCTCTCACAACCCGTACCGATTATCGGCACGGTGGGCCGTTACCCCACCGTCTACCTAATCGGCCGCAGCCACATCCTTCGGCGCCGGAGCGTTTCGCCCTGGCGTCATTCCAGACGTCCAGGAGTATGCGGGATTAGCCTCAGTTTCCCGAGAGTATCCCCCTCCGAAGGGTAGTTTGGCCACGTGTTACGGAGCTATTCGCCACGGGTCTGAACCCGTGCGACTAGCATGGCTAAATCGGACCCCGATAGCAATGGCCTCCGGCAGGATCAACCGGAATGTCCCTGAATCGGGAATGCCGAGTCAGGGGGGTGGCGGGAATAGACACCGAAGTGTCTACTCACCATTGCAAGGTCCACGTTCGCTGCCACCGACATCGGGGGTGACACCGAACGATCGCGGCTCACATCAGAACGCGCCTTACGGCGGACCGCAGGGACGCAATCCTCATCTCTTACGGATCATATCGTACTTCATCCGTGGGCTTAAACCCATCGGATCGGTTCCGATTCGATCCCCGCGACCCCGAACCGTAATCGGCCGGGGGCGCGGTTTCGTTCGCATCACGATCCGAGTGCCCTCGTACTGATAAGGCCATCGGATCGGACGCGGTCGACCGCTCCGATCCGGAGCGGTCGGACCCCAGGTCGCCCCGGGGCGTTCGCATTCCAAGCGAGGAGAGTCGACCACTTAACCCCGTCGTTCCGTCGCCGCCTCGTCACTCGATTACACGGGATGAACTCGCAGGGCAAGGCGACGAAAGCCCGGGACTCTCGAGGGCGCGAGCGCGGTGAAAACTGTCGCGCGGATGGAGGCCGGTCGATCATCCGTCCGCTCGTACGGGTCGTCCCGCCGGGCGTGCGCCGCGCATACGACTAACTGGTCGTCACGCGAATAAAAGAGTCGGATTCGACTGCGTCGTCGGCGACCAGGTCCTCGCGTCCGTCCGGCCGGGCGTCAACTGTCCGCGGCTACCGGCGGTTACTCTTCGAGGTGTTCGATGCCCTCTTTGGAGACATTGGCCTCGGTGATCTCCTCGGGCATCCAGTCTGGACTGTTGTCCGGCGCCTCCTCTTCCCAGGCCCAGCCTTCGTAGATGTGGACTTTGTCGGTCCCTTTCTCGCGGAGCCTGAGTTCCTCGGGATCGGCATCACTCTCGCTGGGCGCCGGCTCGAGTCGGCGGGCAGCCTTGAGTGCCGCCTGTCGCGGCGTGTTACCGGAGAACACGCTCGGTTCTTCTCCACCCTCTTCTCGAAGTGCGAAATTGCGCTTACCATCTTCACGTACCATGGTTTTACCCTCCATGGCAACCGAACACATGATACATTATAAAAATACCGGGGAATTCGGCCGGGGAGACAGAAAGTATTTAAGTATCGATCTCGGTCCACCGGAACGAACGGCGAAAAAAGTGGTTACGAGGGCGATAACGGGGTGAAATCACGGGGTTCAGGGGGGAGTCGACGCTCGCGCGCGGTCGAAAACCGCCTCACGGATGCCCTTCTCGGGGGTCGAAACACCCTCTCGAGGGTCGGGATGTGCCGCGGAAAGACGAAAGAACGCTCTCGCGGGTTCCGCGGGTTCCTCTACGCGAGAGCACGAAACAACACTTATGTATAGGCTACTCCGAAGTTAGGGGTAGATAGGTTCGATGGTCCGGAAAAAGAAGCTCAGCCCGAGTGGGGCCAAGGACGACGACGGGCAGTACCACAACGCCCACGTGAACCTCCACGAAGACGAACTCGCCGTCGCGGGAATGGAGATCGGCGACGAGGTGTTCGTCAGGGTACGGGACGGCAAGATCGTCATCCAGAAAGCGGATTCGGACGAGGTCGAACACGACTTCTAACGACAGTTGACGCCTCGCGGAAGCCGGCGGCTTCTTGTCGCCGGAGGGATTTTGTCCGGACGATGAGGGCGTACGATCTCCTGAAGCGAGGACTGTTCCTGTTACCTCCCGAGACAGCACACGGGCTCGCGGTGAACGCGTTACAGTTCGTCCAGCGGACCCCGACAGCGGGGGCGATCGAGCGACACTGCCGCGTGGACGACCCCCGTCTCGAGTCGGACGTGTTCGGCCTGACGTTCCCCAACCCCGTCGGCGTCGCCGCCGGCTTCGACAAGAACGCGGAGGTGCCGGTGGCGCTTGCGGCGCTGGGGTTCGGCCACCTCGAGGTCGGTGCCGTCACTGCCCAGCCGCAGGAAGGCAATCCCCGCCCCCGAGCGTTCAGGCTGCCGGAGGATCGGGCACTGATAAACCGGATGGGGTTCAACAACGAGGGAGCCGACGCGATCGGACGGCGCCTCGACCGCGGCCCCCTGCCGGACGTTCCGATCGGCGTCAACATCGGCAAAACGACCGCAACGCCCCTCGCGGAGGCGGCCGACGACTACCGGTACACCTACGAGCGGGTCGCCGAGGCCGGTGACTTCTTCGTGGTGAACGTCTCCTGTCCCAACACCCCCGAACTCCGCGAACTGCAGGACCGGGACGCACTCGAGGAGATCCTCGCCGAACTGCGGTCGGTCGGTGCCTCGCCGCTTCTGGTGAAGCTCTCGCCCGACCTGCCGGGGGGCGCACTCGAGGAGGCGCTTGCAGTCGTCGACGAGATGGACCTCGACGGGGTCGTCACCACGAACACGACGACCGAACGTCCGAACACCCTGCAGCATCCGAACCGTGCCCAGCGCGGTGGCCTCTCGGGGAAGCCGATCGAGGACCGCGCGACTGATCTGGTGCGGTACACCGCCCGACGGGTCGACGTTCCCGTGATCGGCGTGGGCGGAGTTTCGGACGCCGAGGGGGCGTACGCGAAGATCCGGGCGGGTGCGAGCCTGGTGCAGTTGTACACCGGACTGATCTACGAAGGACCGACGATCGCGCGCGACATCAACAGGGGACTGCTGGAACTGCTCGAGCGGGACGGGTTCGAGTCGATCGAGGACGCCGTCGGCGCCGATCGCTAGGTCGTCTCGATCGGCGCCGACCGCTAGGTCGTCTCGGTCGGCGCGGTCCCTGGATCACCTCGACCGATCGCCGGCTGTCGCTGCCGGTCAGTCGTCGACGCTCACGATGACGACGACGCCGTCGGCGTCGAGATACGTCCCGTCGCCGGTGTACTGCCGTTCGGTCTCGATTTCGAACATCTCCGGTTCGAGCGTCTCCCCGGCGGCGTGGAGCCGGTCGTCCTCGATTTCGTAGTTTCCGGACTCGATCGCCGCCTCGATCTCGGGGACCCCCCCGCCGAACTCCGGCCCGACCAGCGAGTAGTCGAGGTCGATCCCCGTGACGACCGTCTCGACGGGCGGTTCGGTCTCGGGCAACACCGCGAGTTCCTCGACGTGCATCACACCGGTGACGTCCGCCTCGAAGTCGGCCACGTCGGCGTACACCTCGACGCGGTCCAGCGTCGCGTTCAGGGGAAGCTGGTGTTCGCTTTTGTACTTTCGGAGCGCGCCGACGACCGCCATCGCGGCCCCCCCGGCCTCCCGGTCTGCCTCGATCCCGAGCGGTTCGGGCCACGCCTCGAGGTGGATGCTCTCCGCGGTTGCGGAGGCGTCGTACATCTCCTGCCAGATCTCCTCGGTGGCGTGGGCGAGAAGTGGCGCAAACAGCTTCAGGAACCGCCGGTGGGCGACCTCGAGCGCGTACTGCGCGGAGGCTTCGTCCTGTTCCTCGCGGATCCGCTGTTTGGCGATCTCGAGGTAGTCGTCACAGAACGTCCCCCAGAAAAACGACCGTAGCCGGTCGCGCGCCTTGGAGAACTCTCGGTGTTCGAACTGCTCGGTGAGCGTCTCGATCTCGTCGTCGAGTCGGGCGAGCAGCCACCGATCGAGCGCCCGCAGCTCCGCGGGGCGATCGACCGGCTCGTCGGGCGTCAGCGAGTCGACGAGTTTCGAGGCGTTCCACAGCTTCCGGAGCAGCTTCTCGCCGGCGCGAAGCCCCTTCTCCTGGTAGGGGAGATCGTCGCCGACGGCGCTGCCGGCCGCCCAGAAGCGCGCGGCGTCGACGGGGTACTTCTCGAGCACCTCGTCGGGCGCGACGATGTTCCCCTTCGACTTCGACATCTTCTCGCGGTTCTCGTCGAGCACCATCCCGTTGATCATCGTCGAGTCGAACGGCACCTCACCGGTGTGTTCGTAACACTTGATGACGGTGTGGAACAGCCAAAAGGAGATGATGTCGTGGCCCTGCGGCCGGACGTCCATCGGGTAGATCTCCGGTCGGTCCATCGTGAACGACTCCGTCTCGGGGTCCCAATCCCAGCCGGCGTTGATCAGGGGAGTAAGCGATGAGGTCGCCCACGTGTCGAAGACGTCCTCTTCCGGCTCGAACGACCCATCCCCACAGTCGGGACACGCCTCTACCGGCGGGTCGTCCGAGAGCGGATCCACCGGGAGGTCGTCCTTCTCGGCGAGGATTTCTGTCCCGCAGGAGTCGCAGTACCACACTGGGAACGGGATTCCCGACGAGCGCTGCCGGGAGATACACCAGTCCCACTGGAGCCCCTCCACCCAGTGTTCGTACCGGGTGAACATCTTCTCGGGGAACCACTCCATCTCCCGGCCCGCCTCGAGGTACTCGTCGGTCCGGTCGAGCACTTCGACGTACCACTGTTCGGTGACGAGGAACTCGACCCCGGTTCCGCACCGTTCGTGGACGTTGACCGTGTGGGTGATCTCCCACCGGTCGAGCAGTGCCCCGACCTCCTCGAGGTCCTCGACGATCTCTTCGCGCGCGTCCGTCGCGTACAGCCCGGCGTACCCGTCGGCGACGTCGGTGAGGTGGCCCGACTCGTCGATCGCGATCCGCAGCGGGAGGTCGTGGGCGCGGTACCACTCGATGTCGGTCTGGTCGCCGAACGTACAGCACATCACGATCCCCGAACCGGTTTCCATGTCGACGCGGTCGTCCTCGAGGATCGGCACCTCCTGGCCGAAGATCGGGATCCGGGCGGTGTTGCCCACCAGGTTTGCGTTCTCCTCGTCGTCAGGATGCACGAACACCGCAACGCAGGCCGGAAGCAACTCGGGACGGGTTGTCGAGATGGTGAACGTGTCGGGGAGATCCACCGATTCCGCTGCCTCCACGATCTCGAAGGCGATGTCGTGGAAGTGCGAATCCCGCTCGTCGTCTTCGGTTTCCACCTGCGAGATCGCCGTCTCGCATTCTGGACACCAGATCGCCGGCGCCTCCTCGCGGTATTCGCGTCCATGCTCGTAGAGGTCGATAAACGACAGCTGGGAGACCCGCTGCACCTGCGGGGAGATCGTCCGGTAGGTGTTGTTCCAGTCGATCGAGATGCCCATCGACTGCATCTTCTCGGTGAACTCCGCCTCGTACTCCCGGCACACCTCCCGACACTTCTGCTGGAACTCCCGGCGGTCGAAGTCCTGATGGCGGATGTCCAGTTCCCGTTCGGTGAGTCGTTCGCTCGCGATCCCGTTGTCGTCGTAGCCGAACGGGAAGAAGACGTCGCGCCCGCGCATTCGGTGAAAGCGGGCGACGACGTCCTGGAGGATCGACCCATATACGTGACCCCAGTGGAGGCTCCCAGATACGGTCGGCGGCGGCGTGTCGATCGCGAAGGCTGTGTCCGGGTCGGCTTCGGCGTCCGGATACGAATACGTCTCGTCGTCGACCCAGCGCTGCTGCCATTTGGGCTCGACAGCGTCCGGGTCGTAGTCTCCACTGGGCATTGCTACGGCGAGTATAGCCCGCCATCACATGTTAAACGGCACGATTGTATGGCGATACGTGGCGGACGGCCCGGGCGGGGCGACTGCGGGGACAAACCCTTTATCGTCTCCGCCGGGACTGAGCCCCATGAGCGACGGAGAGGAGGACGATCCCTGCCACGCCTGCGGCGAATCGACGACCGACGCGCTGTCGCGGACGGTCCGGCTGAGCGTCGACCGGTCGACGATCGACACCCAGCGGCTCTGCCCGGAGTGTTTCGCCGAGTGGATCGCCCGCTACGAGGAGGAGATGAAAAACGAACGCGCCGCCGGAATCGACGACGACCCGGACTCGGAGATCATCGTCGACTGAGACAACAGTCGTCCCGCAGCCGAACCCGCGGCGTATCCCGACGGCGACCACTCGCAGGCCGCGCCGTCAGTGAGACCGGCCTCGTCGATGTGACTCCGGAGACACGCGTAGTTGCAGAAGGCGCCCGCGTCCGTCCGTTCGAGCCCCTCACGGACGAACACTGGATCGTGACGTTCGACGTCCGAACCGCAGTAGCGACACTCGATCAGAGTGGATCAGCGAGAGTCACGCGTCCCCGAGAGAAAAATCCTTCCCGGACTGGCAGTGATCCAACACCGCACGCGCGCCTCAAAACTCCACGCGCCGGACGTACGGCAGTTCGCGGATCTCCACGAGCAGATCACCCGGCAGCGGGTCGTCGGTGATGAGGTACAGCTTCGGCTCGTCGGTAAACTCCGGATCGTCGGAAAGCACCTGGCGGATCGAGATCCCCCGGTCGGCGATCAGGCCGGTGATTTCGGCGACGATGCCGGCCTCGTCGGCCGCGCCGACCTCGACGGTGAGCACCGACAGGTCCAGCACCGGCGCGAGGTCCATCAGGCTCGGGATCGAGGAGATGTTGCCGAAGATCTCACGGAGTTCGGGATCCTCGAGGATCGCGTCGGTGGTCGAGTCCACGACCCGTCGGTCGATCTCGAGCTCCCGCGCGATCCCAGTGTAGGGGATCTCGATCCCGCCGGAAACCACCCGGCCGTCCTCGTTTACGGAGAACCCCCGCTCGAGCAGCAGCCGGATCACCGCCTGCTGGCTCGGCGACCCCTCGAACTTGCCCATTATTTCGTCGAACATCCGTTGCCGGTGTTGTCGACGGCGCGAGGTTAATCCTTGTGGGTTCCCGGCCGCTCCGCCCGGTCGACGTTCACTCGTTGGGGGACTCCTCTCCGTCGTCGAAAAGACCCATGTCGTCTGCGACGAGATCCGCGATGTGTTCGGCGATGGCGGGATCGACCTCGGCGACGTCCTCGCCGTCGTGGAGGCGCTCGTTGTGTCGCTCGACGGTGTCGGCCACCTCCTCGATCGGGACGCGGGATCTCGTCTCGCAGGCCGGACAGACGATCGGCACTCGCGGCTCCTCCTCGTCGTCGGTTGACATCGGCTTGGGCTACGCGACAGGGATACAAAAAGCAACGCGACGCGGTCTCGGGTCGGACGGTCACGCGTTGTCGGTGTCGTCTGGATCGGGATCTTCGCCGGAATCGGGATCTTCGCCGGAATCGGGATCTTCATCGGAATCGGGATCTTCGTCGGGGTCCCCGGAGTCAGCGGCGGCCGCAAGCGCGTCCGGATCGATCTCGTCGACCGCGCCCGCGAGGGAGGCGGCGTCGCTGGCGACCGTCGTGTGATCGACGCCAGCCTCGTCGGCGACGAGACGGACGTGAGCCGCAAGCAGCGACAGCGCCTGCAGTCCCTCTTCCCGGGGGGAGTCGGCACGCTGGGCGAACGTGGTGTCGACCTCCTCGCCGTCCCGGACGACGCCGACGATGGCGGCGGTGACGCCGTCGTCGTCGAGCAGTTGCCGGGCGTACTCGAGTTCGTGCGCGAACTGATCTTCTTCGGTGTGGGATGTCACAAGTCGGACCTCACTGTGGGCGCGGACGGGCGATGAACAGCGTCCGGACGATGTTGAACGGGTCGTACACCGACTGGTGACACTGACAGTACACCTTGTCTTCGGCGTCGTACCGGACGGAGTCGGGCGTCCGTTTGTAGCCGGGGACACAACAGAAGTGCGTACAGACGTTGAGATACGCCATGAACCCCTCCTCAGTCGATGCCTGGAGCCACTCGCTTTCCTGTGCGGCCTCCTCGATCTGCGTCGACCGGATCACGTTGACCGGAAGCACTTCGTCGGCCCCCTCCGACCGCCACCGGCAGGTAGCGGGCTTGCCGACGCCTGCGGCCCCGATCTCGTTTCCCCACTCCTGGTAATCGTCGAAGTGGTCGATGTGGAGACGGTCGCCCTCGTCATACACATCGTTTTGCCAGTCGTATCCCGGACTGCCGGTGACGTGGAAGTAGTTGTCCGAGTCGAAGTCGGGCTGAATCCCGGCTGCACCCTCGTAGCCGCAGTACTGGAACCACTCGCCGGAGTAGGTCTCGCTGCCGAGGTCCATCCGCGCGACCTCGACTTCGATTCCCTCGATGACCTCCGTCTGGGTATCCGGCCAGATTCCGCGGAGATACCCCTCATCGTCGATCTCGAGAGGGATCTGGGGCATCCCCCGTGGGGCTGGACCCCCGGTGCGTTCGATGGCCATCGCCTCAGTCTGGCCGCCGCCCGCACCGGTCTGTGTCGTGAGGGTGTTGATCGACGCGATGCCCGCCGCGCCGACGCCCGAGAGCGCGGCGCCGCCGACGACACCCTTCACGAACCGCCGACGCCCGGATTCGGAGGGGTACTTGTCCTCTTCGGTCATATCGCACCCTACGGCCCTGCAGTAAAAAGCATGACGACCGAGGGGCTCCACGAAGGCAGACGCCGGTGGGAGAAAGGCAAAAATTCGGGGGACTAATGGTTTTTACCGCCCGGGAACTAACGACGTTGCCATGGAGTTACACGACAGGAGCGTCCGCCGCGACGTACGCGAGCTCGGGGCACTCCTGGGTGACGTACTGGAGGCGCAGACATCGACCGAATCGTTCGAAACCGTCGAGGAACTCCGCACGAACGCGATATCCTACCGGGAGGGGGAACTCGACTCCCGGAGTCCGCTTCGGGAGCGAATCGCCGAGCTGTCACCGGACGAGGCGAGTGTCATCGCGCGCGCGTTCACCGTCTACTTCGAACTGATAAACCTCGCCGAGGAACGCGAACGGGTTCGCACCGTCCGGCACGCCCGCCAGGAGCAGACCCTCGAGGACACCTTCGAGGGGACGGTGTCGGAGCTGATCGAACAGGGCGTAACCGAGGCGGAACTGGAGGAACTCCTCGACGACGTGTTGATCGAACCGACGTTCACCGCCCACCCGACCGAGGCGCGACGCGGAACCGTGAAGGCGAAACTGCGGTCGATCGCCGACCGGATCGAGGAACTCGACGAGAGACGTCTGACCGACCGGGAGCGAACGGCGCTGTGGCGAAAGATCGACGCCGAGGTGAACAGCCTGTGGGGAACCCGACAGGTTCGAAACCGCCGCCCGGAGCCGGCCGACGAGGCGCTGAACGTCCAGTGGTATCTCGAGAACACGCTGTTCGACGTGATCGGCGAGACGTACCGCGAACTGGAGTCGGTCGTCGACAAGGAGTTCGATGACGTCGACGTTCCGAAGCTGTTCGAGTTCCGATCGTGGGCCGGCAGCGACCGCGACGGAAACCCGTTCGTCACGCCGGAGGTGACGACCGAGACACTCTCCCGCCAGCGGTCCGTCGTCGTCGAGAAGTATCGCGACGAACTGAAGGTGCTGTCGGCGGCGCTCAGCCAGGACGGTACCCGGTACGACACCGGAGCTGCGTTCACCGAGCGGCTCGAGGCCGACAGGAACCGGTTCCCCGGGCTCGCCCCGGAGATCGAAACCAGGTATCCCGACGAGCCGTACCGGCAGAAGCTGCGGTTCATGCGCGAGCGACTCGACCGCGTCGACGACGTTCGTCCCGGGGAGTACAACGGCCCCGAGGCGTTCCTCGAGGACCTCGACGCGATTCACCAGAGCCTCGTCGACAACGGCGGGCAGGCCGTCGCCGCGGAGTTCGTCGAGCCGCTCCGTCGGCAGGCCTCGACGTTCGGCTTCGCGCTGGCGTCACTGGACGTTCGGGACCACCAGGAGAACCACACCGAGGCGGTCGCGGAGGCGCTGGAACGCCAGGAGATCGACTACCGCGATCTCGACGAGGAGGGACGCATCGAACTGCTCACCGAGGCGATCCTCCAGGACGAACCGGTGATCGACCCCGGCGATCCGGGGCTGATCTCCGAAACCGCAAAGCGGGTGCTTTCCCGGTTCGACAAACTGGCGGACTGGCAGGAGGAGTATGGCATCCAGGCGATCGACACCTACTGCATCTCGATGACAGAGGAGTCCAGCCACGTGCTCGAGGTGCTGTTCCTGGCAGACCAGGCCGGCGTGGTTGCGTTGCCCGACCACTGCGGGCTCGATGTCGTCCCCTTGCTCGAGACGGAGTACGCGCTCGACGGCGCCGAGCGTATCATGGGCCGGCTGTTCGAAAACGAGGCGTACGCGCAGGCGCTCGCCTTGCGGGGTAACACCCAGGAAGTGATGCTGGGCTACTCCGACTCCAACAAGGAGAACGGCTTCCTGGCGGCGAACTGGTCGCTGTACCGCAACCAGAAGCGGCTCGCGGCGATCACCGACGCCTACGATGTCGACCTGCGGCTGTTCCACGGCCGGGGTGGATCGATCTCGCGTGGCGGCGGGCCGATGAACGAGGCGCTGTTGGCGCTGCCAAACGAGACCGTCACTGGCGAGGTGAAGTTCACCGAACAGGGCGAAGCGATCGCCGAAAAGTACGGCAACCCCGATATCGCCGAGCGCAACCTCGAGCAGATGCTCGACGCACAGGTACGGTCGCGCCACCGGGCGCTCGAAGAGCCCGTCGAGCCGGTAGAAGACGGGTGGCGCAAGGCGATGCAGACGATGGCCGACGCCGCCGGAGAGGCGTACCGCGACCTGCTCGAAGCCGAGGGGTTCGTCCAGTACTTCGAGCAGGCCACCCCGATCACGGTGATCGAGGACCTCAACCTCGGCTCCCGGCCGGCATCCCGGACCGACGAGCGCACCGTCGAGGACCTCCGGGCGATCCCGTGGGTGTTCTCCTGGACGCAGTCGCGGTGTATCCTCCCGGGCTGGTACTCGCTTGCCTCGGGAATCGACGCGTATCTCGAGGACGCTGACGACGAGGAGGCCGCGATCGAGACGCTCCAGGAGATGCACGACGAGTGGCCGTTCTTCCGGACGACGCTCGACAACGCCGCCGTCGCGCTCGCCCGAACGGACATGGAGATTGCCACGGAGTACGCCGATCTGGCCGATCCGGAACTCCGCGAGGAGTTCTTCCCGCATCTTCGGGACGAGTACGAACGGGCGAGCGATCTCGTCGGCACCATCACCGGCCGCGAGTCGCTGGAGCGCCGCGAATGGCTCGAGGGGAGCCTCGAACGCCGCAACCCGTACGTCGATCCGCTGAACCTGCTGCAAGTGGATCTGCTCGACCGGACCCACCGCACGCCCGAGGAGGAGCGTACCCTCCGCTTGACCGTCAACGGGATCGCTGCCGGGATGAAAAATACGGGATAACGTAACGGGTAGCCTGAATCCGGGAGCACTGCTTCCGAATCGGCTGTCTGCTGATTTTCCTATCGGCCCCACTGCAGGAGACGGTGTTCGAACAGGTACGACGTCACGCCGAGGGCGGCTCCGATCGCGCCCGCAAGGGGGAACAGTCCCGCGTAGCCGAACGACAAGTCGCCGCCCAGCAGAAGGTATCCCTGCGCGACGACGAGAAACGCGAGCGCGCCGATCACGCCCCACAGTAGCGCCGACTTCCGGCGATCGCGCGGGTGGATACCGGCGGAACTCTCGATCCCGCCGACGTCGGTCGGACCGTCGGTACCGTCACCGCCGTCCGTCATCACTCCGGGATCGCGTCCGGAACGACGGCGACCGCCTCGACCTCGACGCCGACACCCTTGGGGAGTGCCCCGGCCTGGACCGCCGACCGTGCGGGCGGCTCCTCGTCGAAGTAGGAGGCGTAGGTCTCGTTCATCTCCTCGAAGTCGTCGATGTCCGCGAGGAATACCGTCGTCTTCAACACGTCCTCGGGGGTAGCGCCAGCCTCCTTGAGGACCGCAAACAGGTTGTCGAGCGCCAGTTCGGTCTGTTCGGCGATCGGAGCGTCGTCCAGCAGTTCGCCGTCGGTCGTCAGCGGGATCTGTCCGGCCGTGAACACGAGTTCGCCGGTCGACGTCGCCTGGCTGTACGCGCCAACTGCCGCCGGTGCCTCGTCAGTGTTGATGATCTGCTTCATGCGATTTGCCTTCGTCGCTCGGGGCTCTTTAAAGGTTCTTTCCTGCGATACGTCGTCCGGATCGGTCCCGGGCGAGAGACGGACCGTCCGGAGCGAGATCGACAGCGCCTAAACCGGGCCCCGAGTAGTCTCACCTATGTTCACCGGCATCGTCGAGCGGACCGGGGAGATCGTGGGGGTCGAACGGACTGCCGACGGACGACGGCTCGCGATCGCCGCCCCCGAGATCGCGGACGTCCACCACGGGCAGTCGATCGCGATCAGCGGCGTCTGTCTCACCGTCGAGCGATACGGCGAGGACGTCGACATCGTCGAGGCAGTCCCGGAACTTGCGGAGGGTACCGGAGGCAGCGAACCGGATGCAGGCAGCGTGTTCGAGGTGTTCCTGGCGAGCGAGACCGTCGAGAAGACGTACCTCGGGGAGCTGGGGGTGGGCGATGAGGTGAACCTCGAGCGCGCGCTCGCGGCCGACGGCCGGTTCGACGGGCACCTCGTGCAAGGGCACGTGGACACGGTGACCACGGTGACGGGGATCGAACGTGTCGGTGAGGACTGGCTGTTTTCCTTTGCAGTGCCCGAGGCGTTCGACCAGTACGTGGTTCACAAGGGGTCAGTCGCACTGGACGGCATCTCGTTGACGGTGGCCGAGCGACACGATGACGAGATGGACGTCGCCATCATCCCGACGACCTACGAGCTCACGACACTGTCGGACAAAGAGATCGGCGACCCCGTCCACCTGGAGGTCGACGTCGTCGCCAAGTACGTCGAGTCCATCGCGGAAGGGTATCTGGAGTAAAGCGGGATCCGCCGTCGGGACGGGTCCGCCGTCGGGCACGAATCCGCACTGGGCACAGGTCCGCTATGGTCGTTCGTACTCGATTACCTGCAGTTCCCCGTCGAGGAGAAACCGGAGCGGCTCATCGTCGACCGTCACAGTGACCTCTACTTGGACGGGATCGTCGTCCACGATAAACTCGGCGGACTCGACTGAATCGGGTCGCCGCCAGAGCGCGACGTCACGGTAGTCGTAGCCCGCCTCGTACAAGAGGGAGACGACTGCAGGGTGATCGAGGAGGAGCGAAACCGCCGACGTGTGAGATACCTGCCCACATTCCCGGCATTGGTGAGTTATTTTGACGCGATCGTCTTCGGGGGCCTCCCCATCCAGGTGTGCTCGGGCCACTCGTGTGTCGATCGGGCCGTTACAGAGCGGACAGAACCCGCGAATCGTCTTCTGGATCTCCGAGAGCGTGTACTGCTGCAGCGTGTCCGGGTTCGATTCGATGTCGTGTGCTCCGATCAGAATCGGGGGCGCGTGCATGACGATTCGAACGTCGCAGCCGTCACACGCGACGGTCACGTGGCCGTCCTCGTAGCTCGCCTCGAGCGTTCCGTCACAGTCCGGCACCCCGCAGTCGCCCACAGCCGTCGGGTCGAGTTCCGTGTCGGTTTCGGTGTACACCCCCGAGACGGCGGCGCCGACGATCCGGGCCCCCGTATGTGTCAACGCGTAGCCGTCCTCGCGGTGCTGGACGAACCGCGGAACGAGCTCCGAGAGGTGGTAGTTGAATCGGCCCGAGTCCTGGACGCCGACCCGCTCCCGGAGTTCCGAAAACGGGACCGGGTCGCGCTCGGGACCCTCGATCTCCGCGGGCGTTTCGGTGTGGGCATCCCACAGCGCCTGCAGGATCGAAAACCGAGTCTCGTTGGCGACGATACCGCAGACATCGTCGAAATCCGAGGTCGGACGACCGTCGGTCATAGGCGATACTGTTGCTGGGTTGTTATTATCTTGTCGGCAGAATGAGCAGGCTCGGGTCCTGTGGGCGAGAGGCGCCACCCAAAAGAAGCAGTCGCCCGATCGTTTCAGCAGTCAGACCCCACCCCCGCGATGATGGAGATCGTCCTCTCGAGGCGGGACCCCCGAAAAGAAGACAACAACCGAGGCGATGATCAGTAACACTCCAACGATCATACTGCCGATCGACCACATTGCAATCGACCCTACTGCAAGAGGATAACCGACGAAAAGGAGTCCGATAACGGTACCAATAACAGCAGTAATTTGATTGCTCGAGAGTGTACTGTTCACATACTACACAGTATACCGATCACGTATAAACTCGGTGGCGTCCGGGCCAGCCGACGTTTCGAAGCCCTTAACCCGATTCTCGAAGTAGCAACGGTAACTCGCTGGCGGACGGGCGACCAGTGGGCACCCGAACCGTCGACGGTCGGCCGCGAGCCGGCTCGTCGGCGACGGGACGAAATGTGGCTCGGGGTGGCGCCGATCGGTGCCATCGCCGCGGCTGAATCGCAAGCGCCCGTGGTGAACACCCATGGCACGAAGCTTCTACTCACACATCAAGGAAGCCTGGCGGGACCCCAGCGACGGGAAGCTCGCCGAGCTGCAGTGGCAACGAAAACAGGACTGGCGCGAACAGGGCGCCATCGAGCGGATCGACCGCCCCACGCGGCTGGACAAGGCGCGCGAACTGGGCTACAAGGCCAAGCAGGGCATCGTAGTCGTCCGCGTTTCCGTCCGGAAGGGCGGCGCGCGCAAGCAGCGCTTCACGGCCGGCCGGCGGACGAAGCGACAGGGCATCAACCGGGTCTCGCGGCGCAAGTCGATCCAGCGCATCGCCGAGGAGCGCGCCAGCCGGAAGTACCCCAACCTCCGCACGCTGGCGTCCTACTGGGTGGGCGAGGACGGTACCCAGAAGTGGCACGAGGTCATCATGATCGACCCGAACCACCCCGCGATCGAGAACGACGACGAACTCAACTGGATCTGCGACGACTCCCACAAGGGTCGCGCCTTCCGCGGGCTGACCAACGCCGGCAAATCGAACCGCGGGCTCAACCGCCGCGGCAAGGGCGCCGAGAAGGTCCGCCCGAGCACGACGAAAAACGAGCGGAAGGGTAACTAACCACCTTTTTTAACGGGGGCATCGCGCGCTCTCCGAGCGCGCTCAACCCCCGCCAAAAAATCTGGACCAAAAAAGCCGATGGCTCGGCCCTCCGGGCCTCGCCATCGGTACAATATCTCGCGTTCCGAGCTTTTTCAACGAGTGGTGCGCGACCGAAGGGAGCGCACCCGAGGCAGAAAAAGCTCGACCAAAAATCGATAACTCGGGCCTTCGGCCCTCGCTATCGGTGAACAGCCTCGCATTCGAACCGTATTATCCGATCGTGAGCACCTTGTCGGCGTTCTCGACGACCCGAAGACAGTCATCCATCGTCGATCGTGGTCGGAGATCACTCGGTTCGAGATTCCGTGAATCGAGACACGTCCCGCAGGCGAACAATTCCCCACCGTTCTGGGTGTACTTGCGGATCACCCCGCGCGGATTGAACTTCGGATGCTCCAGGTCCGGCGCCTCCACGCCATCCCCGAGCAGGAAGACCTCGACGGTGTGGCCCGCCTCGAGTGCGGTGTTTGCGAGTCGGAACGCGTTCCAGATCCGTTCGGCGTCGTTCGTCTCGACAATGTATCCGAGATCCATACGGTGAACTCACCGACGGCTTCCTTAAGAGTCTGGCTCGTTCTTCCTGGTGGGCAATCAAAGCCACAGCTTTTGGTTCGGGCTCGCGTACGCTTCGGCAATGCAGTGTCGCTGCAATTCGCACCAGCCATGATTTACATGGACCACGCTGCGACGACGGCGCCGCACGAGGCGGTCGTCGAATCGATGAAGCGAGCGCTCGAAACGTATCATTGCAATCCGTCGGCAGTGTATGCGACAACCGAAGCCGACGCAGTGCAGGCGGCCCGGGAGTCGGTGGCAGAACTGCTCGGTGCGTCACCACAACAGCTCGTCTTCACTGGCGGGGGAAGCGAAGCTGACAACCTCGCGCTCAAGGGCGTCGTGGACGCGACCGACGGCGACCACGTCGTCACCACAACGATCGAACACTCGGCAGTGATCGAGACCTGCAACTGGCTCGAAAAGCGTGGCGTCGAGGTCTCGCGGGTGTCCCCCGGTCGGGACGGCCGCGTCGACCCGGCCGACATCGCCGAGGCGATTCGAGACGACACCGCGGTCGTGTCGGTGATGCACGCGAACAACGAAACCGGCGTCATCCAGCCGCTGGACGCGATCGGAACTATTGCGGCCGAACACGACGTGGTGTTTCACTCCGACACCGTCCAGTCGGCCGGCAAGATCCCGATTGACGTCGACAACATCGGGCTCGATCTGGCCAGCCTCAGCGCACACAAGTTCTACGGGCCGAAGGGCGTGGGGGCGCTGTACGTCCGGGAGGGCGTCGACCTCGAACCGATCATTCACGGCGGCGGCCAGGAGTGGGGTCTGCGAAGCGGCACGGAAAACGTTCCGGGCATCGTCGGCATGGGTACCGCCGCCGAGGAGGCACTGGCGGACATGGACGACCGGAGCGACCGATTGTCCGACCTCAGGGCAGAACTCGTGTCGACGCTCGAGGGAATGGTCGACTGTTCACTGCTTGGGGATCCCGACTGTCGGCTGCCGGGCTATGCGATGCTGGGGTTTCCCGGCCACTCAGGGGCGGCACTCGTCCAGGGGTTTGCAGACCGCGGGGTGGCCGTCTCCAGTGGCTCCGCCTGCCACTCGAGCGATGAATCGCCCTCGCGAGTCCTCGTGGAGATGGGGGTCGATGCTGAACTCGCGGTGGGGGCGGTGCGCTTCTCGCTGGGTCGGGAGACGACCGCCGCCGACGTCGACGCCGTCGAAGCACAGTGCCGGGAGCTGTTCGACGACGCCGACGGCTGAGCTGGGTCTGCGTTGGGGGTGCGCTGAGATGAAGCGAGCGATCGGAACAGGACATATTATCCGTTCGGGGACTCCACATAGACGTAATGAATCAGGACCTGCATCGAAACCGCGAGTGCGTCGATCGACCCGAACAACCCGTGCGACCGAGGGGGGAGCGTCGATGAAGCCGGGACGCGTCGACTTCTTCGTCGATCTCGCGTACGGGCTGTTGATCTTCCTCGCGGTGGTGTTCATCTTTACGGGTGAGACCACCATCGGAATCGCGTTCGGACTTGGAGCGCTCGTCTCGTATGCGATCCACGTGACCTGGAAAATGGCCCGGTTCGATCCCGATTGGATGACCAAGGAAATGACAGAGAACATCGAGGAGACGCTGACCGAAGAAATGACCGAGAACGTCGGCGAAATGGTCACCGAAGAGGTCGGCGATATGGTCACCGAGGAGGTCGGCGAGAAGGTCACCGAGGAGGTCGGCGAGAAGGTCACCGAGGAGGTCGGCGAGAAGGTCACCGAGGAAGTCGCGGCCGAGGTGACCGAAACAGTCGAGGAGAAAGTCACCGAAACAGTCGAGGAGAAAGTCACCGAAACCGTCGACGAAAAAGTCACCGAGGGAGTCACCCAGGAAGTCACCGAAAGCGTCGAACGGGCGATGTCGTCGGAGATCGACTCGATCATCCAGCAGCTCGAAGCGGTCAACGAGCGCATCGACAGACGGGCCACAGAGGGTGACCCCGAATGATCGATCGGGTGCTGGTGGCGATGGACGACTCCGAACTGGGCGAGCACGCCCTCGAATACGCCATCGAGGCGCATCCCGACGCCGAAATAACCGTACTGCACGTTGTCGGGGGCCCATCCGCGATGCTCGGGGGCGCGGCCGAAATCGCGCTGGCGGACGACATCCAGGAGGCCGCCGAAGAGCGGGCGGAGGACGTCCTCAATCGCGCACGGGAGATCGCCGACGAGTACGGCATCGAGATCGACACCGCAGTCGAGATAGGCCGGCCGGCGCGGGCGATCGTCCGGCGAGCGGAAGCGTTCGACACCGTGGTGGTCGGGAGTCACGGCGGTAGCCTCGCCGACAGACTGTTCGTCGGTGACGTCGCGAAGACGGTGTTCCAGCGGTCGCCGGTTCCGGTGACCGTCGTGCGGTGAAATCCCGGACGTCGGTCTCACAACCGCCCAGAAGCGAACGAACCCATCCCGAAACGGGAACAGGTTCCATTCGTGTGGCGGGCGATTTTATGACACGTGAGACACAATCTCGTAGTATGGGATACCTCGTCAAGATGCCGAAACTCGGCATGGAGATGTCGGAAGGAACAGTCGTGGAGTGGCTGTTCGAAGAGGGTGACAGCGTCGAGGCGGACGAGCCGATCGCGGAGATCGAATCCGAGAAGACGAGCGCCGAAATCGAAGCCCGCGAGGACGGCGTACTCAGGCAGATCCTCCTCGCGGAAGGGGAGACCTGCGAGCCGGGAGATCCGATCGGGATCGTGGCCGGGCCGGACGAGGACATCTCCGATCTCGAGGCGGCAGTCGAGGGGGGAGAACCGACACCGGAAGCCGAACCCACAGCGGAACCTACCGGGGAAGCCGAACCGGAGGAGACCACAGCAGAGGAATCCGGGGACGCCGCCGACTCGGCTGCGGACGTGAAGGCGACCCCGCGAGCCCGCAAGCGGGCCGAGGAACTCGGCGTCGACCTCGTCGGGATCGAGGGGACCGGCCCCAGCGGCGCAGTGAGTGCCGACGACGTCGAGGCTGCCGCCGAGGCCGCCACCGAAAGGCAGGCCGAGGCCGACGAGGAGCCAGTCGAGAGCGCTGCGGGGACAGCCGGCCTCACGGTCAGCGAAGAGCGCACCTTCGGGCAGATGCGACAGACGATCGCGAACCGGCTCGGGGAGAGCTACCGCGAAGCCGTCCACGTCACCGAGCACCGCCACGCCGACGCCGAGGCGCTGCTGTCGGCGGCCGACGTCGCCGACGCCGAGCTCGAGGTCGACGTCTCCATCCCGGACATCCTGCTCGTCGCGCTGTCGGCCGCCCTCGAGGAGCACCCCGAGTTCAACGCCACCTTCGAGGAGGACACCCACCGGCTCTACGAGGAGCACAACGTCGGCATCGCAGTCGACGTCGAGCAGGGGCTGCTCACGCCGGTGTTGCGCGACGTCGGTTCGCTGTCGCTGGATGAGATCGCAAAACGGCGCCGCGAGATCACCACCCGCGTGCTCGAGGGCGACTACGACATGTCTGACCTCCAGGGCGGGACGTTCACGGTGACGAACCTGGGAATGTTCGGCGTCGAGCAGTTCGATCCGATCATCAACCCCCCACAGATCGCGATTCTGGGAGTCAACGCGATCGACGAGCAGCCGGTGCGCGGCGACGACGGGGTGACGTTCCGCCGACAGCTTCCCCTCTCGCTGTCGTTCGACCATCGAGTCGTCGACGGCGCCGACGCGGCGCGGTTCCTCGGAACGCTCGTCGAACATCTCGAGGAGCCCTGGCCGCTGTTGCCCGACGCGGTGTCTGCAGCCGCCGACGTGGCGGCTTCCGACGAGGAGGTCGAACTCCCGGAGCGAACCGTGACGACCCACCTCCGAGAGGATCTCTCGGGGTGGATCGAGGCGGGCTCCTTCGAGTGGGAGTTCGACGTCACGGAGAAGTTCGGCGGCAGCGGCGGCCCGACGCCGGTCGATTATTACCTGGGCGCGCTGTCGTCGTGTCTGGCCTCCAGCATCGGCATCCAGGCGGATATCCGTGACGTGGAACTGTCGGAGCTCTCCGTCGAGGCCGAGGCCACCCCCGAGGAGGGGTCAGTCGAGTCGCTCGCCGCACAGGTGACGATCGACGGCGACGCCGACGATGAAACGCTCGAACGGCTCGTCGAGAACGGCGAACGCACCTGCCACGTCGCGGAGTTGCTCCGGGAGGACGTGCCCCTCGAACTGGACTGGGAGCGCCCCTGAACCGCCCCTGACGATCGCTACAGGTCGGTCACGAATTCGCCAACGCGTGCCGCAGCCTCGAGCGTCTCCGCCATCCGGATCAACCGCGGGCCGTCGGCCCGCGCCGCGAGATCGACGGTCGCGTCCGTCAGTTCGAGGTCGCGCTCGCCGTCGACTGCGAGAACGCCCTCCTCGATCGTCGTCGACAGCGTCTCGCCCGGTTCGAGCCGGCAACGCTCCTGGATTCGTATCCGTTCGACCACGCCCGGAGCGACGATCCCCCGGACGACGCGATCTGTGCGCCCCTCGGCTGTCGCGACCGTGTCGTCGGCAAAGCGCAGCCCGATCCCGCCGGGATCGTCGGGACCGTGATCGCCCAGCGCGCCGGCGATCCCCGAGAGCCCGATCTCGCCGGGGGACGCCCGCGAGACGACGCCGACCCGGTAGGCCGTGGCGTCGAGGATCGCCCGCGTGCCGACGAACGGCTCCTCGAGAACGCCGGCGGTTGCGAGTCCACGCCGGGTCCGGTCTGTGTCCCCGCGCACGCTCGCCTCGATCCAGCAGTGGCGATACGTCACCGTGTCGGGATTCACGCGTCCGGTCGCGACCAGTCCGGCCGCGATCCCGGCGACAGTTCCGTCGACCGAGTCGGGGACCACGTTGTTCGTGCCCGTCGAGATCGCCGCGACCGGAACCTCGCCGATCCGGAACCCGACGTCGGCGGTGGTGCCGTCCCCGCCGAGGACGATCGCCGCGTCGGCGATTTCGGCGAGTCGCTCGGCTGCGCGGTGGGTGTCCTCCCGGTGGCCGGTCGCGAGGGTGTCGAGCGTCCGGACGGGAAGTCCCTCGACGTTGTCGACGATCCGGTCGGCGATCGAGCTGACCGTCGGCATCACGCGCGCCTCGATCGGCTCCTCGAGGGACGCGAGTCCGGCGAGGGCGCACTCGGCGGTCCGGCGCTTCGCGTAGTTGTCGCTGACGGCGGCACCCCCGACCAGTCGACGGATGTCGCGACCGGCCGCGGGGTTGACGACCAGCCCGACGGTGGCTGGCTCCCCGGTGGTCGGTTGTCGAGTCGTCGGTTCCCCGTTCACGGTCGATGGTCGATCGCGTGATTGGGTGTGGTGACCACTCAGATCACCTGATCGACCGCCTCGCGGACGTCATCGCCGGTGGGGATCACCTCGTCTTCGAGGTCCGGGCTGAACGGGATGTGCGTGTCGGCGACTCCGACCCGCTGGATCGGCGCGTCGAGGCTGAAGAACTCCTCCTCGACGATGCGGGCGACGACCTCGGCGTGGGTGCCGTACGACAACGGGCTCTCGTCGGCGACGACCAGCCGACCGGTCTTCCGGACGCTCTCGGCGATCGTTTCGGTGTCCAGCGGATACAGCGACCGGGGGTCGATCACCTCGAGATCGGCCTCGTCGGCCATATCCTCGGCGAGTTCGAGCGTCTCGCCGACGAGTCGCTGGGTCGCGACGACGGTGACGTCCTCGCCTTCGCGTTCGACGCTGGCTTCGCCCAGCGGGATCGTGAAGTCGGGGTCGGTCGGGACCTCACCCTCCTGCTCGTAGATCACTTTGTTCTCGAAGACCATCACCGGGTCATTCGACCGGATCGCCGACTTGAGCAGCCCCTTTGCGGCCGCCGGCGTGCCGGGGGCGACCGCCTTGATTCCCGGGAAGTGCGCGAACCAGGTATGGACGGTGCCGGAGTGCTGGCTCGCGGCGCGCTGGCCGCCGCCCTCGGTGGTGCGGATCGTGACCGGCATCTCCGTCTTCCCGCCGAACATGTACCGCATCTTCGCCATCTGGTTCGTGATCTGTTCCATCGAGACGCCGAGGAAGTCCGAGAACATCACCTCGACGACCGGCCGGGAGCCGGTGGCTGCGGCGCCGACCCCGGCGCCGACGAAGCCGGCCTCGCTGATCGGCGTATCGCGGATCCGCTCTTCGCCGAACTCCTCGACTAGATCGCCGGTGACCTGGAAGACGCCGCCGAACGTGCCGACGTCCTCACCCATCACGAACACGTCCTCGTCGCGCCGAAGTTCCTCGCGCATCGCCTCCCGGAGCGCCTCCCGGACGGTCATCGTCTCGGTCTCGCCGGCGGTCTCGAGTTCGGTGCTCATCGGCGATCACCCCCGTCGGCGCGGGGCAGTTCGGCGAATTGTGCGATCTCGGGTGCGGGTTCTGCGAACATGTCCTCGTAGGCCTCGTGTGGTTCGGGCGGGTCGGCTTGCTGTGCGCTCTCGATCGCCGCGTCGATCTCGGCGTCGATCTCCTCGCGGATCGATTCGAACTCGTCTTCGGTGAGTTCGCCGCGGTCGATCAGCCGTTGTTTGAACTGGTCGATCGGGTCCTTCTCGCGCCAGGCCTCGATTTCCTCCTCGTCGCGGTACGGCTGGTGGTCGCCCTCGAAGTGGCCCTCGTAGCGGTAGGTGTCCGCCTCGATGAACGTCGGCCCGTCGCCCGCGAGCGCCCGTTTTCGGGCCTCGGTGACGGCCTCCTCGACGGCGGTCACGTCCATGCCGTCGATCGTGAAGCCGGGGATGTTGTACGCCTCGGCTGTCTCGCTGAGGTTCTCGACGTTGTGCTGCTTCTCCATCGGCGTTCCCTCGCCGTACTGGTTGTTCTCGACGAGGAAGATCGCCGGCAGGCCCCAGGTCGCCGCGAGGTTGACCGCCTCGTGTACCTGTCCCTGTGCGACCGCCCCGTCGCCGAAGAACGCCAGCGCCACCCGGTCGTCGTCGTTGCGGTGGGCGGTCAGCGCTGCACCCGTCGCGAGCGGCGGGCCCGCCCCGACGATGCCGTTGGCGCCGAGCATCCCCGCCTCCACGTCGGCGATGTGCATCGACCCACCTTTGCCGTTGCAGTAGCCGTTGGCTTTGCCGTACAGTTCGGCCATCATCTTCTCCGTGTCGAGCCCCTTCGCGATGCAGTGGCCGTGGCCCCGATGGGTGCTCGTGATGTAGTCGTCCGGCTCGAGCGCGGCGGCGGCCCCGACGCCGACCGCCTCCTCGCCTTTGTACAGGTGAACGAATCCGGGGAGTTCGCCGTCGGCGAACAGATCCCCCGCAGCGTCCTCGAATGCGCGGATGCGATACATCCGTCGCAGCGCCTCGATGCGCCCCTCCTCAGTACCCATGTCTATCGGTGGCATGCAGTAGTACCTTCACCCCCGGAGGTTAAGATAATTATGTAAATATTCAATACATTCTCGTTTGAAGCACGATACGCGAAAACACGCTCGAGAATCTCTACGGACCGGCTATTTAATTGATGTCCTCAAAAATGAGGGATTTATTATAATAGGTCGGAGGTCGGTTCGGAGGTTCGCGGGAGCCTACAAGCGGACCGCCTCGGGCGTCAGGAGTTCCGCACCAGCGGATCGTACCAGTCCTCGTTTGCGCGGTACCAGTCGATGAACTGTCGGACGCCCTCGCGGATGTCGACGGTGGGTTCGTACTCGAGCAGCTCGGTGGCCTTCGAGACGTCGGCGTGGGTGTGTTCGGCATCGCCCTCCCGGGGGTCGTCGTAAACGATCTCCAGTTCTGGATCGATCTCGTCGCGGACCACCTCCGCGAGCGTCCGGATGTCGATGTTGTCGGTGGAGCCGACGTTGAGAATCTCCCCGTCGGCGCGGTCGTCGGTGAGCAGCTGTTCGTTGACCCGGCGGACGTCGGTGACGTACGTGAAATCGCGGGTCTGGGTGCCGTCGCCGTAGATCACTGGCGGTTCGCCGTGCAGACACCGGGAGACGAAGTTCGTCATCGCCATGTTGGGACGCATCCGGGGGCCGTAGACGGTGAAGTAGCGCAACGAAACCGTCGGGAGGCCGTAGCGCTCGTAGTAGACCCGGGCGTACTGCTCGGTGGCGAGTTTGGAGACGCCGTACGGCGAGACTGGGGTGGTGGGGTGATCCTCATCGTACGGGAGGTACTGGGGTTTGCCGTACACCGACGAGGAGGAGGCGACGACGACCCGGTCGAGGTCGTGTTTCCGGGCGGCCTCCAGGATCTCTATCGTGCCGTCGACGTTGTAGCGGTTGACTTTTTTGGGCTCCTCGACGCTCTTGCGGACCCCCGCCTGGGCCGCCTGGTGGTACAGGATCTCGGTGTCTGCGACGTGTTCGTCGACGGTTTCCTCGTCCGTGATCGACTCCCTGACGAGCTCGTAGGAGCCGTCACCCTCCTGGGCGGCCCGTCTGGCCGCCTCGACGTTGTGTTCCTTGATTCCGAGATCGTAGTACGGCTCGAAGTTGTCGACGACGGTGACGTCGTGGCCCTGGCCGGCGAGCTGCTGTGCGACGTGGCCGCCGATGAAGCCGGCCCCTCCGGTGACGAGGACTCGCATTGACTGGTGGTGCGTGGGTGACGTACAAAAAGCGGGCGCTTTTTCGACCGGGGCGCGGCGTATTCGCGCCCGTCGGAACTGCTGCTCTCGACGTTCGCGTCGACGGTCCCCCGGAGTCGGCGTTTGTCTCGGACTCGTGATCGGCGGCGACACCGGCCTCGGAGTCGTCCGGGGGGCGGGGTGTGAATCTCGGACAACACGCCTGTGACAACCCCTAAGCACCTAGAAACCATGGATTCGTCAATGACTGATCGTCCACCGAGTGTCGGCAACGAGATGAGTGAGTCGGACGCACGCTCGTTGCTCGACCACTCTTTCACCGGCGTGTTGAGTATGGCCGCCGGGAGTCAGGGATACGGGTTGCCGATGTCGTACCAATACGATCGGGAAGAGAATCGGATCGTCGTGGGGTTCGTCAACGGTCCCGGGAGCAAGAAGGAGGCGTTCGTGAAGGCGGGGGCGGAGGTGACGATGACGGTGTACAACTACGAGGACGTCGACGTCTGGGAGAGCGCCGTCGCGACCGGGACGCTCTCCCCCATCAACGGGAACGCCATCCCCGAGGAGTTCGTACCGGTGTTTTTCACGCGGGATCCGGAATCGGCAGACGAGAAACAATGGAGTGACCTCGACGACTGGGAGCGGGAGTGGTACGAGATCCGGGTGACCGACGTCTCCGGGCGACACAGCGGGCGGGCGCCGCGTCGGGACTAGCGCGCGGGGAGGCAACTGTTCCGGTCGTGGAACGCAGGACGCCGATCTTATAAGCGGGGCGAGGGAACCACGAGGTAGCCACCGCAATCGGGGGGGAGGACGCCGCATCGACGATCGTGGCATTCGAAGCGTTCCCGGTCGGTGGGATGGAACCACAACAGATGCAACTGAAATCGTTTGTGACGGAAAAGCGAGCAGTATCGCCGGTTATCGGCGTCATTCTCATGGTCGCGATCACCGTGATCCTGGCGGCCGTGATCGGAACGTTCGTGCTCGGGCTGGGCGACCAGATCGGGGACACGGCGCCGAACGCGAACTTCGACGTCGACGTCGACGACGAAGAACAAAATGTGACCTTCACGCATGCTGGTGGAGATCAAGTGGACGTGAATACGCTGAAGTTTACGACGTCGGGGGATGTTGACTTCAAAGAGAGTGGGGACCTCAGCGCCAGTTCCCACCACGATGAGAACGGTGCCCTCTTCGTAGAAAATGTCAGCTTCGATCAGATGTCTGCGGGCGACAGACTGACTGCTGAATTGGGCGACAACAACGGAACCGTCAGTCTCGTCTGGGAATCCGGCGACCGGTCGTCGATCCTCCGGTCGGTCGACGTGGCCTTCTGAAATTAGCTGGAATTTCTGTTCGAGATTTTTCTCGACGTCTACGCAACGGAGCCGAGCGTGTAAAACGCGAAATCCCGACTGGCGAACTCGGCTCGGACGAGTCAACACACGCCACGTCCCTCAAACGGCCATTGTACCTTACGACAACTCCTTTTAAACGCGCCCGGTAGGAGTGCTGTGAACCGACGGACGTTCCTCGCGACGGTCGGGGTCGGTGGGGTCGCCCTGACGAGTGGCTGCCAGGGGCTCGCCGGCGCCGACAGACTCGAGTGGCGATTCGAAACCGGCGGCAGCGTGACCTCGATCCCTGCCGTCGACGACGGGATCGTTTATACCGGAAGCCGCGACGGGTCGGTGTACGCGATCGACGCCGCGTCGGGAGAATCAGACTGGCAGTTCGACGCCGACGGGACCGTTCACGATTCACCCACGGTCGCAGACGGGACGCTGTACGTCGGGAGCAACGACGGGTATCTGTATGCGCTGTCGATCTGAATCGAAGCGGCGGCGGGTCGGTACCGTCGCCGAGGACCGGAAAAAGCCGTCCGAATTCACCGCGTCCAGCGGATCTCGTATTCCAGTTCGTAGCGTTCCTCCCCGGTTTCCGAGTCGGTGAGGCGTTCGAGTTCGACCTCGAACAGTGGGGTGTCGGGGATCTCGACGTCCGTCGCGTCCCCATCGGCGTCCAGGTGGACGGTCCCGGCCTCGATCTCCTCGGCGGCGGCGACCAGCGTCTCGGCGATCTCGGCTCTGGATCTCGGTTCCTCGGTCTTGAAAAGTACTTCTTCGGGCATCACTCGAGGAGACGTCCCGGGAGCTGATATAATTGTTGTACAGTTGTCATTCTGAGAGGATTGCGACGTCGGGCGGAGCTCGTCCCGAACGTGTCACTGTCGACGGTTTCCGAAACAGACGTGGTCGACTTCGTCAGTTCCCAGTTCTCGGGTCGGATCGACGATTACGTCGAGTCGTGCCCGCCGTCTCTCGTCGGGTGAGAGCTCCGCGTCGAATTCGTCGGCGACGTCGACGTCCCTGTGGGCGTGGGTCGATCCAGACGCCTGCGAGCCGAAGAGAACGCCGAGCCGGATCGGGTGCTCCTCGAGTACACCCCGGATCGCATCGATGTCGGTCGCATCCGTATCGTCGGCGGTGCCGGCCATACGAGTGGATAGCTTCGCATCGCGGATATCGAATGGCTCGCGTCGGCGGATCAAGTGCGGAGGATGAACCATCACACCTCGTACCGAGTGACGAACGCGAAACTGACGATCAGCTGACTCGGTGGCAGCAGCCCGGTTGGTGCGTTGCCGAGCGGAAGCGTCTTCCCTTGCCCCGTCACGCTAGCGTCTTCCGATCGCTGTCGTCGCCGGAGGGCGGTTCGGACTGTTCGACGAGCAGCTTCTCGAGGGACTCCAGCATTGCACAGGAGGCATCTTCGCGAGTATAGAGTAACTGTTAATACTGATAGGACTGTAAGTCCGTACAGTGACGATGTCGGCAGATAAACGAATTCCGGTGACCGAAGAAACGCACAAAGAGCTCCACGACCTGAAGGACCCCGGTCAGACGTACGACGAACTCCTGACGGACCTCGCTCAGTTGCGACGTCGCCAGGAGTTGGAGCAGCGCTTCCAGGAGTTGGCGGACGCAGATCGTGACGAATTGACGCCACTCGAAGATGCCTGAGTCCGAGTACGCCGTTTTACTCGGTGACGAGGCTCGCGAGTTTCTCGAGGTCGCCGACGAGAAGACCGAACGGATCTGCAAAGAGAAGTTGGGCTACCTTGCCGAGAACCCGTATCCGGGACGTGGTCGAGGCGACAAAGAGAATCTTCCCGTCGACGGCCGCCGGGACCGCTACCGGATGCATATCTCTCGAACCTACACGGCGCTTTACACTGTCCTCGAAGACGAAAACGAGGTGCGCGTTCTGGAAATCGTTCCGATCGACGAGGCGCACAAACGCTACGGGTTTTAGCTGATTGCGGGCGGGAAGCCTCTCGTTCTCAAGGCAACGCAGGCCGAAGGCTAAGTAGCGCGGTAGGCCGGGGATACACCGCCGTCATCGTCTTCCATATACTCACAAGCCGAGCGTCATGGTGAGACGCGATCGCGAGACACCGTGCATCAGTCACGGACAGTGCGTGATCACTGATATCGTCCGCCAGCTCGAGTTCGGCTCACCCGGTGAACCTCTCCAGCCGGTCCCTCCGCTGAGCGTCAGAAAGAAAGCCGGTATCCCGGTCGATCCCCCGGTCTGCGAGTTCGTCCCTGAAGGCCGCCGCCGAGACGCCGGTCAGTTCGGCCGCCCGATCGAGGCTCACGTTGCCGGTCCGGTATTTCTCGACCGCGAGAGACAGTCGAAGCTCCGGACCCCGACGCAACAGCTCACGAACGGCCTCTTCGATCACGGCGTCGGTGTCGTCGTAGCCGCCCGCGGCCGGGATCGCATCGAGATCCTCTGGGAGACCCGACAGACGAGTTCGTCCGTCCGAATCACGGATAAATACTCTGCCCCATCCGAGTGTATATACGGCGACGAGTTCGCGAGTTCGCGTCGAAAGTCGTCGACGTCGGTCTGGACGAACGATTCCTCGAGTCACCCGGTTCGGACGTATTCGTCGTATTCGGAAGCTGCCGAGCCGTATTCGAACGACGTCTCCCGGGATTCGGACGTCTAGAAGGTCGTCCAGTCGACGACGGAGACGCCGAAATCGGCGTCGAAGCTCAGCACCGAGCCGACGTCGTGACGACGGACGGGGCGCGACCGCCTGGATGGCCTCATTATGATTATTGTAGCGATTTACCGGTCGATCGGCCCATCGGGTGGCCGATCGTCCGGTTACGGCCGAGAATAATCAGTCTCAAGCGGGACTCGACCGGTGAAGCGCGTCGACCACGTCCGTGAGATCGAAGAGCGCGAGGTCGGAGCGCTCGGCCGCCGCTTCACGAACGGATCGTGTAAAGCCGTTCCTGGCGAACAGCGCATAGCTGTACTCCGGATCACCACCGGTTGGTGGCGTCCAGTCGACGTGGGCTGTGTCGTCTTCGAGACGTGCAAGGATGTCGTAGCCGACGGGTTGGCTCGTGAATTTACACTCGCCAACCAGGAGCGTTCCGTCGCTCGTCGGGGCGACGACGTCGATCTCGCGGCCGTCATACCACCATGCACCGGGTACTCTCGTCGGATCGTCGTTCGGATACAGGCCAGGGAGGGCAGCTCGGCAGAGTTGTTCGAACGTGTCGCTGACGAAATCCGGGAGTTCGGGGGCGACGAGGTCGGCGTACGCGTCCTCGCCGTAGAGTTCGTATCGCCCCGCCTGTCCGTAGATAAAGCGGAACCAGAAGCGAAACAGCGGATCCCGGATCCGAAAGCGGGTTCGGCGCGTCCTGGTCGGATCGACGGTAACGGGATGATGCCGTTCGATCAGGTCGAGCGTTTCCAGTCGATCGAAGTAGTAGCTCGTATCGCGGCTCTGCAGCCCGGCCCCCTGGGCGATTTCGTTTCGCTCGCGATTGCCCCGCGCCATGGATTCGAGCAACGAAAAGTATCGGTTGACCTCGTCGAGTTCCATCTGCAACACCGTCTCAGGTTCGTCGTGGAGCGGCCCCTCCGGTGCCAGCAGCGTGCGAGCGACGTTTTCACCGACGGTCAGGTCGTCGTCAATCGGGCGCAAGTACCGGGGTGTCCCCCCAAAGATCCCGAACGTAAACACCTGCTGTTCGTCGTCGTAGTCGGGCACGAACTCCATCGCTGCATCGAACGGGAGCTGGGTGAGTTCGATCCGTCCACTGGGCGTCTGTGAGAGCCGCCCGTACAGGGGGGCCCCACCGTCCAGGACGTGTTCGTGGACCATACCGATCGACGAGCCGGTCAACACCAGCGTCGCGCTGCTGTCGGCGACGTCGTGATCGACGATCCGCTGAATCTCCGACGGGAGGCTCGGCGTGGTATCGACGAGGTACGGAAACTCGTCGATCACCACGATCGCGTCGGTGCCGAGGAGATGCCGCAAGAGCGCATCCCACTCCCGCTTGACGTCCTCGATACCCGGAACGACCGTCGTAGCGTCGTCGACGAACCGATCGAGCTGTGTCGCCGGCGTCGTCTGGGTCGCCTGGTGGTACACGGCCCCCTCGCGCTCCCGGAGGGATTCGAGGACGAGTTCGGTCTTCCCGATCCGGCGACGCCCGTAGACGACCGCGAACTCGAATTCGTCGCTGTCGTACAGCGTGTGGAGCCGCTCGAGTTCGTCCGCCCGATCGACGAAGGTGGTCATGCGTGCCCTCCGTCCGCCGCCCACGTAAGTGCTGTGGTTAGTATAGTATGATTTCGCAGAATTGTATTTCTGCGAAGTGAATTTATACAAACTACCCCGCTACGGACGGTACACCGTCCACGAGGACGAAAACGAGGTGCGGGTTCTCGAAATCGTCCCGATCAACGAGGCGCACAAACGCTACGGGTTTTAGCGGGGAATAGCCTCCATCCGACCGTATCAATCCCCGTTGGGTGGTTCAAGATAGGTTTCGAGTGCGTCGACGACGGTCTGGACGAACGATTCCTCGAGTCGGCCTTGCCGCCGAACGAGCGCGGCGTGTTTCGGTGACGCGAGCGCCCACGGTGACGCGTAGCTCCGCCGATGCATTCCCCCTTGGACCCCAGACGACGTCGCCTCGCCGATAGCTCATTCAGTGTCCTCGTCGTCGACGGCGTGCTCCAACCACTCGTCTACGTCCTCCTCGCCGAAGCGGTCGTTCGCGGCCCGGGTACTTTCGAGCAAGCCGATATACGCGGCGACATCGTCGGCTTCACCGAGTGCCCAGTAGTTGCCTTTGTGGCGGACGAGACCCCGATCTTCGAGGCGCGAGAGGACGACGCTGATGCTTCCGGCTTTCACGTCGGTCGCGTCGCGAATCTCACTCTGGGTGAACGCCTTGTCGGGGTTCGCAGCGAGGAACCGCATGACTCGGTCGGCGTTCGTCTCTCCGCTGTGTTGCAGTCGATCCCCGGAGGAGGATTCGAACGTCTCGATGTCGATGGGCATATGTATTTCTATGTCATCTAATGTATTAGATGTATCGGCGTACTACCAACCGGCCCAGTCGATAGATATTCACCGGGAATCCGGGGCGGCCACGAGGGGTCGAGGACTTCGACGACGACCTCGGGCGACTGGAGCAAGCTGGTGGACGCGGTCGCTCCCGTCGTCGTGTCCGCCCCCGGTTTGGTCGGGTTTCGACGGCGTCGAGAATCCGTTCGAGCTCGTCCGTCCCGATCCGTCAAGCGAGGTGGTCGTCGATGGCGGCAAGCGCGTCGTCGAAGCGTTCAGCGGGCGATCGGTGATCGGCTTCCGCATCGGAATCATCGAGGAGCGCCTCCCGGAGGCGACCTGCGTCGTCTGTGCTCCCGACGAGGCGGTCGCCGTCTCGAAAGACCGCGCGAACGAGTGACGGTGACGCTGCCTGGAGATCGACCACGTCAACGACGTCAGTTCCAAGTGCGAGCGCGAGATCGGCACCAAGTCTCAGGTGCGCGTCCACATGGCCCGGCTCTCCAGGATCGGTGTCCTCGAAGGCGACGGCCACGTCGACATCACTCCGGTCGTGCACCTCGCCGCGAGCCCGCGATCCGAACAGGAAGCCGACACTGACTGGGTGGTCTGCCAGCGTCGCCGCAACGGTCTCCCGGATCGAGCGGTCGTCGCGGCGGGGTGAGTCCATACTGACCGGTACGTGTATATTCGGTAAAAACGTTCTGTGGCGGCGACCGTTCAATGGTCTCGAAACACCCGGTTCGGACGTAGTCGTCGACGGTGACCGCACTGATCGCGTGGCGCCCCTCGTCGGCCTCTTCGATCAGCTCGTCGACGACATCGGTGCCGTCCTCTTCAGCATACCGCTTGACGAGCTCAGACGTATCGAAAAACAGCATTCACAGCCGTTCCTCACGGGCGTCGTCGACGATGTCCGGCGGCCGGAGCACGGAGTCGTTTCGTCCGTTTCGTTTGTTTCCCTAGCTCCGGTTGTTTACGTAGCAGTGAGAGAGGAGATTTCGTGAGTTCTTCCGAGTACACGGATCACGTCGGGAACTCACGGCCGATCGTCCTCGATGCGTTCTCGGACGTCGACGATCGCGGCGGCATCGTGTTCGACTTCGTAGGTGTAGTACGAACCACCGGCGCGACCGTCGTTGTGTTCGTGTCGGGTGAGGAATCCGAGCATGTGGAGATCCGAAAGGTGGTTCTGGACGCTCTTGAGCGACGACAGGGGGTCATGTCCCCACTCTTCGGCGATCGTGGTGTAGGCGTCGTAGATGGTTTTCGATCGGACGGGAGCGTGGCCGTCCTCCTGGAGTCGGGCGACCGTCTCGAGGACGAGCTGGGCGTGGATCGTCTGGTCGCGCACGTGTTTCAGCACCCGTCCGCGGCGCACGCGTTCCTCGGCGTCGCTCACGTGCTCGTCCGTGACTGCGTCGTCGCCACGTTCTTCCGCGATGTCCCCGGCGTTGAGCAGGAGATCGAGCGCCTGTCTGGCGTTGCCGGTGTCCCGGGCCGCAAGGGCGGCACACAGCCCGATGGCCGAGGGGTCGTAGCCGTCGTCTCGAAACGCCATCGACGCCCGATGTTCGAGGATCGTCCGGAGCTCGTCGGCCGAATAGGGAGCAAACGAAATCTCCCGTTCCATCAGCGTGTCCTTGACCTTGGGTGAGAGACTCTCGCGGAAGGCGTAGTTGTTGCTGATCCCGACGACCCCGAGTTGGGCGTCGTCGACGTGATCGTTTGCCCGCGCTCGCGGGAGCTCATACAGGAGCGTGTCCGATTCCTTGAGATGGTCGATCTCGTCGAGGACGAGGAGGAACGTGCCGCCGCGGCGGTCGAGGAGGTCGTAAAACCGCTCCAGCGCCTCCGGCAAGGAGTATCCGCGGCGAGGAAACGGATCTTCGGCAGCCGGCTTGAGGTCGTTGATGAATGCCCGGGCGGTCGAGTAGGGCGTCTCCCCGTTGCAGTTGTGCCACAGGACGGTGAGGTCGTCAGCCTCGGGCCTGCCGTCGACTTCCTCCTGAAGCGCGTCGAGGATGTACCTCGTCACGGCTGTCTTTCCGACGCCGGTCTTGCCGTAAATGAAGACGTTCGGCGGTGGATGGCCGAAGAGAACGTCTTTGAAGGCGTTGCGATACAGTTCGATCTCCGCTTCACGTTCGAGAATCGTCTCCGGTTGATAGCCCTCCGAGAGCACCTCCTTGTCGGCGAAGATCGTTCGCGACACGTCGCTGAATGGCCCGCTCATCCTGTCGGGAGATGAGCACCAGGGATGATAAAGGTAACTACTTTAGTTTCTTCTGTTACGTTAGTTTCGTGAGTAATCGATTACTTAAGTTGCAGAGAGAGGAGGTTTCGTGAGTTCCTACGAGTGCCCATCGACGAAGTACCGGGAACGTCGACGAAGTGCCGGAGAGGTCAGTCGAGAAGCTGGGACCGTCTGCGCGCAGAACTCGCGAAATCACCTCTCTCTTTCGGAGTTCGCCACCTGTCGATCGGATCGAGTGGCGGAATCGAATCGGCGATGGGCGACAAGAGCAACGAACACCTCGAAAGCCCCTCCAATGGGGAAGGAATCTCTCCACTCCCGGGACGAAGTCACAGCCGAGGCGGCCCGTTCAGGGCGGGATCCGCACCGGTGTCGGTGGGCCTTGCGAGTTCGCGGGCGTAGCCGGACGCGCGGGCGGCCGTGAGGAACCGCGAGAGGGCGCCGAAGGCGAGGCGGTCTCGGGTTGGGAGGTCGCGATCGGGGCGCTTGATCCCGCTGGGTCGCGGGGGGATCCCGGGCCGACCGTAGCGGTCGGGGTAGAGGCGCTGGAGCTGGGCGAGTCCGCGGCCAACCCGGACATCCTTCTTGACGAGGGATCGGAGGGTGTTGCGGGTTGGATGAAAGACGGTTGCGTCGTCGGCGAATTCCATCCGGTAGCCCGCGTCGTGGACCCGGTTGCCGAACTCCTTGTCGCCGCCGGAGGCGAGGCGGGGATCGAAGAGGCCGACGTCCCGGAAGACCTCCCGGCGGACGAACAGACAGCACGTCGGGGCGAAGTGCTGGCGTTCGAGATATTGTTCGACGGGGAAGCCGGTGTGGCGGTCGTATCGGGCAGCAAGGGAGGGGGTTTCGGGGAGGGTGAGTTCGACGTCGCAAGCGAGGTAGTCGGCGTCGGTGGCGTGGAACGTGTCGAGGGCGTTTTCGAGCCAGGAATCGGAGACGGTCATGTCGGCGTCGAGGAAGGCGAGAATGTTGGTCTCGGCGTTTCGAATGCCCGTGTTTCGGGCGGCGTAAGAGGACTGGATGTCGGTTTCGTGGAGGAGGGTGATCCGGTCGTCGTCGTAGGATCGGACGACGTCGGGAGTGCGGTCGGTGGAGGCGTTGTCGACGACGAGGACGTGGAAGTCGTGTTCTGTAGACTGTGTGAGGAGAGAGTCGAGGGTCGTGGAGATGCCAGCAGGATCGTTGTAGACGGGGACGATAACCGACACGACAGGGTCATCCATCCTATCGAAGAGATGGTGATTAGGATCAAAAGTTCGTCGGTGCCAATGCGCGCTTTAGGTATTCGAGGGGGTGTGTCAGAGGAGCCATCTCAGAGCGCGAGTTCTCAGGTTACTGATCGTTTTCTCGTTCGGAGTTAGTGGTTGGAACGGCGAGCCGTAGACCGAGCGCAACAACACACTAGTCGGCGAGAACGTCGAGGGTTGCCCAGGCAACGAGCAGACCGATGAGAATGCCGAGTAGGATGCCAACAGGAGTCGGCCAGAGGTAGCCATCTATTCCAACCATTACGAAAATCCACGTTCCCACGATCCATGCTACAATTGTAGTGAGTTTTTCGTCGACATCTAACTCGAGAAACGTGTCGAGTGTCCGCGTAAGTGTGGTCATAGTGTTAGATCTTGCCCGATACGACTACCGTCGGACATAAAAATCTCACCGATGAAGATTGTCAATTGCTGATCAGGTAAGTGTGTGGGCCAATAACTGGCCTACCGGAGACGTACAAACACTGGACAGAAGTCGAACGAACCAACGACGCAGCCAAGGGCTGCGGCCTCGGCGAATGTCTGCACCCGAGACCGTGACCATGCGCAAGCACAGGTGCCCCTCGCACTGTGTCTTCGGTTGGTCGTAGTCACAACCACCTACGAACGTAGAGACAATCCAGGATGTCCGTGATCACGGTGTGAGAACTCTTCTATGATGCCCTGATTCGAGGACCAAGGAGACACAATCCAAGCCAAACCGGACGATACATGACGCCCCCTCAAGTAGAACCGCACGATGCCGTCGCTCGAAGAGATTATCGTCGACAGCGCGACAGCGGGTCTTGATCTCCAAGCTGAAACTGGAGCGATGCCCGCAGGACACAACGGGCCTTACCACGATCCGGAGACGCCGGTCCGGAACACAGCCCATTGGCTCGTGACCTTCCTTTCGGCCCACGAGCACACGGGCGATGATCGATTCTGGGACGCAGCCGACCGCGCGCTGTCGTACCTGCTCGGTGAGGAAGCTAGACCGGACGACTGGAGTTTCTCCCACCGGACAGGCGACGACAAAGATCAGTGTAACGGGTTGATTGGGCAGGCGTGGACCATCGAGGCGTTAGCCGAAGCAGTCGACGCCGGTCTCAGGCCCCAAGAGGCATGCAACGTAGCCACCGAGGTCTTCCTGGCACACCCCTTCGATGAGGCCCTGGCACTCTGGAAACGGGTCGAGCCAGACGGGAGCGTGTTACCGTACGATCGGACGTTCAACCATCAGGTGTGGTTCGCAGCTGCAGGAGGGTTATTGATCGATGGCGCCGGCCGTGATGCTGTCCCCTCAGTCGAGAGTCAGGTCCAACGGTTCCTCGAGCGACTTCCAGAGCTCATGCGGTTGTATGATGACGGGGTTGTTTACCATCCACTTCGTCCGGAGTGGACCGGGGGAGAACGTTTATCGCTACTCCGGCCCGGAAAATGGCGACTTTTGAAGAACGACTGCTTCGCGTTGGTTCGGCCACCGAGCAGTCGGCGTCGCCTACGGAAAAAGGCCATCGGCTACCATTCCTTCAACCTTTACGGCCTGGCACTGCTGAAACTGAGCTATCCGGACCACGAGGTGTGGAATCACGTCAAAATCGAGAGAGCACTTGCTGTCTTGCAGACCAAGTCGTATCAGTCGCAAATTAGCGACAACCCCTACGGATATCCGTACAACCCCCCTGGATTCGAGAACGCCCTGGCATTACAGGTGTTCGGCGACCGAGATCGAATTGCGTCGGAATGGGTCGATAGACAACTTCAGACCTGCTATGATCCGGAGAGCTATTTGATGACAAAGTGTTCGGAGGACGAAAACACGGCTGCCGCCCGATTGTATGAGGCGACGCGAATTATTTGATTATCGAATTTTCGAGTGATGTTTTCCCACTAGACGTAGCCGAGACTTTCGAGGTGAGTGAGTGTCCCTTCGTCAATATCCCCTTGTCGCTTTGCAACTCCAGCGTCAGTATAACCACTAAATGCTTTCCTGACATTTTCATGAGGGTCTTCTTGCTTAACGGTTGCAGCAGTTTGAGCATCTTCTATTTCGATTGTCACTCCGTCATCATCCCATACAAGATATTTTCGTATTATTCCGTCCTTTCGTCGATAAACTGCACGTATAGTCCCGCCGTACTTGCTAATATCATCACAGTATCGGCCAGCACGCTGTTGACTTTTTAATTTATTGTCAACTGTCGAAGCAGATGCCACAACCGAGCTCTCCGGTACGAATTCGTCGCCACTCCAGTTGTCTTTCAGGACAGCCTTGACTGTGTCTGGGAAACGTCGAAGTGTTGCTAACTCAGTAACCCGCTGGCTGTTCGATTGTCCTGGATATGATACTAGTAATGGTACGTGGAGAAGTGATTCGTGGAGTCCAACAATATGGCCAGCAATCCGGAAGTCTGGTTTCACCCGACTATATTCTCCGAATCCTTCGCCGTGATCAGAGGTGATTACGACCAGCGTATCTTCAAATATGTTTCGCTCTTTTAGCTCTTGAATAAGAGACTGGAGATACGCGTCTGCCTGACGAATCGTTCCATCATACAAATCTTCTAAGCCGATCCACTCGTTCCAAGAGATTTCTCCACCATATACTTTCCAGGATGTTGGATCTATCGCTGCTTGCGTGCGTTGTTTCTTTTTTCCACCCCAAATATCGTATTCATTTGATGGATAAAAGGGAAGATGAGTGTCCATCAAATTAATACACGCTGCCCATGAACCTTCAGCTGCATCAATCCACGAGTAAAATGGCTTGAGAAATCGGTCTGCAGAGTGGTCTAGCTTTTGTTCTAGCGTAGCAGAGGCAAAAGTTCGACTTAATTGCTTTGCGGCGCCGTTTGCAAGGCTCTTGATCGGCGTGCTATCGTCTATACAATGTAGGAGGTATTCAATATGCTTTGATCGATCGCTATCGCTTTGGAGATATTCTGGACTGTTAAAGAAAATATCTGGATCAGTTGCATCTGGAAACAACCTTCCGCGTCGCCCGACGACCTGATTGAATGCAGTTTTCAACGATCCGTCTCCTGTCAGATTAACATTATCTGAGAAGACACCGGTTTCGTAGTCGTAGTCCTCGGCGAGTGTATGCCAAATTGTACTTTCTGGATCTAGGCTATGTGACACAAGATCGTGGATTCTGTGTTCTTCCACTTCAAGACCCGTGAACATACTTGTATGACTTGGAAGACTCGTCATACCGGGTGCTCGAGCTTGCGTATATACAGTGGCCTCTCTCGCAAACTGTTCAAAAAATGGAGTTGTTTTTCGATTGTAACCGTGAATACTCGTGTTTTTTGCTTTCACGCTATCCAACACGATAAGCAATATATGTGGCCGCTCAACTGACATTATCCGTAATCAATGTGTTTTGTAGGGCCTTTAATGTGATCATGAGATATACCATTAGGAAGATGAGATCTTTAGTACATATAGCCGGTTATCTCATACTAGCTAATTTATCATACTTTTCCTTTCAACCTGAAAGACATCGTTATCTCACTCGAGCGTACTTTCTTCGAGGGACTAATGACGCATAAGTAGTCAACTGTTTATAGATGCAGAAACTCGTACGAAGGGCAACGAAAGTTTATCGAGAGGAGGGACTTGGCCCAACGATACGGAAATCGGCCCAGTTTATCCCTCGATACGTACGGCATGTGGCCGGTGCCAACGGACTATATTGTACTCCCTACTATCGCCGATTCCTGATCCGGTGGAACTCAAGAGGTTACGCAACCATTGCAGACCCGTTCAAGATAATCACGATCAATCCGAATAAGATCACACGAGTTACTGGGCGAGGGCCCAATCCGGGACGGTTCCAGTGGCAAGATATTGGAAAAATACAGGATAGTGATTGGGATCAAAATGATGAACGTGTTGAGAATCTCCCAGTCGTTCGGGCCCTCCGTCAACGCTTCGAACATGGAGAAGACTGGAAAGAGATTGACTTCATTGACCATGTCCTCCAAGAGATCACCCGTGGAAACGTTATTTGGCGAGAGTGTGCAAGCGAACAAGACGTGTGGGCTGAATGTTCGCGGATCGACGACCTTTATAAAAATATTCGCGAATCAGGATATCGTTCTCAACAGAAACTCGTCGAGGAAGGCAAAAAATCACCGGACAAATACTGTGATGGTGATCGCTTCAATTGTTATGATGAAGTGGCTGTAGATATTGGTCGAGAGGGAGAATTTCTCTTCGTCGATGGACGCCACCGACTGGCAATCGCGAAAATCTTGGACCTCGACGAAATTCCGGTGAGGGTGTCTGCCCGCCACGAGGCATGGCAGCAAGTCAGGGAACGAACGGCGGATACTGCTTCCAATAACCTCGAATCTCGCTTGAATCACCCTGACTTAGTAGATATCTCTCCATAGAGAGCATTCATAAATAATGCATGACAAAATCAGAGAAGGAATAGCTGTGTTACGAACAGAGGGTTTGTTAGCCTTTCTTGCATCTTTCCTTCGAGTTGTAGGGGCCAACTACCAGGGATATTACTATTACCTCAAGTACAAGATCCGGAGTTTCGTACGTTCTGCCCCCACCTCTGATCCGCTTTCGGTTATTAAAGTCCGACCGGATCAGGTTCGACATCGCGCCACCAGACATGTTGATAAATGGGAAGATATAGGTCAGGTGTGGGATGGCGACTGGGATCGTGATCTCCCACCCGTAGATAGTTCGATCAAGTATCGAAGCGTGGTAGAACGGTTTCGAAATGACACTCCATGGCAGGAAACCGAAGTATATCAAACTGCTCTCAAGAAAATCGAATCGGGAGAGTCATACTGGAATGGCTGCCGTTCTCGGGATGAACTCAAGAAGCGCACAAGCACTGTGGACGAACTCTACCGAGATATCCGTGATTCAGGTTTCAAATCGCAGTCGGAAATTCACGGGAAAAGTGTCAAAGAAATCCTTCTCAGCGGCTCGTTCGACCGATCAAAAACGGACGTGACTGTAGCTATCGGTCGGGACGGGGAAATCCTGTTTGTCGATGGGAATCACCGTTTCGCTATCGCACACGTCCTCGGTCTTGATGAACTACCCGTGAGAGTTGTCGTCAGGCACGCACAGTGGCACAAGATCCGGGAAAGCATACGGGATTCGGACGACCCAGATTCACTTCCCGAAACGTACAGGCAGTATCTCGATCATCCTGACATCGAGTCAGTCCTCTCCAACACCTGAAGCGGTTGTTTTCATCAACAGTTATACCCCACGGCCGCCCGACTTACATCAACCTCGTATCGCTATCTATGCGCCTGGGTCAAACCTCCCTCATCTACTTCGTCGCCAAGATCATCGGTTCCGCACTGGGATTTCTGGCGACAATCTACTTCGCCCGAGTTCTCGGCGAGGTCGTACTCGGATACTACGCACTCGCACTCGCACTCGTGAGCTGGCTCGCCCTGGGCGGTCGGATCGGCCTCTCGCAGGCGATCACCAAGCGAATCAGCGAAGAAACCGAATCCGAGTCGTACGCAACTGCTGGCGTGCTGTTGATCGGGACGTTCGGCCTCATCATGGCTGTTGGTGTCTATCTCTTTCGTGGACATGTAGAGGCGTACATCGGCCAACCGGTCGCCGTCCTCGTAATTTTGATGCTGTTCGCATCACTGTTCAAGGGATTCATCAACGCCGCACTCAAGGGCTATCACTTCGTCCACATCTATGCGATACTTTCGACGACCAAAATCGGGCTCCGGAGCCTCATTCAGGTCGCTCTGGTGGTCGTCGGGTACAGTCTCGTCGGGCTCCTGGTTGGTTACGTCGCTGGTGCCGTGATCGTTGGCTTCATCGGCCTCGCCGTGCTTCAATTCCGTCCAACCCGCCCACGAAAGGAACACTTTAAAAGCCTCTTCGACTTCGCGAAGTTCTCTTGGCTCGGGAGCATCCGCCACCGCGCATTCAACGAAGTCGACATCGTCGTCCTCGGATTTTTCGTCCAGACTGGACTCATCGGCGTCTACTCGGTCGCATGGGCACTGTCAAAGTTCCTGGACATCTTCGGGGAATCCGTCAGCAACACGCTCTTCCCCGAGATGAGCAAGATCGCGACCGCCGAGGATCGAAAGGCCGTCTCCGGGCTTACCGAGGACGCGCTCGCTTTCGCCGGCCTGATCGCCATCCCCGGATTCGTCGGCGGGACGGTCCTCGCGGACCGCCTGATGGCGATCTACGGCGAGGGGTTCGTCGTCGGCCAGGTGGTGCTGCCGATCCTCATTGGGGCGCTGTTGATCTACGCGTTCACCCGGCAGTTCCTCAACACCCTCAACGCGATCGACCGTCCGGACCTGGCGTTTCGCGCAAACGGGGCGTTTATCCTCTCGAACGTGACCCTGAACGTGCTCTTGATCTGGCGGTACGGCTGGGTCGGGGCCGCGGTCGCGACGGCGGTCTCGGCAGCGATCGGCCTGGTGGTCGCCTACTACTACCTCCGGCCGCAGGTCCCGTTCGAGGTGCCCCTGGGCGAGATCGGCCGCCAATGGATCGCAGCGATCGGAATGGGCGCCGTGGTCTACGCCGCCCGTCGGCTTGGAGAAACCCACCCGGCAGCAGAGACGCTCGTCGCCTACAACGCCGCCTTCGTCGTCGTGCTCGTCGGGATCGGCGCTGCCGTCTACTTCCTGCTGTTGCTCGCCATCTCCGGGCAGTTCCGCCGCACGGTCGACGACAACCTCCCAATAGGCGTTCCCAAGAACTCGGGGAGAGGGTGATCTGGCACCAGCGACAAAAGAGTCCTTAATCGTCCACGATTCTCCCAGACACCATTTACTGAGTTCCGAACTTCCAAATGAAAACGCCTTAACAGATGAGACAAATATATTCTGTATGATTTCCCCAACATGATGAGAACTTCCATTCATTACATTTTGAAGCGAAAGACGCCATGTTGAATATCATCGAAATTAGACGACGGGTTGGAAAATACATAGTAGCCATCGTTTAAGGCGAAGGATAAGAAAAGCTCAATACAAATGATGAGGATATCCAACACAAGTACTACCACACCATTTATTAGTTTAACGTTTTTATTTTGATTAATTGAATGTCTGAGTGCGAGTCAGGTGAAGTAGAGTTTGTCACGATTCATGAACTGCTGGAACGGAGTGCGGAATCCGCTCTCGAACTCCAGCGCAACGACGGATCGTTTCCTCCCGGGAATAATGGCCCATATCAAGACGATAGCACTCCTGTTCGAAACACAGCAAACTGGCTGAAAATCCTCTCATTCGTGTATGAACAAACGGGTAAAAGAAAATTCAAACAAGCTTCGAATTCAGCGGTAGAATACCTGAAACAGGATGAACTCCGCCCGTACGGTTATACGTATATTTGTAGGAGATCAAACAAAAAAGATTCATGCAACGGTGTTGTGGGCCAAGCCAACGTAATTGAAGCAATGGGAAGAGCTGGGAATTATTTAGATAAACCTGAATTATATGACTTTGCCGCCCAAATATACAACTTACATCCTTTTAATAAAAACATAGGTGTTTGGAACCGAAGAGAGATTGATGGGACAATATTAACAACGGACCGAACATTTAATCATCAGCTGATTTTTGCTACAGCGAGTAGTTTGATTTCCGATCTGAACGACAGAAATGAGATGCATAGAGAGATATCAGTATTCCTCAACAATTTGTCTCAAAACATGGGTTATGATTCATCAGGACTTATTATTCACCGTCTTAGACCCACAATTGGCTTATTTGACATTGTATCCATACTCCGCGATAAATCTCCAGAGCTTTTTCTTAATCAGATTTTGCATACGAAGCGACGGATCCTTCAGGACAAAGATGTAAAAAGTAAGGAACAGGGCTATCAATCTGTTAATCTGTACTGGTTGGCAAATTTAAAAAGACGAAGGCCAGAACACGATATTTGGTCTGATCTTCCTATAAATAAATTAATCAACGTAACTAGAACGACCGAGTATAGATCTCAAGCAAAGCAAAGTGTAAATTGGTTCAGTAATATGCCACCTGGATTTGAAATAGCACATGCATTAAACACATTTGATCAGGACCCGGATTACAATGAAATGAGGTATTGGATAGAAATGGCTCTTAACAACCATTATGATAAAAAAACAAACCAATTTGTGAAAAATTGTGATGACCCAGACACACTGAATGCTCTGTTATACAAGTTAATTGACTTGCCCAATCTGAGCGTAAGACTGTAATTCCTGAACAAATGGAAGGGGCTGCCGTTGATTTCAAACTTTAATAAGATGGTTGGAAAAAGAGATATATTTGACAGGGTGCGAGATAGTGATTCAATCCAGAGAGGAGTATCATTAATATTTAATCGTCGATTCCAATCAGGAAAGAAAAACGGTTCTGTGGAACTTCCGTATAGACTCTACCTCCCGAACTGCTACAACAAACACGATGAAAAACGGTATCCGATCGTTTTGACTTTTCATGGAGCGGGTAAACGAGGGAGAGACAACCGAAGACAGATTTATAGTAGTGCTGTATTTTTTTCAAGTAATCGTGTTCAACGGAGAGAGCCCTGTTTTGTTCTCGCACCACAATGTCCGCCGGGAAATTCATGGGTGAATTTGAAATCATGGAGTGAAGGTACTCATCCATTACGAGAAATAACCCCGGCACTCCAGACATCAATACAGCTACTTGATGATTTACTTGACGAGTATCGAATTGATCGCGGAAGACAATTCGTAACAGGATTTTCGATGGGAGGATACGGTACTTGGGATGCAATAACACGTTTTCCAAACAGGTTTGAAGCCGCGATACCTATTTCAGGTGGTGGAACGCCGGGAGCAGCGGACCGGTTAGATAGAGTTAAAGTCTGGGCGTTTCACGGCGCAGAGGACGACACAGTACCAGTGAGTGGGACACGAAGAATGATCGAAGCGATGCGAAATGAAGGGCTTGATCCCCGATACACTGAATTCGAAGCACTTGGTCACTCTTCAAGACCAGTCTTCAGACAAGAGGGGTTAATAGAGTGGTTATTCGACCCTAATACAGGCGAATAAAACACACGTCCCTCTGTCCAAACGCGGGGAGCTTTCTACTACTAAGAGCGAAAACGATATCCATCGGTAGCCCAACCAAGTTAGTAATTATGAAAGACGACTGTGAAATTCTCTTTTTTGGCGATGAAATCACCGAGAACACGGTCCCATTATTTGAATCAGAACTCCTGAACCGATACTCCCGAGACGATTTTGAGATCTCCACTGAAATTCTATCTGATGGAACTTCCGACGAAGCGAAAGCACACTTTGATTCGATCGATTTATCGGCTTTTGATGTGCTTGTTCTTGACTTTGGTTTCTACGACTGGAAAAAGGATATCTCATCGTCTCTATTCCGCCAGAACCTCTCCGAAATCGTTTCGAAATCTCGGAATCAAGATCTTCGAGTTATCGTGAGTACTATTCACCCTGTTGAGAACTCGATTCTTTTAGGAACTACGGCGATTGATCGCGAGTACAACGAGGTGATCCGTGAACTGGCTGAGGAATACGGAGTCCAAGTAGCGGACGTATATCAGTGGTGGGAAGAAAAGATACTGCTCACTAGACGTTATTTGAAAAACAGTGAAAAACCGAATCCGAAAGGTCGACAATTAATAGCTGAGTCATTTTCTCACGTCGTTCCACAATCACATAAAGTCATTTTATGGCAGTTCAACGGTCGAGCGAACGCTAATTGTAACTACGACTGTCCGTATTGTTATTATCCCACAGACAACGAGAATTTCTCTTTTGGTTCTCCTTCCGAGTGGAAAGAAGTTTTCAAAAACACATTCGGTGAGCAAGATCTTATTTTCTATTTCACGTTTGCGGAACCAACAATTGCAAGAGAGTTTTTTGATTATGTTGAAATGATCGGATCTGTCGAGAATTGGGAGCTGCGTATTACTACGAATCTCTCCCTCCCAGAGAAGTCACTCAAAAAGCTAGCTAATACCAAACTAGCGAATGAAGACCGACTCCACATTAATGCGTCTTTCCATCCCTCCCAAACAAGTATTGATGGGTTTATTGAAAGGCACCAAGTTCTACGCGAGAACGGTATCGAAGCCCCCGTTATTTATGTAATGTATCCGCCTCAAATTGACGTGTTTAAAGACCATTTCGAAAGATTTGACGAGCGGAACATTCTCGTTCATGTGAGGCCATATCAAGGTGAAGGTTACCCAAACGCGTATACAGATCACCAGCGCAAGCAGATCGCACGATATACCGATACAGCCACGATACGGTATGTGCTAAACCGGAAACCGCCGTTTGATCGTCATACTTATGCAGGTCTTCACTTCTATATCGTCGATGCGGCCGGCAATATTGGTTATGACTCTAACAGTTTCCAGTGGCATACACGGTACAGAACGATGTATGGAAATCTAATCCAATATAACTCTTTAGATCTTCCAACAATTCCTCCAAAATATCCTAAAGGAGATTATCCAAAAACCGTCGATGGTGTTAGTAATCTGCTTGAAGTCGATTATAAACAGCTGGAGGGCAACAATGTCCTTTCATACGCTGAACAGGGCGGCGTATATCGAACTGAAGACGGTGTAGTTTACGAAAATATGGAAAAGGACTTTCAAGATAGCTCTGTGAGGGCGCAGTACTACTTTCCGAGCCGGAACGTGCGAGATGCATTCCACAAATTCTGGTTGTTCGGGATCAAAAATTCCCTCAAATACATCTGGTTGAAATACGTCGAGAACCGAATACATCTATATTTCAAACACACCCAACAAACCTATGAAACGGACGGGATTAGAGGTGTTCTAAAGCAAGCCTACCTTCATTTAAAAGAAGGGCTGCCTGGAAGCGAGGAAATGGAGCGTGAAGTCGTGAAAAGTCCTCTTGAAGAGTCGGATGATCGGTAATCATGGCGGATAAGGTTGGATACGCTGGTTGGATCGGTCACAATAATATTGGGGATGAGGCCCTGTTAGCGGCGAATAGACGCCTTTTCAGTGATATAGAATTTATTGACTTCCGATACTGGAATGGATACGATTCGCTTTTCCTTGGCGGTGGAACTATTTTACCGCAATTTCTTGTCGGAGGGGAACCGGAAGTCGGGCGCAGTAATCATTTTACCGCTGCAATTGGAGTAGGTATTCGAGATTCCGATTTCTGGAATCAGCAGCTGGCTCCGATAGATATTCGGTATCTTGCAGGACGAATAGGACTCTCGGGAGTTATTAGAAACAAATACATTGAATACCTTCTTGAGCCTGCTGAATACCTTTCCTCTAACATATTAGCTACTGGATATTATTTTTCCGATGAAGATTATCGTGCGATTGGCGAGTATGAGTTTGACCATTTAGGCGTTCGAGGGCCGTTATCTCAGGAAATACTCTCTAAGTACGATATCGACTGTGAACTGGTGGGCGACACAGCATTAGTGCTTGAGCCGTCATCTACAGAGATCCAGCGGGAAAAAAAGATAGCGGTCTGTCTCCAGCACGATAAGCTAAAATGGGCTAGAAACGAGGATTACCTACACCACGTCGTCGAATTTCTTTCCGAATTGTCCTCAGAATATAGAATCGTGTTTCTTCCTTTTCAAAAGGAAGACATATCGATGCATATTGACCTCAGCAATAATCTAGATAGCGCTGAGTTCAAGAATTATTGTTCCCCAATGGATGTGCAAGGAGCAATCAACGAAATCGCGTCCTGTGAATACATGATCGGTGAGAAGCTTCACGCAAACATATTGAGCGCATGTAGTTACACTCCGTTTATTTCACTAGAATATAGACCGAAATGTTTAGACTTCGCTGCTTCTGTTGGAATGACTGACTATAACATTCGTATTGATAAACTCACGAAAGATAAGTTAAAAATCATATACGAAAATATGGTAGATAGTGATTGTGTGGTCGATAAACTGGAGTCAGAGGTAAGCAAGAAACGTGAGAACATACGCCAATTTGCACACAAAGTAGATGCAGATCTAGTATGACTGCGTCTTCGAAACGAACGAGACCTCTTGTATCGATAGTTACCCCAGTCTACGCCGATCCTGAAGGCCTCCAAACTACCCTCCAAAGTTCTGTTGAGCAACGTCATAGTTCGTTTGAAATCGTTGTTGCCGTAACTCCCTCCTCAGGAAAAACACTTGAAGTAGCAGAAGAATATACATCAAAGTACTCAGAACTAATACGTGTTGTCAAAGTTCAAGAGAAGGGGAGAGCTAGAGCTAGGAATGCTGGAATAGAGGAAGCAAACGGTGAGATTATCGCATTTGTCGATGCCGATATCTGGATGGACCCTGACTGGTTGGAGAACGCGATTTTAGATATGAAAACCAAGGGGGCACATTATCTCGCTTGTAGTGTTAGCATTTCTTCCACCACCGACAATGGTGGATTTATTGAAAGATACGATCGGGCTTTGTCGATCCCAGTAAAGCACTATATCGAAGAGTATCACTTCGCTCCGACAGCAGCCCTGTTGCTTACTCGTGGCCTTATCGAGGAAGTAGGAACTTTTGATCCAGAATTGACGTCTGGAGAGGACCGTGAGTTCGGAAATCGTGTATACGAACGAGGATATGAACTCTATGTGAGCGACTGTGAGGTGTATCACCCTCCCCGAAAGAAGGTATCGGACCAAACTCAAAAAGCAATCAGAATCGGGGTTGGAATGGAGCAGCTCCGTCGCCAATACCCAGATAGATATTCGCTTCCGAGTTTGATGTCGCCGCTTTCGTATGCTCCTCCGAATCCCAAACGCCTCAGATCTCGACTTTCGAGTAATAGTTACAAGCCAGACTTCCTCGAATGGATGCTCTTTTATTTATTTAATTACTTTTTGAAATTGTACCAACAACTCGGCCGATGGCAGCACTTTCGTAACCGTTAGTAGGATAGATCATATCTCTGGAAAACAAGCTTCTATTGAATACCATTGATAAATGATTTTTCTCAATATCTCGACGATCCCCTGTTTCAACGCATTCATACCATGATTAGAAGTCACTTACACCCACTGAACTACCGATGATTGACTCATCAGTCGATATCATAACCCCCGTCTACAACGATCCCAACGGAATCACCGAGACCCTCGACTCCCTCCTCGCTCAGTCTACCACACACGACTACCACATCGCTATCGTCGACAACGACTCCACCGATCGCACCCCCGACATCGTCCGTTCGTACGACCACGACCACCTCACTCTCCATCACGAACGCGAGGTCCAGTCCTCTTACGCCGCCCGCAACACGGGCATCCGCAACACCGACAGCGATATCCTCGCATTCGTCGACGCCGATATGTCCGTTCCCGAGAACTGGCTCGAGGACGCTCTCACCGCGTTCCGCGCCGCCGAAGCCGACTACATGGGCTGTCACGTCGAGCTCGAACTCCCGGAGAATCCGACTCTCGCCGCACGCTACGACCACCACACAGGCTTCCCAGTCGAGGGCTACATCGAACGACAGCAGTTCGCCCCGACCTGCTGTCTGTTCGTCCGCCGCGAGGTGTTTGCGGACGTCGGCCTGTTCGATCACCGCCTCGAGTCCGGCGGCGACAAGGAGTTCGGAAACCGCGTTCACGACGCGGGCTACGACCAGCACTTCGCGAGCGATGTCACGATGACGCACCCGACCAGGAACTCGATCCCCCAACTCGTCTCGAAGGACCGCCGCGTCGGCCGCGGCCTCTGCCAGCTCCAGCGGTACCACCCCGACCGCTACGGTACGCCCGGCGTCCCGCCGCGTCCGACCGGGATCAAGCGCCCCGATCGCGATCTCCCGACGCGTGATCGCCTCGCGTTCGGCACACTCTCGACGTTCCTCACGGGCGTCCGGGGACTCGGCTACTACCAGGAGTACCTGACTGGCGACCGACGTGACGACGGCGACGGAATCCCGCAGCTTCCGGCTGCCGATCGATAACGTCGATCCTACGGCGATCGTCGAGGTGAACGGTACGCCGCCCATCGAGGACCTCTTCCGCAACAACCTCGCGGACGTCGCCAATCGACAGCAGGAGGACCGCGTCGATTCCGCGTTCATCGTCGAAGAGTCCCCCTGCTCGCCGGCGGTGGGTGATGGTTCAGCAGCGACGGAATAGCCCCAGGCCCCCAGCGCCACAGACCCTCGACTGCGAACCGCACAGCGATCCTCGATCCGGAGAGTGACAGGATTTTTGCGAGTCCCTTCGAACACCCCCACCATGTCGTCGCCCTCCACCAGCCCCTCCAGGAGTCCGCCATCGCTCGATCAACTCCTCACCCGCACGCTCGCGCATCTCGATCGCCTGCTCGTGCTGGCAGCCGTCCCGCTTGTGACGTCCTTGCTCAACGTCAGCGACCTGTTGGCCACCGCGCAGACGCGTGGGATGTCCGTCACCGCATCGTTTCCGGTGTATCGCTACGACCTCTGGAGCTTCGTCGACGCCCCCGACGACGGTGGCCTCACGGTCTCGGTGCCGTTCGGGACGGTGGAGTCGATCGCGCTCGTGATTCCCCTGCTCGTGGCCTACGTGATCGTGTCCGGCGCCCTCAGTGCAGGGTATTTCGGCAGCATCGCGTCGGGACTTACGACCGGGTCGTTCGATTTCGTCGCCAACGTGCGCCGGTTCGGCCTCCGGATGATCGCACTCGAGGTGCTCGTGATCGCCGCGTTGCTCGTCGTCTTCCTCCCGTTGCTCGTGGTCCCCCCGCTGTTCGTCCTCGCGATCCTCGCCGTCCTGGTCCTCGCGTACTTCCTGTTCCCGACCGTCTACGTGCTCGTACTGGAGGACCGCGGCATCGAGTCCGCCCTCCGCCGGGGGTATGACCTCGTGACGACACACCAGCCGATCGTGGTCTTCCTCGCGATCGTCGTGGCGACGCTCATGTGTTCGGTCCCGCTGAGCTCCTGGCGTATTCGGGGATCGGTGGCGCGCTCGTGGCCGCACTCCTCGCCGCACCCCTCGGGCTCGCGTTCAACGTCGCGACCATGGTGATGGTGCCCAGCATGGTCGACGTCAGCGTGGTGGAGTGAGGTCCATCGTCGAAACTGCTTCCAGTTGGGGGACCCACACCTCGTACCGAGTGAAATATGGATGGCTGACGATCACCAGCACTCGGCGGGAGCAGCCCGGTCGGGACGTTCCCGAGTGGAAGCGTCTCCCTCTTCTCTTTCCGTTCCATCCTTCCCCCTCCCGTCACGCTAGCGTCTTCCGATCGCTGTCGTCGTCGAACTGACTCACCACGATTCGACTCACCACGATTCGATCCGTCGCGATTCGACCCGCCGCCATCTCGCCTATCGGGGTAGATCAGGTCAGCATCAGTCGAGCAGCGTTTCGGGGACGAGCCGATCGACCAGGCCGTCGAAATCGTCGTCGAAGCTCAACACCGAGTCGACGTCGTGGTGCTCGACCATCGCGACGGTCATCGCGTCGGTGAAGTTGAGTCCGTGGTCGTCGTACCGTTCGTAGATTGCGACGGCGTCCTCGAAGCGCCGTGGCGAGGAGTAGAGCAACTCGATGGCGTCCGGATATCCCGCTCCCCGGATCCGGCGCCCGACCGTCACCGCGTCGGATACCCGTCCCGTCTGCCGGTGGGTGAGGGTCACCGTCTCGTCGTAGACGTAGTCGCTGGTCATCGGGCGGCCGTACTCCACCGATCGAAGGACGCGTTCCAGTGCCCGCGTGGCGACGTCGTGGCGGGTCGCGTCACGATCGTGGTGCGCGTACAGGACGCCCGTGTCGAGGAAGACGCTCATCCGTTCACCCGTACAGGATCTCGTCGATGTCGTCCTCGTCGGTCTCCACATCCGAGGAGATCTGTCCCTCGTGGAACCGGGCGATCTCCTCCTCAGAAAGCGCCGTCGACCCGTCTCTAAACGAGTCGACGAACTCGTCGCGGGACTCGTAGGCGTCCTCGACGAGCCGTTCCAGGACCTCCTGTTGTGTCACTTTCGTTCCCGTCTCGAGTTTGATCGCCGCCTGGAGTTCCTCGAGGCGGGACTTCGTGTCTTCGTCCATCTTGACTGCCGTCGCCATAGATGTGGTTGTATCTGGAACTCAATTAAGTCTTCTACCGACTCGGCTGGGCGATCGTCCATCCACGAGCCGAATCGTCGTATCGAGAACGAGCATTCCGAAACGGGTATTCACAGCCGTTCCCCGCGGGTATCGTCGACGATCGCTGACGTGTCACAGCGTTTCATCGTCAGGAGGGGACAGCGCGGCACGGCTCAACGCTTCGATATCCGCGATCACCTCGTCGTGGATCTCGCGATCGAGCACGCCGGCGCCCGTGACGTCGGCGAGTTGTCGACGATCCTCGAGATACTCCCGGATGACCTCGCTGAAGCTTCGATCGCCCTTCTCCGGTTCGAGCGACTGTTTCCGGGCGAGCAGCCTCGTTGCATCCGCCACGAACTCGACCTTGTCGATAATTCGGTCGATCGTCCCGTCATCAAGCGTCAACGGCGTCCTCCATCTCGGTGAGTAGCGCGTCGAATCGGTCGAGCCGATCACCGCGCGTGTCTTCAGTCGTTCGATCGGCGAACTCTCGCCGTCGCCGATCGGCCCGTCCGGGGCTCCCGACGAGGAGCACCCCCCGTTCGAGGGCTGCCTTCCCGATCGCCGGGCGAACCCCGTCGAGATCGACGACGTCGACGTCGTCAGTTCCCAGTTCTCGGGTCAGATCGACGATCACGTCGAGTCGTGCCCGCCGTCTCTCGTCGGGTGAGAGCTCCCCGTCGAATTCGACGGCAACGTCGACGTCGCTGTGGGCGTGTGTCGATCCGGTCGCCCGCGAGCCGAAGAGGACACCGAGTCGAATCGGGTACCCCTCGAGGACACGCCGGATCGCATCGACGTCGATTGCATCCGTATCGTCGGCGGTGCCGGCCATACGAGTGGATAGCTCCGCTTCGCGTATAAAGCATGGCTCGCGATGGCAGATCACGGTCGGAAAATGAACCATCACACCTCGTACCGAGTGACGGACGTGCAACTGAGGATCACCAGCACTCGGCGGGAGCAGCCCGGGCGGGACCTTCCTGAAAACAATCGCCCAGCCCACCCCGTCAACCTACCGTCTTTCGCTTGCTGTGATCACCGGGCGCAGTTGTTTCCGGGCCTGGCAGCGTGCCCGCCCCTCTCCCCTGGGGTTCAACATTCCAGAACCGTTCCGTTTCGAGGGTCTGCATCCTCGTCATCGGTGCGATAGATGACTCCGGGGGCGACGTAGTAGGCGGCAGACAGATAGTGATCCCCGTGGACGCCCGGGAGCTCGCTCTCCGAGACCCGGATCAGGTCACCCTGGTAGTCGATGACGACCCCGTCGACGTCGCCGGCCGCCGCCTCGAGTTGGTCCCGGGTCCGTCGGTAGTCGGGGTGTTTCTCGGGAATGTCGGCGGTCCGGTCCCCCGTGGCGGCCTGCTCGAGCGCCTCCTGGAGCGTCGGGTTGTCTTCGAACGTCTCGTGGTCCCACGGGACGGGATCCGTCGCCGCGTCCGTCACCAGTTCGAATCCGAGGACCGTCCGGTCCGGTTCCCACGTCGCCCAGAAGGTTTCGACTGTGACACGATAGCCCTCGTCGACGTGCGTCACGTCCACGATGCTGGTTCCCGGATCCTCGATCCGGTCGTACTGCTCGCGATCGATCCGGGTTTGATCGACGTAGGCCGGTTCGTACTGTTCGAGGAAGGATTCGACAGTGTCACGGTCTAGTTCTGTCGGTGGCTCCACGTCTTCGACGGTGTCGACGGGACACGCCTCCGGGCGGGCGTCGTCGGGCTGGGGTCCGGCGCCGTCGCCGCCGTCGCCGCCGTCGCCGAGACAGCCAGCACTCGCGAGGGGCGGGAGGCCGCCGAGCGACGCGAGGACGGTGCGTCTGTGCATGGGGTCCGGTGAGTCGCTGGGGGAATAACGGTGTTCGAGACTGAAACAGTCACCTGGGTGTTGGTCGGGCATTGTGTGGGGTCCGACGTGGGACGACTGGCGTGTTCCGTGCGCTCAGGAGTCAGCGATCGGATGCCGTTTCGCGTACTGTACTGGTATAACGGAGCGATGTACGGCCGTCGCACGTCGACGGTATATCCGTGCTAACCACTACACCCACCCACACACCTCGTACCGAGTGTACTACTCGCGGTCGGGGGCTTCGAGGACGAGCACAGGAGATTGAAACAACCGGTGGACACGATCGGTCACCCCCACCCCCGGGTGTGTCGTGAACTATTGAGAACTCCTCTACCCCATCCGTGGTTGTTCTCGGCAGGCGGTCCGATTCAACTCGATCACTGTAAGGTCGATCCTCCGATTCGAGTTCGCGACATACCCGGGAGTGGGTTGATCAGTAACCAGTCCGAGATATCGTGCCGCGCGAGCGAGTGTCCGAGATATTTTGTAACTCCTTCGGCGACGGCGATCAGGTTGCTGTCCGACAAGTAGCGGATGGTGGGAATCCGACAACGTTTCATCACCCGAATTGGAGTCACGGCCGAAAGCCGACCATTGCAAACAAACGACCCCAAACAGAGCCCGACCCACCCCCAAAGACGGCCATCGACAGTCACCGGAACCCCGGCACGTCGACGCGAGGTCGGCTGCCACACTGACGACCCATCTGATCCGCGGGCGCAGTCGCAGTCACCCGCCATCCCGGCCGACCGAGAGGACTGCAGACAGGCACCCGGCAGCGACAGCGTCTCTCGACAGCCGTGTGCCGTCGGCGAGGCGGAACACCGTACTCCCGGGAAGTCCGGGTGGCGACACCGACGCCTGAAACCGACGTCGTGGCTGTCGCCGCTGCGACCGACGTCGTCGGCACGCACCGGGTAGGTCTCGTCACCTCCCGTCATCGCCGTTCCCGGCGACTCCAGTCCTGACTCGACCGCACTCGATCTCTACCCTCATCTTCTCGGTCCGGGTTCTCGAGCGACAGATCGGCCGTCGCTCGTCACACCTGTGTGTGTCATGTATCCTGTACTCCGGAACGAAGAGATGTCTGTCAGGCCACTGTGGAGCTATTGCAACCCCCGAGTCCATCTGTGACCGCACCTGTAGCCGTCAATAGTGCTGTCACAGCTGGTATCTCGCTTCAGGAGACGGGACCCCATCAGGGGACGTCGCCGCTGGATCGCTACGAGTTGGATGCGCCTGGGTGTTCGGCGATCCGGACGCTTTCGTCGGTTTCGGCCGAAATGTTCGAGCGGGTGTTGACGGCGGACGGGGGGTGATGGTGGGACTGGTAGCGATCGGGATGGCGGCGAGAGGATGGAGACGGTGTCGAAGGGAGACGGACATCCAGAAAGCCCCCGGCCGCTCGACTTCGTTCGCTCCTTCGGCGGTCTCCCGGCGGTCGACCGCCCGTCGCTCACCCGCCGGGGCTTGCTGCGCGCTTCCCTCGCTTTTCGAGGTCTCCCTTCGGTCGACCTCGCCTCGCTCGGTGCAGTGCTTGCGGCGCCCGGGCGGGATCGAGCGGCCGGCCCCTTTCAGTCCCGCCCGGGATGTTTGGGTGGCTTCGGGGCGGCTGGCGTGTTCTGTGCGCTCAGGAGTCAGCGATTGATTTCATGACTGATAATCGGGAGGAATGGTTTAATTACCACCTCTCAGTAGGATGTGATATCCACCACCGGAGATGCGGGGGTGCGGCGGCGGTGTCGCAGCCGCGTTTGGTGGGGAGGATCGAAGACGACAACCGATTCGAAACACAACGAGACAAATCATGCAATTGAAAGCGTTTTTCGAAGACAGAGAGGCGGTATCGCCCGTAATCGGGGTCATTCTCATGGTCGCGATTACGGAGATCCTGGCTGCGGTGATCGGGACGTTCGTGCTCGGGCTGGGTGACCAGGTCGGGGAGACGGCGCCGAATGCGAATTGGGGTACTGACGTTAATGAGGATGAAACGGAGGTAACGTTCACTCACAACGGCGGGGACAGCGTTGACAAAGACGAACTCCGATTCACGGTGTCAGGTGATGTTTCGCTTGAGGACGCGGATGATCACGGGGATGGCGGGGAATTAAAAGAGGCAGTCGACACCCCACTAACCGCTGGAAGCAGCATCACAGCGGTCGTATCTGTTGATAATGATGATGATACTGGAACAGTAACACTCGTCTGGGAATCTGGAGACCAATCTAGCGTTCTTAAATCGGTTGATGTTGATCCCGACGCATAAGCTGTAGAACTTCTTATTTATTCATCTGCTATATAGATATACATCTATAGCTATGCTTCTCAAATTTTTCACCCATGATAATTAGCAGAAAGGCTTTATCAGTGAGACAAAAGAATCGGCAAGTCACCACCACGATGCTAGGGGCACACGACACACTAGCGGTGCAAGAGATGGCTAGCGCTGCGTGTCACCCATCAGTGGGGGATTCAAAATCATGCACTTGAGAGAGTTATTCAAGGACAGAGAGGCGGTATCGCCCGTAATCGGGGTTATTCTTATGGTCGCGATTACGGTAATCCTGGCAGCAGTGATCGGGACGTTCGTGCTAGGTCTCGGAGATCAGGTGGGAGATACGGCACCGAACTCGCAGTTCGAAGGGGAACAATTGACCGAAGATATGGAAGGACAGGATGTGGAGGAAATTGTAGACTTCCGCCATACCGGCGGAGATAGCGTTGAGGGCAGTGCACTTGGGATAAGTGTTAGCGGACTTAGTGGGGAAGATGTTGACTCTGAGAATATTGAGTTTGATCTGTTAACTGATGAGGGTTCCTTGAGTGCAGGTGACACCGCCACAGTTGAAGTAGAAGTTACTGGAGGTGACCCTACTTCCGAGGACGTAGTAGTTAATGAAGGTACAGAGATCAGCCTTACGTGGGAAAGCGGAGATCGGTCGTCCGTACTCCGTGCATACGAACTACCAAATGACATCGAGTACGGCGAAGAATAAGGAGTCAACCTTAGCGTGAAGGAAGCGGCCGAGCAAGGGTGGATTGGTGGTTCAACAATGCTCAACCGCATGGTTGAGAAGACTCGCCAACAGGAAGTATTTCCCCGAGGGAACACCCCGACCGAGCGGCGTGTCCTCGCAGCGTTTTTGTACATGCTGGCCCCTCGATCAGCGGATCGTACCGTTAGTCGGTCCTGTTTTTGAAGGAAATACTCAACAGTGCCGAGGTCGCCCGCTGGTGCGGGCTGATCGCGGCCCGTAGTACGATTGGACGCTGAAATTGTTAGACTGCGAGTATGAATGTAAAACGTGGGAAATCGGTCACTGATTAAGGTGTGGTTCGGGGTTTTCAAGTACCGAACCAAACGATTTTATCACCGATTCCCCTTCCACAACATCGACAGCTCAACCAGATCGCGGCTCACAGCCTTTGCCGCTCTTCAAATGCCACGCTCTAACCTTGACACCCTTGTAATTCATCTATGATCCAACTCTTTGCGTTTCAGCGATCCGCTCAGCTTAAGTAAACAGTTCAAAGATGAGCCCGTGGTACGACCGACATTCACCGAGATACGTTCTCAATGCGCTCTCGAACGTCGACGATCACATCGACACCAAGGGGCAATCGAAGAACGCCAATACCGGATCAGCGTTTCCGACTACATCGGTAACTCGTCACCGACGGCCGTGAACAGCGTGACGTGTTCGATGCCAAGAGGAAACAGCACGAAGCGTCGCCGACACCGAGATTCCATCATAGAACTGGACCCACACACCTCGTACCGAGTGTACTACTCGCGGTCGAGGGCTTCGACGACGACCTCGGGGGACCGGAGCAACCGATGGACGCGATAGCTCCCTTCCCCATGGCCACCGCCAGTGTACTCGCTTTCGGTGATACCCAAAAACGCCTGTTCCTTGAGGAGACGCTGCACGCGATCGTAACTCAAGGGAGACGTGTTCGTTTGACTGACGACGTTCTCGTAGGCGTCGTACACCTCCGCAGTGCGGAATCGGGTCCTGCCAGTCTCTTCGGTGAGTAACGCAAGCGCGCGAAGGATGTGTTGTTCTAGGTCGCACGACCTCGCGGAGGGCAGAAGTGTAGTCTCCCCTTTTAGGCACCTGTGTTTGATTGACGGCCGTTTTCGCATCCGACAGTGGGATCGCTCGCACCCAGAGATTACTGCGCCCCCAGCTTCGAATAGTAGAAACTACCCCCACCCCCGGGTGTGTCGTGAACTTCGAGCGGTTACTCTCGCTTGGAGCCTTCCCTCCGATCGATCACGGTCGACGTGACGGGAGACGATAGATCACCCCCACCCCCGGGTGTGTCGCGAACTATTGAGGATTTCTCCACCCCATCCGTAGTTGTTCTCGGCAGGCGGTTCCGATACAACTCGATCACTGTGAGCTCGATCCTCCGATTCGAGTTCGCGACACACCCGGGGGCTTGACGACGTTCACGATGCACAAGTTATATATGAAAGACTGATTATGAACAACCTATGCCGGAGTATTTTCAGGACCGGTCGTCGATTTTTGCCGACGAGTCCGTTCTGGTTGAAGAATACACGCCGGACGAACTCCCGGAACGCGAGGCCGAACTCACGGAATTAGGCGCTGCCCTGAGTCCCGGGTTGGGGACTGGCAGGCCTCACGACGTGTTCCTCCAGGGGAAGACAGGTCAGGGAAAGACGGCCGCGGCTCGGTTCATCCTCGATGAGTTCGAAGCCGAGGCGGCCGACAAGGACGTCGATCTCACGACGATCTTTCACACGTGTGCCGGACAGACCTCGTCGTATCAAGTCGTCTGTAATCTCGTCGAACAGCAGACGGGTGAGAACCCGAACGGCCATCCAAAGCGAACGGTGTTCGATCACTTTTATGATCTCCTCAACGATATCGGCGGGACGATCGTCCTCGTTCTCGACGAAGTCGACGCCATCGGGCAAAACGACCTCCTCCTGTACGAACTGAGTCGTGCGAAGGACAACGACCACATCGCCGACGACGTCGACGTGAGTGTGATCGGCATCAGCAACGACGGGAACTTCCTCGCAGAGCTCTCGCCGAAAGTGAAAGACTCGTTCCGGGAGCGTAGGGTCATGTTCGACGCGTACGACGCGGAGCAGCTCCGGTCGATCCTCGAACGTCGCGTCGAGAAAGCCTTCGTCGACGATGCCGTCGACGAGAGCGCGATCGCGCTGTGTGCCGGCTACGCCGCGAACGATCAGGGCTCCGCCCGGCAGGCGATCGACTACCTCTACGAGGCCGGCGAGATCGCGCTCCGGCAGGGCGACACGCGAGTGACGGACGAACACGCCGAGCAGGCCGAGGCGAAAGTCGACCGGCGGTCCGTCATGCGAAGCATCGAGGAGCTCACGCTCCAGGACCATCTGGCCCTCGTCGCGCTCGTCGTCCTGGAGGCTCACGGAGAGACCCCCGCACGGACGCGACGGGTGTATGCGACCTACCGAAACGTCTGTGCGGAGATCGACGCAAACGACATTTCGCTGGACCGCGTCCGTGACCATCTCAAGGAACTCGATCTGCTCGGCGTTACGCAGTACACGACCCGGACAGCCGGATCCGAAGGGGGACGGAAGTACTTCTGGGAACTCAATACGGATCTGGGTGCGACGATCGAAGTCCTGGATTCGATCGATCGGCTCGACGGGGTGATGCATCTGGTCAGATAGTTCACGACACACCCGGGGGTGGGGGGTGGGTCGATCAGCAGCCAGTCCGATATCGTGGTGGAGGCGACACCGGCGAGTTCGGCAGGTAGCAGTCTCTCTCGGAGTTGCGAAAGACTCGGTCAGAATTCGACCGGAAGAACTGCGTCGAGACGGCCAGTTTCGAATCACCGGATGGTCGGTCGTACACGACGGGGGCAGCCCGGGCCGTGTCGACGTCTCGGACGGTGACAGTGGATCCGTCTCGATCTTCACTCGGTACGAGGTGTGTGGGTGGGGGATCGTACGGTGCTGCAGTTGGTCACAGAGTTCGCGACACACCCGGGGGTGGGGGTGTATCGATTAGGGACCAAAACGATGATCGAATTGCAGGGATCATCACTCCCTGGATCACACCGCGGGGTCGTCGACGACTCGATCGAGGAGTTTCCCGATCGGTGTGAGTTCGAGGGATGGCCGGACGAGGAACCAGACGAGGACGAGGCTCGCGCCGAGGGTGTTGACGATGACGTCAGCGACCATGAAGTGGGTTCGTTCGGGCACGAACACCTGACCAAACTCCATGAGGATCCCGTACGAGGCGGCGATGGCGATCACGAGGGCGGCGTGGCGCCAGCGCGGCAGTCGCCAGTGGTCGGTGGCGTACGCGAGGGTGCCGGCGAGGGTGCAGTAGGCGACGAAGTGACGCCAGTACGAGAGTGGACTGAACCACGGGCGGGCGTCGTCGACGATCGTCTCCGGTGGGGGTGACAACAGGGAGGCGTAGAGTATAAGGCCGGCGACGGCGGCGACGGCCGTCCATCGGATCGGACGGGGCAACAGGGGGATGGTTGGCCGCATTGGATTCGGGTGGTTGGTGTGGTTTGAAGGGTGTTGTGGTTTTAGGGTGATTTCGAGTGCAGTTTTGTTGGAGTTGGCAGAGCTGTGACTTCCTCGAAAGCCCCCGCCAGTTCGACTCCCGGGACCGCGGCTGCGCTCCTCGCTCCCTCCGGTCGCTGCGGTGCTTGCCGGGTCCGGGTTCGCCGAACTGGCGGCCCCTTTCAGTCCCACCCGATGGTAATTAGCTAGGCTACAGTGGGTAAGAGAGAAAATGGGACTGGCAGTTCGGAAAACCAGGAGTAGCAACCCTACGAAAAATGAGGGCCGGACAGGGAAAGCGCCTCAGATCACTCGAAAGGTGACCAAAAGTAACCGCGAGAGTCCCGGAAGCCACCATCGTGGGTATTTATAAGGAGCTCGGGGGTTCTGACCGAAAAATTCAGGTGATTTACCTCAGATATAACAAATTTATGATTTTTTGAGATATACTTATTACCGCAGCTTGATTATGTCAATACACCCACACTGGTGGGGGAGAAATACATGAACCGCGAAACTCAGCCGTTTCGACGACGTACAATGCTTAAAACGATCGGCGCGTCCGTAGTTGCGAGTGGCGCGTTAGCGGGAGGCGCAGTCGGCAGCGATCACTGTGACCACACAGTAGAGGATGGGGAATCTATTCAAGCTGCAATTAATGAGGCAGAAGATGGCGATGTCATTTGCATTGAGTCAGGCACGTACGAGGAGAGTCTCAACATTACTCAGGCAGACGGCTTGACGCTCGAAGGTGCCGGGCCTGGTGAAGTAGTGGTCGATGCCTCGGGAGAAAAGGGGTATGGTGTAGATGGCGTCTTCTCGTCAGATGAGTGGGGCAGTGACGTTACACTTCGCGGATTCACCTTAAAAGGCCCGAGGCAAGGAACCGCATCACAGAACTTCGGACTGAAACTCTCATATATAGATGGGTTGACCGTTGAGAACGTGCACGTCACAGAGAGTCGTCGGACAGGTATCGATGTCAATCCTGCCGAGAATGTATCGTTACGTGATGTCAAATCGACGGACAATGATGCAAACGGGATCGCCATCCGGGACGCTGCCGACGTGACTGTCGACAATGCGACGACTGAGGGCAATGCGTGGGGAGGGTTTGCTTTCTATGCACTAGGCGAGGAGAGCGTAGACAATGTGGTCATCTCCAATTCGACTTTCCAGAACGAACCAGCGGGCATCTATCTACAACATACTGATCATACAAATATTCGTATTAGAGAGAGTTCTCTCGTGGATAACACGGTGGGATTGGCGGTGGCGGAAAGCGTAGACGGTGGAGAAGTAACGGCGAACAACAACAATATCGAAGGCAATGCCGATTATGGTGTCGTGAATCAAAGCGATGGTATCCTCGATGCTCGACGGTGCTGGTGGGGCGACAGACGAGGACCGAACAATCCCGCAGATGAACGTGGTGGCGACGGGGACACAGTTTCCGAGAACGTGCGCTTTCGCCCCCACCGGAATAGACCAGTCTGATCAGCGTATCGGCATCTATCTCATCTCAGATGTCTCCGCCGTTCCTTGATTGGTGGTTCGTCAAAACCAAGGGTTCAGTCGGTATATGACGTCGAATCGAACTACCCGTCATGCCACATCCGCCTCTGTTTTGCAGGACGTTGGTCAGTTTCCTTGAGTAAGCAAGAGCCGTTCTAAAACCGACTCACAGACATCTCTCGACACCACCTTCTGGCACTGACGCCCCAAATTGAATAACGAGGACCGAACTGGTCACAAAACGAATCCAATGCGTATAAACGAAGGTAACCCGACCACCCGATAATGAGCGAGGCCGAAGAGATCAGTCGGCGCGAGCAGCTCCGGGCGCTGATACGGGTCGCCAGATATCGCCCGGTGTTTACCGCCGCGATCGTGGTCGGCGGCGTCTTCGCCGCCCTGCTCGAGGGCGTCGGCCTGAGTTTTATCCTCCCGATCGTCGAGATCGTCCAGGCCCCCGGCGATCCCGCAGCCGAAGCCGACGGGGTGATGCTTGCGTTCGTGACTGCCTATCAGTACCTCGGCATTCCCTTCACCCTCGGATTCGTCATCGCCGGCGTGAGTCTGGTGCTCGCGATACGGTGGACGTCGACGTTCCTGGTTCGGTGGCTTCGAGAGGCACTGGTCGTCGATTACACGCGAGAGATCCAGAAGCGTTCCTTCGACAATGCGCTGGATGCACGAATCGCGTACTTCGACGAGGAGGGATCCGACGACATCCTCAACGCCATCGTCACGCAGGCTGAGTATGCCGGGCGGACGATCAAGTACGTGATTCAACTGATAGAGCAGTTCTTCTTGGCCTTAATGTATCTCGCAATCGCACTCATTCTGGCCCCGTATCTGACGCTGTTTGCGATCGCGCTGCTGGGTGGGTTTACAGTGTTGTTCCGGTACGTCGTCGAGCCGGGATACGAACTCGGTGACAAGGTCGCCGAGGCGAACGAACTCGTCCAACAGACGGCGCAGGCAGGGACACAGGGGATTCGGGACACGAAGGCGTTCGGACTCAGAAAAGAACTGTTTCAGGACTTCCTCGATGCAGTGAACCAATTCGCGGAGTCGAGTATCAAGCTTCGCCGAAATGAGCAGGCGATCAAGAGCTTTTACAACCTGTTGACTGCCGTATCCGTGTTCATTCTGATCTATCTGGCCATCGTCTTTGCCGACATGTCGCTTGGCGCGTTGGGGATCTTCCTGTTCGCGATGTTCCGGTTGGGGCCGAAGGCGAGTAACCTGAACTCGCTGTTTTATAAGGTCGAGAACAACCTTCCGCACCTGGTTCGAACCCAGCAGTTCATCGACGAACTCGAACGGAACAGCGAGCCCGACGCCGATGCAGAGCCGGTTCCAAGCGAGGTTCGGACCGTCGAGTTCGACGACGTGTGGTTCTCCTATAACGACGACGAGCAGGTTCTTCGCGGCATCGACTTCGAGGTGGAGAAGGGCGAGTTTATCGGGTTCGTCGGGCAGTCGGGTGCCGGGAAGTCGACGATCGTGTCGTTGCTGGCACGGATGTACGAGGTCGATCGAGGAGAGATTCGGGCGAACGGTCGGCCGATCGACGAGATGGACATCGACGAGTGGCGCGATCGGCTGTCGTTGGTACGGCAGAGTCCGTTTATCTTCAACGACACGCTTCGGTACAATCTGACGGTCGGGAACCGGGACGTGAGCGAGCGGGAGCTGGATCGGGTGTGTGAGATCGCGAAGGTGGACGAGTTCATGATGGATCTGCCCGAGGGATACGACACGATGTTGGGAGATGATGGGGTTCGGCTTTCTGGTGGGCAGAAGCAGCGGGTTGCGTTGGCGCGGGCGTTGATCGAGGACGCGGATCTGTTGGTTCTGGACGAGGCAACGAGTGACCTAGACTCGAATCTGGAGAAGCAGGTGCAGCAGGCGATCGAAGAGATGGAACGCGACTATGCTATTATTACGATTGCGCATCGGTTGTCGACGGTGAAGAACGCGGATCGGATCTATACGGTCGAGGATGGCCGGATTACGGAGGCTGGGGAGCACGGAGAGTTGGTCGATAACGGTGGGAAATACGCAGAGCTGTACGGAATCCAGTCGAGTGGATAGTCACCGAAAAGGAATAGCTACCGGATTCGAACAAGGTAGTCTCGATTAGGGAGATTTTTCCCTAATCGTTGAATCTGCCATTGTATGCACAACAAGCGAGTGCTTGTAACTGGTGGTGCCGGATTTATCGGCTCGAATCTCGCCAACTATCTCGCAGACGATAACGAAGTACACGTGGTCGATGACGGATATTTGGGAACTCCGGAAAACCTTGACGACGACGTGATGTATCACGAACGCAGCGTGCTCGAAGATGACCTCCCAACTGATGTCGATGTCGTGTTTCACCTTGCAGCACTCTCCTCGTATGCCATGCACGAGGAGGATCCCCAACGTGGGGCTCGCGTAAATGTAGAGGGGTTCGTGAACGTGGTCCAACAGGCTCGTCAGGACGGATGTGATACCATAGTCTATGCAACGACGTCATCCATCTACGGGAGTCGAACCGAGCCGTCCCCAGTCGACATGGACGTGACTGTCAATACGGGATACGAAGCGTCCAAAATGGCCCGAGAGAAGTATGCCGAATACTTCTCGAATCACTATGACCTCTCGATGGCCGGACTTCGGTATTTTTCAGTTTATCAGGGTTACGGTGGGGCAGAAGCGCACAAGGGTGAGTACGCGAACGTCATCGCACAGTTTGCAGACGACATAGCAAATGGTCGGTCCCCCAAACTCTACGGGGATGGCAAGCAGACCCGTGACTTCACCCACGTCTCAGACATCGTACGTGGGACCGTACTCGCCGCCGAAAACGAACTCGATGGTGTCTACAATCTCGGCACCGGTGACCGCTATTCATTCAACACCGTCGTGGATATGATCAACGACGAACTCGGCACCGATGTCGAACCCGAATATGTGGAGAACCCAATCCCATCGGACGTTTACGTTCACGACACGTGTGCCGATACATCCAAGATTCGTTCGGAAACCGGATGGAAACCGGAAATTGAATTTGAAGAAGGAATCGAACGCGTTTGTAGACAGTACAAGAGCTGAAAGGGAGAACTCCAAGCGACATGCTTCGGGAGGGCCAGTGACTTTCTGATATAACTGGCGGAACGAATGGGAATCCTTTAGCCGAAGAATATATAGTGCAAATACATGACAGAGCAGATCCGTGTCGGCAATCGAACGATCAGTCACGACGACCCAGCGTACGTGATCGCCGAGGCCGGAATCAACCACAACGGAAGTATCCAGATCGCGAAGGAACTCGTCGACGTCGCGGTCGAGGCGGGGGCGGACGCCGTGAAGTTCCAGAAGCGGAAACTCACAGAGACGTACGTCGAGGATATTGTCGAGGATCCGGCAATCGCCGAGATGGGCGTCGAGTATACAGTATCCAATCTGAAGGACGTCCTACTGACAGACAACCAGTACCGTGAACTGGCGGAATACTGTGAGGAACAGGGAATCCAGTTCCTGTGCTCCCCCTGGGATGAAGACAGCGTTGACTTCCTAGAGGATATCGGTATCCCAGCATACAAAGTCGGATCCCCAGACATGACGAATTTCGTACTGCTGGAACGACTGCTGGAAACTGGGAAACCACTCCTGCTGTCGACGGGTATGTCCGAGGAGAGAGAAATTGATCGCACCGTCGAATTCCTCCAAGAACGGGATGCTGAATTTGGACTATTACACTGTCGAAGTACGTACCCCTCTCCATTCCATAACCTCAACCTCGACTTCATGAACGAACTGAAACGGCGATATCAGGTTCCGGTCGGATATTCCGGGCACGAACGGGGTATCGCTGTTTCGTCTTCGGCTGTCGCGATGGGTGCTTGTGTGATCGAGCGACACTTCACTCTCTCGCGTGACATGGATGGTCCCGATCACTCCGCTAGTTTGGAGCCCCAGGGACTCGAAAAGCTCATCCGAGATATCAGAAATATCGAAGAAAGTCGGGGGACACCTCGGCGATACATTACACGCGGGGAGTACAACAATCGAGTCTCCCTGGCCAAGAGTCTAGCGACAACACGAAATATTCAAAAAGGCGAAGAGATCACTCGGGAGGACCTTACTTCGAAGAGTCCGGCAAAGGGAATCTCACCGCAAGAATTGTACAACGTCGTTGGGAAGCGCGCCCAGCGTGATATTGGGTCAGATGAACTCCTCCAATGGGAGGCTATTGAAGACATCGACGGGGAAAAATTTGATATCGACCTCGAAAACTGGGGGATTGTCGTCCGATTCTCAGATATCTCCGAACACGACTGGGGGAATCCGGATGTCTTCGAGTTCCGGATCAACGGGGCGGATCTCGAACAGAAGTTCGAGATCGAATCCTACGATAAGCAACTCGGTATTCACGCACCCGAACAAAAAGGCCACGACGTAGTCGACCTCAGCGCTCGTGACGAAACCCGTAGGCAGGAAGCGGTGGACATCATGCAACGGGTCATCGACAAAGTCCGGGAAGACGTCAAACCACACTTCGAGACGGAGGAACCACCGATCGTTATTCATCCTGGAGGGATCACGGAACACGACATGAATTTAGAAGCTGTCCCGGAGATGAACGACGCGCTGGAGCGCAGTATGAACGAACTAGACGATGACGGTGTCCAACTGTTATTGGAGAACATGCCGCCGCTTCCGTGGATCTACGGCGGCCAGCAGTACCACAATAACTTCATGGACGCCGACGAGATTGCAGAGTACTGCGAGAGAACCGGACAGAAGATCTGTTACGACACATCTCACGCGAAATTGTGGTGTAACTACGCGGGCGAGGATCTCTACGAGCACGCCAAAACGCTACGACCGTACACAGAGTATCTACACGTTGCAGATGGAATCGGTGTCGACGGCGAAGGAATACAAATCGGAGAAGGAGAGATCGATTTCGCTCGTCTTATGGAACTCTATCAGGACTTTGATGGCCCGATCGTGACTGAGATCTGGCGAGGCCACGAACGAAAGGGTCGAGGGTTCAAGAAGGCAGCTGAAACGCTGTCTCAATACATCTGAGACGTGTGCGTCATGAAGTAATTGGACGATCTATCCGGACTGTTAGTGATCCTTGGCCGCGAACTTGATGTTTTTGCCGATTGCTTCGACGATTCGGTAATCTTCAGGCGTATCGATTTCAAAGCTCATCTCTTTGGGCATTTCGTGGATACCGATAGATCCCCCCAGTCGGCATTGCTCTTCTTCCAGAATTTCTCGTTTCATCACGTAGATGGACCCGTTCTCTTGATACCGTCTGTCAAGATCCTGTCGGCGCTTTCGTTCGGCCGGATCGTAATTGATAGGAACGGCAGTATTGTCTTCGTAGGTCCAGTAGAAACTGTGGTCTTCACAGCAACTTACTACAGAATCGTAACCCTCGTCTTTTACCAGACGGATCGCCTCGTCGAGATCGTCTTCTCGGCGAAGGGGGGAAGTACACTGGAGTAGGACGACTATTTCGGGAGACTCCGGAATTGATTCAAGGGCGTGTAAAAGCGCCTCTTCAGTTGAGGAGGTATCACGAGCCAGTTCGGCGGGCCGATCAATGATTGTTGCACCAGCCTTTCGGCTAACCTCTGCGATGTGGTCGTCATCGGTCGACACGTACGTCTGATCCACAAGATCAGTCGTTTCAGACTGGCGAATCGTATAGGAAATAAGCGGTCGACCCAGAAACGGGACGACGTTTTTCTTCGGAATTGCTTTGCTTCCACCGCGTGCCGGGATAACAGTGTTGATCACGAGTTATATCTATTTCACGTGGTCAAAATCACTTGCGACTGAATGGATAAGGCAGATCTTGCGAAGAAAATATTATAACGGATTGCTTTCTATTAATTAATCTCGTGTGATGGAAAGCCAATGAACACCGTTCAGAGAGCACTTCAAATACTTCAAACAGATGGGGTAAAAGTCCTCACACAAAAATCTGCACATAAATTAAAAGATAAGATTATCACAAATATGTTCACATATGCTAATAATCCAATTCCGCTGCTTCAAAGATATTATTCTACATGCAGACTATTGTTCCCCGATCGTTATACTGATGCTGATCCTTTCAAAGTAATTTATGTTGATCCTCACGATATCCGATTTGAACAAGGCCTACAATATAATACGCGGGACGGGCCTACTGGATGGGCACGTGTTGTTGAGGGAGATTGGGATAAGAATAAAATCAGGTTTGATGATTGTTTCAAATATAAATCGATCTATAGAAGGTACAAAGAGAAAGTCCCATGGGAAAAGACAGAGTACTACCAGCGATATGTTGAGAAGGTCAAAACAGATCCACCGGTATATGGTTGTGAATCGCCAAATGAAATGAAAGCAAGATTTCAACACCTCGATGATATTTATGAATCTATCCAGGAAAATGGATTCAAAACACAAAAACAACTTTTAGCGAAAAATCCAGATCTAACTCAACGCGATTTAAATGATGGATATCACCCATTAATGAACGAAATTACTGTGAACATCACTCGAAATGGAAATCTCATTTATTCTTGTAGTGGCCGTAATCGGTTATGTATGGCAAAAGTTTCAGATGTTGATAAAGTTCCCGTCCAAGTAAGAACGCGACATAAATCATGGCAAGAAGTGCGAGAAAATATCTTGAGTTCAAGAAATGACCGGAAGAGAATTTCTGATCATCCAGATCTCCAAGATCTCATTCACTAATGGGGACTACTTGCGTCAATATCAAAAACGACTTCTTTGGTGAATTAGAGTTAAGACTATGACTGATGTCTATTTTGTAAACGATACGACTACAGCTAAAAATTGGGGTGCTCGTGGCACTACACGGGCACTGCGAGGATTGGTAGAAGAAACTGGTGCAAATATCACCCATACGCTCTATCTCTCAGAAATGTCTAAGCGAAAACCACTGTTACTACACCACATCTTCCCAGATAGAGTTAGAAGATATATAGTAAAAAATTATGGAATTCAAGAATCGTATCTCTGGTTCCAACGAAACATTACTGGAAAGTCTCATCTTGAGGCTTTCAAGTCTTATGAGTCACTCACCTCAAATTGGGATACCGTACCTGGATCTTGGAACGAATTTGACAACTTTGCTTCCAAAGTTAAAAAAGAAGAATTACTAGAACCTGTCGCTGAAGCCATCCAAGCTACAGATATCGTGGTGATAAATGGTGAAGGGAGTATCTATGATCGGCAGCGGAAAGGACGTATGATGCTATTTGTTGCTTATCTCGCAAAGGAATATTTCGATACAGACACCATTTTGGTTAATCATACGGCCGATTTGTCTGATAAAGAGATGCGGAAGATGGCCGCAAACGTGTACCCGATCCTTGATGATGTGGTGTTCCGTGAACCGGCCTCCGCTGACCATGTAAGCAACGTAATCCAGAATGTAGAGTATCGGACTGCAGCAGATGCAGCATTTGTATACGACCCAATAAAAGACCACAATTCATGGGAAACCGTGGCCAACCGCAACGGTTATTACAGCGTTTGGCCAGATTCGGCGGCTGGATTTGATCTCACAGAAGATTATATCTGTGTCGGTGGAAGTTCTATCTACAATCGTCCAGATCGACCACCGTACGATCCGGTACCAGCGTTCCAGAATCTATGTCAACGCCTCAAATCAGAGGTAGGTCCAGTTGTACTAACGGCATGTTCAGGCGATATCGATATCATCCGACCTATTGCTGATGAGTTGGATCTGCCTGTTATTGGTCCCCGAACCCCCATACAACAACTGGTAGACGTTTTTGGAAACGCATCTTTGTTTATTTCCGGGCGCTGGCATTCAAGCGTGTACGCATTGACTGGGGGAGTCCCAATTATAACGCTAACAGCAAATACACACAAGACAAAAGGAATTCTCGACTTAGTAGGATTGGACCAACCTGTCTTCGACGCACTCGATCTCGATTCAGAGGTTGAGTCAATCGTCAGCTTAGCCGAAGAATTGATCCAATCACCTGTGAAAAAAGATTTACAAAATCGATCTGTTGAACTTTCAGATTCCACTCGAAGTAATATAAGATACATTGAAAAATACCCCCAATAGTATACAAAATTTTACAAGAATATCAGTGCACTATAAGTGAAGTGCGTGAATACGTCTGTAGTCAGGCCTGATACGAGGGTCCTGTCGTTAGTCAACTAGTTGAGGATTTCGCGCAGCCGTTCCGTTGAACTTGGTGCAAAGTAGTAACCGTTGTCGAACGAGGCGTCATTCGTCCCGAGCGACGACGCCAGTTCCTCGGCCAAAGAGATCAGTTCGGTCTCGTGGCGGGGACGATGTCGAAGTCTGGTACTTCCCGTCGAAGCTTCCCGAATTAAACGCCGTCGAAGGATTCTGAGATCAGCTACAAGAGTGGTTCAAGTATTGGCTCGTGCCAGATCTTTCGTCGCTGAAAGACTAAATCTCACGAGGAGTGAACGCGATCAGCGAACCAAACATTTGGCCGTATCTTATCGAGCGTGTCATAGAAAACCGTCCATGGACGGTACTTCCCGAACGAGTCGAAACAGCGGTGTCTGAACGGCCAGAAATAGTCACTTGTTGTATGGTTCTACGCCGAACTCCGGTCATGACTGGAGAGTAACTGACCGGAGAAGTGGTTCACCGCTTCAGACGGACGATCCCACCTGCTTGTTGCCGCCTCTCGAAGAGAGCAGTCGCTCACGGCGTGGCAACTGGCCGTGGGCTGACCAGGGTCGGCCCGCGGCCACAGCCTGTGACGCCGGCACACCAACACCATTCATCTTGATCCTCCAGCGACGCCGTAACTCTGCTTCCAGCTCGTGTCGGATCCAGTCGCAGAACGTCTTGAACGTGAACTCCTCGGGCAGGTCGCGCCCGCCCCGTCGCAGGCGGGCGACGACCGCCCATCGCAGCACCAACCACAAGTTCTCCAGCAGTGCTGCAACGAGCATGATCGCAAACCGCGCGAGGGGATCACGTGTCGTCGTGATCTCTCGTACTTGCCGAAGCAGTCGGTAGCTCGTTTCGATGCCTGAACGCTTCCTGTAGAGGCGTTCGACCTACTTTGCTGATCGATCAATCACGCCGCAAGCCCCGTAGCCACGAACAACCTCACCACTCTTGCCTCGATCTCCTGCGTGATAGGAGACAGCGACCGCGAGCGGGAAGCGCAGTTCCCGCTCGCTGTCCTTGTACATGCGATAGGTCGTCATGTACGACTTGTGGATGTCGAGTTTGTCTTTCATCCGCTCGCTCTTCTTTGGCACGTGGACGACCGTTGCAGCGATCTGACGAGACCGGCGAATGACGCGCTCGTTGTAGAAGCCGCTGTCGGCGAGCAGCAGATCGATCTCGAAGGGATAGTTCTCGACGCGGGCGAGCACGCGCTCGACCGCGTCGGCCTCGTCTTCGTCGTTACGGACGTACGTCATCGCCAGCGTCACCGGCTTTTCGTTTGAGACGACCTACGCTGTACAGTATCGGTGGCAAGTGGTTGTCCCGTCTTTGGGAGCGATCGAGCAGAGTTCGCCTTCATCGACGTAGTGCTCGCCGTGGTAGGGGTTGACGATGAAGTCGATGGAGACGATTCTCGACCCTGACCGGTCGAGAATCGTCATGGCAAGGCGTCTTAGCAGAAGGTTTGCGACAAACTCAAGCCAGTATCGGTCGAGAGTGTGGAGCCACGTCAAGAGGGTGTCGTCACACGGCGTTCCGTCGGTGTCTTTTCAGGTTTCCCAGATCGAAGTTTCGTTGACACAGGCTAAGATAACGACGAGCCAGATATCGCCGGGGTTGAGGGGGCTCCCCCCGACACCCGGCAACGGGAGCGGAGTGATGACTTCTTCCGCTACGCCTTTTACGTCCGAGGCCGAAAGGTATTCGTCTGGGTCTGGTATGCTGAACACATCCTGATCCAGACACTTTCTCGTGGTTAACTCGGCGATTCAATCTGACCGATTACGTTAGTTGGGAAGTACCGAAATCAGTGATGAACCGCGAGAGCGTCCACCGGGACGGTGGGCGCTCGAAGCCGCATTGTCGCCACACGTCTTCGTTGCGGAGTTCTCGCGCTATTGGGCGTAGTCCGTAAATATCGTTGTAGAAGCAGTGAAGAACAGCTTTCAGCAACTCTGGGGGCTCATGGACCCGTGTTCGCCCCCGATCGAGGGGGCGAACACGGGCAAGTCAATGAGAAAGGAGAGATCAAGGTGTTCGAACAGCGCTGTCGTCTCTGTTTCCAGTGCTTTGAAGACCTGTTCGACCGTATCGTTATCTGGTAGGACGGCTTTGGTCGTAGACACATCAAATTCGTCCTACCGCTTTCCTTGTGAAGACTTCTGCACCACTCCTCTTAATCACTATCAATAACTGATTCAAAATCAATTCTGGGATGGATCTCTAGTTCTCCACCAATAGTAGCGTTA